>JAUNKY010000007.1 GCA_030532515.1 Actinomycetaceae bacterium
TAGAACTCATCAGTTGAAACAAAGACGTTGCAACCACCACTAGAATCCGCCCAGCACGCATAGCAAAAGAGGGGGTGTAGGAACACCCCCTCTTTTAGAAGCACCTAAAACCGGCGCCCTCGGGAAGAGAAGCTCACTTTTCCGATAGGCGAACGATATTCAAAGTGCGCAAGTTAAAGGCTACGAAACGCCCAAACTGCGATAGGAAACCGCGGCGACGGCGCAGGGTCCGCTTAGTTGGCAGCGGAGCATCCTTAATGCGCTTAGCGGTATGAGGATCTAACTCTTCGACAGATAACTTGTTTTCCATAACGATCACTCCGGAATCAGGTTCCAGCCAGGCTTACCCTTGGCTTTGTAGATGAACAGGTGGTGAAGCATAACCTTCACCCAGTGGCCGAACAAGCCCAGTTCGCCACGAGTCAAAGTCGCGTGGCGACCAGTCTCTGGGTAAACGGTCTCGTCAGGAACGATTGGGAACATCATGATGGCAGCTGCCGAACCGGTACGCATGTTAGCGCCGGTGGAAGCGTCACAAACTGCACCCAAGTTACCCATGGAAGCTTCGTGCAACTTCGCATTAGGATTCTTCAGCAAGTCAACGATGGACTCAGCCACCTTAGCTGCCATAACACCAGAAGGCTGCCCGGTACGTGGAGGAGCTGGAGCAATCAACGTGCCGTTCTTAGTGGTGTGTGGCTTAGAGATAGCGTGTGGTGGAGCGAATGCAATACCTACGGCGAACATGTTCTTGTAGGTTGGGTTCTGGTAGGTCTTTGGCCAGTCAGCTGCACGCCATTCTTCGTATGGCTTTGGCGTGTAGTCAGCGTCAACCTTCATGAAGCCAGCTGGGTTGAATACGGTTGCCGAAATATCTTCCCCATCACGGTTGTAAGCCTTCATCGGCACACCGGTGAATGGAGGCAGCAACATTGCGAAGTCGTAATCCAGATCGTGCATCTCACCAGCAGAGTCTTCGTAGGTGAGAGAGGTCTTCTCAATGTTCTTAACAGCCGCACCCACAATAGCCTTTACGCCGCGCTCGCGGAAGATGGATTCAGTCCACAGCTGTGAGGTGGTCATGTAACCATCCTGCTTGAACTTCATGCCGCCTACGCCCAGGTCGCCCAGCTGAGGTTCGTTGGTGAGGTAAACGATTTCAGCCTTGTCGCGGACGCCGTGTTCGCGCAGTTCGTGCTCAGTGTTGAAGGTGAATTCGAAAGCAGCACCCTGACAGGTACAGGTACCTGCGCCGGTACCGATTACGAAACGCAGGTGTTCGCCAGCCTTCATGCGCTTCACAGCGTCCAGGAACTCTGCGGAGCATTCTTCAGCGTGAGCGTCGGTGCAAACAGACTGGGTGTAGCCTTCGTCAGGTCCCAAACCAGGAGTAGCAGCGAAGTTCAACTTTGGACCGGTTGCGTTGATCAGGTAATCGAATTCAACGCGAGCGGTTTCGCCGTTGCGAGCCTCGTCGGTGTAAACCAGTTCAACCTGAGAACGTGGGTTGGTGGCGTCACCTTCTGGGTAGAGTGCAGTTGCAGCCGCCTGGTGGAACTCGATGCCTAGCTTCTTGTATAGCGGAGCCAGCTCGAAAACTACCTTTTCGCGCTTCATGCGTCCGGTGCCTACCCAAATGTTGGAAGGAACCCAGTTCCAAGTCGGCTTCGGCGAGATCACCACGACTTTATGCTCAGTGCGCTTCAGTTTCTTCTGGAGCACCATCGCAGCCGTGTGTCCTGCAATGCCTGCACCTAAAATTACGATTTGTGCCATTGCATTTTCCATTCTGATTTGGAGGATTACGTAGAGCGTCATCGCCCTCACAGTAATTTATAGTAACACCGAATCAAAAGAATGTAACTAAGGGTATACAAATCTTTAGGGCAAAAGTCCCAAAAAGGTTGGCAGGGTGGAGAATTGCGTTTTTTATTGAGATTTCAAGGATTTTCCCAGATTCTTCCCGAGGGCGCCCAAAAATCACTTCGGCGAGTTACGCTCCGCTGAGAAAAAGGCGCAAAACTGGGGTTTTTGACATTAAACTAACGTAAAAAAGTTTGGCTACGCCCCGCGGGGCGTAGCCAAACTTAGGAAGTGATTACCAAAAAGATGCAGTTACCAAACCGTAACTTTATGCGGTAACAATGATTACCTGCAGGTTACGAGGACCGTGCACGCCATCAACGCGGATCAACTCAATATCCGAAGTTGCGGACGGGCCCGCAATCCAAGTAGTTGGACGCTGTGGGTTATCCTTCAAAATCGCCACTGCCTGTGGCACAGTTGGGTAAACCGTAGCGGCATCGACAACTACTACGTGACGGTCAGGAACCAAAGTGATCGCACGACGACCCTGATCTGGTTCACCATCCAAAATGATGGTGCCCGTGTGGCTCACCGCGCAACGTGAAGCTGTAATTACCGCATCCGTGCGGTCAAGTTCTTCGTGGGAAAGCTGCGCATCCAACTTATCTACCCGCACGTCCAACTCAGCCAAATCAGTTAACCAAGCCTGGTCAAGACCATCTGGAACTACAACCGAAGTACAACCTTCTAGAGCCTTTAGCACAGTAGCCGCAATACCATCTGCATCAGTACGCCAAACGGTAGCCTTATAGTCCACCAAAGCGTCCTCGAAAACATCCAGAACATGTGCGGAACCGGGCTGGTGCTCGGAAGAAGAAATGTAATCGCGCGGAACTTCAACGTCGGAAACCCCGCTCTTAGCCAGCGCAGACCGGACTCGGCGAAGAATCTCAGCCTTAGCTTGTGCGTCTTTAACACTGCGAGAAGACATCAGCGTGCACCCTTTCCTTGATTCTGCCCCTCTTCAGCCCACCACTGGCGGAAGGACTTAGCTGGGGGAGCAGGAACATCGTGAGCAGCAGTCCAAATACTTGCAATTGGAAGTGGAATATGACCGATACGACGCGTCTTTCCACCTAAGAAACGGCCCTTAGAAGCAGCTTTACCAGCCAGTTCCATCTTCTTGCCTGAAGACATCACTACCGACGCAGCCTTCATCGAAATATCCCACAGGTTAGGAATTCCCCCGCGGTTAGCATCCTGGTAGGCGCGGCGACGGTCCACAATAATGCCCGGCAAATCAATGTGTACTGGGCAAGCATCAGCACAGGCGTTACACAGAGAACAAGCGAAAGGCAAAGTGGAATCAGGGTCGTGATGGTCAGTTGCTTCCTTCAACTGCGGAGTCAAACAGATACCAATTGGACCTGGGTAAACCGAGTTGTAGGCGTGGCCACCAACCTGTTCGTAAACTGGGCAGATATTCAAGCAAGCACCACAGCGGATACAAGACAGAGCTTCGTGACCAACTTCGTCTGCCAAAACCTTAGTGCGGCCGTTGTCCAGCAAAATCAAGTGGAACTCTTGTGGGCCATCACCTGGGGTAACCCCCGTCCAACCAGAGGTGTAGGGGTTCATACGTTCACCAGTGGCGGAACGGCCCAGAAGCTGTGCGAAAACTTCCAGATCCTGGTAGGTAGGAATCAGCTTTTCAATACCCATGATGGTGATCAGCGTCTGAGGTAGGGTCAGACACATACGCCCATTACCTTCAGACTCGTAAACATAAAGGGTACCGGATTCAGCTACCGCCATGTTTGCACCAGAAATAGCGACTGGGGAAGTAAGGAACTTCTTGCGCAGGTGAGCGCGCGCAGCCATAGTCAAGGTGCGTGGTTCAGTAGTTAGATTTTCCGGAACTGAAGGCATCTTTGCTTGGAAGATAGCGCGAACTTCAGCGCGGTTACGGTGCAGTGCCGGAACCACAATGTGGGAAGGCATATCTTCACCCAGCTGCACAATCAGTTCAGCCAAGTCAGTTTCCCACAGGGAAATACCGCGCTTAAGCAGGTACTCGTTCAAGTCGATTTCCTGGGTAACCATGGACTTAACCTTAACGGCTTCGTCTACGCCCTTTTCAACCAACAGTTCGTGAACGATTTCGCACGCTTCCTTAGCGTCACGCGCCCAGTGGACAATGCCCCCGCGATCAGTAATGTTCTTTTCCAACTGTTCGAGCAGCTGGGGCATATTAGCCTGAACTTTTTGCTTAATCGCAGAAGCAGACTCGCGCAGATTTTCCCAGTCAGGCATTTCTGCTACGCGCAGGGCGCGCTTGTTACGAATCGCAGTGGTAGCGCGACGAATGTTACGACGCAACTGCGTTTTCGGAAGCTGTTCGCGAGCAGACTCGGTGAAGAACTTACCCCAACGCAATGGGTCGGCGGGAATTTCCGCACCGGGAGACCAACCCAGTTCCGCTTCGGTGCGGACGGGAGCTTTGGGTTCCTTAGTGAATAAACCTTTGAGCATCATGCACCAACCTTGGTAGTAGTTTCAGGTGGGAACCAAGGCTGATCCTGAGTAGGAGCCAAAACTTCTGCCAAGTGCATAACGCGTACGCCAGAGCGGTTGCGGGAAAGACCGCCACCGATATGCATCAAGCAAGAGTAGTCACCCGCAACCAAAATTTCTGCCTTGGTAGAGATAACGTTAGCCATCTTCTGCGCCAACATAGCGGTAGACACATCGGGGTTCTTCAAAGAGAAGGTCCCGCCGAAACCACAGCAGGATTCTTCTTCAGGAAGTTCCACGAAATCAATACCACCCACGTTCTTTAACAGGCGGTAAGGAGCGTCACCCACCTTTGCAATACGCATCGAGTGGCAAGTTGGGTGGTAGGTAACGCGGTGCGGGAAGTAAGCTCCCACATCGTCAGTACCCAGCACATTCACTAAGAACTCAGAGAGTTCATAAGTCTTAGCGGCAATTGCGCGAGCCTTCTGTGCTAAAGGATCATTCCCCTGCTGCTTAGCCACGATTTCTTGCTGGTGACGCAAAGAACCGGTGCAAGAACCTGAAGGAACTACAATGGCATCCCATTCCCCATCGAGGACGGGTTCGAAGGTACGCACATGGTTTTCAATCAGAGGCATGGCTTCTGGATAGTAGCCAGTGTTAATGTGCATCTGCCCACAGCATCCTTGCTGTTCCGGGAAAACTACCTCATGGCCAAGACGGCGCAGCAAGTGTACCGTTGCCTGAGGCGCTTGAGGAAACATGACGTCGGAGATACACGTTGCAAAGAGTGCAATTTTCACGAGTCAACGCCCTTTCTATTAGTTGAGTTGTGGAAAATCAATAACTGTTTGAGGTGGGGAAGAGTTCCACCGACGCCCTCGGGAAGAAAAATCTTGCAAAAGCCGCCGGGAAACTACGCGGAAACGATTTACGGAACCGGTGGGAAGAGCAAGGAGGCCGAGCCAACCAACAGACACAGCACCACCAGCAAGCCAATGGAAATCGGACCTGCCTTGCGGAGCAATTCTGGTTCGGCACCTTCCTTGCCAATCGCGCCGACGGCGATTGCCAAGTTCTGTGGGGAAACGATCTTGCCCAGGCCGCCGCCCACCGCGTTGGTACCCACCAGCAGGTTTGGATCTGCGCCGATTTGACCAGCGGCAGTGTACTGCAAGTTAGCAAACAGCGCGCCCGCCGAGGTAGCGGAACCGGTGACGGCCGTGCCAATCCAACCCAAAACTGGAGAAATGAAGACGAAGGTGGTGCCCACGCCCGCCATCCACAGGCCGATGGTGCCGGTTTGGCCAGAGAAGTTCATGACGAATGCCAGCGCCATAATGGTCGCAATCGTAAGAATCGCGATGCGCAGGTTGTAAATAGTGGTGAACAGCAGGCGCAAGCCCTGGCCGAAAGTGAATGGGAACTTGCCACCTGAAGAAGTCAGGCCGTAAACCAAAGAAACAATTACGGCAGTGAGGACAATCAGAGTACCTGGAGAGCCCAGCGTCTGTACCGTGAAGTTAGTGCCCGCGATTGGTTCGCCAGCGGCGTTTACCAAGTTGCCGTGCAGACCCGGCCAGCCGAACTTAACATCGGTGGTCTTAAGCAGGGCAGGAAGATCAACGCCCAGGGTCCACAGCTTGGCGATCCCGAAGACGATAACGACCAGCCAGTAAGGCATAAGTGCCAAGGTAGCACGTGAAAGGGTGAGACCCTGCGCCTGGTCGGCCTGTACTTCCGCAGGAGTAGTTGGGGTCCAAATCTGCATGAGCAGTGCGATGGAGGCAAAGCCCAGCAGAGAGGAAATCACGGCGGTGAGTTCGTAAGAGAAGAAGTTGGTTGCCCAGTAGTGGCCGCCAGCGGTGACAGCGCCGACCAAGAGGGCGGCTGGCCAAAGCTGCTTCAAACCACGTACCCCATCTGCAATGAGTAGCAAAATCATGGGGATGAAAGCGGCGATGATTGGGGTGATGTGACCCATCCAGCTGGCTACTACAGTTGGTTCCAAATCAACGGACTTGGCAGCGGAAGTTACGGGAATCGCCATTGCGCCGTAACCCACGTTAATGGCGTTACCGACGATGGTGATCATCGCAGCCTTAATTGGGTCGAAGCCTACGGTTACTAAAATGGCTGCCACGATAGCAACGGGGGCGCCGAAGCCGGCCAAGCCTTCCAAAAGACCGCAGAAAGAGAAGCCGATTAGCAGGGCGAGGACACGCTGGTCGCCTTTGCCAACCAGGTTAAAAGCGGTGCGCACATCAGCAGCTCGGCCGGAACGTTCGGTCAGATTGTACAACCAAACAGCGGCGATGATGATGTAAAGGATTGGCATAAATCCAAGTCCTGCACCTTGGGTGCCAGCTAAGAGGGCGTAGGTGAGGGGCATTTGGAAACCTAGGACGGCAACTACCAGGGAAACACCCAGGGAAATGATGGCGCACCAGTGGGTCTTAACGCCGAAAACACCCAGAAGTACAAAGAAAACTACCAGAGGCAACAGCCCCGCCATTGCGGAGAGGAAAAGGGAGTCACCGATCAGGTGGCTACCTGCCGTAAACGTCGTTGTTGCTAGCAAGATCAATCCTTTTGTATATGATTTGGGGGAACAGTAGGCAACAGTTTCTCAGTATAAAACCGATTTTTTGTTGCCTACTAAGGTAGCACTCCACTCTGGGAAGAGCCTTAAATCCTTGAAATTTAAGGGTTTTTATGAGGTTTTGAAAGCTGGTTATAACGCATGAAGAGCTTTTCTAAATAGGTCTAAGGACTGAAGGGGGAAATCCGGCACTAAAGATCCCGTCAATAACCGCCCCCAGTTTAAATATCGGAGCGTAACTCGCCGAAGTAAATGAAGTGGATAAGATACGCTCCGGCAAATTTAGAGGAAACAGTTTTACCGGCTGCGCTGACTTCGGCGTGTTACGCTCCGGCAAGTGGGTGGGGAGATGCGTGAAGTCGGCGTGTTACGCTTCGGCAAGTGGGTGGGGAGATACGTGAAGTCGGCGTGTTACGCTCCGGTGGGTAAGGCAGCAGTAAGATGCTTCCGAGGGCGGCACACCTTAGACTGGAAGACAGCTTAAACCTATCCCCCAAAAAACGAGGATGACACCACTGTGGAACAAGCAACTTCTGCCACGCAAAACCCTCAGTTAACCGGCGAAAAACTGGCGCGCGCCCACTGGCTCGACAAAACTACCATCGCCATTTCAAAACGCCAATTCGCTAACTACGAGGAAACCCAAGTAGAGGCAACCCTTATCCTGGCAGACAAAGCTCTAACCGCCGCAGACTTAACTGCCGCAGACTTAACGACAGCTTCCTTGCCGGCCATCCAAAAAATAAAGCTCAAGCCCAGCGCCCTCGGGGAAAGTCAAGCAACCCGCTGGCCCCACTTGCGCGGCCACGCAATCTTCGAACTTGAAACCGCGGAACTGGACTACCAGCAGGCACTTCGCGGCGCAATCCAAGTACTCACCCACCAAGGCGACACCCTAATTGGTCTAACCGGAATGCAGATCCCCGGGATTATCGACACCCTCTTTAGTGAATCTGCACGCCCAACAACTTTAGGTGTCAGCTGGGCAAACGGACACCCAACGCTGCGCCTATGGGCACCCACCGCGAAATCCGTAAAACTGCAACTACACCCCAGCGAAACCCAGTTGCAAACCCACACCGAATACCCGCTGAACTACGACGCGCAAACCGGCATTTGGGAAATCGCCGGGAAGGCCAGCTGGCGAAACTGCGCCTACCGATATGCCGTAGAAGTCTTTGTCCCCAGCCTTAACGAAGTGGTCACCAACGTGGTTACCGACCCGTACTCGCACGGGTTGAACGCCACGTCTTCTCACAGCGTCATCATTGACCTAACCGACCCGCAGCTCCAACCCGAAAACTGGGAAACCCTACAGATCCCAGTAGTGGCCAGAGCCGTGGATCAGATGATCTATGAACTACACGTCCGCGACTTCTCAATCCACGACGAAACCGTGCCCGCCCCCTGGCGCGGCACCTACCTAGCCTTCACAGCCACAGAATCGGCGGGGATGCGCCACCTTACTCGGTTAGCAGACGCCGGAATAAACAGCCTGCACCTGCTACCCACCTACGATATCGGTTCCATCCCAAAACCCAGAGAAATTCAAGACCAACCGCAGATTCCCACCTTCACCGACCCCGCTTCCGAAGCTCCCCAAGCAGCAGTTAACGCCGTGGCAGCTACCGACGGGTTTAACTGGGGGTACGACCCCCACCACTACCAGGTGCCCGAAGGCTCATACTCTACCGATGCCAGTGCCGCCGGAAAAATCCGCGAATTTCGCACTATGGTAGCTGCCCTGGCACAAACCGGTAAACACGGTTTACGAGTAGTAGCCGATCAAGTCTTCAACCACCTCTACGAATCCGGGCAAAGCGAAAAAGCCCTTCTAGACCGTGTAGTCCCCGGCTACTACCACCGCCTATGCGAAGACGGGCTGGTAGAAAACTCTACCTGCTGCGCCAACCTAGCTACCGAACACGTCATGATGGAAAAACTCATGGTGGATTCCATAGTGCACTGGGCAAAACACTATAAGGTAAGCGGCTTCCGCTTCGACCTAATGGGACACCACTCGGCAGCCAACATGTGGGCGGTGAAAAACGCTCTAGCAAAACTAACCGTCGCCACAGACGGCATTGATGGACAAAACATTCACCTTTACGGCGAAGGCTGGAACTTCGGTGAAGTAGCGGATAACGCGCGCTTTTACCAAGCTACCCAAGGGCAGCTAGCCGGCAGCGAAATCGGCACGTTTAATGACCGCATCCGCGACTCTTTAATGGGCGGACACCACGATGGCTTCGACCGCACTCTCGGGTGGGGCAACGGGCTGGCACAAAACCCCCAGGCACCCTTAACCGACCATGAAGCAAACCGCCTCTTGGCTGAAGCTGACGTCATCCGCCTGGGCCTGGCCGGCAACTTGAAAACCTACCAGTGGGAAACCCACCAGGGAGTACGAAGCGGACAAACCCTCAACCACAGTGGCCGTACCGTTGGCTACGGCAGTGAACCAGCCGAAAGCATCAACTACGTTGACGCACACGACAACCAAACCCTCTATGACCTGGCGGTTATCAAACTTCCAGAAAACACCAGTATGGAAGACCGCGTCCGCTACAACATCTTGCAACTCGCCGCCGTCACCTGGGGGCAATCCCCCGCCTTCTGGCACGCCGGCACGGACCTATTGCGCTCTAAATCCTTAGACCGCGACTCATACAATTCGGGCGATTATTTCAACGCCATCGACTGGAGCCGCCAGCACCACAACTTCGGTGTTGGCCTGCCACCTTGGGAAAGAAACGAAAGCGAAAGCCACAACTGGGAAAAGATGCGTCCGCTGCTACGCAATCCGCAGCTCGTAGCTTCGCCCACCGCCCTCGATAAATCTCATTTCATGGCGTTGGATTTGCTGCGCCTGCGCACCCAACTGCCCCTGCTGCGCCTGGGCAGCGCCGACCTAATCTGCCAGAAAGTAAAATTCCCCAACCAGGGAAGCCACTCCCGGTCAGCGGTCATCGCCATGCATATTGACGACACCGTGGGGCCACGCTGCGATCCGGAAATCAGCCATCTGCTGGTCGCCTTCAACCCGTATCCAAGCGCAGTTTCGCAAACCTACGCAGATTTAGCCGGCATTGACTTCAAACTACACCCGATTTTGGCTGAAACCACCGCCGACAATCGCGTGCAGCAAGTCGCGTGGGAGGCGCAAACCGGAACAGTTACGCTCCCGGCACTTACCGCAGCAGTACTGTACGCCCGCTGAAGAATCCAGAGTAGACTCTAAGAGTGAGCGAAAATCCGTGGGATGAAGCGGCCCCCAGCAACGCTTTCGAACTGGCAACTGGCGAATACGCGCAACTGCGCCCCGCCTACCCGTTTAGCACCGTCATGGCGGCGCTTTTAGGGGACGCGCAGATTCCCGAGGACGCCACCGAAACTACCTGGCAGCCAACTAAACAAATGGTGGAAAAGCTTGCGGCAACTTCCGTGGCAGATATTGGCGCAGGAACCGGGATCTTCACCGCCCAAGCCGCAAACTGGGTAAAAGAAATCACCGCTATTGAACCGGCTGAAGCTATGCGCACCCAATGCGAAACGCACCTGGCACAAACCCACCCGCAGCTCGCAAATTGGAGCGTAACTGCCGGGACTGGTGAAGCTACCGGACTGGCCGATGCCTCACAAGATGCCCTTGTTTTTGCCCAGTGCTGGCATTGGATGGACGTAGAAAAAACCGTGCAAGAAGCCACTCGAGTGCTGCGCCCGGGCGGACATTTAGCAATCGTTTATAATCAACTAGATGTTTCGGTGCCCTGGGTGAAGCGGCTGACGCGGATTATGCGTTCAGGTGACGTACGCACTGCTGAACGCCCTCCGGCACTAACTGCCAACTATCATGTGGGGGAAGGAACCTATCCAACGGGAACTTCCCAAGCGGTTTTTAGTGAGTTGCAACTCCACCAAGCCCGCTTTGAAACTCGGCTGACACCCGAGCAAATCTTGGGATTAGGGCGCACGCGTTCTTCGTATCTGCGCGCAAATCCGCGGTATCAAGCGAAAATGCAAGAGAATTTACGCTGGTACTTATATGAGCACCTGGGGTATGAGCCGGGCGAGCTGGTGCGTCTACCGTATTACACTCTCACCTGGATTGCCTATAGGTAAATGAAAAAACTATACGCTTTTGCTATAGTCGTGAGTTTAGAAAGCTAAGCTAATTAGCTCACCCAAAATGCGCAAACTATAGGGATAAACATGTTCAAACAGAAACTGTCCATGCTAGTCATCACCGGCCTGGCACTATTTGCCATGTACTTCGGGGCAGGCAACCTAATTTTCCCAGTCATGCTGGGAGCCGAAGCGGGCCCACACCTACCAACCGCCATGGCTGGTATGTTCATTACCGCCATTATCATCCCTATCCTGGCGCTCATCTCTTTAGCAACCACTGAAAAAGGCGTCAGCGGCGTAACCGAACGCATCGGTAAAATCCCCGGACTGGCGCTAACCGTCTTTATTTTCTTAGTCACCGGCGTGCTCTATGCGATTCCGCGCGTTGCCGCCGTCAGCTTCGAAATGGCAGCCAAACCAGTTATCGCCATGGTTTCCCCCGCAGCCGCCGAATCTGCGCTGACAATTCCTTTGTATATGCTGGTCTTTTTCGGTCTGGTTATCGCCCTGACTTTACGCCCCGGCAAACTTACCCGCATCATCGGCATCTGGCTGACCCCAACTCTTTTGACCATGCTGATCATCTTGATCGTGGGCGTTTTAGTAACCCAGCCGGCTAGCACCGCTCCAGCGGTAGGCGACTATGCCCAAGCCCCCTTTGAAACTGGACTTCTGCAGGGCTACTTCACCATGGATGCCAATGGCTCCTTACTATTCGGTGCTTTGATTTTGGAAGTCTTGCGCCGCCACGGCTATACCGGACGTAAGGAACTGATGACCGGCGTAACCCTAGCTGGCATCGTGGCCGGCGTGGCGCTCGCGGGCATCTACATTGGTTTGTCGCTGGTTGGCCACCATACTTTGTTGACGGGAGAAACTAACGGCGCGCAGATCCTCGCCGACGCTTCCGTAGCGATTTTTGGCAGTTTTGGGCAAGTTTTCTTTGGTTTGATTGTGGTCTTGGCTTGTTTAACTACCGTGACGGGTTTGCTTTCTGCATCGGTCACTTACTTCAGCGAGCTGTTCCCACAGGTTTCTTACCCGAATATTATGGGCGCCCACCTGCTGATTTCCTACCTGCTGGCAAATGTTAGCTTGGCAATGATTCTCAAGCTGGTGCTACCAGTAAACCTGTTACTGTACCCGATTATGATCGTGCTTTTTGTAGTGTCGTTGCTGGACGTAGCAGTTCCTTTGAATTTCCGCTGGGCGTATAAGCTCTCGGTCCTCTTTACCGGCGCCCTGTCATTGCTACACGCTTCCAACATGTTTGGTTCCGAAACCGTGGCAACTTGGTACGCGAATACTTATGGTGCGTACGTGCCTTTGGGCGATGGTAAGTTCGCTTGGCTGCTGCCTGCTTTGCTGGGCTTGGCAATCGGCTGGGTTATCGACGCCGTGCAAGCAAAGCGCCCCGCCGCTTCCATCGGAGCGTAACACGCCGAAGTCATTCATGTCGGCGTGTTACGCTCCGACAGATTTGCTTTTTCCCGAGGGCGGAAATCCCCGCTCTTACAGCAGAAAACCCCTCCTCTTCAGGAGGGGTTTTCTGTCAGCGTCTTTATAAAAGCACTAAGAAAGCGGTAAAGAAAAGGAACTGCGCGGTAATCGGCGCCCACAAAGAAGCGAAGATGCGGCGCAGCGCAAAAGCCGGCACCGCAAGTAAGGTGCCAAAGAGCAGCAGGGCTAACACGTTACTTGCCGAGGCAGCGGTTAAAGAAATTGGGATCATCCAAAAGAAAGTTAGCACCGTAGAAACTAACAGTGGCCAACGCTGCCGTTTCGTAAAGCGACGCACTTCGGCAACTACCAGGCCGCGCAGTAAATACTCTTGAGCTACCGCTAAAGTTGCGGCTGCGAAAGTTCCCGCAACTACGCTGGGCAAGGTTACTTGCAGGTTCGTTAACGAGACTAGGAACACCATGCTGACCCCGAAGATAGCCAGCATCCCGACCAGCCACCAAAGTCTGGAAACTCGCGGCTGGATGTTGATTTCGAACATGGGATCAGGTTCGTGGGAAAGGGCTGAGGCGAAGAATAAATCGTCGTAAGTATCCAGTGGCGGCGCTACTACGGGGGCTTTGCCACCGAACCTGGGAGAGACGTACTCGGGCTCTTGCCAAACTACATACTGTAATTCTCGGTGGTGGATTACCGCCCTCGTTAAGAGAATGCAAACTATTGCCGGCATTGCCACCTGCGATAACGCTACGACGGGATCGTGTAACTTTGCCAAGGCCGGCACGTCAGTGTCGGTGAGGGATCGTGAAAGGAAAATCCCCACTATTGCAACGCCAATGGATATAGCTACGATGGTGGCGAATTCCGCCAGAACTCGTAGGGAACCTTTGAGTTGCAAAGTGGGGATCATGTTAGCTAAACGTTCTTTCTGCGAACCTACTTAGAGGATTTATATTTTAATCCAATCAAAGCTAGGATAACGCCAGCCAGGGCAATGAAAAGCCAACTTGGGACGGCAGCCAGGGCGCCGGCAACGCTGCTTTCCAGCTCAATCTGCTGTTCGCCAGAGAGGATGGCAAAGTTACCTAACTGGCCGCCCCAGAACATTAAGATGGCGCCGAGGACGACGAAGATCAGCCCGGAAACGAGGTTCATAACCGTAGTCCACCGCCCTAGGATCTGCAATGGTTTGGGACGCAGCCAAGCTTTTTGATTCACTTTCAAAGAATCCCACAGTAAAGCAAGGAGCATTACTGGTGCGGCCATGCCCAGTCCGTAGAAGACCATCAGCAGGACGCCTTCCCAAACGGAGCCTTGGAGGGAACCGTAGGTGAGGACTGCGCCCAGGATCGGGCCGGAACAGCCCACTCCGGCAAAGGCATATCCCAAACCAAGTAGGAATACGCCCATTGCGGAAGGGGCGGTATTTTGTGCGGAGTCACCATTTTCCGAGGACGCTGCCTGAGCCCCGCCAGCGGTAGTGCGCGTCATTAACTTCGACGCGAACTGGGGGACTGGGAAAGTGAAGCCGAAGATCTGCATCAACCCCAGGACTACTACTACCGCGCCGGCGACGAAAGAAACCGTAGCCGAGTTATCGCGCAGGAAGTGTCCGAAAGTTCCCGCAAACGCGCCGAAGGGCAGCAACGCAAGCACTACCCCGAGGGCGAATACTCCGGTGCGAGCCAGCATTACGCGCGTCGATGAGAAAGCGTATGCGAAGAACGAGGGAAGTAACATGGCGGCGCAGGGGGCGAAAATCGTCAGGGCGCCACCGACGAAAGCAATTAATGACGAAACTGGCATTACTTGGCTTCAATCAGTTGCTGTTCGATGGTGTTGATGAAGAACTCAGTGGGCTGTGCGCCAGAGATTACCGCGTCACCTACGATGAAGAAAGGAGTTCCCGTTAGACCCAGGTTCTGGCGGGCGTGCAGGGTTTCTTCTTGCACGGCGTTCACGATTTCTTCAGATTCGAAAGCCTTTTCGAAAGCAGAAAGGTTTTCTACGCCAGCGCGCTTAGCGATGTCCAGGATGATTTCCTTCGTGTACTGCGGGTGAGCTCCATTCGCGGTCATTGCGAAAGCTTCCTTGGTGAATTCCCAGAATTTACCCTGCTGGCCGGCGGCGCGTGCCCCCTGGTGTGCCAGCTGAGAGTTGTAGTTAGGGAAGATTACCAGGTCGCGGAATTCGATGCGGAGCTTGCCTTCTTCAACCAGTTTCAGCAGCTGCTGGTGGGTGTTTGCGTGGTACACGCCGCACATGGGGCAAGAGAAGTCTTCATAGGAAACCAAAACCACCGGCGCATTTGGGTCCCCCAGAGCGCGGGGGTCATCCGCCTTGCGGTGGATTTCGGCGCGGACCAGTTCCAAGACTTTTGGATCGGTGTGGCTAGGTGAGAAGTCGCGTCCGGGAGTCAGGTTCGGGTTCGCAGCCTGCTTGTCGCCCTTTTCTTTGGTTTCTTCATTTTTGTTCTGCTGGGAATCAGACTTTTGGGTGGCGCTGGCAGAAGAGCCAGTTTTTTCCGAGGGCGCCCCGGCTTGCTGTTTGCCAAAATGCATGCCCATGTAGAAAGCGATTACCAGTGCTAATACGCCGCCAACGGCGATTAAGAGTGTTTGAATGCGTCGGGTTGAATCCATAAAACGATATTTTCATAGATTCCCAGCAAATGCACTTGAACTAAGCAGAATTTAGAGAAGCTCACGTTTTTTGAAAATGGGAATAATTTGCAAATTTAGGTTTTTGCCGCTTTTGGCGGCGTGGGGAAATTAGCTGAAAATGACGAGTGCGGGGCTGTGAAATTAGGTACGTTGCTCCGGTTAAGCTAGCGCCTTTTACCAACGCAAAGTAGGCTGTTCAAAGGAAAGAGATATTACTTAGGAAGGTACGCGCTGGCATGCATTCGGTTTTGGCAACTTCGGTTTTAGCGACGCAACTGGCGAATCAAGCTCATTTCGTAAATGACGTGCTCCCAATGGTTTGGTCAGCTCCGGCTACTTGGCTGGAAGTTGCTGCTCCTGGCGGCGACGCCGGCTGGTTTGCGACCTTACTGGAATGGTTCAAGAATCCCGAGACCCTGCTGTTAGCTTTAGGCAAATGGGTGCTCTTAGGGGTGGCGCTGATTGTTTTCATTGAATCTGGCGTGCTTTTCCCTGTACTTCCGGGGGATTCGCTGGTATTTTCTGCGGGTTTATTGCACTCTCAGCTGGGATTGAGCCTGTGGGTGCTGATTTTGACGATCGTCGTCTGCGCGATGGCTGGTTCGCAGGTTGGTTATCTGATTGGCCAGACTTTTGGGCGCCGGCTTTTTTCAGATGACGCGCGTTTTTTGAAAACTGAGCATTTGGTGAAATCTGAAGAGTTTTTCTCTCGTTACGGAGGACGCTCTTTAGTGATGGGGCGTTTTGTGCCTTTCGTGCGTACTTTCGTGCCAATCGCAGCGGGTATGGCTGGTTACAACCGGGCGAAGTTTGCGCTTTGGAACCTGGTGGGGGCACTGCTGTGGGGTGGTGGCCTGACTTTATTAGGTTCTGCTTTGGGCGGTATTTCGTTTATTCACGATAACTTGAGTGCCATTATTTTGTTGATCGTATTCGCATCCGTATTGCCGATGGTAGTTGAATACTTCCTCCACAAGCGTCGCGCTGCCAAGGCAGCTGCTAACGAAGGGCACTAAAAAGTCGCGGACGAAGGGCGCTCAAAAGGTCGTAATGTTCGCTCAAAGGTTACTAACGAAGTAAGTGCCCCTTCCGCTTCTCTCGGAGCGTAACACGCCGAACCTACGTGCCTTACAGCGGAGCGTAACACGCCGAGATCACGTAAAACCAAAGGTGGCGCCCTCGGAAAATCTTTTAAAAAAGCGGAGCGTAACACGCCGAAGTAAATGACCCCGGCGAGTTACGCTCCGAAAATTATGCTCCCAAAAATCGTTACGAAAACCAGCTAAACCAGTTAAAAATCTATTAAAACTTGCAGAAATCTACTTAAACCGGCGCAGACGCAACGAATTCGAAACCACCAAAACGGAAGAACAAGCCATAGCCGCCCCCGCAATCATCGGATTCAACAATCCCGCGACCGCCAGTGGAATCGCCGCCACGTTGTACGCGAAAGCCCAGAAAAGATTCTGTTTAATCACCCGCAACGTCGCCCGCGAAATCCGAATCGCAGTGGGTACGCTCCCCAAATCCGCACCCACCAGCGTGATATCGGAAGCCTCAATCGCAGTATCGGTACCGGAACCCATCGCGATCCCCAGCCCCTGCACGCCAGCTTGAGCAAGCGCCGCCGCATCATTCACGCCGTCACCAACCATCGCCACAACTCGGCCCTCTGCCTGCAGCCGAGCCACATGGTCGCGTTTTTCGGCGGGTAACACCTGCGCGTAAACTTCCGAAATCCCCACGGCAGCAGCTACTTTTTGCGCGGACAGCTGGTTATCTCCAGTGAGCATAATCGGAGTAATCCCCAGCTCTCGCAGCTGCGTGATCGCCTGCGCGCTGGTGGGCTTCACCTGGTCAGAAATCAGATAAACCCCCAGCATTTGCTTCGCCGCGGTCGGTAGGATTCCCAAAATATCCGCCGCATTCTCCCATTCGGCGTGGGCAGTGAGGGTTGGCTGCGCGGCATCATTTTTCATTTCGAGGGCGCCTTGTGAAAGCACTTTAGCACCGTAACCGGCTTTTTCAACTGTGCTAACCAGCTCAGCTGCAGCGTCTGCGAACTGCTGTGCGGGTAAGGTAATCCGAGCAGTTTCCGTTGCCAGATTAACTTGCGCACAAACGCCGGGTAGCTTTTCTAACTTTCTTTCCACGCGGCGCACACAGGAAGCACAGGTCATTCCCTGGACAGAAAGTTCGACTACTAGCTGCGGAGCGTAACTCGCCGACTCTAATACCTGCGGCGTGTTACGCTCCGTGGAAGAAACTTCCATTTCAGGTAAATCAGAAAGCTGCACAGCCCCCACGGCAACCACGGTGGCCCCTTGGGAGTATCCGGCTTGTAGAGTCTGGCGCCAAGCAGCTAAATCAAAACCCAGTTCAGCCAGGAATTTTTCACTGCCGACGAAAACTCGTTGCTCACCCACTGTTGCAGAAGCGCCAAAACCTGCGTGGTTATAGAAGTCAGTAGCTGAAAGCTCAGCAACTGAGTGCGGCGTGTTACGCTCCGCTACAAGAAGTGCGTGGTGATCGACAATTGCCTTTGCGATCGGATGCGAAGCAGCAGATTCAACTGCCGCTGCCAAAGCGGCTACTGAAAGCTCAGACTCACCGCCCTCGGCAGGAGAATCAAAATCATTCGGCGCAGAAGTAACGAAACTTGCCACCTGCATTTTCCCAGAAGTGATCGTTCCCGTCTTATCCAGCAAAATCGTGTCGATCTGCCGGGTCGATTCAAGAATCTCAGGCCCCTTGATAACTATCCCCAGCTGCGAAGCCCGGCCAGAACCCACCAATAGCGCAGTTGGCGTTGCCAACCCCAACGCGCACGGGCAGGCAATCACTAAAACGGCTACTGCCGCAGTAAAAGCTGCCTGAGTGGAGGCACCAGCCAGCAACCACCCAGCCAAAGTCAATGCTGAAATCAGCAGCACTACCGGCACAAACACCCCTGAAACTCGGTCAGCAAGCCGCTGCACCGGAGCTTTCCCCAGCTGCGCTGCCGTTACCAATTCGCCGATCTGCGCTAAAGTCGTTTCCGCCCCCACCTTGGTGAGGCGCACCTCTAACACCCCGTCGGTATTGATGGTGCCCCCGGTGACCGGATCTCCCACAGACACAAAAACCGGCAGCGTTTCGCCCGTTAACAAAGAGGTATCCACCGCAGCAGAGCCAGACGAAACCACCCCATCGGCAGGTATTTTTTCGCCCGGGCGCACCAAAACTAAGTCATTGACCGCTAAATCCTGCGCCGGAATCTCTTGCAAACTTCCGTCAGTGCCAATGCGCACGGCAGATTTCGCTCCGAGCTCAAGTAAAGTTCGTAAGGCATCGCCGGCTTGCGCGCGCGTATAGCTCTCCGCGTAGCGCCCCGCTAAAAGGAACGTCGTTACCACCGCCGCTGTTTCGAAATACAACTCGGGATGGCCCGAAGCATGTTGCGGCAGGAACGACATGTGCATGACGTGCCCCCAGGCACCGGCTTCGGTGAAGAAAAGCGCCCACAGTGACCAACCCATGGCGGCGATTACGCCCAGGGATACCAGTGTGTCCATTGTTGAACCGCCGTGGCGGCCAGCTTGAAACGCCGCGCGGTGGAACGGCCATGCTCCCCAGGTGGCTACCGGGGTGGCTAAACTGGCGACCACCCACTGCCAGCCTGGAAACTGCAAGGCTGGGATCATGGAAATTAACATGACAGGTATGGTTAAGACGCTGGAAATCAGCAGTCGATTTCGCAGTTCTGTCGCGCGCTGCACCGGGGGAGTGGACATGATCCTCCAATACTGTGTGGGTGCGTTACTTTGTGGGTTTTGCTGTGGGGAGATCGCCCCAGAATTCCCGGAGCGTAACTTGCCGAGATAAATGACTTCGGCGAGTTACGCTCCGCTGTGGAAAATAAGAAAGAGTCGCTAAAAATTAGCGGGTAGCTACGGAAATCAGTTCGTAACCAGCCTCATCTACGGCAGCTTCCAAAGCTGCCTTTGAAATCTCAGCTGTAGCAGTGACTGTAGCTAAAGAAAACGCTTCCTTACCGGCGTTGAGTTCAACTTCGACACCAGAAACGTCAGCGATTTCCTGGAGTTCTTCAGTAACCGAAGCGACGCAGTGTCCGCAAGTTAGGCCTTTAATTTCTAGCTGGTAGGTGCTCATTGGGATCCTTTCAAATAGTGTTTTTAGTGGTCAGTTGAAATGGCTTGGTCGGTAGCGGGCGCCGCTGCAACAGGCGGGAGCTGGGTGAAAGTAACCAGTAGGGCGCCAATAAATGTAGTTAGTGGAATAGAAATGATTAATCCGATAGAGGCAATTAGGGTGCGGACAATTTCTTCTGCGATCTCGGCGGTTACCGCGATTTCTAAAAGCGGACGGTCCACCATCATAGCTAATAAAAGTGCTGGTAAAGCCGTTCCGGCGTATGCGAATGCAAGGGTGTAGACAGTGGAAGCAATATGGTCTCTACCAACTCGCATAGCGTGGGTGAAAAGCTGAGTCTTTCCCATCTTGGGATTGGCCGCATGTAGTTCCCAAACTGTAGAAGCCTGTGTAATCGTGACGTCATTTAAAGCGCCCAAGGCAGCGATGACAACTCCGCAAATAAGTAGCGATTGCAAGGAAACGTCTGGGAGGAATCCAAAGATTAGGCGTGATTCGTCAGTTGATCCCCCTGAGAGGTGCACTGCATTTACCTGCCAAAAAGCTAAGCCGACGGTAAGTGCCATTCCCCCGAAGGTTCCCAGTAAGGCTGTTGTGGTGCGAATAGAAATCCCGTGGGCAAAGTAGACGGAGGCAAAGAGCATTGCGGAAACACCGCTGAGGGTTACCAGCAGAGCAGATTTTCCTTCCATTAGTGCTGGCATCACGAAGTACACCAAGATCAAGATGGAAGCGGTTAAACCGGCGATCGCGGCCAGGCCGCGTAGGCGAGCTACGGCAATTACTAAAACGATATATAGCCCCAGCAAGATCAGTAGTGGATTGGTTCGTTCGATATCCCAAAAGACGTGGATAACTCCTTGAGTTCCGCCGGTTTCTGTGCGCAAGACACTGATTGCATCTCCAACAGAAATTACTGAGAACTTTTCAGGCGCAACCTGCAGTTGCACTTCTAAACCAGCCGAAGGACCTTCAAGGACCTTTGCGCACAGGGCAGAAGGAACCAGTCGATCCGTGTTTGGGATCGTGGTGTAGCCGGGAACGTTTGGTTGGTTTGGATCTGCCATTGTCGCATCTGAAACCGGGCAGTCTTTAATATCAAGGCTAATCACCTCAGCTTTTGCTACGGTCGTACCTTCAGCAAAAGGAGGAATACTGCCCACAGGAGAGTTTTCAGCTGATGGCCACAGCCATCCCATAGCCACTAGCGTGCACACCGCCAGAGGAACAACTAAGGCAGCTAAGATGATCCGGATTCGCCGCAGGCGCTGTTGAGGCAAATCAATTGCCCCGTGCTGGTGTGAATGCGTCATGCATATAACTTTAGCAATAACTCTAATTTCCTTGCCGAGTAAGTAGAAGGATTGCCTGCTGGGAAAACTGGTGGTTTGCTTGCAAGCGGTTAAACGTAGGTTCGGCGTGTTACGCTCCACTGAAATCGGCGTGTTACGCTTCGCCAGAAGCGGGGAAGGTACCAGGCAATTTACCGAAGCGTAACACGCCGAAGTCATTTTCACCGCCCTCGGAAACCGGGCAAATCTTAACAAAGTAAACTTGCCCAAATGTCCCGGCCGGCGGCTTCGAAAATCCACTACAATAGAAACCGTGCGGGTTAAAACAACCCAAAAGAAAAAGCCGAAAATGAGAGGAATCCTCATGACTTACAAGCTCGTACTGCTGCGTCACGGCCAGTCCGAATGGAACGCCCTGAACCTGTTCACCGGTTGGGTAGACGTGCCACTGTCCGACCTGGGCAAGGAAGAAGCCACCCACGGCGGCGAACTGCTGAAGAAGGAAGGCATCCTGCCAGACGTTCTCTTCACCTCCATGCTGCGTCGCGCCATCATGACCGCTAACCTGGCTCTGGACGCATGTGACCGTCACTGGATTCCAGTACAGCGCGACTGGCGTCTGAACGAACGCCACTACGGTGCTCTGCAGGGCAAGAACAAGAAGGAAATCCGCGACGAATACGGTGACGACCAGTTCATGCTGTGGCGTCGTTCCTACGACACCCCACCACCAGCAATCGAACTGGGTTCTGAATTCTCTCAGGATACCGACCCACGCTACGCCGGCGAACCAATCCCAGCTACCGAATGCTTGAAGGACGTTTTGGAACGCATGCTCCCTTACTGGGAAGAAACCATCGTTCCAGTAATCAAGACCGGCAAGACCGTAATGATCGCAGCTCACGGCAACTCCCTGCGTGCGATTGTGAAGCACTTGGACGGAATTTCTGACGAAGACATCGCAGAAGTAAACATCCCAACTGGTATTCCATTGCTGTACGAACTGGATGAAAACTTGGTTCCAGTAAAGAAGGGTGGCACCTACCTGGATCCAGACGCACAGGCAAAGATTGACGCAGTTGCCAACCAGGGTAAGTGAGCCCAGCTAACTAAATGGCCAGAGCGTTTAGCTGCGACCAGTTAGCTTAGTATTAAAGCCTTTGGTGGGGTACTCGGACTGAGTGCCCCACCTTTTGTATGTGGGTAACTTTCTTGGAGCGTAACTCGCCGAAGGTAATCAGGTCGCCAAGTTACGCTCCGGTGAAAAGCCTATGGTTTGGATGGGGCAACTGGTAAACTTAAAGCAGTAATGTCAAGCGGCAGGAGGCCATCATGACCTTACGAGTTGGTGAAACAATCGTGTACCCGCACCATGGAGCTGCGACGATCGAAGCGATTGATGTTCGAGAATTCAAAGGTGAAAAGCGAACCTACCTGACTCTGCGGGTGATCCAAGGGGATCTGACGATTCAAGTGCCTGCAGATAATGTTGAGCTGGTGGGCGCACGCGACGTGGTCGATGAGCAGGGTTTCCAAGCCGTCGTCGATATTTTGCATGAAGAAACCGGGGATGAACCTGTAATTTGGTCGCGCCGTTTCAAGCAGAACCAAGAGAAAATTGCTTCTGGCGATATTATTAGCATTGCACAAGTGGTTCGTGACTTAACTCGGCGCGAATCGTCACGTGGCTTATCCGCGGGTGAAAAGCGTATGCTAGCTAAGGCGCGTCAGATTCTTGCTTCCGAAGTTGTGTTAGCTAAAGGGATCGATCAGGCGCAGGCTGAAATCTGTTTGGATGAGATTCTGGAAACCCCACAGTCTGGTATACCAGATGCTGAAAGTGGCAAATAGTTGACGAAAAAAGACATTTTTGCGGTTGTCACGGCCGCCGGGTCGGGCACTCGCCTGGGATATGCACAACCCAAAGCCCTGGTTCCATTGGTGGGAGTTACCCTGGTGGAACGCGCTGTAGAAACCTTTTTGAAACATCCGCGAGTTGCGGGGATAGTGGTTACAGCGCCCGCAGAAAGCCCGGTTTTTGAGCGGTTTGAGAAGCTTTTCGAGGGCGTTGCAGAAATCTTAGTAGTTCCCGGTGGAGCAACTCGGCAGGCTAGTGTATACCAAGGTTTGCTGGGTCTCTCAGTCCTTGCTGAACGACTGGGACTTGTCCATCGAATCAGTGAAACAAGCGTATTAATTCATGATGCGGCTCGTTGTCTAATGCCAGCTGAAGTGATTGACCGAGTAGCTTTGGCGCTGGAATCTAGTCGGGCTGTAATCCCGGTGCTGCCGGTAGTTGATACCCTGACAACTTCGGTATACCAAGAGTTTGAGTGTGCCGGAGAAAGCGTAGACCGCTCCAAGCTCCGCGCTGTACAAACCCCTCAGGGATTCAAGTACCCAACTATCCTGCTTGCTCACCAAAAAGCAGCATCCATACAAGCAGAACAATTTACCGACGATGCTTCACTAATGGAGCTAGTTGGAGAGTCGGTGCAGCTTGTGGAAGGTAGCGAACTGAGCCTTAAAATTACTACGCCCTTTGATTTAAGGGTTGCGAACTGTCTATTAGGTTTTGGGGGCGCCCTCGAGCAAACTAATGAAAGTGATGCCAGCCCGCCAATGCCTGCCAGCTCTCAACAGTGAGAATTTGTCGCCATCTTGCGGAAAAAATCTCACGGCGGGTTTTGGAAACTGATAAATCCGGTTTGTTAGGTAAATTTAGAAGAGCATTGTCATTGAAAAGTTGAAGGACAAGTAATGAGCGCAGTAACAATTACTGACAAAACTCCTGAGAATCAGCCAAAGAAAGGCAAGATCCTCAACAAAACCATCGTCTCCTGGGCAATCTGGGACTGGGGATCAGCAGCCTTCAATGCTGTCGCCACCACCTTCGTGTTCTCAACCTACCTGGTATCAGGGCTTTTCGGTGACCACGACGCATCTTCCATCAAACTATCTTGGGGCCTCACCGTAGCGGGTATCATCATCGCCCTCACCGCCCCCATTAGCGGCCAGCGCGCAGACCGCAAAGGGAAAGGCACCTTCTGGCTGGGAGCCAACTCTTTTATCGTATTCCTAGCACTGTTGGGCATGTTCTTCGTCCGCCCAAACTCTACCCTGGGTGTCGAAGGAGTTCTCTGGCTAGGTATCTTCCTAATCTCAGTCGGTAATATCTTCTTCGAATTCGCATCCGTAAACTACAACGCGATGCTCTCACGCATTTCCACCCCCGACACAATGGGGCGTGTTTCCGGCATCGGCTGGGCTTCTGGCTACCTGGGTGGCATCATCTTACTGTTCATCCTGCTGGTGTTCTTCTTAGGGGACAACCCCATCATCTCTGTCGCAAAAGACGACGGTCTGCACGTACGCTTGGCGATGCTTGTAGCCGCTTTCTGGTTCGGCCTTTCCGCGTTACCAGTGCTTTTCGCACTTCCTGGACGCGCGGTTGAAGGGCACGAAAACGACGAAAAGGAAACCTTGCGCGACTCTTACAAGCGCCTGTGGAAGACCGTAAAACGTCTCTATGAAGAAGCACCGCACACTCTGTTCTTCCTCTTCGCATCCGCTATTTTCCGTGATGGTCTGGCTGGTGTCTTCACCTACGGCGCCATCTTAGCAGCCGTAACCTTCGGATTCACTCCCGGCGAAATCATCATCTTCGGGGTTGCCTCTAACGTGGTAGCCGGCTTAGTAACCATCATCTTCGGCTGGGTCGACGACTTCTGGGGGCCAAAGCGAACTATTATGTTCTCTCTGTTCGTAATGGTGTCCATGGGGCTGGTAGTCTTCTTCTTCCACGCGCAAGGCAAGACCGTTTTCTGGATCGCAGGCTTAACGTTGGCAGCTTTCGTAGGCCCCGCGCAGTCGGCATCACGTTCTTTCCTAGGGCGGGTTATCCCAGCTGGACGTGAGGGCGAAGTCTTTGGGCTCTACGCTACTACCGGCCGCGCCGTATCCTTCTTGGCACCGGCAATGTACGGTCTGAGTGTAACCTTCGGCAAGTACCTGGTACCCGAAGGTGAATCTGCAACCCACTTCGGCATCCTTGGTATCGTCATGATCCTGCTGGTAGGTATGCTCATGTTGATTCCAGTTAAGGAAGAGCACGCTCACCTAGATACTTTCGACGGAAAGTAGTAGCTTCAGACGGAAAAATAGATACTCAAGGCAAGCAGCCTGTAGCTTGAAGCAAGTCAGCAGGTAACTAGCACTGCTTAGAAGCCGTCTTTTAACTAAATAAACTTCGGAGCGTAACACGCTGGGACAACTGTCCTCGGCGTGTTACGCTCCGAAGTTATTGAAAGCTTTTTAACGAGCTAAAAGCGCTGAAGCTATTCCCATCAGACCTTCGCCGCGTCCGGCAAATCCTAGGTGATCAGTAGTTGAAGCCCCAAAGTTTACTGGTGCGCCGATGATTTCCTCTAGCCGAGACTGTGCCTCTAAACGCCGAGAACCAATACGAGGGCGGTTGCCAAGTACCTGGACCGAAACTGAAAGGATTCGCCAACCGTCCTCGGAAATAATTCGTAAGGTTTCTTGGAGCAGTGCTTCGCCTGAAGCACCCGCCCATTCGGGACGAGAAGTGCCAAAATGTGTGCCTAAATCACCTAAACCAGCGGCAGCAAAAAGTGCGTCGCAACAGGCATGAGCTACAACGTCAGCGTCAGAATGCCCTTCTAAACCAACTTCACCAGGCCATTCCAAGCAAGCCAGCCACATAGGGCGCCCCGAGTCCGGGGCAGCAAAAGCGTGCACGTCCGTGCCAATACCAGTTCGTAATTCAGGAAAAGTACTCATAGCAACGATTCTAAGCTATTGCGGAACTTGGTAGGTGAATACTTTTCGCCCCGGCACGCGTTCCCCTCCCATAGCGGAGCGTAACTCGCCGCAGGAAACGTCCCCGGCGAGTTACGCTTCGGCAAATGGGTTCGGCGAGTTACGCTTCGGCAATAAAGAGAGAAAGAAAGAGAACTGCAACAACGCTAGATAGAGGCGTAGAGGTAGAACTTAACTGCGCAAATCAGCTAATCTTGAAGTGTGAACCTCCATTTATATAACTCTGCATCACGGACCATCGAACCTCTGAACCCGGTTAAGCCCGGCCATGTGGGCATCTATCTGTGTGGCGGCACCGTACAGGGTAGTCCACATATCGGCCATATGCGTTCAGCGGTTGCTTTCGACACCCTGATTCGCTGGCTGAAATACAACGGCATGGAGGTCACTTACATTCGCAATATCACCGATATTGACGACAAGATCTTACGTAAATCAGCTGAAGCAGGCGAACCTTGGTGGGCTTGGGCAGCGAAATTTGAACGTGAATTCACCGCTGCCTACGATGCTCTGGGCTTACTGCCGGCTACCTTCGAGCCACGCGCAACCGCGCATATTACAGACCAGCTACGCCTAATCAACCGCCTTATTGAACGCGGCCACGCCTACGCTGACGGGCAGGGGAACGTCTACTTTGACGTGCATTCTTTGGGTGATTACGGGTCGCTGACTCGCCAAGAACTGGCCAATATGCGCACCACCGAAGATGAGTCACAGATCGATGCTGCCACTGAGGCGGGAAAGAAAGACCCTCGCGATTTCGCGCTTTGGAAAGCTTGGAAACCAACTGAGCCGACGACTGCTGCCTGGGATTCCCCTTGGGGGCGCGGGCGTCCGGGCTGGCACCTTGAGTGCTCGGCTATGTCTGAACGCTACCTGGGTGAAACTTTCGACATTCATGGCGGCGGCATTGAACTGCGCTTCCCGCACCATGAAAACGAGCAAGCGCAGTCTCACGGCGCCGGCTGGGGCTTTGCGAAAATGTGGGTACACAACGCTTGGGTCACGTTAAAGGGCGAAAAAATGTCTAAATCACTGGGGAATTCCCTGGTTGTAGCCGACATTTTACAGACTGTTCCCGCGCCGGTTCTGCGTTTCGCTTTGGGGACCGTGCATCACCGCGGGACCGTGGAATACGGAGAAGAAACGCTGGCAGCAGCGCAAGCAGCCTGGGAACGTCTGAGCGGGTTCGTAACTCGTGCTACCCAGTTGGCAGCGCAACATCAGCTTCCAGAAATTTCCGAGGGCGGTTTAGCAACGCACCCATTACCAGAAGCCTTCAGCTACGCTATGAACGACGATCTAAATGTAGCTGGCGCTCTGGCTGTTATCTATGAGCGCATGAAGGCTGGTAACTCAGCTATTTCTGCGGCGGACGTGCAAACTATGTATGACGCGTTAGTTGACGTACGCGCTATGCTCGCGATTCTAGGGCTTGACCCGGGGAGCGCTCACTGGGCTCCGTATGTTGCTGGAAACGCGCAGGGAGATACCCAAACTCAGCATGCTCTTGACCAGCTAGTTACCGCGGTAATCGCAGAACGCACGCAAGCGCGTGCTGAAAAAGACTGGGCTAAAGCAGATGCCTTGCGTGATCGCCTTAGTGCCGCCGGTGTGGTGGTGGAGGATTCTCCAGAAGGAGCGCGTTGGCATTTAGCGTAAGCAACTTTCAGTGTAAGCAACTTTTAGCGGAAGCTACCCAAATAGTTTGGATATGCGCCCTCGGTCTAAATCCTACGTAGGAAAGCCGGCGGGCGCGCACCCAATTTTGCGCAAATTCGCAGGTGAAGTTGCGGATCCCAACACTCATTCGCAGTAAAGCGAATCACTTGAAAGCCGGCGGCTTTAATTAGGCGTTCTCGCCAATGCTGGCGCAGCAGCTCTGGATCGGCGCGTCGCTTCACCTGCCCATCAGCTTCAATTACGGTACGGATACGTGGTAGCAAGCCGTCTGCGTAGAAGGTAGTTTGCGGAACTTGAATCGGCGCTTGCGGGCGGTAACTACGGTAGCCGAGTTGGCGAAAAGCTACTTCGAGTACCGATTCTAAGGGGGATTCTGCTAGCGGATTTAGAAATTTCAGTCGGCGTAAAACTCGTTTCTGATAGTAACCGCTAATGTGCCGGCGCGTTAGAGATTCCAATCGGGTGAGCCAACGTAGCATTTCGAGCTGCTGTGACTGCGGGTTTTCTCTGCGTGCGCCCAACAGTATGCGGAAGATTGCGTTTGCGGTGATGAGGGCGGTGAAGGGGTTTTTCAAAAGTAGAAAATCTAAGAGTAACCACTCTAAACGCAGGACTGGTTGCTGGTCGATTTCGACTACTGCCTCGGGAGGGAAATCGCGGAAGTACCGGCGTACAGTAACGCCGTTGCCGAATTCATCTTTGCCTACGCAGGTTTTGCTGAAAGTACGTTTTTTGAAGTATAAAACGTTTATTTCTTGGGGTAAATCCCAAATTGGCAGGTGGTAGATTAGGGCGGCGGGGTAGAGGGTAAGGGCAACTGTCGAGGGCGTTCGATGCAGTACTTCCTTAGTTAGTCGCGCGATTTTGCCGGGGGCATGTTGAAGTGAAGGCTGGAATAAGTCCTGCTCTAATGGTGATGTTTGTGGTTCCATGCTTCAACGTTGGCAGAGCTTTTCTACCCTTGCCACTAAGGGATTCTCTGCTTGTGGAAAACTTGGTGGCACTAAGAGGCTGTGCACAAATTAAGACTCGGCGGTTTTCCCCAAACCGCGGAGCGTAACACGCCGAACCTATTTACCTCAAAGAAAAACGCTTCGGAAAATGGCGAAAATAAGCGGAGCGTAACACGCCGAGTCAAATGACTACGGCGTGTTACGCTCCGCGGGAAGAGATTAGGAAATTAAGCGCCGAAAGCCTCTGCGCGCTTGGTGGCGACCTCGTAAAGGGTAATCCCGGTCGCAACGGCTGCGTTTAAGGATTCCATCTTGGAGGAAATCGGAATGGAAACGATCTGATCGCAGGTTTCGCGAACCAGGCGGGAAAGACCTTTGCCTTCTGCGCCGGTGACGATAACCAGTGGGCCGGTTGCTAGCTCAAGCGAACGTAACGAAACGTCCCCTTCGCCGTCCAAGCCGACGATGAAGCAACCAGCTTCCTTCAAGTCATTCAAAGCGCGCACTAAGTTCGTTTCACGTGCAACGGGAACTTGCGCAGCCGCGCCAGCAGAAACCTTCCAAACGGTGGCATTTACAGATGCCGAGCGGCGTTCAGAAATGAGCACACCGGTGATGCCAAATGCTGCGCCCGAACGCATAACTGCCCCCAGATTGTGTGGGTCAGTAACCTGATCCAAAGCGACAATTAACGGGATTTCCAAGTTGTCGGCGGCGCGGTCTAGCAGATCTTGAGCGCTGTAGTATTCGTAGCCGGGCACTTCGATGCCGACCGATTGGTGCGCGGATTCTCCTGAAGCATTTTCAAGATCCAACTTTGAAACTTCCAAAATAGGTGCACCCAGGGCAGTTGCGGTGCGCACTACCTTACCGATGCGTTCGTCCAAAGCATTTCCAGCTAGGAAAACTCGCACGATTTCAATACCGGCATCAACTGCTTCGAAAACCGCGTTACGTCCAACGATTAGCTCATTCCCGGCAGCAATCTTGATAGAAGTGCGCTTACGGTGAGCCTCAGCTTGTGCCTTCTTCTTTTCGGCGATTTCTTTTTCAACCTTGCGCTTATGCGCTGCGTGGTAGACGCGGTCCTCTGCTTTTGGAGTAGGCCCCTTGGGTCGCAGGGCGCGACGCGAGTGTCCTCCGGTGCCCTTCAGTGGCCCCTTCTTGCCTTTACGAGTTGGACGGCGATTTGCGTCATTTCCAGCCATTTTCAAGCTCTTTTCTGAATTTTGCGTATAAATCTCGATTCTGAGTTTTATTCTACAGTTCCGTTTCGTCCTAATGGTGGACGGAGCCGGCTTTGCAAGGTTTATCACCGTATGGTTCAGGTATGAATGCTGTGTTAATTGCTGTGATTTTAATGCTCGTGCTGGCTTTGGCGCGGGTGCACGTGGTTTTGGCGCTGTTTATTGGTGCTTTGGTAGGAGGGTTCCTGGGGGGCTTGGGGCTCGACGGGACGCTGTTGGCATTCCAGGACGGTTTGGCAGGGGGCGCAAAAATCGCGCTTTCGTACGCGCTTTTGGGGGCGTTTGCCATGGCGGTTGCGGAATCGGGATTGCCAAATTTGCTTGCTTTGAAACTGATTTCCCGTATGAAGTCGGCAAGTTACGCTTCGGGTGGGAGTGGGTCAGGTTTTCTTTCCGAGGGCGGAGCGCAACACGCCGAAGCTACGAAGTTGCCTTTTAAACCCGAGTCTGCGGTTGCCACTACTAAATGGCTGATGGTTGGGGGAATTTTGTTGATGGCGGTTTTCAGCCAAAACTTGATTCCAGTGCATATTGCTTTTATTCCGTTGCTGATCCCGCCACTTTTGAGTGTGATGAATAAGATGCAGCTGGATCGCCGTTTGGTGGCGAGCGTATTAACTTTTGGTCTGGTGACTACCTACATGTTCATTCCAGTGGGTTTTGGGCAGATTTATTTGCAGAATATTTTGTTGAGTAATATTCAGCAGGCTGGTTTGGACGTGGCTAATGTGAATGTCATGCAGGCTATGGCGATTCCGGCGGCGGGCATGTTGGTGGGGCTTTTGTGGGCGATTTTCGTTTCGTATCGCCGCCCTCGGAAATATAATGATCTGCCAATTGAAGGGCTTTCTGCCGAGCCGGAAATCTCGAATTATCGAATTGTGTGGGCAGTAATTGCGATTGTTTCGGTGTTCGCGATCCAGGTTGTGATGGGAATGCTGGGGTTGAAGGCGGATGCGCTGTTGGTGGGCGCTTTGGTTGGGCTGGGGATTTTCTTGCTTTCGGGTGCGGTTGATTGGAAGCGAGCTGACCTGGTTTTTACGCAGGGTATGCGGATGATGGCGATGATTGGGTTCATCATGATTTCGGCGCAGGGATTTGCGGCGGTGATGGAAAAGACGGGGCAGATTGAGCCTTTGGTTAAGAATGTGACGGAGCTTTTTGCGGGGAATAAGGCGCTGGCTGCGTTTGTGATGCTGTTGGTTGGTTTGATTGTGACGATGGGGATTGGTTCGTCATTTTCGACGTTGCCGATTATTGCTGCGATTTATGTGCCGTTATGTATTTCTTTGGGGTTTTCACCGCTTGCGACGGTGTCTTTGATTGGTACTGCGGGGGCTCTGGGTGATGCTGGGTCGCCGGCGTCGGACTCGACTTTGGGGCCGACAAGTGGTTTGAATGCGGATGGGCAGCATGATCATATTCGTGATTCTGTGATTCCAACTTTCTTGCATTTCAATTTGCCGCTTTTACTGGCTGGTTGGGTTGCGGCTTTGGTGCTTTAGTTTAGTTGGCATCTTTTGGCGGAGCGTAACACGCCGTGGGTATTTACTTCGGCGTGTTACGCTCCGATGTTTTGGGGGAGGGGAATAGCCGGCTTCGAGGGCGGTGTGCTACGCTTCGAGGGCGGAAAAAGAAGCCTGCTCAGAATGTGAGCATTGTAGTGTCAAAGTTGATTGAAAGAGCTTAAAAGGTGCATAAAGTCCCAAAATAGGTAACGAAATGATAACAGTGTGTTTGCTTAGATACTAAACCCTAGTCAAGCTAGTGCAATCCTGGATACTCTCACATCAGTACCGAACTAACGTTAAAACAAAGTTAACGGACTATTTTCCCTAAAAACCCACTTGTGGAAACCAAAGGAGGTTCCCCTAATGGAAGCAGTGACTTATCAAGCCATTGCGATGATCATCTACCTAGTAGCAATGATCATGATCGGACTTTTTGCCTACAACCGCACTAATAACCTGGATGACTACATGCTGGGCGGACGCCAGCTTGGTCCAGGCGTCGCAGCTTTGTCCGCAGGCGCCTCGGACATGTCTGGCTGGCTACTCCTGGGCCTGCCTGGTGCAATCTACACCTCCGGTCTGATTGAAGCTTGGATTGCAGTTGGTCTAACGATTGGTGCCTGGCTCAACTGGAAGCTAGTTGCCCCACGCTTGCGCGCCTACTCCCAGGTATCTTCAAACTCCATCACCATCCCTTCCTTCCTGGGCTCCCGCCTGCGTGACTCCACCAACCTGATCCGCGTCGTAGCTGGTGTGATCATTATGATCTTCTTTACCTTCTACGTATCTTCAGGCATGGTCTCTGGCGGCGTATTCTTCGAATCCTCCTTTGGTATGAGCTACAACCTCGGCATGATCCTTGTTGCCGGCATTACCGTGCTCTACACCCTGGTCGGTGGCTTCTTAGCAGTATCTTGGACTGACGTAGTCCAAGGTCTGATGATGCTGATCGCCCTGGTATTGGTACCGCTGGTAGGCATCATGCACGTCGGTGGCCCAGTCGAACTATTCCACCAAATCCATGCTGTTAACGCAGACCTAACTTCCATTCTTGGGCCTCGCGAAGCCGCCCTTGGCGCAACTATCTTCGGTATCATCTCTGCCATGGCTTGGGGTCTAGGTTACTTTGGTCAGCCACACATCATCGTGCGCTTCATGGCGCTGCGCTCGCCAGCAGAAGCGAAGGCAGCTCGCCGCATCGGCATTGGCTGGATGCTTCTATCCATTATCGGCGCTGGTATGACCGCCCTCGTAGGTGTTGCCGTCTACCGTCACGATACCGGACAGCTGCCAAACCCAGAAGCAGTCTTCATCAGCTTGGGCCAGCTACTGTTCCACCCACTCATTGCAGGCTTCATGCTGGCAGCCATTCTGGCAGCGATTATGTCCACCATCTCCTCTCAGCTGCTGGTAACTTCATCCGCAATCGTCGAAGACGTTTACAAGGCCCTCTCTAAGAAGGAACTGCGCGAAAACGACGGTATCTTGCTGGGACGTATTGCTGTGGGCGTAGTTTCTGTGATGGCAGCCTTCCTGGCTTGGGTACGTGACGATACCATTCTTGGTCTGGTGGCCTTCGCTTGGGCGGGATTCGGCGCCTCCTTCGGTCCTACCGTTCTCTTGGCACTCTACTGGCGTAAGTTCACTGCTTGGGGGGCAACCGCAGGTATGGTTGCTGGCGCTATCACTGTAGGTGTCTGGCGCAGCCTCAAGGGCGGCATTTTCGACATGTATGAAATCCTCCCTGGCTTCATCATGAACTTCGCTGTAGCCATCATCGTGTCCATCTTGGTTTGGAAGCCAAACGCTGAAATCGAGAAGGAATTCGACGAATCTCTGGAACTACTCAAGAAGTAAGCCAGAACCAACTAAGCTTTCGCTTCGGATTCAACGTCGCAGCCGAAGCGAAAGCTTTTTCCAAAACCGGAGCGTAACACGCCGACATGAATAAGTTGGGTATGTTACGCTCCGATTTTTGGGCGTGGAAACCAGGGAGTTTTGCTTAGCAAATAAAACCCTTTGAAAATCACTTCGGCGTGTTACGCTCCGAAAAGAAGATTTACAAGCAATACCAGGGAAACAAAGCCGTACTATCCCAACCAAACATTTCTACAACAAAAGTAAAAAACAAACATACTTGCATAAAAGCATTTATGAAACATCAAGAAACTTAATACAAAGAGCGGTAAAATAAAGGCTATCGCCACTGTGGGCAAAAACCCAAGACTGGCCTTGGAAATCCAACCAAATTTGAAAGGAAAATCATGAGCGAGTCCAACGCAGCGCTTGCTAATTTCGAAGAAATTGCTGAACGTGCTCTGCTGCGCGCTCGGCGCTGGGCAGACGCCTCTACCAAATACCCTATGGAACAAGCTGCCAAGCTATTGGCTAACGTGTTGGATGCGCCCGGTGGCCTGGACTACACGGTAGCTTTCGTGGACGGCGTAGTCCGCCCAGAAGATAAAGAAGTAGCAGCCGAACACCTTGGGCGAATCGGCGCCCAAAACCCCAAGTTCCTGCCCTGGTACCTCCGCACTCCTGCGCTGGTCGGTGGCGTCCTCGGCAAGCACGTGCCAAAGCTATCCGTGCCAGCTGCCCGTAAGGTATTCGCCGCCCTGGTAGGCGACCTGGTAGTTGACGTAACTGATGCCAAGCTGGGACCAGCTATCCAGCGCCTGCGCGCAAACGGCAGCCGCCTAAACATGAACCTCCTGGGTGAAGCCGTACTGGGCGAAAAAGAAGCTGCTCGTCGCCTTAACGACACGCTGCAGCTACTCAAACGAGACGACGTTGACTACGTCTCTCTCAAAGTTTCTGCAGTTACCGGCCCACACAATGCCTGGGGCTACCAGCAGGTAGTCGACCACGCTGTAGAACAGCTACTGCCGCTCTACCAATACGCCGCCGCTTCAGGACGCAACAAGTTCATTAACCTGGACATGGAAGAATACCGCGACCTGAACCTCACCATCGACGTATTCAAGAAGATCCTGGATCGCGAAGAACTGCTGGGCCTTGAAGCCGGTATCGTACTGCAGGCCTACCTGCCAGATACCCTCAACTCGATGAAAGACCTGCAAGCTTGGGCCAAAGCCCGTCGCGCTCGCGGAGGCGCCCGCATCAAGGTGCGCGTCGTAAAGGGTGCCAACCTGGCGATGGAACGCGTCGACGCACTGATGCACGGCTGGTCCCTCACCACCTGGGAATCCAAGCAGGCAACCGACGCCAACTACCTGCGTATCCTCGACTGGGCCATGCGTCCTGAAAACATTGAAAACATCCGCCTGGGTGTAGCTGGCCACAACCTCTTCACTGTCGCCACCGCCTGGGAAATGGCACTGGACCGCGGCGTAACCGAAGGCGTTGAAATCGAAATGCTTTCCGGTATGGCAACCCAGCAAGCCTCGGCAGTGCGCGAAGATGTAGGCAAACTACTGCTGTATGTTCCGGTAGTTCACCCGCACGAATACGATGTGGCAATCGCCTACTTGGTACGCCGCCTTGAAGAAAACTCTGCAGACGACAATTTCATGGCTTCCATCTTCGACATCGGCACCAACATTGCCTCTTTCGAAAAGGAAAAGGCACGTTTCTTGAACGCCGTAGAACAGCTACAGGCAGAAGGCGATTCCCGCGTGGGTGCAAACCGTAAGCAGAACCGCCAGACTGAAACTACTGAGCAGCTAACCGCTGAAGCCCAGGACGAAAACGGCCAGTGGGTCTTTGCAAACACCGCTGATTCTGACCCAGCCATCGGCGCTAACTTGGAATGGGCAAAGGAGATTGCCGCACGCATTCCAACTTCTACGATGGGTGTGGAAACTGCTGCGGAAGCAGAAATTAACGACGCTAAGGAGCTCGACCGCTTCATCCAAAAGATTGCTTTGGGTGCAAAGAAGTGGGCTGCGAAGCCAGCGGCAGAACGTGCGGACATCCTGCACCGTGCCGGCGTGGAAATCGCTCGCCGTCGCGCAGATTTGATCGAGGTCGCCGGATCAGAGCTTGGTAAGGGCCTGGACCAATCTGACGTGGAAGTTTCTGAAGCTGCTGACTTCGCACACTACTACGCACAGCAGGCGTTGGAGCTGGAAAAGGTAAATGGCGCTACTTTCAAACCAGTTGGCGTCACCTTGATTACCCCACCATGGAACTTCCCAATGGCTATTCCAGCCGGTGGCGTGTTGGCTGCTTTGGCAGCTGGTTCAGGTGTAATCCTTAAGCCAGCTTCAGTTTCGAAGCGCTGCGGTGCGGTAATCGCTGAATGTCTGTGGGCAGCTGGCGTACCAGCCGATGTTTTCGGTTTGGTAAACGTCGGCGAACGCGAACTGGGTAAGGAACTGGTTACCGACGAGCGAATTGAACGCGTAGTTCTCACCGGTGGTGCAGAAACCGCTGAACTGTTCCGTTCTTGGGATCCAACCTTGAAGCTGATGGCTGAAACTTCGGGTAAGAACTCCATCATCGTTACCCCATCGGCAGACCTTGACTTGGCTGTGAAGGATATTGTGAACTCGGCATTCGGCCACGCCGGCCAGAAGTGCTCCGCTTGTTCGAACGTTATCTTGGTTGGCTCCGCCGGCTTCTCTAAGCGCGTGCGTAACCAGCTGATTGACGCTGTGAAGTCTTTGAAGATCGGTTGGGCCGATGACCTCTCAGTCCAGATGGGGCCACTGTCTGTTAAGCCAGGCGAAAAGCTAATGCGCGGCCTGACCAAGCTGGAGCCAGGACAACGCTGGGTAATCGAACCTAAGCGACTGGATGATTCTGGTCGTCTGTGGAGCCCAGGCGTACGCGCCGGGGTTGAAGCTGGCTCAGAGTTCCATCTCACTGAATACTTCGGCCCGCTGCTGGGTATTATGCGCGTGGATACTTTGGAAGAAGCTATCTTCGTGCAGAATATGACCGACTATGGCTTGACCGCTGGTTTACACTCTTTGGACGCTGAAGAAATCAACCTGTGGTTGAACAACGTTCAAGCTGGTAACGTCTACGTAAACCGTGGTATCACCGGCGCAATTGTGCAGCGCCAGCCATTCGGTGGTTGGAAGCGTTCGGTGGTTGGTGAAGGCGCTAAGGCCGGCGGTCCAAACTACCTCTTCGGGTTCGGCACCTTCGAGCAGGCTGAGCTTGAACCAGTTCCAACCGGTGAAGGCGTCAAGCTGAAGTCCCAGTATGTTGGACTATTGGAAATCGCTAAGGAACACCTATCCGAAGCCGAGTTCGATCACCTGCTCCAGGTAATTAAGCACGACGCTTATGTCACCGCACACGTCTTCGACGAACTGCACGACCCAAGCCAGATTCCGGTAGAACGTAACATTCTGCGTTACCTACCTGCTGATACCACCGTACGCTTTGGTAAAGATGCGACTAAGTTCGAAATCTTCCGCGTACTTTCAGCAGGTCTGTCTGTCGGTGCTTTTGCATTCTTCGCAGATGACAACGAAGCCTTCGCCCGTTTCCTCAACGGTGGCGGTTTCGACGATGTGGCCCTGATGGTTTCTTCCACCGAGTACCTACCAACCGAACTGGTGGCCTTGCTCAACAAGTTCGGTGTCGAAACTGTGGTTGAAAATGAATCGCAGTTCCAGCGTCGCCTGCTGGAAGAACACTACTTGGGTGAGCGAGTTCGCGTAGTTGGCGAGGACGGCGATGCACTGCGCCGTGCAGTTGGAGGCAGCATTGACATCGCTATCTTCGACGATCCAGTTACCGATGCTGGCCGTATCGAAATCCTGCCATTCGTCCACGAACAGGCAGTTTCCATCACTAACCACCGTTTTGGTAACCGTACTCCACTGTCTGCTGAAGTTTTGGCTGACCGCTGGGATACTGCAAACTTGGACGCATAATCGCGCCAAGTAAATACCGCAAAGAACTGGATACGTAGCACGGTTTTGGAACTTCTTGTTTCAACTAAAATGTAGTTCCACCACTGCGTTCCACTTCGGAGCGTAACACGCCGAGGCTGTGCCCGCCGGGAAACCGGCGGGCACAGCCTTTAGGTTTATCGCGGGGAGTGAGAAAATGAGCTCGGCGTGTTACGCTCCGCCCTCGGGATATATGAAGCCCAACCTGCGTAGCCAGAGAACTAAATAACCGGTAGAATCTTGTAAGTAGAAACTCCATTTTCTGCACTGCGTTGGCTGTGAAAGAAAACTTGCCTGAGCGCAGTTAACTAACTTTGGCGAAGGCCAATCGGAGGAAAAATATGCCAGCCGTGATTGTCGTAGGTTGCCAGTGGGGCGACGAAGGCAAAGGGAAAGCTACTGACCAGATCGGGGCAGACGTAGATCTGGTAGTGAAATTTAACGGCGGTAACAACGCCGGGCATACCGTTGTAGTAGATGGCGAAAAGTATGCGCTTCACCTGTTGCCTGCAGGGATTCTTTCCGAGGGCGTCACTCCGATCATTGGCAATGGCGTAGTAGTTGATTTGGAAGTACTCTTCCAAGAAATTGAAGATCTGGAATCTCGGGGACGCGACACTTCTAAGTTGCGCCTGTCAGCCAACGCCCACCTCATTCCTTCCTATAACCGCGCTATGGACCGCGTGACGGAAAAGTTCTTGGGTAAGCGGCAGTTGGGCACCACCGGACGCGGTATTGGACCAACTTATGCAGATAAGATGAACCGCATTGGTCTGCGCGTTCAGGATCTTTTTGACGAATCTATTTTGCGTCAAAAGGTAGAAGGTGCCCTGGCAAATAAGAACCACCTTTTCACGAAGGTTTTCAACAAGGCAGCTGTCGAAGCAGAAGATGTTGTGCAAGAACTGTTGGCTTTCGCTGAACGTGTGCGCCCAATGGTAGTAGACTGCTCGCTGGAAGTTAACAACGCTCTGGATGAGGGTAAGACGGTGCTTTTCGAAGCCGGTCAGGCCACTATGTTGGATATTGACCACGGCACTTACCCATTCGTGACTTCTTCAAATGCCACCTCTGGGGGAGCTTGCACCGGTGCCGGTGTGGGGCCAACGCGCATTGATGCCGTGGTTGGCGTAACTAAGGCATACACCACGCGCGTAGGTGAAGGTCCGTTCCCAACTGAGTTGTTCGGTGAAGAAGGAGAAGACCTGCGGGCTCGTGGCGGCGAATACGGTGTGACTACTGGGCGCCCGCGCCGTACCGGCTGGTTTGACGCTGTAGTTGGTCGTTACGCAACGCGCGTAAACGGTTTGACAGACTTGGTGGTAACTAAGCTGGATGTGCTCACCGGCTATCCTCAGATTCCAGTTTGTGTAGCTTACGATGTTGATGGGGTTCGTTTCGACGAAATGCCTGCTGACCAGACTTCCTTCCACCATGCAAAGCCTATTTACGAGTACTTGCCAGGTTGGACTGAAGACATCACGCAGGTGCGCCGTTTTGAAGATCTGCCCGTGAATGCGCAGCGTTACATTGAGTTCTTGGAAGAGATTTCTAAGGTGCGTGTTTCGGTAATTGGCGTGGGTCCAGGACGTGAGGCGTCGATTGTTCGCCACGAGTTCTTGAAGTAAACAGCTGTTTTGAAAAGCGGCATCCGTGAAAGCGGGTGCCGCTTTTAGTTTGTTTCTTTTAGCGGAGCGTAACACGCCGAGGAGAATCACTTCGGCGTGTTACGCTCCGGGGATAAGAGGTGGGTAGGAGCGATGCTGAAAAATAGGTTCGGCGTGTTACGCTCCGAACAAAAGCCAGTTTATATTGATTTTGGTAATCATTTTCATTAAGGTGGGATAGTTAGAAATAGTTAAAACCAGTCTAAGAATTCGCAAGCACGTACCGTATGTTGAAAATCAAACCTAAATCCGCCGCCCTCGGGAGCCTGTTACTGGCCGCCAGCTTGCTGACCGGCGCATGCACCCAAACCGCGCTCCCGCAGCGAAACGACGGGGTAGTGGACGTCGTAACTTCAACTGCAATCGTTGCTGATATCGTCCAAAATGTAACCGGCAACCGGGCGCGCGTAACCTCGCTAATGCCCCCCGGCGCAGACCCGCACTCGTACGAACCAACCCTGCGCGACGTACGCAACATCGCGAACGCCGACATTGCCTTCACTAACGGGCTGCTTTTGGAAGATAACTCTTTCACCCGCACTATTGAAACTAACACTCGCCCCGAAACTGCGGTAATCCACCTGGCAGAAGACTCCAGCACCTACGGAACTAACTACATTCCACTGGTGGAAAACGTCAGCTTAGACACCATCTGGCTGGGATTACGAGTGCGCGGCACCGGCGCTAACCTGGGGGCCACCCGCCAATCTGACGTCAAACTCTCAGCTACGAACCTGCGCGTAGAACCAGCGGCAGAAGCAAACCAAAAACCTGAAATGGCTGGATTTCTAACCTCAACCTTTGGGCAGGCAGAAATCTATTTCAACTCCAAAGACGGCTTCAACGCCGCCAACGATTTCAAAGACGACACCGCAATTCTTCCTGCCGACGCACATACGCATATGAGCTGGGCCTTCAGTGCCCCCGGGATCTACCAGGTAGATTTCAAAGCCAATTTACGTCTGGACCCAAACAGTGAACCGAAAGAAATCGGGACCACCACAGTTACTTTTGCTGTGGGGGTCAACGCCCATGGAATCCCAGGGAAAACCACTGTCTTAGACCACGGACATCAAGATATTACTGTCAATCTTGATCTTGGAAAGATTGTCCTTGAAGGCGACTCAACCGACTCGCAGGCAGGCTTGCCCCAGTCAACAGCCACCACCTACGACCCGGCTACAACGGTAATTGCCGTGCCAAATAAAGCTTTGCAGCGGATTCCCGGCGAACCTCAGTTCAGATTCTTAGGTAAAGCCGGAGAAGAAACTTACCTATTGCCGCAGGCAGTTTTAGGTAAACACGTCCACGGCGAAATCGACCCCCACCTGTGGCATAACGTTTCTAACGTGATCGCCTACGTCGAGCTAATCAGAGACGAAATGATTAAGCTCGACCCTCAAGGAGCCCAGATTTACTCTGAAAACGCCCAGAAATACATTGCGCAACTGAGTGAACTGGACGCTTATATGCGCACTAAAATTGCTGACATTCCGGCAAAAAATCGCCATCTGGTCACCACCCACGATGGTTACGGCTATTTGGGAGAAGCCTACGAATTGCACATTGCCGGCTTCGTCACCCCAAATCCAGCGATTGAACCATCTGCGCGCGACCTGATTGCCTTGACCCGCACGCTACAAAACCTGCAGGTTAAAGCAGTTTTCTTAGAACCAAACCTGGCTTTGCGCGCCAACAACCTCACGCAAATCGCCGATCGTTTAGGCGTGCGAATCTGCACCATTTATGGCGACACTTTTGACGAAAAAGTTGATTCTTACATTAAGCTCATGCGTTTTAACGCAGACAGTCTTCACCAGTGTTTAACCGGAAAAGAGGGGAATAAATGAAGTTTCGGAAAATGATTGCCGCCGCGGCGGTAGTTGGTGTGCTATTGGCAGGAAACCCCGCTTGGGCGACTCCGAAAGACCCGAACTTAGACCAGCAGGTTTCCGATTCGGAGACCATTGCCCCTGCCGGCGAGCAGACAGTTTTGCAAGCTGGGCACATTGACCTGGGACCGATTTTCCCTTCCGCAGACTCGGACCAACTGGCGCTCCTGGCCCGCGACGACACTCAAGCTACCCCAGTTTGGCGGCAGACAAATGACGTAGTTTTCGAAGTTGGGCAGGCAGCGCAGCAGATTCTTCCCGAGGGCGGTGCTTATGACTTCACCGGAAAGAAATCAGGCGAAACCGTTTGGGCGCTTCCGCAGACTCAGGTAGCTGACGTGCCTTGGTTGGGCTGGAACACTCAATCTCCGAAGGTTGCTGAGACTTTTGATCGTGGCGTCACGTTCGAATTTGTTGGCCACCAGGGACCGGGGCAGTTTACGGTCTTCCTCCAAGCCGGTGGCTTCGGTGAACCGCAGGTTCTGTGGACTTCCACCAAGACGGAAGCACAGGCAATTTGGGTTGATTTACTGACCCACACCCACGCTAACTGGGTATTTACCGAACCGGGCGTGCACCTAGTTAAGCTACGCGTTAAGGGCGCCACTAAGGATGGTCGCCAGCTAGAGGCAGATGGGGTACTGCGTTTCGCCGTTGGCGGAGCAGACCAAGCGCAGGCTTTCAGTGCTCAGTGGGACAGCTCGGCTGAGCCTCAGGCGGGTTCTGCTGCCCCCAGTGAACCCCAGGCGTTAGAGGCCCCTAAGACTGATCACGCAGCACAGACTTCTGCAGTTGTTAATAAAGTCGTCTTTGGATCTTTGGCAGTGAGCGCAGTGCTTTTGGCGCTGATTATTTTCATTTGGCGGCGCAGTCAAAAAGCACAGCAGGCAGCGCGTTCAAACCCCACCCCCGGAGCGTAACTCGCCGAACTGAATGAGCTCTGGAAGATACGCTTCGCAGTTTCCGGAGCGTAACTCGCCGAACTTAACTAAACCACAAGGAAAATCCAGCATGAACCACCCCTTAGAAGTCACACAACTAAATACGGACTTAGGGAAACGTAAAGTCCTAAACGACGTGACTTTTACGGTTGAAAAAGGTAGCTTCGTGGGGTTAATTGGCCCCAATGGCGCCGGTAAAACCACCTTATTGCGCTCCATCTTGGGACTCATCCCCGTCCGCTCAGGAGAAATTAAGGTAAACGGGCTAACTGGCAACAAAGCTTTAGACCTAATCGGCTACGTGCCACAACGCCACGAGTTTGCCTGGGACTTTCCTATCGACGTCCAAGGGGTAGTGATGACCGGACGGACTCGGAAAATTGGTTGGTTGCGACAACCGAAGACAGCGGATTACGAAGCTGTCTTTGCCGCCCTCGAAAAAGTAAAAATGGCAGACTTAGCTCGCCGCCCAGTCGGAGAACTCTCTGGAGGGCAACGTCAACGCGTGCTGATGGCCCGTGCGCTGGCTACTAACCCCGCCATTTTGCTGCTTGACGAACCATTCACCGGACTGGATATGCCCAGTCAGGAACTGCTACTGGAACTTTTTGAATCACTTTCGCAAGAAGGTACGTCTTTGCTGATGAGCACCCACGATCTGGGATCTGCAATCGACGTCTGCCACCGCCTGATCTTGCTAAACAAAACTGTAATCGCCACCGGAACCGGCGCAGAATTGGCGGATCCGGAGCTGTGGATGCGCACTTTCTCAATCAAAGCCGGATCCCCCCTGCTACGCACCGTCGGAGTAAAAGCATGATTTCAATCTGGGAATTTTTTCAAGATCTCACTAACCCAGCCTTGGCATTTTTGCCCAAGGCGTTACTGATTGCCGTCATGTCCGCCACGGTCTGTGGGGTAGTTGGCGCACACGTGGTTCTGCGGGGAATGGCTTTCATCGGCGACGCGGTGGCACACGCCGTTTTCCCCGGAATCGCCATTGCTTTCGTCCTGCAGGGGTCGATGCTTCTAGGCGGTGCCGTAGCGGGCGTTATCATTGCGGTTTTGGTGACTTTAGTTAGCCAAAATCGGCGCGTTAAGGAAGACACCGTGATTGGGATTTTCTTCGCGTTTGCGTTTGCGCTGGGCCTGATTATTATTAGCCAAACTCGCGGATATACGGCGTCTTTAACTTCGTTCCTATTCGGATCTATCACCGGCGTGCCCGATTCTGACATTGTGCTGGTGGCGGTAGTTGGTTTCGTGGTTATCTCGGTACTGCTGATTTTGCACAAAGAACTGGTGACGGTTTCTTTGGATCGTGAAACTGCGCGGGCGCAGCGCCTGCCAGTGGTCTGGTTGGACTTGGTGCTTTATCTGATGGTGACCGCTGCCGTGGTGATTTCGGTGCGTACCATCGGCAATATTTTGGTCTTGGCATTGTTGGTGACTCCGGCTGCTGCGGCGCGTATGCTAACTGACCGGTTGGGTGTGATGATGGCCCTTTCGGCGATTATTGGCGGGCTCTCTTCCTTCTTGGGACTGTATTTGTCGTGGTCTTTGGACGTGCCTACCGGGGCAATGATCGTCATGGTGGTGACGGTGAGTTTCTTCTTAGCTTGGCTGCTTTCTCCTAAACAGGGGCTGTTGGTTTGGTTGCATAACCGGAAGGCGGTTGCTGCCTAAACTGGGCATTTTTTGGCTGGTTGGCATTGGCAGGATTTGGGATTTTTTCCCGAGGGCGGCGGGTTACCTCTGCGGAGCGTAACTCGCCGACTTCATTTTTGCCAGGGCACAGAAATTGTTTCATCATCGCTACAGATTAGCGGAGCGTAACTCGCCTACCTAAATAGGTTCGGCGAGTTACGCTCCGGCATTATGAGGGGAAGAACTGGCATTTGGGTTGAGCGAAGAGTTTTTTGAAAAGATGATTCAATGGCAGTTTTGAAGCATCTGGGGGCGTCCTCGGAAAGTCAGAAATTTGTCGAAAAATGAACTCGGCGTGTTACGCTCCGCGGAAGAGAAACCGGAAATTTCGGGAATCCGAAAAATAACTGAAGAAACGAAAAATAATGGGACTTCCCGCCTGGAAATTCTGCGTCTCAATAGGTGATAATTGAGAACGTGACTAACAGCGTAGGAACGCGTTAGGACAAGAACCAGTGGATGCAATCGGCATCCAGGAAGTTGAACTAAGCCGCAGGAGGCGAAAGTATGACCGTAACGCTCGAGGACATCAAAGCAGTTGCTCCGTCCAATGCACCAGCAGACGTAATCGAATGGGTTGCAAAGATTGCAGAACTAACCACCCCAGATCGCGTTGAATTCTCTGATGGCTCACAGGAAGAATGGGACCGCCTCACCAACCTGATGGTTGAAAACGGCATGTTCACCAAGCTGAACGAAGAAAAGCGTCCAAACTCTTTCCTGGCTCGTTCCAAGCCATCTGACGTAGCTCGCGTTGAATCCCGCACCTTCATCTGCTCCGAAAAGGAAGAAGATGCTGGACCAACCAACCACTGGGCAGATCCAAAGGAAATGAAGGAAACCCTGAACCGTGTATTCACCGGTTGTATGAAGGGTCGTACCATGTACGTTATTCCTTTCTCCATGGGTCCTCTGGGTGGTCCAATCTCCCAGCTGGGTATCGAAATCTCTGACTCCCCATACGTTGTTTGCAACATGCGTATCATGACCCGCATGGGCTCTGCTGCAATGGACCTGATCAACGAAGGTGCACCTTGGGTACCAGCAGTACACTCCGTTGGTGTTCCATTGGCTGAAGGCGAAGTTGACGACAACTGGCCATGCAACGACGAAAAGTACATTACCCACTTCCCAGAAACCAACGAAATCTGGTCCTTCGGCTCCGGCTACGGCGGCAACGCACTGTTGGGCAAGAAGTGCTTCGCACTGCGTATTGCTTCCACCATGGCACGTCGTGACGGCTGGATGGCAGAACACATGCTGATCCTGCGTCTGACCGAAGAAAAGACCGGCAAGCAGTTCCACGTAACCGCAGCCTTCCCATCCGCATGTGGTAAGACCAACCTGGCTATGTTGGAACCAACCATCCCAGGCTACAAGGTTGAAACCGTAGGTGACGACATCGCTTGGATGCGCCCAGGCCCAGATGGTCGCCTGTACGCAATCAACCCAGAAGCAGGCTTCTTCGGTGTTGCCCCAGGTACCTCCTACTCCACCAACCCAATGGCAATGGAAACCATGAAGGCTAACTCCATCTTCACCAACGTCGCACTGACCGACGACGGTGACGTATGGTGGGAAGGCATCGACGGCGAAACCCCAGCACACTTGATCGACTGGCACGGCAACGACTGGACCCCAGAATCCGGCGAGAAGGCAGCACACGCTAACTCCCGCTTCACCGTTCCAGCAGCCCAGTGCCCAATCATTTGCGAAGACTGGGAAGCTCCACAGGGCGTTGCAGTTGATGCAATCTTGTTCGGTGGCCGCCGCGCTACCAACGTTCCACTGGTAGCTGAAGCATACTCCTCTAACCACGGCGTATTCATCGGCGCATCCGTAGCATCCGAAGTAACCGCAGCAGCAACCGACGTGAAGGCAGGCTCCCTGCGTCACGACCCATTCGCAATGCTGCCATTCTGTGGTTACCACATGGCTGACTACTGGGGCCACTGGATCGAAATGGCTGAAAAGCTGGGCGACAAGTTCCCCAAGATCTACCAGGTTAACTGGTTCCGCAAGGACGACGAAGGCAACTGGCTGTGGCCAGGCTACGGCGACAACTCCCGTGTTCTGGACTGGATCGTTCGCCGCGCCGCAGGTGAGGTTGAAGCAATCGACGGCGTAACCGGTCGTTACCCTAAGTTCGAAGACTTCAACCTCGAAGGTCTGGACTTCTCTGAAGACACCTGGAAGAAGCTGTTCCACATCGATCCAGAAGCATGGGCAGCTGAAATGGACGAAACTGAAGAATACTTCAAGCAGTTCGGCGACAAGCTGCCTGCAGAAATCACCGACGAACTGGCTAAGTTCCGCGCTCGCATCGCAGAAGCTAAGTGAGTTAAGTTTCGGAAGATTTAGTTTCGAATAACTAAAGCAGAGGGCCATCCGCAAGGATGGTCCTCTGCTTTTTGTTGGAGCGTAACTCGCCGCAGTCATTCACCTCGGCGTGTTACGCTCCGCGGCATCTGCGGGAAAATTCCCAACCGTGCAGAGAAAAAACTCACCCTGTTGGGAAACCGTCTTCCGCCTAAGTTAGGAAAACAAGAAAAAGTGATTGTCAACGCATAAATGACATCAAGTATCCCGTGCAAAATAACGAATAGTGTCATTTAAACTCAATCTCAAAAACTTAATTAAGTGTAAAACCTTGAAAGCCCGCCAAAAAGTCGTGGTGCAGAAAATAGCTTCGGCGTGTTACGCTCCGAACAATTGTGAGAATAAATTTTTGAGGTGCAAAGAATCTCCATGTTTACATCAAGCGAATTTTGATATTATTGGAAAACAAACGTTGCTACTCGATTACAGAGCAGGATTCGGATTGCATAATCTTCTCGGCCGCAAGACCAAAGCGTTGCAAGCAGCGATTTTTTCCGCCTCAGCCACGCTGTTTCTGGGAGCTACCCTAGTTGCGCCCGTCCAAGCCGCCGAATCAAAAAACCCCTATCTGCCGCCGGTGACCGGCGACGTTTTCGAGCATAAATCGTTCAAAAACCTGGTGCCCACGGAAATCCTTGCACCTGTAGCAAGCTTCCAACCCGCAGACATTCCGGTATTTGTATACGATCACGAAACTAAAAAAGACTTCGCTGACGCCGACTTTGCGGTGCACATGCACTTGGTTGCCGGATCTCCCCAACAGGGCGTAACCGGTCTTCCGGAAAAACCGATCCCCAATAAAGGGGGAGTTTTCTCCTTCCCCAGCGTAAAGTTCACCAAACCAGGCACGTACAAATTCGTTTACAGGCAAATTCCCCAAGTTGGTAAACACTTAGCTTACGACGAATCCCTGATCGTTCAAACGGTTGAGGTAACGCCTGTGGAAGGAACTTCCCACAAGTTCGCGACTACCTCTACCTACACGCAAGCCGGTAAGCCAGTATCTGCGCCTCGTTTCGAAAACCAGTATTCCACTCAGATTGAAAACTACCGTTGGGATTTGAACCTGGAAGGACGTTTGCAGTTAGCCTTCCAACACCAGCCGCAACCTATTAAAGCTGGCCAGTTCGCTGTAGAGGTAACGGCCTCTGCAGATAACCCGCAGGTAGCTAATGGCTCAATCCCTTCAGCTGTCGTTAAAGCTGGCAAAGTTTTGGTGGGTGCAGACGGCAAGCTAGACTTCGGTACCTGGCAGTTTAATCAACCGGGAACCTACGAATTTACGCTGACCCAGGTGGCAGGCCAAGACAAGGACGTCAAATATGATCTGACGCCAGTGCGAGTTTTGGTGCGCGTGGCCCGCCCCGCGCAGGCTCCGGCAGATGCGGTGCGCGATAGCGAGGGCTACTTGCATATTCGTCCGGCAGTGCAGTTCGTTAAGGGGAACCGTTTCTCTCCTAATATTGAGTTCACGAACCAGCTGTTGGCCCCGCTTCCGGTAGAAACTTTCGAAACAAAGGTCGAAACCCAAGAGATTCCATTCACTACGGTGGAAGAAGAGAATCCGGATGCTTTTGTTGGCACTCAAGAGGTGGCCAGCCCCGGGGTGAACGGGTTTAAGGAAGTTACCTTCAAACAGCGTTTCTTGGATGGGAAGCCGGCGGGTGATCCGCAGGTGATTACAGAAACTGTGTTGCGCAAGATGGAACCGCGCGTAATTCGCAAGGGCATTTAGCCGCTTCCGGTGACTACTGAAGTTCTGCACGTGGCAGTTGATACGATTCCGGTGGAAACAGTTTTCGAAGAAGATACCACCTTGGGCTCTGGGCAGGTTATGTTAGTTTCCGAGGGCGCCCCTGGACAGGTAGAAGTGCGGACGGTGCAGAATTACGTCGGCGGTGTAGCACAAGGTGAACCGCAGGTAATTCGTACGGTTATTCGCCCGATGGTTCCAACGGTGATTCGCCGCGGTGTAGAGATTGCCGGAGCGAATGGTGGAAAAGCTGCTGAGGAACCGGGTAGTGCCTTGCCTGGCACTGAGTTGGAGCAGGCTAAAGAACTGTTAGCAGCGGAACTGAATCAGACGGCGAATGCGCTGGAAAGCTCGGCGGAATTGGGGGTTTACGTGATTACGCGCCCTTCGATTCCAAAGGCTGCTGAAGCTGGTTCTACCGCAAGTATTGATGTGAAGAAACGTAAACAAGTAGCGGGCCCTGGAAAACAACAGCCGAATATTCTTAAGAAGCCTAAGAAGGATGCGCCTGAGCTGGTAGTGGCGAAACCAAAGCCGCGTTTAGTTAACACCGGGGCGGATGCAGGCACGCTTTTAGCAGCGGCAGCTTCGCTGGCGACGGTGGGGTTGTTTACCGTGGTGGCGATGCGCACGCGTAAGCGTCTTGGTGATGCGTAAGTAGATTAGTGAAAATAGTTAAGTTGTAAGTATGTGCCAGCACGTGTGTGCTGGCACTATCTGTATGCTTTTCTGAGCGTTTATTCCCGGATTTCTAAGACGTACATCTCAAAATTGCTAGGTTTTGTAAACTCGCAATTTTGTTAGAATAGATTGGATTATTTCCCATCAATTCAGTGTCAATTATTAAAGGAACGTACTGTGCGTTTGTTACCTAGCCGATTTATGCTGTCTTTAAAAACACTTTTAGCGACAGTTATTTCCGTACTTCTGGTAGCCACCCTGACTTCTCAAGCAGCGCAGGCAACTGATGCTACTTCTAATGCTGAAGCGCAACAGATGTGGCAGCAAATTGCTGACGACTACCGAGGAGTTACTTATCTGGACTTGATCCGATTCAAGTACCCGCAACCAGGAGCGTCTGATTCTCTAACTGCACGCAGTGCTCTGCGTCAAGAAGGGGTAGCTTCACCTACTCAAGATCAGGTGAAGGAAAAGGCCCAGCAGTTAAAGGGATTGGAACTATCTTTAGAGCCTACTTTTAACGAGGTTAAAGCTGAACTCGATACGCTTATGCCATACCTGCTGGTAGCGGACAATTATCCGGCAGGAGCCGTTGAGTTTCTCCGTAATAATAAGCAGAGCATCCTGCTAGGTCTAACCTATATGAAGCACTACTATAGCTTCAAAATTGGTGAGAAACCATTCTTCTCTTGGATGGTTGAAAATAAGGGTGACTACAACTTAGAAACCATTTCTCTTATGGGATTCTTTGAAGAGATCGGGCGTCGCCCCTCAGTTAGCCTTTATCGTGGGCGCTTGGCGGATAGATTCTACAATGACTACCTGCGTACTTACCTTCGCAAAGCAAACTTGGGTGAACTAATCTCCGCAGAGCGAAAGCTCCGTACTGGCGAAACCACTAGTGACGAGGAATGGTTCCTCTCCCAGGTGAAGGCTCACGTGTTGGACTTGGGACGAACTCATCGACTCTACTCGAAACTTACTGATAACACTGATCGAGGTGTGGTTACCCGTTCTCAGTTACTGACCCTTCTTGCTCTGAAAGAGCCTTCTGTCTACGTGCTGAACACGGATTGGACGATCCACTATGGTTTAACTTCCCTCTATGGTGGGGCAGATAATCCACAGTTCCTTCAGAAACTATCTGCCACTGGAAAAGAACAGATCGCCCACTATGACTTCTGGTCTCGTATTCACGCGCCAAATGTTTCTTTGCATGATCGTCCATATGTGATGGTTGTCGATGCTATGTTGCGTAGCAAACAATTTGGAGAGAGAGCACGTGAACGTTGGTCTCCTTGGTATGGGCAGAATGTTGAACCCGGTGTGCGGGACTTCTTCCTAACCTCCGACTTGTACGCGATCACTTTCACGAATGCTCAAGCGGCAGCAGAAGGTGAAGTTATTCGCTACTACATGCAGGAAGCCCTGGGGCAACCTGGGGTAGCCACCTACAGTCACGAACTCACCCACATGTATGACAAAACAACATACTTTGATGGACATGGGCGTCGCGCGACTTTGAAGGTAGAAGACTATGCACGTGGTTTGTTAGAAACTGAAAATAACACCCAACCCGTAGATGGGGGACAGGCTCTTCACGGACCTATTTTTAATCTGAACACTGCTTTCGAACTGGGGCAAAAGCGCCTGCAGAATCAGTCTCCGACGCGTTTCCAGACCCCTGACGACATTGGCGAGTATATGCGTGGCTTCTTCGATGTGGTCTATAGCTTAGACGCTATGGAAGCCGAGGCTATTTTGGAATTGGGTAACGCCGATAAAGCTTTGATGCTGAATAAAGTTTCAGTCGCATTAGACCCCAATGAAAAACCATTGCGAGGTGCGAACACCGTCTATTCGAAGGATGTCTTTGAGCGAATTAGTGAAGCTGAAGCAGCTAATCTGCAGTCCCTCGATAACCTGGTTGACCAAAATATTGTTTCCTCCCGTCTGCTACCGAAGGGAACTGCTAACTCAGCAACGGAAGCAAAAGTAAACACCTACATTGTAGTGCCGATTTTCGAACCAGCTTACGCAGGTCTAAACTCACCAACGGGGGCTACAGGCGGTTTCCTCTTCCGCCGTTATGCCCACGAACTATTAGGTGAGTTCGGCTGGCGTGACGGGTTTGTCCCTTATGTTTCTGATAAGCACGGGAACGAAAACGGTGCATTGAACGCCATTTTGGCTCAGTACAACGGTTCCATGGCTGAGTTTAAAAAAGCTATGTTCAAACGTCGTACTGACAAATACGATCTGATGAAGCCTGCGGGCGGCTACGAGAATGCTGACCAGATGAAGGCAGCGATGAAGACAGCAGTCGCTGCGGACTTGGCAACTATTAAGAACGGCATTGCTCACCCGATTCCGTACACTGACCGTTCCGTGAGAGCTAAGGAAATTCATAATCTCAAGAAGAAGATTCTGCAAGATTACTTGGTTTCCACCAGCGACTTCCGCACTTCCATCTATAAGGAAGACTACAGCTGGGAAGCACCTTTAACCGCTCAGGTGACTTTGCAAGAAAGGACTCAAACCGTAGCCTTCCAGCCAGGTGACTTCAAGCTACGTGTGGTTGCTAACCAGGCTAACCCTGCAAAGGTAACGCAGGTGGCGTCCTCGGAAATCTCTGTGCCGGCAGACGGCCGCGTGGACCTGACCAAGTGGGTATTCCCTAAGGCCGGTACTTACCGTTTCACCGTCGAACAGGTTGCGGGCACCAACCCAGCTATCGAATACGACACCCAGGCAGTTGAGATTACGGTGGTTGCTGCTGAACCAGCGCAAACCCCGCAGAACCCAACTCGCGATGCAGGCGGCGCCGTGGTTCTTCAGGTGAAACCAACCTTCACTAAGGCTGGACAAACTGTAAACGAAATTAGCTTCGCTAATCAGGTAAAGCCTCGTTCGGCAACCTACCGCCCAGCTGGGATTCCGGTTGAACTCAAGCAAGGTGATCAGGATGTTGCCTTCTTTGACGCAGATTTCGCAGTTCGCGTTACTTTAGGTGACGACGCTCCAGCGGCAGGCATGACCGGCCTGACGACTGAAGAATACGGAAATAGTGGCAAGCAGTTCGTAGTAGGCGAACTGACCTTCACTAAGCCAGGTACTTACAAGCTCACCTACACGCAGGTGCCACAAAACGATCAGAGCATCGTCTATGACGAGGTTCCGGTAGTAGAAACCATTGTGGTCGCTGCGCACCCAACTGACGCTACTAAGTTCGTGGTTTCTTCAACTTACCAAAAGGGCACTGCCGCAACCGATACTCCAAAGTTCACGAATACCAAGAAACCAGTTGCCCCTGTGGTGACTTATCGGGAAACGACTGAACAAGTTGTGATCGAAATTGAAGAAGAGATCATCAAAGATCCTGAACTGTATGAAAATGTAGTTCGCACTGACGCAGTGGGAGAAACCGGTCTGCGAGAAATCACCAAACGCCAACGTCTGGAAGACGGTAAGCCAGTAGGCGAACCGGAAATTATCAAGGACGTTGTCGTAAGGGAAATGAAGAAGAAGGTTATTCGCCAGGGAACTAAGCCTCTGGAGAAGTACCGCTGGGAATTGCCGATCACCGTGCAGGTTAAGCTCACTGAAAACGACCAGCCCAAGGCTTTCGCCGCGGGAGATTTCCAGGTGAACGTAGTGGCGGCTGATTCTAACCCAGCAGCGGTTGAGAACTTGCCAACTGGTCCAGTTTCTGTGGCTGCTGACGGTTCGGTAAATCTGGGTACCTGGGCTTTCTTCAAGGCCGGTGACTACTCTTTCACTCTGACTCAGACGGTGGTTAATTCGGCGAATACGCTTCACGATGGCAAGCCGATTGTGGTGAAAATTCGCGTTGAACGCCCAGCAACTGCCCCACAGGGGAGCCAGCCGGGTGCGGATGGTTTCATCGTGGTTGCCCCAACGATTACTTTCGAAAAGGAAGGTCAGCCACTTACCGAGCTGACTTTCGAAAACCAATACAATGCTCCGAAGCCAGTGGAAACCTATGAGGACACGGTTGAGGAAGTGGCAATTGAGGTAACTACCGTAGAAGAAATTGATCCTGAGGCTTATGTGGGCACTGAGGTTGTGGTTTCTGCTGGTAAGCCGGGGGTAATGACGATTACTAAGCGTCAGCGACTTTTGGATGGTAAACCAGTAGGCGAACCAGAAGTTGTTTCACGCGTGGAAACTGTAAAGATGGAGCCTCGCGTAGTTCGCAAGGGAACCAAGCCTCGCCCGGTAGTCGCTGAAAAGGTGACCGTTGAGGTGAAGCCGATTCCAATTGAAACTGTGGTGCGTGAAGACAATACGTTGGATTTGGGAATCATTGAGATTATTTCCGAGGGCGCCGAAGGAACTTTGGAGATTAAGACCGTGCAACCAACTGTTGACGGTGTTCCGCAGGGGAATCCAACGGTTACTGAAACAGTTTTGAAGCCAATGGAACCAAAGGTTGTCCGTAAGGGAACTAAGCCTATCCGCAAGGTAGGTGAAGCTTTGATCATCGATCTGCCAAACCTGGAAATTCCTGAGGTAACCACTCCACAGGCGCCAAAGCCAACGGTGGAGGTTTCGCCAAAGGTTCAGGTTGTGCAGCCACGGCCAACCTTGCCAGCTACCGGTAGCACTGCCGGGTGGCTGGTGGCCGCCACTGTGCTACTGGCGTTGCTGGGGGCTGCGGGGATTGTTCTTTCTAAGCGCGGAAAGAAATAGGGCCTTTAGGTAGCTGAACTAAGCCGTCCGGTTAAGATTGAAATCTTAACCGGACGGCTTGTTTTATGCACAAAACCGCGTTGTCTGATGTGTTAACGTATTTGGTGCGCTTGATGACAATGCTTGTATGGCGAATTGCTTCATCAAGATGGGTGTAAGCAATTGGTGACTGACAGAAGTCGATGGTTTTGCTTGCGATAGGCGGGGAGTGGTTGGGGTGAGTCGAAAAGCAAAAGTGCTCCAATGTAACGCCGGTTATCTTCCTCGTATATAAAACTAGGGAATTTCCTAATGCTAGTTTGCTCACTTTTGTGATTGGTGCAGAGCGGCAGTGCGGATGCTGAAAAGATTAAGACTGTGCTGATTTTTGCTTTGGCGAGGATGTTTTAATGGAGTTAGAAACTCGGCTAGATACCATGGGTAGTTTATTTACAGAATTGATGTCTAGCGTAAATTACTTCAGTTATCCAGTAAAAAAGATATTTGAATTTTATGGAAAAAGTTCTGCCGAATGGAAAGGCGCAATAATTAACCAACTACGGCTGAATGGCAAAGACCTTTAAACTCCTTGTCAAAACTATTGCGTCAGAGTTGTAATAGCGGTAGCATTTAGGAGATTCTATCCACAACTATGCCTTCTGGGTATACAAACTAGGAAGAAAGCAAGATGGTTAAGCATGCAAAAAGGGCTGCGGAACCTGCTAAAGCGCGTCTAAAGCGCATTAAGCAAGGGGCAGCAGTGCTGGTATCTGCAATGGTCTTGGCGCTGATTGCTCCATTTGTGGGAGTCACTCCTGCAACGGCAGCTATCAACCCGCAGATCGTAGTCTCTGACATCTCACTGGTTAAAGTTGAAAACGCGTCTGGTGGACAACAGTACCCAGGACGCCAAATCTACCGCTGGGATTTCGCCAAACTGAGCTTCAAATGGAACGCCACCCAAGCGAATCCAGCACTAAAGAACGGTGACAGCTTCACCGTTGAACTACCCTCGGCATTGCACTTGGTGGAATCAACTCGCCCAGTGAATATCACCATGGGATCTGATCCAACTGTCTACGGTACCTGTGAGCGGGCAGAAACCCTGTTGACCTGTACCTTCAACGACAAAGTTGACGAACGAGTTGCTGCTGGATTCAGCGCCTTCCAAGGCGACGGTGAAGTAATCGTTCAGGCTTTCGAAGTCACTGACGCTAATACAGTTCCAATTAAGATCAACAACGCTGATACTAAGACAATCGATCTGCCTGGCAACACTCCAATCCAAGATCGCCCACAGGTCTACGAACCAACCGCCGCTTTGGATAAGAGCTCCTATTCTATTAACGGTAAGTCAACCGAAATTCTCTGGCAGATTAAGATCGGCACCCAGCGTCTGGCTGAAGCCTACCAAAATGCCGGTGTACAAAAGCCTTTCGACGGTAACACCGTCCACACCTTTGAACTAACCGACATGCTGGGCCCAGGTCAGATCTTCTCTAGCCTGGCGGACTTCAAGTTACAGCGCTGGCAGGGTGTGGGAGACACCTCTCAAGCTGACATCGGCCAGAACCAAGGCGTAGTTGCTACCGGTGACGGTCAAGGAGACCGTTTTAAGGTCACGGTAAATCTGGAACAGCCAACGGTAAATGGCACTAAGGCCAATATTCGTATCACTGGTCCATTTGAACCAAATACCAACTACATTCTGCACTACAAGTCCAAGCCAGCTGATGGTGCGGGCACACCAGGAATGGTGAAGCCAGGCTTCGAATACACGAACCGAATTGCAGGAACCTTAGAAGGCGTCCAGCTGGACAACGAACACACCATTTCTTACACCGATGCTTCCATCGTTACCATTCAGATGGAACAAGGTTTTGGTAGCTTCGCAGTGGCAAAAACTGTTGCCGGACCAAAAGCTTTTGAAATTCCAGCTGACACGAAGTTCCCAGTGAACTTCACCTGGACTTTGCCACGTGGCCTAACCGTAGATAATTACGGAAACTGGCAGGCGCCTGGACAGGTAAACAACACTAAGACCGGTGGTACTGCCAGCCTAGAAGTAACTGCTGGTAACACCACCGCTTTCCGCGGTACCTTCCCTGAAGGAACCGTAATTACTCTCTCTGAAGACCTCTCTAAAGTAAATGCTCCTGCAGACACTGCCTGGAATACTCCAGTATTTATGGTAGGCGGACAGCAAACCAACACTTTCACGGTAGAGAACCAGAAGGTTACCATCGCAACCCTCAGCAACAGCTTGAAGACTGCAGAACGTCCCCGCGTCTCGGTAGGTGACTACGTTTGGAAGGACGTAAACCGCGATGGGCTGCAAGACAAGACTGACGTACCGCTGCAGGGAGTTGAACTAACTATCTCCCGCACTGACGACCAGCCTGTGCTGAAGTATGATGGCACTCCTTACACTGTAACGACTACCACCAGTGATACTGGTGCCTACCTCTTCAAGGATCTGCAAGTACTGCCACAGGGCATTAAGTACAAAGTCACCGTGACCAACGGTGTCCCAGCGGGGCTTTTACCAACCACTGCCGGAGCAAATAACGGTGCCGCAGATAACGACTCTTCAACCGGCTTTGCGATTGCCCGTGAATTACCTGCAAACGGTGATTCCGACATGACCTTAGACTTCGGCTACGTAGAACCTCAAAAGGTTTCCGTGGGCGATAAGGTCTGGGAAGATACCAACAAGGACGGTCGTCAAGATAACGGTGAACCCGGTATTGACGGTGTCACCTTGACCATTTCTCGTACTGATGGTCAGCCAGTTAAGAAGTTTGACGGCACCGACTACACTACGACTACTAAGACTGAAAATGGCGGCGTATACAACTTCACTGACCTGCAGGCTCTGCCTACTGGTACTCAGTACGTTGTAACTGTCACTAACCCAGCTGGATACCAGCCAACTAAGGAAAACCAAGGTGACAAGGCAGGGGACTCCTCAACTGGTTCCGCTACCTCTACTGATCTGCCTAACAATGGCGATAACGACCCAACTTTGGACTTCGGTTTCATCCGTCCAAAGGTGTCCGTTGGTGACTATGTTTGGGTAGATAAGAACGACAACGGTCTGCAAGACGATGGCGCCGACTCTGGCATTGCCGGAATCGCACTGCAAATCACCGGCCCAGACGGATTCACCCCACGTGAAACCACTACCGGCCCAGACGGAAAGTACCTCTTTAGCGACCTACCAGCTTTAACTGCCGGTCAAAAGTACACCGTAACCATCATCGACAATGCTGATAATCGTGCCAAACTGGCCGCTTACAACCCAGCTAAGGAAAACCAGGGCAACGATCGTAAACTGGATTCCTCTACTAACACCACCGATACCATCGCTGAACTGGCTATCGACGGAGCAGAAGATCTTTCGCTGGACTTCGGTTTCGTTAAGAAGCCTGCTGTTTCTGTGGGTGATTATGTGTGGCATGATGTGAACCGTGATGGTTTGCAAGATGCTACTGATGTGCCTTTGCAGGATGTGGTTCTGACTATTTCTCGTACTGATGGTCAGCCGGTTTTGAAGTATGACGGTACTGCGTACACCACGACTACTAAGACCGATAAGGATGGTAAGTACCTGTTTGAGAACTTGCAGGTGCTGCCTGATGGTGTGATGTACAAGGTTGAAGTTACTTCTGGTGTTCCTGCTGATTTGGTTCCAACCACTGCGGGTGTTGGTGATGATCGTGGTAAGGATTCCTCTACTGCGTCTGCTACTGCTGTGGCTTTGCCTAAGGATGGGGATAAGGACCTCACCCTAGACTTCGGTTTTGCGTCTCCACGTGTTTCTGTAGGTGACCGCGTTTGGTTCGATGAGAACAAGAATGGTCTGCAAGACGATGGTGAACCAGGTATTGCGGATGTTACTTTGACTGTTTCTCGTACCGACGGTAAGCCAGTTATGAAGTTTGACGGTACCGACTACACTACGACTACCAAGACTAACCAGGATGGTATGTACGGGTTCGCTGACCTGCAGGTACTACCTGATGGGGTAATGTACGTCGTTACCGTAACTGATCCTGCTGGCTACCAGGCTACTGTTGCTGAAACTGGCGATGATCGGGCTAAGGACTCTTCTGCTGGTAAGGCAACTGCTGTGGCTTTGCCTAAGGATGGGGATAAGGACCTCACCCTAGACTTTGGTTACATTAAGCCTGCTGTTTCTGTGGGTGATTATGTGTGGCATGATGTGAACCGTGATGGTTTGCAAGATGCTACTGATGTGCCTTTGCAGGATGTGGTTCTGACTATTTCTCGTACTGATGGTCAGCCGGTTTTGAAGTATGACGGTACTGCGTACACCACGACTACTAAGACCGATAAGGATGGTAAGTACCTGTTTGAGAACTTGCAGGTGCTGCCTGATGGTGTGATGTACAAGGTTGAAGTTACTTCTGGTGTTCCTGCTGATTTGGTTCCAACCACTGCGGGTGTTGGTGATGATCGTGGTAAGGATTCCTCTACTGCGTCTGCTACTGCTGTGGCTTTGCCTAAGGATGGGGATAAGGACCTCACCCTAGACTTCGGATACATCAACCCACAAGTATCCGTAGGCGACAAGGTCTGGGAAGACCTCAACCGCAACGGCATCCAGGACAAGGGCGAACCAGGCATCCCCGGAGTCACCCTAACCCTGCACCACGCAGATGGCACCCCAGTTAAGGGCGAAAACGGTGAACCAATGAAGACCGTTACCGACAAGGACGGCATCTACAACTTCACCGAACTACCAGTACCTGCAGACGGCAAGTACATCGTTAAGGTAGAAGCTCCAAAGGGTTACACCCCAACCACCCCAGGAGCTGGCGATGACCGGGCGAAAGACTCTTCCACCGGATCCGCCGAATCTACCCCACTCACCAAGAATGGCGATCACGATCCAACCCTGGACTTCGGTTTCGTCAAGAAGGTAATCACCCCACCAAACTTGCCAAACACCGGCGCTAACGTAGCAGTGTTCAGCGCACTAGCATTGGCACTATTTGGCCTTGGGGTAGTCCTGGTACAACGTCGCAAGACCAACTAAGGAACTGCTGAACCAGGTTAAAAACCAAACCTAAAAGCTCCTTGCTGTGGAAAGAAGACTTCCACAGCAAGGAGCTTTTTACATCTGGAAACCATCTAAACAAGCCCAGTTCGACTACTGGACAACCATCGCAAATGAGACCTAAATAACCTAACCTAGAAGAAGGTGGTCCAAAGACTGCTATTCACCACAAACGTCCCCGCGTAAACCACGCCAATGAGGAGTAAATCATGGGTCGTATCATCGTTGAAGTAATGCCAAAACCAGAAATCCTAGATCCCCAAGGCAAAGCCGTAATGGGAGTACTACCCCGTGTTGGCGCCACCGCCTTCACCAGCGTTCGCCAAGGCAAATGCTTCTACCTTGATGTCGAAGGCGCTGTTACCGAAGAACACTTGGAACAAGCACGCCACGCAGCCGAAGAACTATTAGCAAACCCCAACATCGAATCAGTCGTCCGCGTCGAAGTAGCGGAGGAAAACCAGTGACCCGCGTAGGCGTAGTAACCTTCCCCGGCACCCTCGACGATCAAGACGCCTCCCGCGCCGTTCGCCTAGCCGGAGCTGAACCAGTGCAACTATGGCACAAAGACCGCGACCTACACCAAGTAGACGCAGTTGTCCTCGCCGGTGGCTTCTCATACGGAGACTACCTACGTTGCGGAGCCATCGCCCGCTTCGCCCCAGTCATGGACTCCATCATCGCAGAAGCAGCCAAAGGTATGCCGATTCTTGGCATCTGCAACGGCTTCCAAATCCTCTGCGAAGCAAACCTCCTCCCCGGCGCACTCATCCGCAATAACCACCAAAAATTCATTTGCCGCGACCAAAAACTACGCGTTGAAAACAACCAAACCGCTTGGTCAAACCTCTTCCAAGTCGGCGACGAAATCACCATCCCCCTAAAAAACGGCGAAGGCTGTTTCGTAGCTGAAGACGAACTCGTAACCCGTCTTGAAGGAGAAGGACAAGTAGTATTCCGCTACGTCGACTTCAACCCCAACGGATCCCTTCGCGACATCGCAGGCATCTCAAACGCAGCTGGAAATGTAGTCGGACTCATGCCACACCCAGAACACGCTGTTGAAGCTGGTTTTGGCCCTCGTGAAGCCGATCAACCACACGGTGGAGTCGACGGTCTACAAATCTTCAAGTCCGCCCTCAACTCCCTCTTAGGCTGATACCTCAGCGCCTCACCAAAACCTTGACAGGCGCCCTCGGAAAAATAATCCAAGCGAACCAAGACCAACCTAAAAAATAAGGAAAAAACGTGCGCGAACATCCAGATACGATCGACGACGCAGCTGCCACCCCCGACAAGGAAATGCCCTGGCAAGAACTAGGGCTAAAAGCAGACGAATACGAATCCATCGTCAACCTGCTGGGCCGCCGCCCCACCAACGCCGAACTGGCCATGTACTCGGTAATGTGGTCCGAACACTGCTCTTACAAGTCCTCAAAGAAACACCTGGGTGAACAATTCGGGAAGAAAACCACCCCCGAAATGAAGAAACACCTCATGGTCGGCATCGGACAAAACGCCGGCGTTGTAGACATCGGCGACGGCTGGGCCGCCACCTTCAAAGTTGAATCCCACAACCACCCATCCTTCGTAGAACCCTACCAAGGCGCTGCCACCGGCGTAGGCGGGATTGTCCGTGACATTATTTCCATGGGCGCCCGCCCCATCGCCGTCATGGACCAGCTGCGCTTTGGCGACCCTAAACACCCAGACACCGCCCGCGTAGTACACGGCGTAGTCTCTGGGGTAGGCGGCTACGGTAACTGCCTGGGCCTGCCAAACATTGGCGGCGAAACCGACTTTGACCCCTCGTACCAAGGCAACCCGCTGGTCAACGCCCTCTGCGTAGGCGTCATGCGCCACGAACACATCCACCTAGCAAACGCTGAAGGCGTGGGCAACAAAGTAATCCTCTTCGGTGCCCGCACCGGCGGAGACGGCATTGGTGGCGCTTCCATCCTGGCATCCGAATCCTTCGAAGACGGCATGCCCGCAAAGCGCCCCTCCGTCCAAGTAGGCGACCCATTCATGGAAAAAGTCCTCATCGAAGCCTGCCTGGAACTATTCCACGCCGGCGTTGTAGAAGGCATCCAAGACCTGGGCGCCGCCGGCATCTCTTGCGCAACTTCAGAACTGGCTTCAAACGGTAACTCTGGCATGCACGTCGACCTTGAAAACGTGCTGCTACGCGACGAAACCCTCACCGCCGGCGAAATCCTCATGTCCGAATCCCAAGAACGCATGATGGCTGTAGTCAAGCCAGAAAACTTGGATCGCTTCATGGAAATCATGGACAAGTGGGACGTAGAAGCCGCCGTAATCGGCACCGTAACCGGCGACGGACGCCTCACTATCGACCACTACGGCGAACGCATCGTTGACGTAGATCCAAAAACCGTTGCCCACGAAGGCCCGGTTTATGATCGTCCCTACGCGCGCCCACTTTGGCTTGATGAACTGCAAATCCACGATTCCTCTAAGCTGGCGCGACCCGCTAACCGCCGAGAAATCAAAGAACACGTCGTGACGATGCTGACCAGCGCCAACCAGGCAGGTAAGAACTGGGTAACCGATCAGTACGACCGCTACGTGCGCGGCAACACCGCCTCTGCCCAGCCAGATGATGCTGGGGTAGTGCGCGTTGACGAATCCACCAACCTGGGCGTCGCCATTGCCACCGATGCCAACGGCTGGTACTGCAAGCTAGACCCATACGTAGGGGCACAGCAGGCATTGGCTGAAGCCTACCGAAACGTCTGTATCGCCGGGGCTGAACCCCGCGCAGTTACCGACTGCTTGAACTTCGGCAACCCTGAAGACCCAGACGCCATGTGGCAGCTAGTCACCGCCATGACCGGCCTTGCAGACGGCTGTCAAACCCTGGGAATCCCAGTTACCGGCGGCAACGTCTCTCTATACAACTCATCTGGAAAAGAAAAGGGTCTGATTGACTCTTCCATCAACCCCACCCCAGTTGTCGGGGTGCTGGGCGTGATGGAAGACGTCCGTCGCGCTCGCCCGTGTGGCTGGTTCAACGAAGGCCTGGCAATTTACGTGCTGGGAGCAACCGACGATGAACTGGACGGCTCTGCCTGGGCACGCGACGTGCACGGACACTTGGGCGGACACCCACCGGTAGTCGACTTCGCGAAGGAAGTTGCCCTGGGTAACGTAGTGCGCGCTTTGATCAACCAAGATGGTCCCGACGGCCAGCCGCTCATCGCTGCCGCCCACGACATTTCTGACGGTGGCTTAGTGCAAGCCCTGGTCGAAGCCTGCGACCGCGCAGGTATTGGCGCATCCGTTGACATTTCAGCGCTGGTTCGCGATAACGAAATTTCAGATTTCGTGGGCCTGTTCTCGGAAACGCAAGGCCGGGCGATTATTGCCGCTCCCGAGGGCGCCCACCAAGCTATTTTGGCAGCTTGTGAAGCTGAAGGTCTGCCCTGTTACCGCATCGGTGTTTCTGGTGGCGAGTTGCTTACCATTGCAGGCGCAGATGCGCTGGGCGATGCAGCTAACTTTGATCCAGAACTGCTTGGTGGCGGGGAAGCTGGCGTAGCTTTTGGTGAGCCAGGTGAAGTTGGTCCGCTGGTACTGCGAGTGTCTGAACTGAAAGAAGAACTGCGAGCAGTTTTGCCTAAGTACTTCTGAGTTTTAAGTTAAAGTTGCGCGCCGTTTCGGTTGAAACGGCGCGCAATCTTTTGGGGTTAGGAAAATAGCTGCGGCGTGTTACGCTCCGGATTCTCGCGGAGCGTAACACGCCGAGGTGATTTAGCGCCGTATCGCCCGGGTAACTACGCGGAGCGTAACACGCCGAGGTGATTTTGAGCAGGCTATTTCGGGACCGGCGCTTTAAGAGGCCGGCGCCTAAGAGGTGTGATTTAACTCAGAAGGATGTGTGCCGCCCTCGGAAAAATGAAAAAACGAACATAAACAACGCATTGTATCTGACATATGCGCTACATTTTGGACGGTCTTTTCAAAAACGAGTCGTATGATGTTTACTTATATAGGACCTGACACAGACTAAAGTGAAGGTATGCGCTTAATCAAATAAGCGTAAAACGGAATGTACAGGAGTACACAAAATGACTAACCGTGTCGAAGAGGTTTATGCAGAAGTAATCCGCAGAAACCCAGCTGAACCTGAATTTCACCAGGCAGTTCACGAAGTACTAGAATCCCTGACTCCGGCGTTGGAAAAGAACCCGCACTATGCAGACTACGCGCTGCTGGAACGCCTGGTAGAACCAGAACGCCAAATCATCTTCCGCGTACCTTGGATCGACGATGCCGGCAACGTGCGAGTAAACCGCGGGTACCGAATCGAATTCAACTCAGCCTTGGGCCCCTACAAAGGCGGCCTGCGCTTCCACCAGTCTGTAAACCGTAACATCATCAAATTCCTCGGCTTCGAACAGATCTTCAAAAACGCCCTGACCGGCCAGGGAATCGGCGGCGGAAAAGGCGGCTCCGACTTTGACCCACACGGCAAATCCGACAACGAAATCATGCGTTTTTGCCAGTCCTTCATGACCGAACTATTCCGCCACATCGGCGCCGCCACCGACGTCCCAGCCGGTGACATTGGCGTGGGAGGCCGCGAAATCGGCTACCTCTTTGGACAATACAAACGCCTCACCAACCGTTTCGAAGCTGGCGTGCTAACCGGTAAAAAGCTCGGCTGGGGAGGCTCCCTGGTGCGCACAGAAGCCACCGGCTATGGCACCGTTCTTTTTGCCCAATCCATGCTGCAAACCCGCGGTGAAGATATCGAAGGTAAACGCATCTTAGTTTCCGGCTCCGGTAACGTAGCCACTTACGCCGTTGAAAAAGCTCACCAACTGGGAGCGCTGCCGATCACCATCTCTGACTCTTCCGGCTGGGTGCATGACCCCGCAGGCATTGACTTGGATCTGCTCAAGCAGGTTAAGGAAAAAGAACGAGGTCGCGTGTCCGACTACGCTGCCCGCCGCCCGGGAGCTACTTTCCACGACAAAGGTAGTGTCTGGGACGTGCCCGCAGATATTGCTCTGCCCTGCGCTACGCAAAACGAATTAAATGGCGAAAACGCCCGCACGCTGCTGAAAAATGGCTGCCAAGTGGTTTCCGAAGGTGCCAATATGCCTTCCACGCCCGAAGCAATCGAACTGTTCCAAGGCGCGCAGATTCTCTATGCACCCGGCAAAGCCGCTAATGCCGGTGGGGTAGCGACTTCGGCATTGGAAATGCAGCAAAATGCTTCCCGCGCGAAGTGGACTTTTGAACGCGCTGAAGCAGAACTAACCGTTATTATGAAGAATATTCACGATGACTGTTTAGCCACCGCTGAAGAATACGGTGACCCCGGAAACTACGTGCTGGGTGCGAATATCACCGGTTTTACTCGTATTGCCGATGCCATGTTGGATCACGGAGTTATCTGATCTAAAACAGGTATTTAGCCGAGTTTTCCAACTGTCTAGGGGGAGGTTAGTTTGGCTGCGAAGCAGATTAGCTCTCAAGAAGGGATAGCGGCGCTGCACTGCTGCCTGGCAACGTTTACAACTGTGTCAGTTCCAGAGCAGACATCTGCTACCGAAGATTGCCCACTTTCTGAGTGGAAAACTGCGGTGCGTTGGGGGCTGCAAGAACTGGCACGTCTGGCGCCGGGGCGCGCTGTGGAAGTGCGGGTTCCTCCGGCGGGGGCCGTGCAGATCCTGGGCGGCACCGTGCACCGGCGCGGCACTCCACCTGCGGTTGTGGAAATGAGTATGGAAACTTTCGTCGCTTTAGCAGGTGGGCAGGTGAGCTGGGAGCAGCTTCTGGAGGGCGGAAATTCAAACAATTCAGTTTTAACCGGACCATCTGGAAAACCACTTTGGGTTGATGCCTCAGGTGAACGTGCAGATATCGGGCACCTCTTCCCCCTGCTCTAAAACCGGAGCGTAACACGCCGAGGTCAAATTTTTTCACCGGAGCGTAACACGCCGAACCTATTTAGCGAAGCGTATCTTCCCCACCCTATGAAAATCTCGCCAAGAACGTGGTTCTTGGCGAGATTTTTTATGAAGTTATAAATGACCTCGGCGTGTTACGCTCCGATAAAACTAAGAGAGCTTACGTAACCACACCGTCGTATCCAACGGAGCTTGCAAACCACCTGCAACGGGAACCAGATCAGCCGAAGTGAAAAGCACCTGCCAATCAGCTGGAATAAAAGCAGGCTGAGTGAAGCAAGTAGCCACAACCACTTCACCGCCGGCGCACTCACTCACATAAGCCAGCTCAAAATCAGTCAGCGGGGCTAAACCAGTGACATCGTACAAACCGCCCTCGGCAAGACCCAAAGAACGACGCAAATCCAACATATGAGTGTACCAACTCAAATGAGAATTCCCGTCGGCCAGCTGCCTATCAACAGCCAAATCCTCCCAAAACGCGGGCTGAGGCAACCAAGTCTGCCCATCCGGGCTAAAACCAAAACCAGCTGCCGCACCCTCCCATGGAAGAGGCACACGACAACCATCGCGACCCGCCTCAGCCTGCTGCGTCCGGAAAAACGCAGGATCCTGTCGCACTGCATCCGGAAGCATAGTGTGCTCAGGCAACCCCAGTTCTTCACCCTGGTAAACGTAGGCGGAACCCGGCAAAGCCAACATCAAAGCGTGCGCAGCTTTTGCTCGGCGCAAAGCCAACACCGGATCCGGCTGCTCCTCAAAAGCACGAATCCCATTAGGCCCCTTACCAGTCTTAGAAAGCCCCATACGCGAAGCAGCGCGCACCACATCGTGATTAGACAGCACCCACGTCGTAGTTGCCCCCACCACATCCATAGCAACTAACGAATCGGCAATCACCTTCCGCAAATCAGCCGGCTTCCACTCACAGCAGAGGAAATCGAAGTTGAAAGACTGATTCATTTCATCGGCGCGTACATACTTGGCAATGCCTTGCTCAGGGGAAACCCAAGCCTCCGCCACCAAGATCCGATCCGGTCCAAACTCATCCAAAACCTGGCGCCAACCGCGGTAAATCTCATGCACTCCGTCCAGATTCCACATTGGCGGAGCCGGAACTTCCGCTGCCGTAGCCGCGCCTCCGTCAACCATCCCCCAGTGGAACTGCCAGTCAGGCAACGTCGGATCCTTAACCAAACCATGCGCCACGTCCACGCGGAACCCATCGACCCCACGAGCCAACCAAAAACGCAAAATATCGTGGAACTCTTCGCGAACCTCAGGGTGTTCCCAGTTCAAATCAGGCTGCGTAGAATCGAAAAGATGCAGGTACCAGCTGGTGTCATTTTCCCAAGCAGACCCCGGCGCATCCGCGCGATCACACACCCGCGTCCAAGCAATAGAGCCAAAAATCGACTCCCAGTCATTCGGAGGCAATTCCCCATTCTCACCCTTACCCGGGCGGAACAGGTAACGCTCGCGGGCAGCAGAACCCGGACCGGCGGCCAAAGCTTCTTGGAACCACTTGTGCTGATCGGAAGTATGGTTTGGAACCAAGTCAACGATCACCCGCAGGCCCAGCTCTTTGGCTCGTTCCAACAGTGCGTCAGCATCAGCTAAAGTGCCAAACAGTGGATCAATATCGCGGTAGTCAGACACATCGTAGCCACCGTCTTTTTGCGGAGACGCATAGAAAGGGGATAGCCAAACTGCGTCCGCCCCCAGCTGCGCTACATGCTCTAAACGAGCGGTAATCCCCGGTAAATCACCCACGCCCGGGATTGGGCCAGTGCCGGAAGAAGCGTAGGAACGAGGGTAGATTTGGTAGATAACAGCTGAGCGCCACCAATCTGAACTCTGCGCCGGGCTGTGAACTAAAACTGCGCCATCGAAAGACACTTCTTCCTCCTTAGTTGAAACTTATCCTGAGCGGATACTAAAACCGGGTTACGCCAAAATAGCGTAAACAGCTTCACGCGTAAAATCGCTGCAGCTGCCCTACGCCAAGGTCGACGTAGAATCACGCACGAAAAGTTCGGACTGGAAAGTCATTGAATGAGGTTCCAGATCGACCCCGTTAATCATGTCGTTTAGCGTAGAAACCGCCATTTCAGACATTTCTTGTACCGGGTGTCGGAACGTGGTGAGGGAGGGAGAGGTAAACCGAATCAGCGGAGTATCATCAAACCCTATAATCGACAGATCATCGGGAACTGAAACTCCATTTGCCTGACAGTATTGCATGCCACCAAGTGCCATTATGTCGGAACCATAAATAATGGCAGTGCACCCGGCATCAAGCAACTTCTGGGTGGCCGCTTGACCGCCCTCGAGAGTAAATAAAGTGTTGGTAATGTGAACTGGCTGATCCGGGAAAAGCCGCTGCATTTCCTTGGTGAAAGAATCCGTTTTGCGCGCCACCGGCACGAACCGCGACGGGCCGATTGCCAACCCAATCTGAGTGTGCCCCAAAGTCCGCAGGTGGCGGATTGCCTGACGCATGGTGAGTGCGTCGTCCAACGAAAAATCCGGAGCCTTAATCACCGGGTTAGAGCCGTTGACGGTTACGAACGGAATCTTTTGGTCAATCAGTTCCTGGTAGCGTTCCGGATTGGATTCCAAGTCCGCGTGCAGGCCCGAAACGAAGATAATCCCGTTAATTCCATGGTCTAGAAGCAGCTGCACGTGGGTGTCTTCAGTGACCCCGCCGGCGCGCTGAGTGCATAGAATCGGGGTGTAGCCGTGTGCGGTGAGCGCGTTTTCCAGGTGCTGTGCAAAAAGTGGGAAAACCGGGTTGGAAAGTTCGGGAATGATCAGGCCGATAAGACGGGTAGGGCGCCGCCGCAACTTTTCGGGGCGTTCGTAGCCTAGCAGGTCGATTGCGGTGAGCACGGCTTGGCGGGTTTCCGGCGCGACCACATCTTTCCCGTTCAACACGCGGGAAACCGTGGCGGTGGAAACGCCGGCTTGTTCGGCCAGCTTTGCCAGGCTGATTCGATTTGTCATTTCAAGTCTCCTGAGAGAGGCGTCTGGAAGAGTAGTTTGCGCGGGTCGGGTGGGTATTTATCCAAGATTTTTCGGTGAATAATTCTCTTCCCGAGGGCGGTGTACAACATCGTTGCTGCAAGCTGCCTCCCGCTAATCCCTGTAAAATCTTACAGTAATTTTGCAAGCCGTGTATATTGTTACCAAAAAGTGACCGAAAAAAATCGCGGTATTTCAAGGAAAACTTGAGGTGCGAAAAAATATACGGCAAAAAATGCCTGAAACGTGTTGCAAAACCTGGCGGAAGTAATTAAATTATTTTCGACATTCTGCAAGCGCAGGCGCTGACTGAATGAAACAACAAAAATTAAACGACTGAGGAGAAAAAATGCGACGCGGCATTGTATTTGCAACTGCAGCTGTAATGAGCTTGGGCTTGGCAGCATGTGGTGGCGCAGCTGACAAGGCAGATAAGCCAGCTGATAAGCCAGCGGAATCCAAGACTGAAGCAACCGGCGAAGTTGCTCTGACCGTCTGGGTTGATGACAACCGTAAGGCAGTTATCGAAGATGTTGCTAAGAAGTACGAAGAAGCTACCGGCAACAAGGTTGCTGTTGTAGTTAAGGACTTCGGCAAGATTAAGGACGAATTCCAGACTCAGGTATCCAACGGCGAAGGTCCAGACATCACCGTTGGCGCACACGACTGGTTGGGCACCTTCGTTGCTAACGGAACCGTTGCCCCACTGGAACTGGGCGATAAGGCCAGCGCATTCGCTGACATTTCCGTACAGGCATTCACCTACGAAGGCAAGACCTACGGTCTGCCATACGCTATCGAAAACGTAGCAGTTATCCGTAACACCAAGCTGGTTGACTCCACCCCAGCAACCTTCGACGAATTCGTAGCAAAGGGTAAGTCTGCAAACAAGAAGTACCCATTCGTAATCCCAACCGGTGAAGGCGGCGACGGCTACAACTACTACGCTTTCCAGACCTCCTTCGGTGCACCAGTATTCGAATCTGATGCAAACGGCTACACCAACAAGCTGGGCTTGGGCGGCGAAAACGGCGTTAAGTTCGCTGAATGGTTGAAGGCAAACGGCAAGACCGGTACCGGCTACCTGGACACCGCAATTGACTACGACATCGCTCTGGAAGCATTCCGCAACGGCGAAGCACCATACATCATCGGTGGCCCATGGATGATCGGCGACATCAAGAAGGCTGGCATTGAGGTTGCAATCGACCCAATCCCATCCGCAGGTGGCAAGCCAGCTCAGCCATTCGTAGGCGTACAGGGCTTCTACGTATCCTCCAAGTCCAAGAACTCCCTGCTGGCAGCACAGTTCCTGACCGACTACATCGGTACCAAGGACGTACAGGTAGCGATCTACGAAGCAGGCAACCGTCAGCCAGCTCTGAAGGAAGCAGCAGAAGCAGCTTCTGATCCAATCACCGCAGCATTCGGTAAGGTTGCTGAAGGCTCCGTTCTGATGCCATCCATCCCAGCAATGGGCCAGGTATGGGCATTCTGGGGCAAGACCGAAGCCGCAATCATCAACGGTGAAGATCCAAAGGCAGCTTGGGAAAAGATGGTTGCTGATATCGAAGCCGATATCGCAAAGTCTTCTAAGTAATAGTGTCAAGTGATTGACATGGCGTGTAGTTAGCGTTCAACCGCTAACTACACGCCATGTCATTAAATATCCTTACGCAACGAAGCGAGGACACATGAGTGCAAAATTAGACCGCAATCAACGGTCCACTGAAAAGAAATCCACCCCGGGCGATTCCTTCGCCTCCATGTGGTCGGCGGGTTTCTTCGTCAAACTATTTCTAATGGCCTTGGTGAACGCCCTCGGCATCTACATCATCATCTCGGCCTACACCTCCCAGTCTTGGGTAATCTTCGGGGCAGCCCTAGTAGTCCTGATCGCAGTCGACTACGTGTACTTCTCTCCACGTACTCTGGCACTGAAGTACATGACTCCTGGTTTGGTATTTCTCCTCACCTTCCAGGTCTTCGTCATGGGCTACACCGGCTACATCGCCTTCACCAACTACGGTGACCGTCACCTGCTGGACAAGTACTCCGCCGCGGAATCCTTAATGCGCCAGCGGGTTGACCGCGTAGAAGGCACGGCTGAATACCCACTGACCATTGTGGAACGCAACGGCGAACTGGGCTTCGCGATTATTGACGGCGACGACGTCAAAGTCGGTACCGCCAACCAGCCATTCGAAAAAGTTGACGGCGTAAAACGCGCTGGCAACATCCTTTCCGAAATCCCCGGCTGGGAAATCGTAAACATCGGCAAACTGGGTGAACGTCAGGAAGAAGTTCTGGCGTTACGCGTCCCCCTTACCGATGAGCCAAACAGCGGCCTGGTCGGTACCCAGAACGCTTCAACCGGTTACGTTTTCGAAACCACCATGACTTTCGATGAAGAAACCTACACCCTAACTGACCTCAAGACTAATAAGGTCTACAAGGCAGATGATGAAGTCGGTTTCTACGTAGCTGAAGACGGCGAAAAACTGGATACCGGTTACCGTGTTTGGGTTGGCCTTGATAACTTCAAACGAGCCTTCTCTGACTCCCGCTATTCCGGACCATTCTTCAAGGTTCTGGCCTGGACGGTAGCTTTCGCGTTCCTGTCCGTAATCACCACCTTCTTACTAGGTATGATTCTGGCTCTGGTAATGAACGACACCCGCATGGGCGGACGTAAGATTTACCGTACTTTGATGCTGATGCCATACGCATTCCCAGCATTCATGTCAGCCTTCCTCTTCGCAGGTATGTTGAACTCTAAGTACGGCTTCTTCAACCAGGTATTCTTCGGCGGCGCGGAAATCCCATGGCTCACCGATCCTTGGTTGGCAAAGGGCGCAGTTCTGTTCGTGAACCTGTGGATGGGCTTCCCCTACATGTTCTTGATCTGTACCGGCGCACTGCAGTCCATCCCATCTGAACTAAATGAAGCAGCTAAGATCGACGGCGCTTCCGGATTCCAGATTTGGCGCTACGTCACCATGCCACAGCTGATGATCCAGGTATCCCCACTGTTGATTGCTTCTTTCGCGTTCAACTTCAACAACTTCAACCTGATCTACATGTTGACCAACGGTGGCCCGGCATTCCAGGATGCGTCCGTTCCAGTTGGCCACACCGACATTCTGATCTCGATGGTTTACTCGGTTGCTGGTTTGTCCGGCAAGGCAGCGCGTGACTACGGTCTGGCATCTGCAATGTCCATCATGATCTTCATTATCGTCGGTACTGTTTCGATGATTAGCTTCAAGCGTTCCAAGTCGATCGAAGGGGCACAGTGATGACTACCAAAACTGTAGAACCAAAGCAGAATAAGAAAACCTGGGGCAACTGGTTCAGAGAAGTCGGCTTCCGCCACGTCGTAGGCGTAGTGGCAGTTGTCTACTCGATCTTCCCCATCCTCTACGTTTTCTCAGCGGCACTTAACCCTTCAACCGGAACCACGCTGTCTTCTTCAAACAGCTTGTTCTCCGCCCTCTCACTGGAAAATTTCCGCGAACTGGGCGAACAGACCAAGTTCTGGACCTGGTTCCTAAACACCCTGCAGATCGGTGTTATCACCGCTATCGGCACGGTTATCATGGGCGCCGCGGCAGCATTCGCCTTCTCACGCTACCGCTTTAAGGGACGTAAAGGCTCGCTGCTGACCCTGATGGTAATCCAGATGTTCCCGCAGCTGCTGGCATTCGTGGCAGTTTTCTCGCTGCTGGTAACTATGGGTGAAATCATTCCAGCACTGGGTCTGAACTCTAAGTACTCGCTGATTGCGGTTTACCTAGGTGGTGCCTTGGGCGCTAACACCTTCTTGATGTACGGTACCTTCAACTCCATTCCAATGGAACTGGATGAAGCTGCTCGCATCGATGGAGCATCACACGCCACTATTTACTGGACCATCATCATGCCACTGGTAACCCCGATCCTGGCAGTTGTTGCCCTGCTGTCCTTCATTGGCGCATTCAACGACTTCCTTTTGGCTTCGGTTATTCTAACTGGTGACGATAACTGGACCATTGCAATCGGTATGAACAAGTGGGTTGGTGGCTTGGAAAAGCACTGGGATTGGTTCACCGCTGGTGCGGTAATCGCTTCCTTGCCGATTCTGTCCCTCTTCTTGTTCCTCCAGAAGTACATTGTTGCCGGTCTGACCGGTGGCTCTGTGAAGGGCTGATCCAAAATTTAGCGATTGGCTGAGACTATCACAGGTTTATTTGCCTTTAACCTAAAAACTGTTTAGGTGTGGGGCAAAGCAGAAGATGGTTTACAGCTAAGAGTTTCCACGTTGTTCGGGGCGCTCCAATTCGTTGGGCGCCCCGAACTCGTATCTAAGTAGCCTTGTTTTGAATGTATTTAGCGCCGGCGAAAAGCATCTGCGCTAGAGTAGAAACATGGATTTAACAAATAAATTAATTTCTGCCGGTTCACTGGCCGGCGCAGGTTTCTTAGCTGACAAAGTAGTTGATAAGGGTTGGGAACTGTTTACCGGTCGTCCCTCTCCTGCTAAAGAGGAAGAAGACACTGTAGAACTGGTGGAACTACTGGTTTTCGCAGCTGTCTCTGGCGTAGTGCTGGCTTTGGCGCGTCGTTACATGATGCGCGGGGCTAAGAAGGTTATCGCTAAGCGCGATTCCCGCCTTTACACACCGGAAGCCTGACCTGTTTGCGCATGCGTAGCCAGCTACGCATGCGCAAACAGTTTAAAACAACCTACAACCGCAACGTTTGCGCACGGCTAGCCGCCTACAGATGCGCAAACAGTTCAAAACGTGAGAGCTCAGATCCGTAGCAGGCGTTTTCGGCTTTCAACTCCCAGGGCTTTCGCCAACTCCCGCGGAAAATCCGGGTGCATAATCTGACTTGAATCGAAGCGGATCATGCGAAACCCACGTTCGGCAAGAATGATCTCTCGTAGCTCTTGCCGGTTCCAGTAGCCGGCAAGTTCTGCTTTTTCATGGCCATCGCATTCAATTCCAACTGGCGCGGCGCTGGGACTGGGCGGTTTCCACACAAAATCAATCCAGTAGCTTCCACTAGCATGTTTGACCTCGAATTGTGCTTGCGCCGTTTGCCCAAGTTGGTGAAAAGCTACGTCAGTAATACTTTCAAGTACTGACTCACACAGTGGGTTTAAGAGGTCGATTCGCCGCAAAACGCGCATTCGGTACTTTTGCATCCTAACTTCGGCTACTAAACGTTTTAGATGTTTTTGTATATCCGCAAGCTTTGCAAGGCTCTCAACCTGCGTATTACGAGTGCACTCGATAACGTTGCGGATTAGGGCATTGGCTGAGACAAATGCCCGGTAAGGGTCTTTATCCTTTAGCAGTTCTAGGCATAGGTAGTCCCAACGAAGCACGCGAACGCCGGTTTTTTCAACGATTGCTTCGGGTGGGTACTCGCGGGAACGTCTTCTAATTGGCACGGTTTGCTGACTGTCGAGGTTGGGTAGTTTTCCTACTCGGCTGTTTGCTGGTCTGGCTGAGTTTACGTAGATAATTTCAATTTTTTCCGCTTGATTAAAAGTCGGCAATCCGTAAACTAGGCTGGCGCAGTAACCGCTTAAACATGTTGTTGCCTTACTATTTTTAAGGGTTTTGCGAGCAAGTTCGACAAGTCTAACGCGACTTAGATGCCAGGTGGGCGTGGTGTCAAGGCAAAATATTTCTTTTCCGCGAAAGATTGGTTGGCGCAGAATCGTTGGCTGTTGGGGGCTCCCGTCCAGTTGGCGCAGGGGCGGTAGGATTCGTTGGTATTGCATAGCAATAGTATTGTTTTTGGTTTCTTAGTTTGGAAGATACCGAGGACGCCTGTGGATATCTTTTGGTTCCTTCCCCTGCACTGTTTGCGCATGCGTAGCCGGCTACGCATGCGCAAACAGTCTAAAACAACCTAAAACCGAAGCGTTTGCGCACGGCTAGCCGCCTACAGATGCGCAAACGCTTCGGAAGCTGCGTAGCCAACTCCACAAAAATCAGCATCCGAAAACCAGGTATAATCGGTAATGCGACAGGGGAGCGGATTATCCGCTGAGAGTGCGCACAGCGCAGACCCTCGAACCTGATACGGTTAGCACCGTCGAAGGAAGTCGACTCTCATAGACGTTCTATACGTTCCTATCGTTTACAACTGTAAACTTGTCGCGCACACCGAAGTAGCTCAGACAAAACCGGGAGCGTAAACTGGCGCCCTCGGAAAAAATGAGAACTTTCTAAGCGCGACCATACCAAGGAAGAATTAATGAAGAAATTTGCTTCCAGCCTGGCAGTTTTCGCTGCCAGCGCTCTGCTGCTTGCTGCTTGTGGAACCGGTGCTGAAAAGCCTGCCGAAACCGCAAAGGAAACCACCCAAACCGAAACTAAGACCGGTGGCGTTGTTAAGGTCCTGGCTTACGATTCGTTGGAATTCAACGACGACCTGAAGGCAGCTTTCGAAAAGGAAACCGGCTACACCCTGGAATTAGTACAGGTGGGCTCTGGCGGTGAACTGACCAACAAGCTGGTTCTGACCAAAGACAACCCAGAAGGTGACGTAGCTTTCGGCGTTGACTCGATCAGCGCTTACCGCGCCATCAAAGAAGGCGTTTTCTCTGAAGAAGCCGTAGAACTATCTGACGCCGAAAAGGCCCTGATGATTGCAGACGCTCCGGGTCTGGTAGCATTCGATCAAAGCGACGTATGTATCAACGCTGACCCAGCTTGGTTCAAGGAAAAGGGCCTGGAAGTACCGGCTTCTTTGGATGATTTGAAGGATCCAAAGTACAAGGATCTGCTGGTCGCAATGAACCCTACTTCATCTTCTCCTGGCCTGGCATTCTTCATGGCCACCGTAGCTAAGTACGAAGACGGTTGGAAGGATTACTGGACCGGTCTGAAGGATAACGGCGTAAAGATCACCAAGGGTTGGTCTGACGCTTTCAACACCGACTTCTCTGCTGGTGAAGGAAAGGGCGACCGCCCACTGATGGTTTCTTACGGTTCCTCTCCAGCTTGGGCAGTGAACAAGGAAGTAACTGAATCTTCCATCGTTTCCTTGCCAGACACCTGCTTCCGCCAAGCAGAATACGTAGGTGTTTTGAAGAACGCTAAGAACGCTGCTGGTGGCGCCGCCTTCGTTAAGTTCGTGCAGAAGGCTTCCACCCAGGAAGTATTCGTAGGCGAAAACTACGTACACCCAGTTAACCCAGAAGTTAAGCTTCCAGAAGCTTTGGCTAAGTTCGGCAAGTTGGCTGACAAGCCATTCACCTTGGATGCTAAGACCATTTCTGAAAACCAGGCAAAGTGGTTGGAAGATTGGTCTGACTTGATGACCAAGTAAGTTTAGCTTGATGCGGCGGGCACACCTGGCAGATCGCGTATCCCTCTTTGTGGGGGCAGCGATTGCTGTGGGTGTGCCCGTCGTCTTTTTAGGAATCTTTTTCCTCTATCCCACGTTGTCGCTGATTTTCCGCGGATTTGTCGATGAAGCGGGGGTCTGGGATCTGGGAGGCTTTTCTGAAGTATTGGCGAAACCGCGGATTTGGCGTGCGATTCGTTTCACTCTAGGGCTTTCTGCGGTGGCGACTTTCTTTTCGTTGCTACTGGGGATTCCCGGAGCTTGGGTGCTGTATCGGCTGGATTTTAAGGGGCGGAGTTTTATCCGCGGGCTGGTAGCAGTGCCGTTTGTTCTGCCGTCGGTGGTGGTGGGCGTGGCTTTTCGGACGCTTTTTTCCGAGGGCGGTTTACTGGGCTTTTTGGGATTAGATGGAACTGCCACCGCGGTAGTTGTCGGCATGGTGTTTTTCAACTATTCGCTGGCGGTGCGAACTATTGGAAACCTGTGGGTGCGTTTAGATCCGCGGATGGAAGAAGCGGCGCGTTCTTTGGGGGCTTCGCCGCTGCGGGTGTTTTTCGCGGTGACGCTGCCGCGTCTGCTACCGGCGATTAGTGCGGCCGGGGCGCTAATTTTCTTGTTTTGTGCGACTTCTTTCGCATTGGTGCTGATTTTGTCGGGCACTTCGGTTTCTACCGTTGAAACCGAGATTTACTTTCTGACTACCGGTTTGTTGGACTTGCGTTCAGCCGCGGTTTTATCGATTGTGCAGTTGCTGGTGATTGGGATTTCCCTGTGGATTTCAAAGCGAGCACAGTCTTATGGGGCGAAAACGCAAAAACTGCGGGTGGATGTTCCTCCGCGGCGAGTTTCTTTAGCTGATTGGCCGGTTGTGGGATTTACCGCGGTGGTAGTGGGTGGCCTGCTGGTTTTGCCGCTGGGGAACTTATTTCTGGCTTCGCTGCGACGTAAAGGGCAGTGGACTTTTGCGAACTATACGGATTTATTTGTGCCTAAAGCGGTGCGAGTTCTGAAAGATCCGGCTATTTACGCTTTGGGGCGGTCTTTTTCTATTGCATTGATGGCGATGCTGATTGCCCTGGTGGTGGGGGTTTTGGTGGCGATTGTGCTTTCGCGTCGCCCACAGCAGCGTTCGTTAAAGTGGGGGCTTTCGGGGTTAGATGTGTTGTTTGCTTTACCTTTGGGAGTCTCTGCGGTTACGGTTGGGTTTGGTTTCTCGATTGCTTTAGATGAGCCTCCGTTTGATTTTCGGAATTCTTGGTGGCTGGTGCCGTTAGCGCAGGCGATGGTGGCGGTGCCGCTAGTAGTCCGGTTGGTTACTCCGGTGTTAGAGCAGATTGATCGCCGTCAGTTAGAAGTGGCGCGGGTTTTGGGGGCTTCTTGGCTGCGGGTTTTGGCGCAGGTGGAGTTGCCTTTGGTAAGTCGTTCGATTGGGTTGGCGGCGGCTTTTAGCTGTGCCATGTCTTTAGGTGAGTTTGGGGCGACTTCTTTTGTAGCGCGTTCTACAGAGCCAACTTTGCCGTTGGTAATTTACCGTTTGGTGGGTAAACCGGGGGCAGCTGAGCAGGGGTTGGCTTTAGCGGCATCAGTAGTTTTAGCACTGGTGGCGGCGGCGTTAATGGTGGCGGCTGAAGCATGGTTTGATCGCCCGCAGAAAGTGGTTCCAGTAATACAGCCGGAGCGTAACACGCCGAAGTCAGTTGCGTCCTCGCTTACTGAAGCAGAGCGTAACACGCCGACTTCATTTTCTCAGCGAAAGGATTTCTCTGGATGAATAACTTGCAGGTAGAGAACCTGAACGTACACTATGGAACGTTTCACGCTGTGAAAAATGTTGATTTAGAGATTCCCGAAGGTCAGATTGTCGCGTTGCTGGGCGGTTCTGGCTCAGGTAAGTCTTCATTACTGCGTGCCATTGCGGGTTTGGAGCACTCAACTGGGAAGTTGCACTTCGCGGGTGAGGACTTGCGTCCGATTCCGGTGCATCGACGCCATTTTGGTTTGATGTTTCAAGATGGTCAGCTTTTTGGGCATCGGAGCGTGGCTGGCAACATTGAGTTCGGCTTGCAGGGCATGAGTAAAGCGCTGAAGGTGGCGCGCACCGCTGAATTGCTTGAGTTGGTGGGCTTGGCGGGGTATGAAGCGCGCCGGATTAGTACGCTTTCTGGCGGGCAGCAGCAGCGGGTAGCTTTGGCGCGCGCCTTGGCGCCCCGCCCGCGACTGCTGTTACTTGACGAACCGCTTTCGGCATTGGATCGGTCTTTGCGGGAGCAGTTGGCGTTGGAAATTCGCCGGGTGGTGAAAGAGCAGGGGCTTACCGCGATTTACGTAACGCACGATCAGCAAGAGGCGTTGGCGGTGGCTGACCGGGTTTTGGTGATGCAAGATGGGTGCATTTTACGCGATGCTACTCCGACTGAGATTTGGCGGGATCCGCAGTTCTTGGAAGTGGCTAAGTTTTTGGGATTCCAGCCGATTTTGCCACTTGCGCTGGCAGGGGAGTTAGGGATTTTGCCAATTTCCGAGGGCGGTGCGCCGAACTTAATCGCTGATTCGAGTCATGCAGGTGCGGAAGTGTTTTTAGCGTGTGCTCCGGGGGCTTTTACCTACGCGGAGCGTAACACGCCGAACCTGTGTGGCCAAGAGTCGGAGCGTAACACGCCGAAGTCAGTGGCGCCCTCTATACCTGTGGCGGAGCGTAACACGCCGAACCTGCGTGTTACAGCGCGGGTTTTAAGTGCCCGTGTGGGGCGTGCAGTGGCAGAGCTAGAGGTACAGTTAAGAGCGCAAAGTGAGCCATTTACGGTGGTTGCGCCGCTCGCGGTTTTGGGTCAGGTTCCAGTTGAGGTGGAGTTGGAGATTAAGGCTGAGAGTGTCTGTTTGGTCACCACCTTGGGGTTCCACTAGAATAAAATGACACGGTGTCAGATAATTGTAGTTAGTCAAGAAGAAAGCTAACTATGAGTACCACCGAACCAACTACCTTCAACAAAAACCGCATCCTCGTAACCTTGCTAATTCCTCTAGCAATGTCCCTGATTGCGGTGTCATCCATCAACCTGGCACTGGCTTCTATTGGTAAAGGTTTACAGGCTTCAGACGCGCAGCTCCAGTGGATTTTAGCCGGATACACCCTGGTAATCGGAATGACTTTGGTGCCCGCCGGACGCTTGGGAGACATGTTCTCAAGGCGCACTCTCTTCCTAGTCGGACTGGTGCTTTTCGTCCTGGGGTCACTCTTAAGTGGCTTGGCTCCAACTGCGCTATTCCTCAACGCGGCGCGGGTGTTGCAGGGGATCGGTGCGGGAATGTATTCCCCGCAGATTATTGGGATGATTCAACAGTTCTTCCAAGGGAAAGAACGAGCCCGAGCTTTTGGTCTCTTCGGCATGGTTGTTTCCTTCTCCGTTGCCTTGGGACCTGTTGTGGCAGGCGCACTGATCTCTGGCATTGGGGTAGAAACCGGGTGGCGCTACATCTTTTTCATTAATATTCCACTGGGAGTTTTGGGTATCGTCCTCGGATATTTTTGGCTACCCAAGCAAAACGGACACCACATTTCAGCCGCTGAAGTTGCCACGCTGCGTGGGATGGATTACCTGGGCGCCGCACTGTTGCTAACCGGTATTGTGCTGACGCTGATTCCGTTTACTTTCCGCACTTTCGAATGGTGGATTCCGCTGTTACTTGTGGCCGCCGCTGTGGTGCTCTTTGCGTGGTATCGCTGGGAAAGTTACCTGCCTAAAGTGGGGAAAGAACCCATGGTGGACCTATCTTTGTTGCGGATTCGCTCATATTTGGTGGGGACTTCTACCGCCGCGATTTACTTTATGGGCGCACCAACGATGTTCGTTGTCATGGCGATTTTTGTGCAAAATGAGCTTGGTTACCCAGCGATGGTAGCCGGTGTACTGGGGCTTCCAAATGCGCTTCTTTCCGCTGTGGGGTCACGGTGGGGATCGCTTAAGGTATCCCAGTGGGGGAAGAAAACGGTGCTGATTGCGCTATCGACCGTGATGTTCGGCGTGGTTTTGACTATTGGGGCGATTGTCGGAATCCTCTATTACGGACAGCCAATCTGGTGGCTGCCGCTCACCTTGGGCGTGATGGGCTTTGGGCAAGGCGTTTTTGGATCCACGAATCAGACTTTAGCAATGGAAGAAGTGCCCCCAACCTCGGGAGGTACGGCGGGTGGTTTGAAACAAACTACTGAACGTATTGGTACTTCGATTGGTTCGGCGTTGCTCACTGGTCTATATTTCACCGCTTCGACGATTTGGACTCCAGGTGGGGCAGCGTTGCTGGTCTTCACCACTTCGCTGGGCTTCGTTAGCCTGGCGGCGTTGCTTGCGTACTTAGATTATTCCCGAGGGCGTGCGATCGCAGCCTAAGTTAAGCGGAGCGTAACACGCCGAGGCTACGGGAACTGAAAGCAAAAATTGGCGGAGCGTATCTTCGCCGGGTAAATAGGTTCGGCGAGTTACGCTCCGGGGGATAGTGGGGCAAAAAGAGAGTATTTGGCTTTAGGCTGGGGGCGTGAAAACCCAGGGGGTGCGCGTAAAGTGGCGGCGGTCAAAGACTTCCAACAGCTGTGGCAGTGAGCTGGCTTGGTAGCCTAAGGACGCGGAAATTTCTTCAATAATCCGCGCAACGCTCCACCCTTGTGCCAGCAGATCCCGCAGCGTAACTGCGCCATCTCTTTTGGCTAGGCGCGCCCCGGAAGGAGCTAATACCAGGGGAACGTGCGCGTAGGTAAAGGGCGCGTAGCCCAGTTCGTGTGCGATATAGGCCTGCGCTGGGGCAGAAGATAAGAGGTCGTCAGCGCGTACAATCTGATCTACCTGTTGCCAGGCATCATCTACGACCACTACTAAGTTGTAGGCTAAAATCCCATCGCCGCGCTGTAGCACGACTTGGTCGATTTGTTCGGTGACTTCACCAAATAGTTCGTCGGTGACGGTCCAAGTGGATACTTGGGGGCGCAAACGCAGTGCGGGAGCGCGTCCGGCTGCGGCAAGTTCTGCGCGTTTTGCTTCCTTCTGTGAGTCCGACAGGTGCGCGCAGGTTCCCGGGTAGAATCCGGGACGGGAATGGGGAGCCGAGGACGCTTCGGCAATCTCTTTGCGAGAACAGAAGCATTCAAAGAGAAGTTCTTTCTTACGCAGTGTTTCAATGGCTGCCAGGTGTGCGTCGTGGCGAGTGGATTGGAAGAGGGGAGTCTCATCCCAGGTGAGCCCTAAGGTGGCCAAGTCTTCTAGTTGTCGTTGGGCGGCGCCGGCTTTGACTCGGTCGATGTCTTCTACACGAATTACAAAATCTCGGTCAGTTTGCTTTGCCCAGATCCAAGCTAAAGTTGCGGTGCGTAGATTACCAATATGCATGTCGCCTGAAGGACTGGGGGCAAATCGCCCGGCTTTTCGGTCGTGAGTCATACTTTAAGTTTGGCAAATATACTGCGGGGAAGTCTACTCTCTGCTCGGATCAGTGCAGGTGTGAAAATCAACTAGTAACTGGTGATTGCAAAACCGCGAAAAAGCCTGGAATTTCAAGGTTTCACAGTAGTATATATTAAATAGTGGACGTAAAATTCTCATCATCTGGATATAATTTCGCGCACTGAAATAATCAAGCGTAGACTAGTCAAGGTCCTAAATGAACACAGAAAGCTAGGAAGGAGGCTCCGATGCGCGCAGACATCAAACTAACCAATGTCTCAAAGCGATACACCATTCGCGGCGGAGCCGACGTAGTAGCTTTAAAGAACGTCAGCTTAGAAATCGAAGCTGGCTCCATTCACGGCATCGTAGGACAATCCGGAGCTGGAAAATCCACCCTAATCCGCTGCCTCACCGCCCTCGAACAACCCACCGAAGGTGAAATCCTCTTAGGCGGCGAAAATCTCTCATTACTGCCCGAAAGCGAACTGCGTCTACAACGCCGCCGCATCGGCATGGTATTCCAAGCTGCCAACCTTTTTGACTCTCGCACCGCCCTGGACAACGTGGCCTACCCACTGCGCGTAGCCGGCGAAGATAAACAAACCGCCCGCTCTAAAGCAGCAGAGCTTCTAGCAGTAGTCGGCCTACGCGGACGCGAAAACTCCTATCCTTCGCAACTCTCCGGCGGGCAACGCCAACGCGTCGGCATCGCCCGTGCTCTGGCAGGAAACCCTTCGGTACTGCTGTGCGACGAACCAACTTCCGCACTCGATTCCGAAACCACCCGCCAGGTTCTCTCACTTCTAAAAGATATCCGCGACCGCTTCGGCGTAACCATCGTGATCATCACCCACGAAATGGAAGTAGTCCGCTCAATCTGCGACTCTGTCTCCCTCTTGGAACACGGACAAGTCATTGAAACCGGTAAAATCGCTGAAGTTGTGGCAGATCCAAACTCGCTACTAGCCCGCGAACTGGTGCCACTGCCAGCCACCGAAAACCACCAGTGCCCGGAAGGACACGTAGTGGTAGACACCGCTTTTACCTCGCACCCCGGTATTCCTACCGGCGCGGAACTGCTTTCCATCGCTTCTTCTCTAGGAGCAGACGTAGCAGCCGGCACGTTCGAATCCCTCCCGAATATTCAGGTAGGGCGCCTGGCACTAACCGTTCGCAAAGACGAAGCAAAGCACGTTATTGAAGCCTTCCGCTCACGCGGATTCCACGCGGAGGTACGCCGATGAATCTCATCGAACTGGCACAAAACCTACCGCTGGCGATTGACCCCACAGAATGGAAAGTCTTAGAACAGACCTTCGGCTGGGCAATTGTAGAAACCTTGCTGATGACACTGATTTCCACTTTAATCACGGTCGTCATCGGCACCCCTTTGGGCCTGCTAGCAGTCTCGACTGCCCGTGACGGCCTCACCCCCAACAAGCTGCTCAACCAGGTGCTTTCAGTGATCGTGAACATTGGGCGCTCAATCCCATTCATCATCCTGATCGTAGCGATTATTCCGCTCACCCGTTTCATCATGGGCACCACCCTGGGTTGGCACGCAGCCCTCGTACCCCTGACTATCAGTGCCGTGCCATTCTTCGCCCGCCTGGTAGAAACCAACGTCCGTTCAGTAGACCCCGGCAAAATCGAAGCTGCCCGCATGATGGGCGCAACCCGCCTGGGCATCATGTTCGGCGTGCAGATTCGCGAAGCCCTGCCCTCGTTGGTACAGTCCGTAACCGTTTTAGCCATTAGCCTCTTAGGATACTCGGCAATGGCCGGCACGATTGGCGCCGGCGGCCTGGGACAGCTGGCCATCAACTACGGCTACACCCGCTTCATGCCTACTGTCATGGCGGTTTCAGTGATTGCAGTGGTTGTCATCGTCCAGATCATGCAGATGATCGGCGATATGATCAGCCGACTGGTAGACCACCGCTGAGCAACTACCAGTCGGGTTAACCCACACTAAGAGCTTAAATCGGCGCCCTCGGGAAAAATCTGGAAAACAAACCCCCGAAAGCCGATCTGCGGAACCAGGCAACCTGCCAAAAAGCAACCAAACATCGAAAAGAACCTGCCAAACGGCACGACAAAGACTTATATTTAAAGGAAAAATCATGACCATCAAGATCACTCGCGCACAATTCCTCTCCGTAGCAGCAATCGCCGCCCTGGGCCTCTCTGCCTGTGGCGGAACTACCGGAACCGAAAAAGAAACCGGCAAAGCACCCGCTGAAAAGGGCGGAGTAGTCACCCTGAAGGTGGGCGCATCCCCCTCTCCCCACGCAGATATCCTGAAGTTCATCGACGAAAACTTAGCTGCCAAGCACGGCCTGGACCTGGAAATCGTCGAATACTCTGACTACGTTCTGCCAAACGAAGCCCTCAAGTCCGGCGAACTGGATGCTAACTACTTCCAAACCCTCCCCTACCTGGAGGATCAAGGACCAAAGCTGGGACTCCAGGGCACCGCAGGTAAGGGCGTGCACCTCGAGCCACTGGGCCTGTACTCCGCCAAGATTAAGGACGTGAAGGATCTGCCCGAGGGCGGCACCATCGGTATTATCGCCGACACTGTAAACCAAGCCCGCGCGCTGCGACTGCTGGAATCCGTTGGACTGGTTGAAGTGCCAAAGGAAGGCGACATCAACATTTTCACCGTGAAAAAGCTGAAGAACTTTGAATGGAAAGAAGTTGAAGGCGCGCAACTGGTGCGTTCTTTGCCAGATGTGGATGCCGCGGTAATCAACGGTAACTTCGCACAAGAAGGCGGTCTGTCTTTCAACAAAGACGCGATTGTAGGCGAACCAACTGAAAACAACCCAGCCTCTAACCTGCTGGTATGGCGCAGCGAAGATGACGGCAACGAAGCGATTAAGAAGCTTGAAGAGTTGCTGCACTCTGACGAAGTTCGCGAGTTCATTAAGCAGAAGTGGACTGACGGTTCCGTTATCCCCGTATTCTGATCGGTAATCCCGGTATTTTGCTGGGGACTGCCCGTATCCTGATCGGTTCTGTCCGGTTAGTGACTTATGGGCTTGCTGATTAAAATAAGACTCCCGCTGCCAGCATTTCGCCGGTAGCGGGAGTTTTACTTTTGGATTAAAGGTTAGTCGACTACGCCGTAGAGGCGGTCGCCCGCGTCGCCGAGGCCGGGGACAATGTAAGCGTGTTCGTTTAGGCGTTCATCTACGGAAGCGGTAACGATGTTGACATCCGCGCGGTCGCCAACGAATTCTTCAACCGTCTTGAGTCCTTCAGGAGCTGCCAGCAGACACAGACAGGTCACTTCCTTAGCACCACGTTCAAGCAGGTAGTCGATAGCTGCCACCATCGTGTGGCCGGTAGCTAACATAGGGTCCAGGATGAAGCAGTGGCGGCCCGAGAGGTCATCTGGCAGACGGTTCGCGTAGGTTTCGATTGCCAGAGTGTGTTCGTCGCGTTTCATTCCCAGGAAGCCAACTTCTGCGGTGGGGAGCATGCGGGTCATGCCTTCAAGCATGCCCAGGCCGGCGCGCAGAATAGGAATCACGATCGGACGAGGTTCTGCTAGGCGCTTGCCAACAGTTTCAGTCACAGGGGTCTTGATTGGGAAATCTTCGACTGCAATGTCGCGAGTTGCTTCATAGGTGAGCAAGGTGACCAGTTCATCTGCCAGTTGACGGAAGATGGGGGAAGGAGTGCGCTCGTCGCGCAGCACCGTAAGTTTGTGGTCAATAAGTGGGTGATTAGCAATGTGTAAACGCATACTTCTAAAATACCGGTTTTCGTCCGCTACCGGGTAGTTCCGCGCGGATTGATTGTGATTTGGGTTAGGCTGGCAGTATGAGTGTTGCGGGAATGGTTGATTACGAACCGTGGATGCGTCGCGCGATAGAGTTGGCCGCGCAGGCAGAACAGGCGGGTGACGTGCCGGTTGGCGCCCTGCTTCTTTCCGAGGGCGGTGAGTTGATCGCAACTGGTTTTAACACGCGTGAAGCAGGCTGTGACCCTACTGGGCATGCGGAAATTAATGTTTTACGGGAAGCGGCGGCGAAGCTAGGGCGGTGGCGCTTTTCTGACTGTACGTTGGTGGTTACTTTAGAGCCGTGCACGATGTGTGCCGGGGCGTTAGTTTCTGCGCGGGTGGGGCGCGTAGTGTTTGGAGCTTGGGATCCGGCTTTTGGTGCGTGCGGGTCCTTACGAGACGTGGTGCGGGACTCGCGGGTGAATCATCAGGTGGAAGTTTATGGGGGAGTCTTGGAAGTGGAATGTGAAACACAGTTGCGCCAGTTTTTCTTGGCTAAACGTTAAGTGTAAAATAAAGATGTACTGTGCGGTTTTCTGACCGTGTAGTTCTTGGTGACGTGTCCGAGCGGCCGAAGGTGCAACACTCGAAATGTTGTGTGGTTAATAGCCACCGAGGGTTCAAATCCCTCCGTCACCGCTCTAAAAACCCCCGGAATCTTGCGGAAAAGTCAAGGTCCGGGGGTTCTTGTATGTGGCACGAGGGGGATATGAGGGATACGTACATCAGGCGTACATCAGGCGCGTTCCAGCTGCTTGCCAGATATGCGCCGGGTGAGTGTCAGCTGGAGTCAAAGTGTTTTAGTAAGTTTTTTCGAAAAACATACTAAAACACCTGCGTTTCATCGCAAAACTAAGGCATTTTAGTCCCTTTTTCTAAAAAAGTTACTAGAACGGGTTTGTGACGGATGGTTTAGACAACTTTAAGTTTACGTGGCATCGGCACATGCAACTTCGCCGCCAAAATCCGTGCAAAATCAGGTAAGCGCAGTTCTTTGCTGTTCACCCGCACCACAATAAAACCCTCTGCCGTCAGTAAAACTTCGCGATCCTTCTCAGCCGCATAAGCATCCGTGGAAGTGTACTTTTCATTTCCGTCTATTTCAATGATGGTGTTGTACTCTGGCAAGTACAGGTCCCCGAAGCGCTCTTTACCACCCACTACCACGCGTTTTTGGGACTCAATGTTGGTGATTCCCAGCTGATACAAGGTCACGCGCACAGCAGTTTCCGCAGCTGATTCGGCAAACGGATCCACCAGTTTGAGGCGCCGCAAGAGGCGCGTGTGGTACTTTTTCGCGAAAAATATTGATATGTATTGTTGCAAGTCCGGAAGGATTCGTTTCCAAAGTTCTAATCCAGAAACCTTGTTGAATCGGTTGAACTGCAGGGTTTTACGAACTAACCCATCGGCAGAAACAAACGCCTCATACGGGTCTGTCAGGCAGAGTAGCTCTAAAACGGTCACATAAGCATTGAGGGTGGGAATGCCGTTGATTAACGAGACTGTATTTTCGGGGTAGTTTTTATGCTGGCGTTTTATGAGTGTAGGTTTTTGGAAAGTTTTTTCCCCGAAAGGTCCGGTATAGCATCCAATGTATTTTTGATTATTAGTGCCAGTTTTTGTCCCTAAGTAGATGGTGTTGTGCTGGTTCCATGTTGGCGCACCGTATTGAAGTGCAGCGGTTAGTCCACTTAAAAATAGAGGTTGTTTAGATCGTTGTATGGCAAGTTTCGCAAGATAAAGCATTACTGCGCGGTGAATTTCCCATGGTGGCGTGTTAAGAGGGAATTCCAGGTGTTGGGTTTTGGTGGCTTGGACACGGATTAGCGGGTAGGGCGTGGGCTCGTTGGAGTGCGGGGTTTGGGTGGGGATCCAGGTGGTTTCCATATTTTCCAGATTAGGGAGTTTGGCGCGACTTTTTTACGGGTTGTGGATAACTTTTCCGAGGGCGGTATTTTGGACCTTTCAGGAGTTTTCCATACGCAGTTTTCTGATTCGCCAAGGCTTTAGCCAGGTGGAAAATTGGATCTAAAAACAGGGGCAGGACTGAATGCTATACGTAAACGCTATTTGAATTAGAAAAGGTTGTGGCAGATATAGAATATTCCCCGAAAATCCAATCATTTTCAGAGGGATTTTCGGGGAATATTCTATGAATTAAGGGAACGTTATTTCAAAGAAATAGTTAGTTCTCAAGCCTTGATCAAGCCGCCGAAAGTAGCGCGAGCTGCTTCGAAACGAGCGGCTACGTTTGCCCAGTCCACTACGTTCCACCAAGCGTTTACGTAATCGCCCTTAACGTTTACGTAATCCAAGTAGAAGGCGTGTTCCCACATGTCCAGCATTAGCACTGGGACAGTGCCAACTGGGATGTTGCCCTGCTGGTCGAATAGCTGGAAGGTTACCAGGCGCTGACCCAGGGTATCCCAAGCCAATACTGCCCAGCCAGAGCCCTGGATGCCCAGTGCGGCAGCCGCGAACTGTGCCTGGAACTTTTCAAAGGAGCCAAAGAACTCGTCGATAGCTGCAGCTAGTTCGCCTTCTGGGCGGGATGCGCCAGCGCCGGTCATGTTGGTCCAAAATACTGAGTGATTGGAGTGTCCACCCAAGTTGAAAGCTAGGTTCTTTTCATGCAGGTTAATGGCAGCGTGGTCGCCGGCATCGCGGGCAGCTTCAAGCTTTTCCAAAGCCAAGTTTGCGCCTGCAACGTAGGCAGCGTGGTGCTTGGAGTGGTGTAGTTCCATGATGCGTGCGGAAATATGTGGTTCCAACGCTCCGTAGTCGTAGCCCAGTTCGGGCAGAGTGTAAACAGCCATGTTTTCTCCTTAGAGTTTGGTGGTTTGGCAGGAGCCAGCCCACCGGCGTGGTCAGGTGGGACTAAAGTCGTCCAACACTTCAACCTTAGCGTGTTCACGCCTGTTATGTGGGCTGGCAGTGAATTTATTAGGCGCATTTCACTCTCATTACTGCAGAGGCTGAAGCACTTTTATGACCACTTAGTCGTGATACGCTGCTGGGGGTTCAGTTAACGAGTTCAAATACGCAAGCTCCTCAGGGTGAGCTAGTAGAAACTCACTATGCGCATCGAAAATATCCTGCGCCAAAATATTACGCCAAAGCT
>JAUNKY010000033.1 GCA_030532515.1 Actinomycetaceae bacterium
TGAAACAACTCACAACAACTTGACACCCACCGATGAAAGCCGTTTCCCGTGCGAAATTAGCCCCTGCTACCTCTCAATTCGCATACGAAAGCCGTTTCCCGTGCGAAATGGGGGAGGGAAAGGAAAAGGGAGCCACTCGCACCTGCAAGTTGCTCCCAAATCCAAATAAAACCGGTAAATTACTGCGCTAACGCGTCAGCCACAACCACCTTCGCCTGCTCTTGGACCAGCGCCAAATGGTCTGCCCCCAGGAAGCTCTCAGCGTAAATCTTATACACATCTTCCGTACCAGAAGGACGCGCCGCAAACCAAGCGTTCTGAGTACAAACCTTCAAACCACCGATGGCCGCCCCATTACCCGGAGCCTCTACCAGGCGAGCCGTGATTTCTTCACCAGCCAACTCAGTTGCAGTCACGTCAGCAGCGGAAAGCTTCGCCAACTTCGCCTTCTCTTCCTTCGAAGCTGCCGAATCAATGCGCGCATAAGCAGAAGCACCAAAACGCTCCACCTGCTCTTTATGCAACTGAGAAGGAGTCTTACCAGTAACAGCAATCATCTCAGCCGCTAACAAACACAGGATGATTCCGTCCTTATCAGTAGTCCACACAGTGCCATCTTTACGTAAGAAAGAAGCTCCCGCAGACTCTTCGCCACCGAAACCAACCGAACCATCTAACAAGCCTGGAACGAAATACTTGAAACCAACTGGAACTTCCACCAAATCGCGACCCAAATCAGCCACAACCCGGTCAATCAGTGCCGAAGACACCAAAGTCTTCCCCACTGCGCAGTCCTTACGCCACTTAGGACGGTGGTTAAACAAATACTCAATCGCCACAGCCAAATAGTGATTTGGATTCATTAAACCATCAGCAGTGACAATCCCATGACGGTCAGAATCCGCGTCATTACCATGCGCCACATCGTAAGGAGTCTTACCAGAAGCATCTGGAGTCATCAGCTTACGTAACGAAGCCATCGCATTAGGAGAGGAACAGTCCATTCGGATCTTCCCATCCCAGTCCAAAGTCATAAAACGCCAAGTTGGATCGACCTTCGGGTTCACCACCGTCAAGTCCAAACCGTAGTGTTCACCAATAGCAGCCCAGTAATCTACCGAAGCACCCCCAAGCGGGTCAGCCCCAATCCGGACCCCCGCATTACGAATCGCATCCATATCAATAATGGAACCCAAATCAGCCACGTAATTGGCGCGGTAATCGTAACGGTGAATCCGCGGATGCTCAAGCAAATCACTGGCAGTATAACGAGCTACCTGAGACCAGCCAGAAGCCAAAATCTCATTCGCACGAGCAGCAATCACACTAGTGGCATCAGAATCAGCCGGACCACCGTGCGGAGGATTGTACTTAAACCCACCATCGCGTGGCGGATTATGGGACGGAGTCACCACAATCCCATCAGCTAAACCAGAACCAGATAGGCGTACTCCGGTAGGAGTCCCCGCCCCATTAGCTTTCAAAATCGCGTGCGAAACCGCTGGGGTAGGGGTATAAGAATTACGACTATCAACGTAAACATCAACGCCAGCCGCCACTAAAACTTCCAAAGCCGAACGCCACGCAGGTTCAGAAAGCGCATGGGTATCCCGACCAATAAACAAAGGACCATCAAAACCTTGCGCCGCCCGGTACTCCACAATCGCCGCCGTGGTCGCCACAATATGTGCCTCATTGAAAGCCCTATCCAAAGAACTCCCACGGTGACCTGAAGTACCGAAAACAACCTTCTGGTCAGGTACATTAACATCCGGCTCCAACTCGTAATACGAGTTCAAAAGCTCTTCAACATTGATTAAATCTTCTGGTTTGGCAACAGTGCCCGCTCTTTCATGCATAACCCCATTTTCGCAGGAAGAAATCGATTTGTCACAGATTTAACTCGCGCCCCTGCAAAAGCACCCACAAACTAGGTAAAATAAGGCGGAACGATAAAACTAACTAGAACCGCAGGGCACCGTCCTCGGGAAAGAAAACGGGACAGAAAGAAGAAAACCATGGGCAAAGCCTCCCGCCGCAAAAAAGTAACTGGACCAATCAAACCAGCCCTCCCAGTCATCCCCCACGTAGCTCGCCCATTCGAAGGAATCCCAGCAGAACGCGAACTAATCGCCATGCGTGAAATCCTCCCCGCAGCTACCATGCGCGTAAAACTGAACAAAGAATACGAAGGTAAAGAAATCACCTTCGTCACCGTCCTGCCAGACGCCGCCACCGCCATGGTACGCGCCGACGGAGAAGTAATGGTCGCCCTGCAAACCCGTTCCCGCACCGGCGACAACAGCCACGACCTGGGCGTAGCCATCGTAGCCGCCCTGGACCACGCCAAGCGCGTCGCAGCCAAAGAAGCCGAACCCGCAATCATCGCAGTAGACGTACGCGTTGCCGGCCCACGCCTGGACGAAATCGTAGCCGAATACGGCGACCTGGAACTACACCGCGACCTGGGATTCTGGCTGGTACCAGGCTCTGCAGAAGAAGCTGAAGCGAAAGCAGCCATTGAAGAATCTGCCACCGAACTTATCCCCACCGTGGCAATCCCAGGCACCACCCACACCTACTGGCACGACATGACAAAGATCTTCGTCCGCTGGATCCGCGCTGAAGAAGAAACCAAACTCTTCACCGCCCTGGCTCGCATCGCCGCCGAAGACAAGCTCACCCTGGGCCACGACTCCCGCTTCATCGGCGCCTTCCGCGCCGCCGGGCTTTCCATCCCAGTATTCGAATTCCCCGAAACCGTGGCAGCTGAGGAACTCACCGAAGCCGTCCAGACCTTGGAAAAGGAACTCGAGAAAGCCCTGCAAGTAACCGAACCACTAACTGAAGTAGAACGACGCATCCGCGCAGGCTTGGTATCTCGCCAAGTATCCCTGCGCTAAAGCTAACGCCCCGGGCCACTGGCCCGGGGCACCACATTAACTGGGAGACAGTTTGGAATCAGCCCGCCGGCAAAATAAAATCGCCGTAGTAATCCCTGCCCACAACGAAGCCCGCCGCATCGCCGCAACCGTCAGAGCCTGTCGCGCCCTGCCCGGCGCTGACCTGCTAATCGTAGTAGACGACGGCTCAGACGACAACACCCAAGATTACGCTCGCGGAGCCGGAGCCGTAGTAGTTAGGCACGCAGTAAACCGCGGGAAAGCCTCAGCTATGGAAACCGGCGTAAAAGTCGCCGCTATGCGCGACCTGGAAGACGGCCTGCCCCGCGACATCCTATTTTTAGACGCAGACCTGGGCGATTCAGCGGTAGAAGCCACAGCGTTGATCGAAATCCTCCAAGGCGGACAAGTCGATTGCGCGATTGGAACGCTTTTAGCTGCAAACCAGCCAAAAAAGAAAATCGTAGTAAATATGGCTCGTAAAGCGATTTTCAAAGCTACCGGTTGGAAACCACAGTGCCCACTTTCTGGGCAGCGTTTAATCACCCGCGCCGCCTTAGACCACGTAATGCCTTTTGCAGACGGCTGGGGAGTAGAAGTCGGAATGACTATCGACCTGTTGCGCGCCGGATTCACTGTGCAAGAAGTCCCCTGCGACTTCAGCCATCGCGACTTGGGAGCAGACGTAGTTGGCAAACTACACCGCGCAGACCAGTACAAAGACGTAGCCTTAGCAGTTGCCGGGCGTAAACTCGGTTGGCTCAAACAATCCATCAAAATTCGAGGCGGTCAAAAAGTACATCGCAAACAGCTTCGCTCCGCAATCGAGGTAGCCAGTGCCCACCAAGGCCCCGGCATGCCGTACCGCTTAGAATTCAAGTAAAAGCTTAAAACACAGCGTAAATCTACGTTCAGCTCTGACGTAGTAAAGTCTTTGCAAGCTTCTTGTTAGCAGCTGCCCGCAAGGCAGCCCGACGGCTACGCTCAGCTAAAACCGCACTAATAAACACTTCTGGATGAGGCATTTGCGGAGGTAACGGGTACACGTACTCTTGTAGCTGTTGTGCCAGCTGTAAACCCATCTCTTCGCGGGATCGCGAGGTGAGGGTGTCACGGCGCAACAAGAACTGGCGGGCACTTAAAGCTGTAGGCGTAGGGATACTTCCGATGTCAGCAGCTTGTGCCCAGGGAACCATTTCAGGTGGCATCATTATTGGCTGCGTGAGTTGTAGCGGAATCCGCTCTTTAATCACAATCGTGCCTGCCGCAAAGTCACCGATACGTAAGCCTTGTTTAGAGAAAAATACGCTCAGCGCGGCAATCGCCCCACCAGAAAACCACAGTTCAATTACCCCAATCATGGCGCGGGTAAACGCATGACGGAAAGAAATCGAACCATGATCGCTACGCACAACGCGGGTTCCCACGATCAGTCGCCCGATGGACTTTCCATTTGAGAAAGTCTCAATCAGCGTGGGCATAACAACTAAGAAGAAAACAATTACAGAAATATTTACGATGCGGGCAATCGCATCATTGCTGAAAAGCAGGAATTCCTCAAAGGTTGAAAAGATAGCGGCGATGAGAAATAGAGTTACAAACGCGTCGATCATCGCAGCAGTAATCCGCAAGAAAGGACCCGCTACGGGGACATCCAGGGCAACACCTTCACCGACGATAATATCGTCAGCCACCAAGTGATTTTGGGCTTCCATCAGGATCCTTTCAATACCAAAGCTGTTTAAAAAGAATAACGTTTGTGATAGAGAACTTAGAGTTCCGCCTGCGACTTCAACAACAAATAGTGGTCGACGATCTGCATTGGCAGAGACTGAGGAGTACCTTCCACAACGGAAATACCCGCTGTTCGCAGACCCGCAATCGCTTTCTCATGATCGATCCGCGCTGAAATTGCAGCTGCAGAAGTATAGATTTCACTGCTAGTGTCTCGGTGTTCACTAATCTGTGCTAACTCAGGGTCGATTACCGAAGCAATCACAACCTTAGTGCGTTTGCGTAACGTAGCCAGCACTGGCAACAGAGAAGCTTCCAAAATATGCGGTTCCACGGGCGTGAAAATCACCAGCAAAGATAGCTTATTGCCAAACTCATTCAACGAATAAGCTAGTTTATTCCAGTCGGCTTCAATAATTTCTGCTGGCAAATCAGTCATGGCTTTCGACATCGAGTTCAAAACCCGATCTCGCTGCGGCAAAATACATTTTGCGCGGACCTCTTGCGAACCAGCAATCAAAGAAATATTGTCATTCGCTTTAGCACATACACCTGAAAGTAAAAGGGCAGCATCCATCTGCGCATCCAGACGGGAAACATCGCCTAAACGAGCCGCCGAAACACGCGATGTATCCATCATCATCATGATGTGGCGGTCACGCTGCGGACGCCAGGTGCGCACAATAATCGATTCTCCGTGGCGAGCAGTAGCCCGCCAGTCAATCGAACGGACGTCATCACCATCAACCCACTCACGCAAGGAATCAAATTCCGTGCCCTGCCCACGCTGTTTCGCCAACGCCTGCCCTTCGGCAATCTGTAGCTTCGCTAAAGCCCGCGGAAGCTGTTTAATCGAAGGGAAAGCTGGAAGCGCATCCAAAATAGCGGGGGCATCAAAAGAAAGCTGCCGACCCCCTAAGCCCAGCGGTCCCCAAGCACGTACCGTGACATAATCGGCACGCAACTTGCCGCGGCGTGAAGGTACTAGCTTAGTAGCCACCTGCAGTGGTTCATTCGCAAGTAAAACCACCTTATGGCGATTTCCAAACTGCTTATCCAAATCAGGGAACCCAGCTTGAGCACTGGGCTGCCAAGCATCGCGCACCTCAAGCTTGAGTTTCTTAGGGCTGAGGATTTCAACTACCGAAGTGGATTCTTGCAAGGCGCGGACGCTACGCGGCTGTAAGCGTTTAACTTCCAACTTACGGAGGTTCGGCGCTAACACCGCATCTAGCAAAATGAGCGCCACAACGAACAGCGACCAGAAAGTCACTGTTTGAATGTTTGGACTCCAAATGACCAGTGGGATACCTAGCAGGACCAGCACTGGCGCACGCCAGCTGATAATCATCGTGGTACCGGTACTGAATCCAATGCAGCGGACAGAACGTTTTCGATATTGACGCCCTCAAGCTCTGCTTCTGGGCGCAGTGCCAAACGGTGTGCAATAGTTGGCTTCGCCAGCATCTTCACATCGTCTGGAGTCACGAAGTCACGGCCCGACAGCCAAGCCCAAGCCCGCGAAGTCGCCAGCAAAGCCACAGCGGCACGTGGAGACATGCCGTAAGACAAAGAAGGAGACATCCGGGTAGCCCGCGCAATATCAACGATATATGCAGAAACTTCAGGGCTAATCGAAACCTGCTTCACCGCGGCAATACCAGCTTCAATATCAGCTGCAGTAGCCACCGGACGCAACCCTGCAGCATCAAGGTTAGAAGCATCAAAGCCCACCGCGTGACGGGTGACGATCTCGATTTCTTCGTGGCGAGCCGGCAGATCCAGCTTCAACTTCAGCAAGAAACGGTCCAACTGAGCTTCAGGAAGTGGGTAGGTGCCTTCTTGTTCAATCGGGTTCTGCGTTGCTGCCACCATGAAAGGAGCAGGTAGCTTTTTAGCTTCACCATCAACCGTCACCTGACGTTCTGCCATTGCTTCAAGCAAAGAAGCCTGCGTCTTTGGTGGCGTACGGTTAATTTCGTCAGCAAGTAGCAAGTTAGTGAAAACTGGGCCGGGGCGGAACTTAAACTCAGCTTCAGCCCGGTCGTACATAAGCGAACCGGTCACGTCACCGGGCATCAGGTCAGGAGTGAACTGAACGCGCTTTGAATCAATGGAAAGGGCTTTCGCCAAAGCACGTACCAGCAGGGTCTTTGCCGTACCAGGTACACCTTCCAAAAGGACATGCCCTTGGGTAAGTAAACCGATAATTAAACCGGTGACGGCGACATTTTGCCCAACCACGGCTTTGGCAACTTCGGCCTGCACCCGCAGCAGCGCATCGCGGGCTTGCGCAGAAGCATCAGCTGGCAGCGGAGCAGCTGGGGTAGTTGGCGTGTCAGACATTTGTGACCTCCTGAATCAGGGCATCTAGTTGTTTACTAAATAGAGTAAGTTCGGCAGTTGAGCCTTGGAACGGTTGGAAAAGAAGTCTCTGTAGAACAGAAATATCTTGGTTAGTGCGATTTGCTAGCAGGTTAAGCAAATCCATATCAGAGTTCTGCGAGTTCAGATACAGTGCTTTACGCAAGCGCTTCACAGCATCTATTTGCAGTAGGTGCGCGGTGTGCGTATTCGTCTGGTTTTGCTCATATAGGCGCCCTAGGGATTGAATCGTTTCCGACGACTTGACGGTAATCGGAAGCCGCTCATATGCCAAGCGACCAAACCGACGGCGACGCACAAACACTACGAATAGCATTGCTGAGAACAGCAGATAGAACACTGGATTAAGCCAAATCGGGAAGAAAGTTTCTATCTCTTTTTCAGGTTTTTGCGGAACCTCTTCATCTAGCGGTTCTTTGAAATCAACGTAGAAAACATTGATTTTCGGGGTTTGGTTAAGCACCGTAATTCCCAGCGCCCCGTTGTGGTAGCTGATTGTACGCCGATTGGTAAACCAATAACCATCTGCGAATCCGACTAGCTGCGGATGGTGCAGAACCTTACCCGCATTTGTGGTGATGCTGTTCGCTGGCCAAATCCCAATGGGAGAGGCCCCTTCAGTTAAGAAGCACTGCACCGGAGGGCGGCGAAAAGAAGGATCAAAGACACGGTTTGTAGCGCTTACTTCCTTAACTTTGCCAAAGATATCAATCGGGCACTTTCCCTTAGTTAAAACATCTGCTTTGAACTGATGGGGCTGTTTGAAAGCGTCGATTCCCATATTTTTAAGGTCGCCCTGGGCCACGTTAATAAAAACAATCCGTTTTGCGGCACTAGAGTTTTCGAAGATTGTTTCCAAGTGGCGTTGGTAAGTCCAGGCGGTGCCAATAATAACCACGGTGGTGTCTTGGTCGGCTACGGGCACGTCCTGGGTGTCGTGGAAGTACTTTACGGTTCCACCTTGTTGCTCAAGAACTTTAAAGAAGGCGCGCGTTCCGTTCGGAGCAAAGGAATCAGGTGAAAGATGGTTCTCATCTGAAGTTGAAGAAAGCGTATGCCACACAATCACACTCATGAAAACGAGCATGACGACAACCCAGGTGCGCCAGGACTTGAAGTGTTCTTTGAGACTTTTCGAAACGGGAGTGCCAGTTACCATTTCGGACATTAGACATTCACCTCCCACTGTGGGGTAGCCACTGCGGTGGGGACAACATTCGCGGCCGTGGCCTTAGCTTCCACACGGGTACGCAACGCATCCGCCAAAATCAACACCACGTTCACATCGTTGACATTGACGCGTGGGGGCGGCTGGGTTGCGTAGGCAGCGGTATCGAAAGCCAGGGCAGAAGCCTTAATAGTTTCCGTTAAATCGGGGAAGTGCTTGCGCATTAGCAGGGAAACTTCACCGGCGGTGCGCCCGGGGGTGATGATGATAATTTCCGCTCGGTCCAGCGTGGCTACAGCGCAGCGGAAAGCATTCTTTACAGCTTCGTCGGGATCGCTTTCCCGTAGAGCCAGTGCCCGCTGATGGTATTCTTCCGGAGAGATTTTCGGGTCGATAAGCAGTTGCTCAACCGCGGCTTCCGAATTCTTTTTCCGAGGGCGCCAAGAGCGAATTGCCCACCAAATTAAGGCCACTAAAATTACGGCGAAGAAGATCGTAATGAGCACGTTGGTAGTGCTAACTGAGGTGTAGCCCAGGTTTTTCAAAGGAGCAAAGATGAAGTCTAGGATTTCATCGATCCAGTTGCGACGGGAAATGTACTCCCAGCGGGTAGCTTCTTTAACCAGCTCTTGCTGTAGCTGGTCTGGATCTGGGGCGTAGTCTTCGTTAGAAGCCAACCAGTTGAGAAGTGGCGACATACGACAAGCCTTTAGTTCAGTTCACCAGAGGTGAGTAGTTCAATGTCGTAGCCCTCTAAACGAATTCGCTGATCGACGTACAGCAAAGTGTGGAAGCCCGCATAGAGCGGAACAGTTAAGAAGCTGATAAAAGCAGTGAAAATTAGGGGTAGTACACCGATTAATCCGGAAGCTGTCGGATCAGAACCGGATAGGGCAAGCGGGAGAGTTAAGAGAATGGTAAACGGGGTAGACAGTAATGACAGCCCAAGGTTCACTACGAACATAAAGAGTAAGCCGGTTCCAAGAAGACGCAAGAAGCGCTTATTGGTGAGTTTCCAAGCGCGCCCAATAGAGGCGAAAACTCCCAGATCAGTAGTCACCACGATGGGGCCAGCAAAGATGAACTTCATGTAGGCGGCATACATTAAAAATGCGGTGATGAGGACAACTATGAAGAGGAATAGGATGGCACTGAGGATCCCCACGCTCGTGTTACCAGGAATGGTAGCAATAGCGAAAACAATGGCGATAAGCGTCAGGACAGAAAGCACTGAAATTAAGATGCTGGTGATAAGAGTGACAGCTAGGTACTTCCAGATTCTTGGTTTGAAAGCTTTCCAAGTATCTCCGACAGAGATTTTTCGTCCTTTCACAGCTTCTAAAGTAACGATCGCCAACGGGCCGGTAGCTAAGAGGCTTGCCAACATGAGTGGAATAGCTGAGAAACCAAAGAAAGCGGCAAAGAAACCATCGGAGTCGCCTTCAGCAATTCCCCGTACTAAAGCGCCACTGGAAGTTACGACAAGGAAGGAGCTCAAAATTGTTCCCACGACAATCATTAGCGCAGGAATCCCCAGGACTGCTTTAGGGTTGTAACGCAGTAAAGAGAAACTGCCTGAGAATAGGTCGCTTAGTTGCAGAGGGCGGATAGGAACAATTCCGGGTTTGGCTTGCGCCCAGGTGAAAGCGCCGTTACGAGGGCCGCCGGTGCCATTAGATCCCGGATTCGCATAGCCGTATCCGGGCTGACCGTAGCCGTATCCGGGCTGGCTGTTAGCAGCTGGTTGACCATATCCATAGCCAGGCTGCGCTGAACCGTATTCAGGTTGAGATGGAGCATATCCGGGTTGCGTTGGAACGTAACCGGGGTGAGCAGGGGCAACGGGCGCTCCAAAACCCCCGTTGCTAGAGTATCCAGGTTGACCGTAGCCAGGCTGCTGATTAGCTGGCGAAACCGGGGGAACTTCAGGGAAAGAGTCTCCGCCCATCGACCAACCCGCAGACTGAGGCGTGCCGTTCGGATTTTGCTCACTCATAAAATGCTCCTTCAAGACTTCACTGAGTTTAAGAATAGCAATGTTCTTTAAATTTCTTCAGATATTTAACCCTGAAGATACCCTGAATTTAGAAGCCGACACCCCCAAAAGTAGGTGTATCGATCGCCCAGAATGCCCATTTTGTAAAACGCCACTGACAATCAGACGCTCAGAAGATGTAACCTATAAACATGATTGACATTAAGGCACTTCGCGAAAATCCAGAACCCGCCCGCCAATCCCAGATTGCTCGTGGCGCAGACCCTTCTTTAGTAGATGAAATCCTGGCAGCAGACGAACTACGTCGTGAAACCCTGCGCGAATTTGAAATTAAGCGCGCCGCCCAAAAAGAGATTTCTCGTTCCATCGGCAAGGCTGCTCCAGCTGAACGTGAAGCCGTTTTGGCGCAGGCACAGGAATTAGCTAAAGAAGTTAAAGAACTGGAAGCCCGTGCCGACGAAGCTGGACAGAAAGCTGACGAACTAGCTCGGAAGATCCCGAACATTATTGTTCCCGGCGTTCCAGTAGGTATGGAAGAAGACTACGTAGTCTTACGCCAAGAAGGAACTCCCCGCGAATTCGACTTTGAACCCCAAGACCACCTAGCTTTGGCAGAAGGCCTGCAAGCTATCGACATGAAGCGCGGCGCAAAAGTTTCAGGCTCCCGCTTCTACTACCTATCGGGCATCGGTGCGCGACTGGAACTGGCTCTTTTGACCATGGCTTTGGATCAGGGCCTCAAATACGGCTTCACCCCACTAACCACCCCAACTTTGGTAACCCCAGAAATTATGGGTGGCACCGGCTTCCTAAACGAACACTCAGACGAAATCTACTATCTTCCAGCAGATGACCTCTACCTCACTGGCACCTCCGAAGTGGCGCTGGCTGGCTACCACAAGGACGAAATCCTAGAACTAAACGGCGAACCAATGCGTTACCTGGGATGGTCCACCTGTTACCGCCGCGAAGCAGGCTCTGCCGGTAAAGACACCCGCGGCATTATCCGCGTACACCAGTTCAACAAAGTCGAAATGTTCAGCTTCTGCCCGGTAGAAGATGCTGAAGCAGAACACGCTCGCTTCTTGGCCTGGGAAGAAGAGATGCTTCAGAAGATGGAACTGCCCTACCGCGTCATCGACACTGCCGCTGGCGACCTGGGTACTTCCGCAGCCCGCAAGTTCGACTGTGAAGCTTGGCTGCCAACCCAGAACCGTTGGATGGAAGTCACCTCTACCTCTAACTGCACCACCTTCCAAGCGCGTCGCCTAAACATCCGCGAACGCTCAGCAGAAGGTACCCGCATTGTGGCCACCTTGAACGGGACGCTGGCAACCACTCGCTGGCTGGTAGCCTTCTTGGAAAACCACCAGAATGCTGACGGCTCCATCTACGTTCCAGTTGCGCTACGCCCATACCTGGGCGGCGTTGAAAAGCTGGAGCCAACTGCGTGAAAAAATCCTTCCTAACCCCTCCACCTTCGTCTCTTCCCCAGATCCCCTTTGAAGCGCAGGTGGAGCGGGTTTTAGCTGACCTGCCCGCGAACCTCCCTACGGAAGCAGAAAAGCTGCTGATCTCTTTAGACATTGACGGCACGATTCTCACCGAAGACGGGGTTACTGAAGTTGTCCGCTCGCGGATTAAACGTCTTACCGACGCCGGAGCCCACCTCTTCATCGCCACTGGCCGCGGGCTGGCAGCGACGGAAGATTTCCTTGCTGAACTGCGTTTACCCACCGGCTGGATTATCGCTTCAAATGGCGCACTGCTCTTAGAAGTCGGGCAATCTGGCATTAACGTCTCTGACGCAGTCCTTTTTGATGGTTCAGAAATCATCGACCAAATTCTCAACCATGTTCCCGATGCGCTCATCGCCGTAGAACGCGAAAATTCTAGGACCTTGGTCTTGGCTCCCTTTCCGGAGGATGAACTTGCTGGAGAGTGGGAAGTAGTCCCCCTCGAGGTTCTACACACCGCCCTCGTAACAAAAATTATCGTGCGCATGCCACACCTTGGTCGCGAAGAATTTAATCAAAAAATGATGGAACTGGACCTGTCCAACTACCAGTATTCAGTCGGCTGGACAGCCTGGATGGACGTCATGAAAAAAGGCGTTACCAAAGCCTCCCGACTGGAAGAAATGCGCGAAAAACTAGGCATTTCCCCGCGGGGAACCATCTGCGTTGGAGACGGAACTAACGACATCCCCATGCTCCAATGGGCCCACTTTGGAGTCGCCATGGGAGACGCCCGAGCAGAGGTGCAAGCAGCCGCCGAATCACTGACCGGACCAGTCGAACAAGACGGCGCCGGAGCCGTTTTAGAAGCCCTAATTCGACACCTAAAACTGGCTTAAACCCGAAGTGTGAGATACGCACACCTCTGGCAATCGCGTTGGGTAACAACTGGCAAAAGCGTAGAATTCTGAAGTGAGGGTAATCCTACGTAGACCCAAAGGAGATATACGTGAGCACGAACCAGAATCGGGAACTAACCGACATCGAAAAGGAATGCTGGGAAGGATTTGTCACCGGCGCCTGGACCGAAGAAATCGATGTCCGTGAGTTCATCCAGTTAAACTACCTGCCTTACGAAGGCGACGAAAGCTTCCTCTCAGGACCAACTGAGAAGACCCTGCGCGTATGGCAAACCTTGGAAAAGGACTACCTCTCTGTAGAACGCGAAAAGCGCGTATACGACGTAGACACCGAAACCCCAGCGGACGTTGACGCATTCCCAGCAGGCTACATTTCAGAAGATGACGACGTAATCGTAGGTCTGCAAACTGACGTGCCACTAAAGCGCGCCATGATGCCAAACGGCGGCTGGCGCATGGTTGAAACCGCCATCCGCGAAGCTGGAAAAGAACCAAACGAAGACGTTAAGAAGATCTTCACCGAATACCGCAAGACCCACAACGACGCAGTATTCGACATCTACACCCCACGTATCCGCGCAGCCCGCTCATCTCACATCATCACCGGCCTGCCAGACGCATACGGACGCGGCCGCATTATTGGCGACTACCGCCGCGTAGCCCTCTACGGTGTAGACCGCCTGATCGAACTGAAGGAACGCGACAAGGACCTGGTTGCAGACCAGCCATTCTCAGAACACTGGGCTCGCTACCGTGAAGAACACTCAGAACAAATCAAGGCACTGAAGAAGCTGAAGTCCATGGCAGCTCGCTACGGCTTCGACATCTCTCGCCCAGCAAACACTGCGCAGGAAGCAGTTCAGTGGACCTACTTCGGCTACCTGGCATCCGTTAAGTCCCAAGACGGCGCAGCAATGTCCATTGGCCGTCTATCCGGCTTCTTCGACATCTACTTCGAACGTGACTTCAAGCGCGGCATCCTAAACGAAGAAGGCGCTCAGGAAATCATCGACGCACTGGTTATCAAGCTGCGTATCATTCGCTTCCTGCGCACCATCGACTACGACGCAATCTTCTCTGGCGACCCATACTGGGCAACCTGGTCAGACGGTGGCTTCGGCGAAGACGGACGCTCCTTGGTTACCAAGACCTCTTTCCGCCTGCTCCAGACCCTGGTAAACCTGGGCCCAGCTCCAGAACCAAACATCACCCTGTTCTGGTCCGAAAAACTACCAGAAGGCTACAAGCGCTTCTGTGCCCGCATCTCTATCGAAACCTCTTCGGTACAGTACGAAGCTGACGAACAGATTCGTTGCGCATGGGGCGACGACGCAGCAATCGCCTGCTGCGTATCCCCAATGAAGATCGGTAAGCAGATGCAGTTCTTCGGCGCCCGCGTAAACGCTGCAAAGGCACTGCTATACGCCATCAACGGTGGTCGCGACGAAGTATCCGGCAAGCAAATCGTAGAAGGCTACGAACCTATCAAGGGTGACGGCCCACTGGACTTCAACGAAGTTTGGGAAAAGTACGAAGACATGCTCGACTGGGTAGTCGGCACCTACGTGGAAGCACTCAACATCATCCACTACTGCCACGACCGCTACGCATACGAAGCAATGGAAATGGCCCTGCACGACTCCGACATTATCCGCACCATGGGCTGCGGTATTGCCGGCCTGTCCATCGTGGCTGACTCGCTCTCGGCGATCAAGCACGCAAAGGTCACCCCAGTACGCGACGAAACCGGCCTGATCGTAGACTACGTAACCGAAGGTGAATTCCCGGTATACGGCAACGACGACGACGCAGCAGACGATATCGCTGCCACCATCGTTCACACCGTAATGTCCAAGATCAAGTCCATCCCAATGTACCGCGACGCCATCCCAACCCAGTCCGTACTGACCATCACCTCTAACGTGGTTTACGGCAAGGCAACCGGTAACTTCCCATCCGGCCACCGCGCTGGAACCCCATTCGCCCCAGGCGCAAACCCAGAAAACGGCTACGACACCCACGGTATGCTGGCTTCCATGCTCTCCGTAGGCAAGCTGGATTACAACGATGCGCTGGACGGTATCTCATTGACCAACACCATCGTTCCATCCTCCCTGGGACGTAACCTGGACGAACAAATCACCAACTTGGTCGGCATCATGGATGCTGGATTCATCAAGAAGGGCTGAGACCCCTCAGACCTTCCACCAACAAACTGGGATTAGCACACCGCCCTCGGAAATAATCCCACCCCCCAACCTAAATAGGAGAAATAAAATGGCAACCTCATTCGAAGAACGCCTAGCATCCATGAAGGCAAACCGCGCTGCAACCGGTGGCGTAAAGGGCCTGTACCACGCAAACATCAACGTTCTGAACAAGGACACCTTGGTAGATGCTATGGAAAACCCAGAAAAGTACCCACAGCTGACCGTCCGCGTATCCGGCTACGCAGTTAACTTCGTACGCCTCACCCGCGAACAGCAGCTGGACGTTATCTCCCGTACTTTCCACGACGGCATGTGATAACTACTTTTCAACTTATATCTAAATAAAGGATCGGGACGGCTATGACTTCTGACAACATCTCTTTCACTGGAGACGGTTCAACAGGAGAATACCGTCCCGATCCTTTAGATTACGAAGTTCCCCGCGTTAAAGGCGCCGGCCTGGCAGGTGTCGAAAGCGCCGGAGAACTCAGCCACCACGAACACCTCATGGCCGTTCGCGCCGGCGACATTGGTTCCATTCACTCATGGGAACTGGTAACCGCCGTTGACGGGCCCGGCACGCGCATGACCACATTCCTGGCCGGATGTCCACTGCGCTGCCTCTACTGCCACAACCCCGACACCATGAAAATGCGCGACGGAACCGCCGTCTACGCCGACGAAATCATCAAGCGGATAGAACGTTACGCGCCAATTTTTAAAGCTTCCCACGGGGGCGTCACCTTCTCAGGCGGCGAACCACTAATGCAGCCAGCGTTCCTCTTAAAGCTACTCAAAGCAGCAAAAGAACGCGGTATCCACACCGCCATCGACACCTCGGGGTTCCTGGGGGCCCACGCCTCAGACGAACTACTTGCAAACGTAGACCTGGTGCTTTTAGATGTTAAAAGCGGTCTGCCCGAAGTCTACGAAAAAACCACTGGACGCCAGCTGGCCCCCACCATCGAATTTGGTCAGCGCCTTTCAGATATGGGCAAACCCATCTGGATCCGTTTCGTCCTGGTTCCCGGACTTACCGACTCAGAAGAAAACGTGAACGCCGTGGCCGACATCGTTGCCAAATGGACCAGCGTGGAACGAGTCGAAGTCTTACCTTTCCACCAGATGGCTCGCGATAAATGGGCAGAACTGGGAATGGAATATCAGCTGAGCGACGTGCAGCCTCCGTCGAAGGAAGCTACAGAAGCCGCCCGCGAGATATTCCGTTCCAGAGGATTATTGGTATTCTAGGTTCTGTCCCACATCATCACGCATTTAGTAGGAATCATGGCTACACCTAATGAGCGACCAACTTCATTAGCTAACGTCGTATACAACCGGCTGAAGCAAATGATTTACACCAAGGAAATCCTTCCCGGAGCTCGCTTGGTTGAACGCAATCTGGCAGATATGCTGGACGTTTCCCGCGTCCCCATCCGCGAAGCCCTGCTAATGCTACGCAAAGACGGATTGGTATTTGATAAACCAGACGTCGGTCTATGCGTTGTGGAAGTGACCCTGGAAGAGAACCGCGAGTTCCTGGAAGTGCTTACCGCGCTAGATACGCTGGTAATCCGCCTGGTTTTCGACAATATTACCGAGGACGTCTTACACAAGATCTTGGAAAATGTGGAAGCCACCGGGCGAGCGATTGATGCCGGCGACATTGACGAAGCCTACGATCGTAGCGTTGAGTTCCACCGCCTGCTACGCGAGGCTGCGGGGAATAAGTACCTGATTGAAGTTTGCGACCAAACCGAGTTCCTCATGACCTGGCATCTGCCAAAGGATGTGGTTGTCAAAGCGAATTATGATACCCACGTGGAAATTGCCCATGCGCTAAAGATCGCCGATAAGAAGGCGCTTTACACGGCGTTTTTGAAGCACTCTCGGTTGCTAGGTGAGCATTTCGACGCGGTTGTTGGCAAGAACGCTACCGGCGCGCCCAAGCGTTTCGCCAGCTGAGTTACGTGCGCGTTCTCTTGGTTTTTTCCGAGGGCGCCGGTTTAAGCTTCTAGTTCCCCTGGCGATGTCTCTTGGAGATGTCCTTTGGTAATGCCCCTTGAAGCTGTCCTTTGGAGATGTCCTTTGGTGGTCTCAGACGAAAAACCCCGGTATTTCAACGAAATACCGGGGTGATTTGCGGAGAGTAAGGGATTTGAACCCTTGGTGCCCGTAAAGACACAACGGTTTTCAAGACCGTCACATTCGGCCGCTCTGTCAACTCTCCAGGCTTATTGCTAAGCTCTCATATTCTATCTAAAATTCGCTATTTTGCCAAACTAAAGACGGTTGTTCCCTGGAAAATCAAGGAAAACCCTGGGGTGATGGGGGAGTTTTAGGTAGTTTGGCTTGGTTGTATGTTTGGCATTTTCGCCAGTTTTCGGTACTCTATAAAGGTACTGGAGATGTCGCATAGTGGCCTAGTGCGCCTCCCTGCTAAGGAGGTTGGGGCGTTCGCCCCTCGCGGGTTCAAATCCCGCCATCTCCGCGCGTGATCTCTCGGGATTAACCTACTGGTTAGTTCCGAGAGATTTTTTTATTTCTCTAAATAGGTTTGTTTCCGCCCTCGGAAATTTCGGGTTATTGGACATAAACGGGTTGTTGGACAGTTCTTATTGATTTGGACTGACCCCTTTTTGTTAGACAGTTAATTCGTATTGCTGACGATAAAAGATTGGGCTCGTGTGTAGTTTAGAAACGATGCGTTCGGTATTCCACCATAGAATGTAGTCCGCGATAGTTTTCCTTAAGCTTTCTAAACCACTGTTTCTCTTAGGCTCAAAGTTTAGTTCTGTTTTTAATCCAGCAAAGAACGCCTCTGCAGGAGCATTATCTAAGCAGTTGCCCTTACGAGACATAGACTGCTTAACGCCAAGCACTCTAAGTAAGTTCCGGTAGTCCTCAGAAAAATATTGACGTCCCGAGCGTTGACCTGGCGGAAGCGAACCGCCGTAAAGCTCAGGCGCTTGCGCGCGCTAAAACAGCAGGGTTTGGTGGTGGGCGTAAACCACCCCTGCCTCCGCGGAAACACACTGGTTTAAGTGATCATCCGGAAGACCCGAATTCTGGACCTAATAAGCACACACTGCGTAAAATTGCTGAGGTATTCGGTGTAGAAGGCTCTGCGATTCGTTTTGCTGACTCAATCGGTATGGAAGAGTTTAAGCAGTTTAAGAAAGAGCTAAGTGAACTTGACCTTTCCGAACCAGCGATGCGCGTCAGCATCTACGGAGCAACACATCCACGAAATGGGTTTACTACTAATCTTGGCGGGCACTAACATTACTCAGATTTTGCGGGAAAGTCTTTATATCCGGAGCATTGGGATGAAACAACTATTCTGAAAGCCGTGGAATTTGTTCGTCAAAACCCAATTGCAGCTTTTGTCGCCCGCAATACCGTTACAGGTGAAATCACATCCTATGGTGTACGAGGCGTATGTGACGGTGTTATCATCAACATAGAATGGACAAAAGGGAAAGTAGACCATCCACTACACGTATTCCCCTTATATGGGCGTGGAGTGAAAGTCAGAAAAGTTGATGGAATGCTAAAGGAGGTGTCTTTTGACCCGAGAAGCTGGAACGACTTACGATTACTATGAAATCGGTAAAGAACTGTCGGATAAGCTCTTGCAAGTAACGTTAAAGTTTGTTCCCGAAGCAGAAGACGACCCTGATTTCTCATTCTATCGTCATCAAAATGCAGGTCATTTTGAAGATGCTTTCACTGCAGCAGCTGGCTACTTATGGAAGCGTAAAAAGCGCCTCCCTGATGAAATCTTGGATAAGTGGGATGCTTTTATCTATGATCCAGGGGATGAATGCGACTTCTATGACATGGATTGCAAATATGCTCGCGAATGCTTGGATTTACAACGCGCGCTCCCAAAAGAATAACTAAATAACCTACTACACTTCCCGCCTAACGGCTTCGTTAGGCGGGTTTTTTGTACCCAAAAACAAGGGGTCAGTCCACAGCAACACAATTTGTGGGTTATTGGACAGTTCTTATTGATTTTGTTTGGGTTTTTCGTTGTTGTGGTGC
>JAUNKY010000034.1:0-17170 GCA_030532515.1 Actinomycetaceae bacterium
ACTAGAACTCATCAGTTGAAACAAAGACGTTGCAACCACCACTAGAATCCGCCCTGTCAAATAAGGGGGAACGTTGAGAGACGGCGTTAGTTTAATTTTCAGAAAGAAATGCGGATGCTATTCCCAAAGTGAGTACAGAGACAAACAATGTCCATCCATTAGCAAATTGGCCTAGCAATGTTATTAGTGGCACAGTAATAACATGTGCGAATGATGTGTTTGAAAAGTCCAGCGTAAGTTCAAGTAGCGGAATGAAAACGAAGATAATCGAAGTCAAACCAAGAATTAGATAAATTAGAAAAAGCTTAACTTTATTTTTATGAACGTTTCGCATAGCTATCCTCTATTACATTCCACCGCTTCGTGTTGAAGCAACGCCTTTATTAACGAATACATCCATCCATCGGGTAACCATTCCTCCCCTTAAACCCGTTTTAACTTCGGCCCTAACCCGAATTTGAGTAGCTGACATTCGACTTACGCTGAGCCCGCTATGCCCGTACTTCGAGTCGCTCATAGGGGTCCAATAGTTTGAAATTCGTTGAGATCCATTACGTGCATACTCATAATTGAAATACACTCCAAGCGTGCCGTAGTAATGAGTCTCACTTGCATAGCAGTTAGTCCAAGTGGCGACGAATGAATTTCCTCCAGAGAATTTGCATTTTGATACATAGAAGAGGCTGAATCCATGATTTTCTGTAGAAAGTGTGGGAACAGATGAAATCTTTACTGATCCGTCTGGATAGTAGAATACTGTAACATTTTCATTGTTAGAGTGCGATTCTTTAATGCTTAAGGGCTTAGCATTAGGGGATTCAGAATCTAGAGTTTCACCGTTTTTAAGTTTCTCGATAGCGATTTCACGGAGCTCTGATGGAACTGAGTGCTGCTGAAGGAACGAATCAAGCAACTGGACGTCTTCGTTGACTTCAGTTGTTTGTGATAGTGGGGTTAGTATCATCGGAATGCTTAAGATCAGAGAGAGAGTAGTGCGTAGCATCATTGCCTCCTTTGTATTTGCGCTACTTGCAAATAGTATAACATGGAGAATTTTGTAATTCAACGATTATATGATATAGGGAGGTTTTGGTGCAGTCGTGGAGGATGCCAACGTAACACTTACTTAAAACGGTGTATGAGAAATAAACAAATTGGGTCTGCTGTAGGTTTGGTTGACTTATTGTCTTTTTCTTAGGCGTCCTTTTGCCGCGACACGAAAAATGATTCGATTGCAGCATTACCCCTGCAACTCCGATATACCCCAGTGGCGATAAAGCCCCATAAAAGCGGGCAGCCTGAATAAAAGCATGGGATCGGAACTGGCTCCCTCGGGTCAGAATGCACTATCACCCCCGCGGGGTCTGCTCTACAGCGCATCTAAAGCAAGCCTAGTGGTCATTCTTAGCCTCCAACACATAGATATCCAATGTTCGGTTCACATGCTTAACTTGAAACTGCCGTTGCAACAAGTCATCTGCGTGTGGTCTGCCCCGTGTCTTTAGGTCTGTTGCTTGTTAGAGTCCTACTAGGTGAGCTGGCGTGTGTTGCTCCTGAGTCTTCGGTGGCTACAATAAATCCTAGAAACTTGGAATTTGATTATTCTTTCCACTATGGAGTAAGTGGAATTCTATTCGGCTTAACGTTGTTAAACTGTCCCCAAACAAAGGCAATCTTAGATTGGAAGATATGAAATGAAAGGCTTTCTTTCTGATCCCCGGTCAAGAAACTACAAGATGTGGTTCATTGGTGACACCGCATTCGATTTGGGGTCTCTTGCTTGGGAAACCAGCATTCCCCTCATTTCTTACAGCCTGACACAGTCAGCAACCTTAGCTGGGCTGGTCGGAAGCTTGGTTGCTTTTGTTAGGCTAGTGATGCTTCTACCCAGCGGTGTTTATGCAGATCGCGAAAATCGAATTCGAACTGTTTTTGTCTTTGGATTCGTAGATGCTCTGCTAGGAATCGCCGTTGGAATACTGTTTTTACTTAATAAAGTGTCATTCGGGTTCTTTGTATTCTTTTGTATCGTTTCAACGGCTATCGCAACAATTATTAGGAGCGCAAATAATGCTCTGCTTAAAGATACGGTTCCGGCAGAAGATTACCGACGGCAGTATCGTTAAACGAAGGGCGAAATTCCGCTATCGGGATGATCGGAGGACCGATCGGTGGATTCCTATTCTCTATCTTAAATGCGCTACCGGTTTTTCTTTACTCGTTAACTTCAATGATTCGCGCAATCTCAGTTTCTCGTATAGACGGCAAACCAAAAAGCAAGAGAAGAAACAAAAAGTCAAGTTGTCAGACATAGTTTGGGGGGCTCGGGCTGTTTTAGGAATCGGTACCTTACGATCGTTAACACTTTTAGCAGCACTGTTAAATTTTGCTGGGACCGGTATTTTTGTCGTAGTTATTCTTAACTTGCAATTAGTGAAAACAGATCCGCTCTTGATTGGTATGGTTTTCACCGCAATGGGTGTAAGCGGTCTACTCGGAGCAATGGCAGCTTCTAGAGTTGTGGCAAAGTTTCCAAGCGGAATCGTGATTATAAGTGGCTTTACCTGGCAGCTCGTTTGGATGATTGCGATCAACTTCTCTAGCAATTTCATTTGGATTCTTACCTGTTTTTTCTTAGCAATGCTCTCATCTCCGTCAGTAAGTGCAGCTTCGCAGGGATTTCTTTTAGCAGCCGTTCCAAGTGAATTTCAAGGTAGGGTTGGGTCTTCAGTCGGCTTTATTTCTCTATCGGTAGCTATTCTTTCTCCTTTATTGTCTGGACTCGTACTAGAAACATGGGGCTTTCAAAAAGCTGTAATGCTTTTTAGCTCCGTTTATTTGGTAGTGCTGATCTATAGTTTTTTCTCAAAAGAACTTCGTCAGATTCCAAAACCAGAAAAATGGGAAGATTACGCCGCGCCAGTTAGGACTTATTTCCGTGACCGGCAAAATGTTAAAGCCTAGCAGACCTTTAGGTAAATTCGGGTGTTTAAAGCTCTCTCATTCAGGGGCCTAGTAGCCTAACTTAGACGAGAGCCAAAAATCGCTGTGCCGACGCGGATGCGGGTGGCGCCTTCGGCAATAGCTAGTGGATAATCCCCACTCATCCCCATAGAAAGCTCCACCGCCTGCGATAGCCCCGGGAGCTGCACTGCTTCATCGCGAATCAGCCGCAGATCCGCAAAAGATTTCGCAACTACGCGCTGGTCGCTTACAAACGCGCCAATCGTCATAAACCCAATGACTTCTAAACCAGGAAGTTGCGCAATCTGCGCGGCGGCTTCCACGGCGCCCTCGGGAAGAAAACCCGACTTAGCAGCCTCCCGCGACGTATTCACCTGCAGCATCACCTGCAGCGGTTCGCCCGCTACCCGCTGCGATACTGCGCGAGCCAACTCAAGCGAATCCAAAGTCTCAAACTGGTTGAAAACCCGCAACGCGTGGTTAATCTTATTTTTCTGCAACGGACCAATTAGCACCGAAGTAAACGACGGAAGCTGCGCCGCACGTAAAAACGGGGTAGTAACCTGCGCTTCTTGCACCCGATTATGCGCCAAAAGAGCCGGGCGCCCACACGCTTCCAAAGCTTGCCCGGCCGCTAACGCTGCCTGCGCCGACTGGGTTTTAATCGCGATTTCCAAATCCACCGGCTGGGTACTTCCTGCCTTGGCAATTTCCTTTTCGAGGGCGTTGCACATGGCCTCTACGTTACGGTGAATGTAATCAAACTGCGGATCAAAAGTCATAGTCCCAGTCTAACTTTCCCTGTCCGCCTATTGGTAACTGGTAGTGCGCGAATAGTGATTTTCGCTACGCTAAAGACATGAGCCAAAACTATGCTTCCCTCCCCACTCGCGTCCTGTTACTTGGCAGCGGCGAGCTGGGTAAAGAACTGACGATTTCTCTCAAGCGCTTAGGCTGCTCTGTAGTAGCCTGTGACTCATATGCGAACGCTCCCGCCATGCAGGTAAGCGACGAATCGCGTGTTTTGAACATGACTGATGCCACGGCTTTGCAAGCTATAATCGCAGAAGTTAAACCCGACCTGGTAGTTCCAGAAGTAGAAAAACTAGCAGCTTCAGTTTTGGTTGAGGTAGCTACGCAGCAAGACCTGCACGTAGTTCCCTCTGCGCGCATCGTGGAACTGACTTTTGACCGCCAAGGAATCCGCACCCTGGCAGCTGAAAAAGCTAAAGTACCAACCTCGCCCTACGCTTTCGCGTCTTCTTTGGAAGAACTTCGCGCCGGCGCGCAAAAAGTAGGGTACCCCTGCTACGTTAAACCAACCATGTCCTCTTCCGGACACGGGCAGTCGCGGGTAGCGACGCCAGAAGATTTGGAAGCCGCTTGGAATGAAGCAATCAGCGGGGCGCGAGCAGACACCGGACGCGTGATTGTCGAAGGTGAAGTTAAGTTCGACTATGAAATCACCTTGCTCACCGTGCGCCACCTGGTAGGCGGGCAGGTGCAGACTTCCTTCTGTGCTCCCATTGGGCACCGCCAAGAATCCGGGGATTACGTAGAATCCTGGCAGCCACATCCGATGTCCCCAGAGGTTTTGTTACAGGCGCAAAAAGTGGCTCAGGCAGTAACTGACGCGTTGGCAGCGGATACTCCCGCACATGAAGGTGACGTGCTGGGTATTTTTGGAGTAGAACTGTTCATCGCTGGCACGGACGTGTACTTCTCTGAACTGTCACCGCGCCCACACGACACTGGTTTAGTAACGCTGGTAACTCAGCCACTGTCAGAGTTCGATCTGCACGCGCGCGCTATTTTAGGCCTGCCTTTGCACACGACTTTGCGGTCTGTAGGAGCTTCAGCCCCGTTTAAGTCTCCAGTTGAAGCGCACGCCCCCGCATTTACCGGTGTGGCTGAGGCGTTAGCTGACCCGGCGGTTGAGGTGCGTATTTTTGGGAAGCCCCAGGCCCATGTAGGGCGTCGCATGGCGGTAGCAATAGCAACTGCGGAAACTGTTGCTGCTGCGCGCGAGTTAGCGAACTCGGCGCGCGATAAGTTGCAGTTAGAATCCTAAGTCACCTATTTGTTAAATGCCTGTGTAAGGCTTATGTAAGTCTGTTGTTGATGCGGGAACTGGAGTTCCCGCATCAACCACAGACATTTTTAAATAGAACTACAACCCGCCTGCCAGTCCGGCACAAACTAGTCCCCCACATGCAATAAACGCATAACAACTTCATTCGCAGCGGCTGACGCTTCTACGTCCACGCAAGCCACTAAATGCCACGCACCGTCGCCCTCGGGATCTTCAAAAACGTACGAAACCAGCCAAGCTGCCTCAAGCGCCAAAGCCGCCTCCAAAACCGGCCCCGCCACGACCCCCAAATCCAAGTAATCCGCTTCCCCCGCAGCCGGCACAAAAGTAAACCGGTGCTTCGCCTGCGCTTCGATACCCGCTCCCAACCAGTCGTACTCATCCCAGTACGCATCCAAAGCATCCGCCCAACGATCCTCAGACCACGCTCCCACACCGTCAAAATCACCCAGCGCAACCAAACCATCCAAATCATCCAAAGCAAACCGGCTCACCCGCGCAAACACAGCCTTACGCACCAACTGCTGCAAAACCAGGGGATTACGGTCCAAACGCACCACCCCGTTCTCATCCGCACCAAAAGCCAACTCAGTATCCTCACCGGAAGCCACCTCACGCCGCGCAGCCGGATCCGCAAGCGCCTCCCACTCATCAAGAAGCGAAGAGTCAACAGAACGCACCAAAGCCCCCAGCCAGTCAATAATCTGCTCAACCATTTCCGTCCGCAACGCATCCGGAACCAGCTGCCGCAAAGCCCGATACGCATCCGTCAAATAGCGCAGCAAAACCCCTTCAGACATGGCAATGTCGTAGCGAGAAATCACGTCAGAGAAAGTCATTGCATTCTCAATCATCATGCGCACTACCGACTTATGCGCTAACTCTAAATCACCAATCCACGGGTTCGCAGAGCGGAAAATCTGGAAAACCGGATCCAACAAATCCTGCAGTGGCTTTGGCCAAGTAACCTCTTCAACCGCAGCCATCCGCTCTTCATACTCAATCCCAGCGCGCTTCATCGCCTCAATCGCTTCACCACGCGCCTCTCTTTCCAGCGCATAGAGCAGCGGGCGAGGATCTTCCAAAACCGCCTCAACCACAGATACCACGTCTAAAGCCAAAGACTCAGAATCTGGATCCAACACCTCAAATGCAGCCAACGCAAACGGCGACAAAGGCTGATTTAAGGCAAAAGACTCTGGTAAATCCAACTTGAGTCGTAACCGGTCAGCGGTGCTGGTGGGATCTGACGGCAACAACTCAACCACTCCAGCCTTGCGCAGCGAAACGTAAATCTGCCCCAGCCGGCGCAAATGCGGATTCGACTCAGACGGCTTATCGTGATTATCCGTAGCTAACTTCCACAGCCGCGCAGACGGTAGGGGAGTAGAATACGGATTCGACAACACATTCAAAACCATCCCGTGAGTGATCTCAAACTGTGACTGCAAAGCCTCAGGCGCCGCATTCACCAAACGCTCAAAAGTATTTTCAGACCAAGAAATCTGCCCTTCCGGCGGCTTCTTCTTCACCACCTTCTTCAGCTTCTTCGGATCATCCCCAGCCTTTAGCAAAGCGGCGCGATTTTCAATCACATGGTCGGGAGCTTGGACCACTACCCAACCGACCTCGTCAAACCCAGCGCGCCCCGCGCGCCCCGCAACCTGGTGGAACTCTCTAGCGGAAAGCACCCGCTGGCGCATGCCATCAAACTTCACCAAAGAAGTAATCAGCACGGTAGTAATCGGCACGTTAATGCCCACCCCCAGCGTATCGGTGCCACAAATCGCCGCCAGCAGCCCCTGCTGCGTGAGCCTCTCAACCAGCAGCCGGTAACGCGGCAACATTCCCGCGTGGTGCACGCCCACCCCATGGTGAAGCAGCTTACGCAATGTCTGCCCAAAGCCCTTCCCGAACTTAAAACCTTCGGTTGCAGCCTTAATCTTTTCCTGATGGCGCTTCGAAATCAGCGTGGGAGTCGCTAAATCCAAAGCCGTAGAAAGTGCCGCTTTTTGCCCAAAATGCACGATATAAATCGGATACTTACCCAACTCAATCAGATCAGCTACCGCGTCGCCAAGAGGCACCACCGAATACGACATCTCTAATGGCACCGGACGCTGCGCGCCACTGACTAACGCCACCTCACGCCCGGTCCGGCGCAGCAAATCAGTTTGGAAGAAATCCACTGCCCCCAAAGTGGCAGAAAGCAACACAAACTGAGGCTTATCCAGCTCTAACAACGGTACCTGCCAAGCCCACCCGCGCTCGCGGTCGCCGTAATAGTGGAACTCGTCGATAATCACCATATCCGCATCCAGCGCCGCCCCCTCACGCAGCGCCTGATTTGCTAAGATTTCCGCGGTACAGCAGATGATTGGCGCATCCGCATTAACTGACGCATCCCCGGTGACCATACCTACGTTTTCAGCGCCGAACATGCGCACTAATTCAAAGAATTTTTCGCTCACCAGCGCCTTTAACGGAGCGGTATAGTACGAGCGTCCGCCACGCGCTAACGATAGAAAATGCGCGGCTAAAGCGATTAAGGATTTACCCGAGCCGGTGGGGGTAGCTGCAATAACGTGTTTGTCGTCGATTAAGTGCAGGAAAGATTCGTCTTGGTGCGGATAGAGGGGGCGCCCACCTGCCGCCGCCCAGCTGGTGAATTTTTCGTAAATTGCATCTGCATCGCCCAGCTGGTCGTTATCTTCAAGTTCGTCTAAAAGCAGGTTTAAGGGTGCGTCCATAGTTTTATTGTCGCAAATATTTTATTTATTTCCGAGGGCGGGGCGCAGCGGTCATTTTTGAAGGGAACTTTCTGGCTAATCTGCCTTGATTCGCGGGTAGGTTTTACATTTTGAGACAGATTAGGAGGTTTTAAGTTAGCGCGGTAGCCTTGCAGGTGAGTAAACAAACCTTAGGTAGATGAAAGGAACGCGAAATGCTGGTTAAGTCCTATCGTAGCTTCGCGTATTCGGTGCGCCGATTTATCGGCGACGCTTTCACCTGCCACAGGAGCGTAACTTCGTGAAGCCAGGACTTGTCTGAATAACCGGATTAAAAGTATCCAAGCTTCAATAAAACTGCAGCGTTAACTCCAGGTGGGTTAACGCTTTTTTCATGTCCGCTTTCGAAAACTAAAGCAGATACTGCAATCAATCAAACTCAGTTCCAAACTGAATCACAGTAAAAATGGGATTGACCCCGATCAACTAGAGGAAATCATGAACGATCTTTTAAAGGCAGCAGAAGAGCTTCTAAAACTAACAGTCGGTACCCTATACGCTTGGGTGCTGCTGTTCTTGCTTACCGGTGTGGGTCTCTTCTTAACCTTTTATCTGCGGGTACCGCAGCTGCTGCATGCAAAGGATATCTTCACTTCCTTAAAAGGATCGCGTGACTTAGGTGGAGGGCAGGTATCTTCCTTCCAAGCTTTCGCCGTAGGCGTAGGTACACGCGTGGGTATCGGTAACATTGCTGGCGTAGCTTTAGCCTTGGTAATCGGCGGCCCCGGCGCAATCTTCTGGATGTGGGTAGTTGCGTTAGTTGGTATGGCCACTTCATTCACCGAGTCGGTATTAGCCCAGGTCTTCAAAGTCCGCCAAGCAGACGGTTCTTTCCGCGGTGGCCCAGCTGAATACATCGAACGAGGCCTGGGGTGGAAGCGTCTGGGCATTATTTTCGCTATCTTCGCTGTTATCTCTAACGGTTTGGCTGTCCCCATGGTACAGATCAACACGATTTCAGCTACTTTGCTTGAAAACCACCAGATTCCTGCCTGGGCAACGATGGTTTTGATGCTACTTTTGTTGGCGCCGGTGATCATGGGTGGTATGCGTTCGGTTACTCGCGTGTCAGAGTGGTTGGCTCCTTTCATGGCTATTGCTTACATCCTGATCACTTTGGTAGTAATCGTCATGTTCCCAGGTAAGGCTATCGACGCTTTTGTTCTGATTATTCAGTCTGCTTTCGGCTTCGGTCCAGTTGCCGGTGGCGTAGTAGGTGGCGTTTTCACTGCCATGGTAACCGGTGTGCGTCGTGGTCTGTTCTCTAATGAAGCTGGTTTGGGAACTACCCCTCACGTTGCTGGCACGGCGGCGGTGAAGCACCCGGCAGAACAGGGGTGGGTACAGGCTCTGGGCGTCTTCATTGACACCATCATCGTTTGTACTGCTACTGCGCTGCTGATTTTGATTTCCGGAGTTTACGCTCCGGGCATGACAGAAGCCCAGGCGGGTTCTTTAACTTCCGTGGCGGTAACTTCTGTTTTGGGTTCTTGGATGGCCCTGCCAATCTCGATGATTATTTTGATCTTCGGATACACTTCTGCGTACGGCGCGTACTCTTACGGCCAGGTTGCGTTGGACCACTTGACCGACAACCGAGTGATTTCTACTGGTTTCAAGGTTGCGGCTACTTTGGTAGCTGCCGCCGGTGCAGTGGTGGCGCTACCGGTAGCTTGGGCGATTTCTGACTTGCTGCTGGGCTTGGGTGCAGTTATTAACCTGGTTGCTTTGGTCCTGTTGGCAAAGCACGCGAAGGCAGTTATGGATGACTGGCGAGCACAAAAGCAAGCTGGTAAAGAGCCGGTTTACACTTGGGCTGAGTGAATAGTTAGGCTTTGTCGCCCCCTAACCAATGCGGGAGTTTGCGTTCCCGCATTGGTTGGGGAGGTTGGCAGTGCTGGATTTGTTTGTATTGTTCTGCTTCTCAGCGATGCGGGAGTTTGTGTTCCCGCATGGGTTGGGGAATGCCAGTTAGTGACATTTCCGAGGGCGTCCGTCAATCTCACAGTGTTTTCCCAACAAATCAGTGGTCTCCTAACAAGTCAGCGCCGAACCTTTATACTAGAACCATCGACAAAAGAAACCGCAGAACCGTTATTTGAAGGCAACTTGAAAACCCTGCGGATAATACAAACGGAGGCAATGATGCGCTTAGTACGTTTTTCTGCCGGCGGAGACCCCAAATACGCCGCCCTCGATAACGACTCCACCCAACTGGTAGTCCTCAAAGGCGACCCGCTATTCCAAAGCGTTGAACCCAGCGGCGAAATCTTCGAACTGGACGAAGTCCGCCTGCTTTCCCCCATGATTCCCCGCTCTAAAGTCCTTGGCGCCGCTTTCAACTTCCGCAACCCGGCCAACCCGGGCGCGGAAGAACCCAAAGAACCCATCGTGTTCATGAAACCCAACACCGCGGTAATCGGCCCAGATGACCCAATCGTGCTTCCAGAATGGACTAATGAAGTCGTTTTTGAAACGGAAGTTGCCGTCATCATTAAAACTCTGTGCAAAGACGTAAAAGCAGAGGACGCGCAGGACGTGATTTTCGGCTACACCATCGCTAACGACGTTACCGCGCGCGACCGCCTGCTAGCTGACCGCACAATGCTACGCGCCAAGACCTTCGACACTTCTTGCCCAGTGGGACCATGGATCACCATCGACCCAGAACTTGATGTCAATAACCTGGCGGTCACCACTCGTATTAACGGGGAAGTAGTCCACCAGGGGAACACTGCGGATATGATCCATAAGATCCCGGCGCTGGTTGAATATATCTCGCACACTTGCACGCTGTTGCCCGGTGACATGATTTTGGTCGGCACCCCCGCAGGGAACGGTGAAATCAAAGCCGGCGATATTGTGGAATGTGAAATCGAGGGCCTGGGCGTACTGCGCAACCAGGTTGTGCGGCGCTAAGGAATAAACCCTTAGTGAACCAAACGATCGCAAACGTGTTAGCCCGCTGTGAGCTGCCGATTATGGCAGTTTCCAGCGGGCTCACTGACGCACTCACAAACGGGCGACAACTGGTCCTCACTGCCTCACCAGGCGCCGGTAAAACCACTATAGTGCCCCTTATGGTGGCGCAAATTCTGGCCAACCAAGCGCCGAAATCTGCCGCAAAACAAGAAACGGCAACAACCCCCGGCAAAATTATCGTAGCCCAGCCACGCCGCGTAGCCGTCCGCTCCGCCGCCACCTACGTAGCCAGCTTACTGGGAGAAAAAGTCGGCCAAACCGTAGGCTGGCGCATGCGCGCCGACACCAAAGTCTCAACTGAAACCCTGATAGAGTTCACCACCACCGGAACCTTGCTGCGCCGGCTCTTAACAGAGCCAGACCTCCCCGGAGTTGCCGCAGTTATCCTTGACGAAATCCATGAGCGCCACCTAGACGCCGACCTGGCCTTAGCATTCGCACTCGACGTAGCGGCAATCCGCGATGACCTGCGCCTTATCGCCATGTCAGCTACGGCAGACGCAGAACGCTTCGCCCAACTAATCACCCGATCCTTAGAAGCCCCCACCCCAATCCTGAGCGTCACCCAGCCGCCCCACCCGCTGGAAACTATCTGGATGCCCCCGCGCCAACACCCCCAAGATGAACGCGGACTAACCACAGACTTCTTAAACCACCTGACAACCATTACCCAAACCGCTTTTGAAAACCATGGTGCAACCTTGGTTTTTGTAGATACGATTGCAAACACTGAGCGGATTGCAGAAACCCTAAACGCTCGCGGGATCCCCGCCCACGCACTGCACAGCCAGATTTCTGCCTCCCTCCAAGACCAGATCCTCAGCGCCGCAAAGCTTCGCCGCGTGATCGTCGCAACTGAAATAGCCGAAACTTCCTTAACCGTACCCGGCGTGAACTGCGTCGTTGACAGCGGTTTTTCACGCACCCCCAGGTTTGACGCCAGCCGCCAAGCCACCCACCTGGTCACCGTAGCTGCAAGCCAATCCGCATTGACCCAACGCGCTGGACGATCCAACCGAACCGGCCCGGGAACCGTGTACCGAGCCTATTCAGAAACTGAATACGCCCGGGCGAAAGCCTACGCCACCGCAGAAATCTTAGCCGCAGACTTAACTGAAGCAACTTTACTTGCCTACGCCTGGTCAGCGCCCGAACAACTGGCACTCTTAGACGATTTTCCAACCGCTGCGAAAGAAAGAGCGCAGCAGAACCTGTTACAAATTGGCGCGCTTGAAATGCAAGCTGCAAAACTGGCAATCACCGCGGCAGGACGCATTTTAGCGCGAATCCCCGCTGACCCGCGTATAGCCCATGGGCTCTTAAGCGCGGTAGCCTGGGGGATCCCCGTAGCGGCTGCAGTTCGCGTCATTGCCGGCCCGGACACGCCATTGCAAAAACGGTTAGAACAGTTGGTTAACCGTTTTTCCGGCGAATATAAGCAGTTTTTGGCGCCCTCGGAAATCTCAATCGCGGCCGAAGAAGCGGAAAACTCAATCGCGGCCGAAGACGCGGCAGCTGTGGTGTGGGGAGCCGCCTACCCGCAGCGCCTTGCCCGCGCTAACTCACAAACGGCAAAAGCTGGAGTCATACGCTTCACCTCTGTAGGCGGCGCCGGTTTTGAAGTTGAAGCCAGCACACCCCTGGCAGCTGCTAAATGGATCGCCGCTGGTGAAATCCAAGGTATTAACGGAGTGATTAAAGTGCGGGCCGGGGCAGCACTCAGTGAAGCACTGGCACTCAAACTCGCGCAGTACAGCCTGCGGGAAACCTCTGAACTGGCTTTAGAAAAAGGGCGCGTTCAAACGTATGCTACTCGCCGCCTGGGGGCGTTAGAAATCGGGCGGGTGAAAGGCATAGCTAGCGCCAATGAAGTCTACGAGCTGCTTGCAAAAGAACTTGCTGGGCTCACTACACAAGAATGGCTAAAACTATTCGACGCTTCCAAAGAGGCACAGCGGTTCGTCGCTGCCAATAATTACTTGGCGCAAAAGGATGCGACCTATGCGTTAATCGACGGGAAGCGCATAGCTGAAGACATAGACCTATTTTTAGGAAATAGTATCGAAACTTTGCGCCAGGGAGCTTTGCTAACCACCGTAGATGTCCTCACCGGCGTGAAACTAGTGGTCGGCTGGCAGGTAGCTACGCAGATTGAAACGCTCATTCCCACGCATCTGCAAGTTCCCTCTGGGAGGGAAGTGCCGGTAACAATCGACCCCGAACGTGGACCAACCATCTCAGTGAAGCTACAAGAATGCTTCGGTTGGCGTAACGTGCCCAAGGTTTTGGGAAAACAAATTAGTATTGAGTTACTCTCCCCGGCGGGCCGGCCGCTGGCAGTTACCGGAGACTTAGAAAATTTCTTCAATGAAGTTTATGCGTCAGTGCGTGCCCAGATGCGAGGGCGGTACCCGAAACACCCATGGCCAGAAGACCCCTGGGAAGCCGTCGCTACGGCAAAAACGAAACGCGCCTTAGGACAGTAAGACGCGCCTGCCAGGCACGCCGGGCAGACTGACGAATAGGACACACTTGCTTCGTTGTATCAATAGTGCCCGTTATAAGATCAAAATGTAGGATTTGATAGGTGTTTGTTGTCTAAGAATGCACTTTGGAAATCCCTTGCGAGAAGCTAATGCTTCAAAATCACCAAGTAAAAGGAAAAAGATGAATATCGTGTCGACTCACTTAAAGTCGAGGCGGGGCTTGAGCCTAATCACCGCATTCATGCTGGTACTGGCTTTACTTGTTCCCATTAGCCTAAACGGCTCTGTCGCAGTAGCCGCGGATAATCCGAATATCGCTGTAAAGTTTAACCCAATGTTTAAAGCTAGCTTGGACGGCAGCAAACTGCCTGGCCAAGCAAGCGTTAACGACGTAGTTTCCCTGGGCTTTTCTTGGGACGCTACCAACGCTGATCCAAAACCAGGCGAATCATTCACCATTGAATACCCAGCAGCTTTTGAAAGCCGCGAACCAGGTGTGAAGGTAAAGCTGGAATACGATGGCACTCACGTAGGTAACTGTTCAATCGAACGCAAGAGCATCCAGTGTACTTTCACTGACGGTATCTTGGGAAAGACGAACATTAAAGGTACCGCGTCTGCGCTGTTGGTAGCTGTAAAGGCCACTGACGAAAACACCGCTAACTTCGTAGTTAACGGCGCAAAGGCAGTTAAGGTTGACCTGCCTGATGGCAAGCCAATCGGCCCCGGACGCCCACACGTATACAACCCAGTTGGTTTCGCTAAGTCCACCACCCCATTCGGTAGAGAACACAAGAAGATCAACTGGGAAGTTGCTTTCGATACCACTGCAATCCAAGCAGCGACCGGCGTTCCAGCTGATGGCGTAACCCGCCAGACGATTGTCATCGAAGACTTCCTCTCTGCCGGCCAGGTATTCGCTGGTGAAGACAAAAACTTCGCGGAATTTACTCTGACCTTGGGCGATAGCAAGCAGGAATTGCGTCCCGCTCCACGTCCAATGCTGACCCGTGCTAACGGTAAAGATGAAACTACCGTTTACGGTGACTTTGACATGGTGGTAGAGAAGGTTAGCCCAACCGTTGCCTTGATTAAGGTAACTGGCCCATTCGCTCCAGACACCAACTACCACATGATCTACCAAACTGAATTCACTTCAGATACCAAGACGGTTGTGCCAGGTGTTGTCTACAGCAACACTTCAAAGGTGCAGGGAACGAACCTGAGCAAGACCGCCAGCCGTTCTTATCACGATTCCTTCGCAGTAACTGTTGAGATGAAGAGCGGTTTCGGTTCTTTCAAAGCTACGAAGGCACTGATTGGTTCCGGCGTTGATAACGTTCCTGTGGACCAGAAGTACACTCTGCAGGTACAGTACGCCCTGCCAGGTGGAAAAACTGCCGCAGAATTCCCAGATTGGGATAAGAAGCCTGCTACCAACCCATTCACCGTAGAAGTTTCTTCCGGTAAGAACACCCAGCCTGACCTGGTCTTCCCAATCGGCACGGTACTTACTGTTACTGAACCAAACAAGCCTGTAAATGCAGGTGTTGAATGGGGACAGGCAACTATCATCGTGCGTGACGGCGACCGCCAGCTGAGCTCTACCAAGGATTCTGGTACCGTCACGATTCAGGACCAAAAGTCTTTGAGCGTAGTTGTACAAAACGAACCTAAGGACGTGCCAGTATACAGCAAGTTCTCTGTCACCAAGCGCATTGCTGGAGTCGACCAGAACCGCTTGGCTCCAGGACACAAGTTCGTATTTGACTACCACTGTGCGGGTGGAGCCACCGGTGAACTGCAGGTAGGCGTAGACGAAACTATCCAGAGCAACGACGTATTGGTAGATGACGTTTGTGTTATCACCGAACGTAAGCCAAATCCACTGCCTGGCTACCACGTATCTATCGAAGCTCCAAAGACTGTCCTGGTTAAGAACGGTCAGGTAGTTGACGTAGAGTTCACCAATACCTACAAGCAAGTTGTTAAGTTCTCTGTGGCAAAGACCGTTACCGGTTTAACCGGTGGACTGGCTGTACCAGCAGGTGAAAAGTTTACCTTCGCATACGTATGTAGCGCTGAAGAAGGCAAGGCAGTTGATCCAGTTGTAGGTGAACTGCAAGTTGACGCCAATGCTTCTGTCGACGGCCCAGAAGTACCAGTGGGTCACTTCTGCCGCGTTTACGAAAAGAGCACTGAAGCCAAGCCAGTTTGGACTCCAGCTAATTGGGAGGTAAAGCTACCTGAAGCTAAGACCATCACCATTGCTCAGGATGCAACTGCAAACGTAGTCAACATGGAAAACGCCTACACCCCACAGGTAGCTAAGTTCTTCGTATCAAAGACCGTTTCTGGTCTGCCACAGGGCGTAACCGTTCCAACCGACCAGAAATTCACCTTCACCTACACCTGTGGAACTGAAAATGGTGAAATTCAGGTGGGTGCAGGCGACAGCGTTGCTGGACCAAAGGTACCAGTTGGCACCGTCTGCCAGATTTCTGAAAAAGATGGTGCTTGGACGCCAGCAAACTTCGACCTCACCAAGCCTGACGCGCAGGAACTGACCATTAAGGAAGACTCTGCCGATAACGTAGCTACCTTCAACAATGCTTACACGCAGCAGAAGGGCAAGTTCTCTGTAACCAAGAACCTGCAGGGGATTGATGCAGCGCAGCTGCCACAGGGACAGAAGTTCACCTTCAACTACACCTGTGCAAGCGGTGCTAAAGACAGCCTGGTAGTAGGTGCCGGTGAGACCGTAGAAAGCGCCGAACTGAACGTAGGCGACTCTTGTGAGATCACTGAAGTTGAACCAACTGAAAAGCCAGTCGGCTTCTCTTGGACTAAGCCAGCAGACCAGACTGTAGTAGTGGCAAAGGATACTGTTGAAAACAAGGTATTCGTTAACGTCTACACGCAGCAGTTCAGCAAGTTCTCTGTCACCAAGTCCTTGGAAGGTTTGGAAGCTGATCAGCTACCAGCCGGACATAAGTTCACCTTCAACTACACCTGTGGCACTGAAGAAGGCTCTATCGAAGTTGCCGCCGGCGAAACTAAGGAAAGCAAGGACATTAAGGTAGGTACTACCTGTACTGTTACCGAAGCTGACCCAACCGGTCACCCTGACAACTTCGACGTTACCAAGCCAGGTGAACAGCAAGTTCTGGTTGAATTCGGCAAGGTAAACAACGTTGCTTTCAAGAACGTCTACAACCGTCCACTGGTTAAGTTCACCGTTGGAAAGACCACTTCAGGTCTACCAGCAGGAACTGTTCCTGCAGCACAAACCTTCGCTTTCAACTACACCTGTGGTACTGAAAAGGGCGTCCTGCAAGTGCCAGCCGGTGGCACCGTTGACGGCCCAGCAGTTCCAGCTGGAACTGTCTGTGAGATTGTTGAAGCACCAAATGCTTGGACTCCAGCAGGTTGGGATCTAACCGTTCCACCAGCTAAGTCCCTGAACATTTCTAAGAAGGCAGCTGACAACACTGTCACCTTCGACAACGCTTATGTTCGTCAGATGGCTAAGTTCTCTGTTTCTAAGTCTGTTTCTGGTATTGCTGCGGATCAGTTGCCTGCTGGTACTGAGTTCACTTTCAACTACACTTGTGGTGCTGCTACTGGTGAGTTGAAGGTTGCTGCGGGTGCTTCTGTTGAAGGTCCTGAGGTTCCGGTTGGTACTGATTGTGAGATTACTGAGGTTAAGCCTGCTGATGTGGCTGGTTGGGATTTGACTGTTCCGGCAGCGAAGACCATTACTATTGCTAAGGATGCGAAGGCTAACGTAGCAGCGTTTGAGAACGCTTATGTTCGTCAGATGGCTAAGTTCTCTGTTTCTAAGTCTGTTTCTGGTA
>JAUNKY010000034.1:17270-18131 GCA_030532515.1 Actinomycetaceae bacterium
AGACCATTACTATTGCTAAGGATGCGAAGGCTAACGTAGCAGCGTTTGAGAACGCCTACGTTCAGAAGAAGGGCAAGTTCACCGTAACCAAGCAGGTTAAGGGCATCGCCGCTGCCATGGTAGTCGACAAGGAATTCAAGTTCGAATACACCTGTGGCACTGAACCTAAGCAGGTTCTGACCGTTCGCGCCGGTGAAACCGTAGAAAGCCCAGAGCTGGTTTACGGCACCGAATGTACGGTAAGCGAAGTAAAGGAAAGCACTGAAGTTGCAGGAGCTACGCTAACTGCACTGCCAGCAGCACAGACTGTTACCATCGCTGATGAACCAAAGGTTGAGCTCACCTTCGTTAACGAATACAAGGTGAAGCCAGCTGCAGCTGACAAGGACAAGGTAAAGACCCCAGCACTTCCAAAGACCGGTGCATCTGTGGCCGGCATTGGCGTAGCAGCGGTAATCCTGTTGGCTTTGGGCTTCGGGCTGCGTAAAGTTCGCACCCTCAAACAGCAGTAATCGCAAAGGCTTAGTAACCACTAAACCTAGCGAGATAAGCTAAAGCAGACGCTCCCCGGGCGGGGGACTGGTAACAGTTCCCACCCGGGGAGCGTTTTCTTTGTTAGAGCTGGCGTGCGCGGGCTGGTTTGGGGATTTGGTAAGCAAGCTTGGTTAGAAAAGGAGAGTAGGTTTTCCGCCCTCGAAAAATTCCCGAGGGCGCCCAGCAGCCTGCCAATTCGCATATGAATGTCTTTTTACCAGGCGGCTGGCGAACCCTTCGCGGGGAAACCGGTTTTAGCGAAGTGAAATGGATGGGCGGATTCTAGTGGTGGTTGCAACGTCTTTGTTTCAACTGATGAGTTCTAGT
>JAUNKY010000035.1 GCA_030532515.1 Actinomycetaceae bacterium
CACATGTCTAAACCCTACAGAACAGACTATTAAAATATTGAACCATCAATAAAATTTGTCCTATAACCCCTAATTTCAACTTCGCACGGGAAACCGTTTTCGTATGCGAATCCAAGCCATTTACGCCCTCAAATCGCACGGGAAAGCCGTTTCCCCTTGTGTGCCAACCTGTAGTGGTACAGTTTCGTGTTCTAGTTTGTGTTCTAGGGGGTTGGTGTGTTTACTTTGCATTAGAAGTATGAGATTTTGGCGGAGTACGAGGCGACGGAGCATGGTGTGCGGGGGCTGGTTCTGCGTAAGTGGGGCGTTAGTGAGTCTACTGTGCATTCGTGGATGCGTCGGCGTCGGTTGGCGGTAGAGAAAGTTGAGGCTGTTTTAGAGCGGGTTCCTTGTGATTCGGATTTGCTTGCAGCGTATGAGGTGTTGCAAGAGAAGTTAGCTTTGATTGAGCGTTTGGAACAGCAGTTAGCTGATTCTCGTAAAGAGGTTAAAGCTGCTAAGCGTAAAGCTAGGCGCAGTGAGGCTAAAGCTGAAGCGGCGATTAAGGTTGCTGATGATTTGGGAAAATTGTCCGAGCTCTTGACTTCCATGGCGCAGACTCAGCCGGTGAAGAAGCAAAGCGAGAGTTCGTAGGGTTTGTTAAACGGAATGCTTCTTTATCTGGGTTTAGCGTGGTGAAGTTGTGTAAGCTTATTGGCTTGCCGACTACTACGTTTTATCGGTGGGTTAACCCGCCCCAGCGGCGGGGGGTTAGGATCGCGCATAAGGATCGGGCGTATCCGAATCGGCTTAAACCTGAGTGTATTGCGCGCATTATTGAGATTATTAGCGATCCAGCTAACGCGCGTTTGTCGGTGCGGAACTTGTTTTATCAGTATTTGGATGCGGGTGAGTATGCTGCTAGTGTCCGTTCGTTTCAAAGGGTGCTTGCTTCTATTAAACCGGGTTTGAAACGAACTCCTGTATGGGCTAAACCAGTGGCGCGTAAACGTCCGGTGTTAAAAGCTGCGGGTGTTCACCAGGTGTGGAGTTGGGATATCACCTTAGTTAAACTTGCTGGTTCGAAACGGTGGTTGCACGTTTATGTTGTGATGGATTTGTTTTCTCGGAAAATTGTTGGGTTCCGAGTGGAGAATAATGAAAGCGGTGAACTAGCAGCGGATATGCTTAAAAACGCTTTTCTAAGTGAAGACGCGATACCGAAAGTGCTGCATTCTGATAATGGTAGCGCGATGAAAAGTCGGGTGCTACGCGAGTTTTTAAGTGATTACGGTGTTAGCGCGTCTTTTTCGCGTCCGCAGGTTAGTAACGATAATCCCTACAGTGAATCATTGTTTAGGACGTTGAAAACTGACTTGGATTACCCTAAAACGTTCACGGATTTAAACCACGCCCGCCAATGGGTAGCTCAATGGGTGCACCGGCATAACACCGAGCATTACCGCACCGGTTTAGCTGGGCTAACTGCCACCCAGGTGGTGGAAGGAAAACAAGACGAGATCCTAGCTAAACGAGAAGCAACCATTGCGGCTGACTACCGGGCTAACCCCCACCAAAAACGTAAACAAACCCACCTCCCTAAACCCAAACCAGTCGTTTGGATCAACGAGCCAAACGACCCCCAAAACGAGAACACGAATTTGACCCAAACAGCTTGACACACACCGCGAAAACGGCTTTCCATGCGAATTGAGAAGCCTTTGTATATTTAGGCAACACTTCCCCTCAACCTCCCAGAATACGGCGTGTCGAACTTTAATTTACGTTATAACGTAGAAAACTATATATAGAGCTCTAATCACGGAACCAGCCTACATATAGTGATGCCTTAGGAGTTTTTGTGTCTCCATATCGAAAAATCGACTTCACCGACATTCCTGCTGAAGAATCCTACGATCTCGTATATTTTTCCTCGGCCTCTGAAAATACCAAACGCTTCGTTGAGAACCTCAACCGCCCTAGTTTGAGAATTCCTCTTCGCCCCCGGCTAGAAGGAATGATTCGTGTCTGTAACCCGTACGTACTTATCGTGCCCTCTTACGGAGGAGGCGAAGTAGCCGGAGCGATCCCCAAACAAGTCGCATTATTCCTAAACGACAGACAAAATCGCAGTTTGCTTCGTGGCGTAATCACGTCAGGGAACACAAACTTCGGCGAACACTACTGCATCGCTGGACCTATCATCGCTCAAAAATGCCACGTTCCGGAGTTATATCGCTTCGAACTTTTGGGCACACAAAGAGACATCGACCAAGTCAACACTGGTCTAGAACAGTTCTGGCAGAACCTAAATCCAGAAGGGACCCTTGCATGAATACAACTGGCATCAGCGAACGCAAAGAGTACCACGCGTTAAACGCTCAGCTGAACCTATTTTCTCCAACTGGAACCATCCAGTTTGAAAAAGACCTAGAAGCAGCGCGGAACTATTTAGATAAGGAAGTTACTCCTAAGCTTGTAAAATTTTCTTCAACTAAAGAGCGTCTCGAGTTCCTACTAAAGAATGACTATTACGAGTCCTTGGTTTTCAACCAATATTCGGGAAAGTTCTTAAATAGCCTATATGCATACGCCTATTCCTTAAACCACCAGTTCCAGTCATTCTTAGGGGCCTTCAAGTTCTTTACTTCGTATGCGTTAAAATCTTTCGACGGCACTCAGTGGCTAGAGACCTACACTGACCGCGCAGTTGCTTGTGCCCTTTTGCTTGCAGCTGGTGACCCGATTCAAGCTAAAACATTAACTGCTGAAATTATTAGTGGCAGATTTCAGCCGGCTACGCCAACTTTCTTAAATGCCGGCAAAGCTCAACGTGGTGAGTTAGTGTCCTGTTTTTTACTCCGTGTTGAAGACAATATGGAATCTATTGGGCGTTCGGTTAACTCAGCTTTGCAACTATCAAAACGCGGTGGTGGAGTCGCCCTATTACTTTCTAACCTGCGTGAATCTGGAGCACCGATAAAAAAGATTCAAGGGCAAGCCTCTGGTGTAGTGCCAGTTATGAAGATTTTAGAGGACTCTTTTAGCTACGCTAATCAACTCGGAGCACGCCAAGGGGCAGGGGCCGTTTACCTACATGCTCACCATCCAGATATCATGCGTTTTTTAGATACCAAACGTGAAAACGCTGATGAAAAGATCCGAATTAAGACTCTCTCTTTGGGGGTGATTATTCCTGATATTACTTTCCAGTTGGCTAAAGATAACGCTGAAATGATGCTCTTTTCACCCTATGACGTAGAACGCGAATACGGAATTCCCCTATCTGATATTGGGGTGAGCGAAAAGTATGCAGAAATGGTAGCAAACCCACGAATCCGTAAGTCTTCAATCAACGCCCGTGATTTTTTTAAAACTATTGCAGAACTGCAATTTGAATCCGGCTATCCCTACATTCTTTTTGAAGATACGGTTAACCGCACTAATCCACTAACCGGGTGGATAAACATGTCTAACCTTTGCTCTGAAATTTTGCAGGTCTCTACTCCTTCCACCTACGAAAACTCGCTGGCATACAAGGAAATAGGACATGACATCTCTTGCAACTTGGGCTCTTTGAACATTACCAAAGTGATGGAAAGCGAGGATTTCGGAAAGACTGTTGAAGCTGCAGTGCGCGCACTGACTTCAGTTTCTGATCAAACCTACATTGATGCAGTTCCGTCTATCGCAGAAGGTAACCGAGCATCCCATGCAATTGGGCTTGGACAAATGAATCTCCATGGCTTTTTAGCCTCACAAAAGATTGCTTATGGTAGCCCAGAAGCACTAGATTTCACCAACATTTATTTCTTGACAGTGACCTATCATGCTTTACGTGCTTCTCACCAGCTAGCCCGCGAGCGCGCAGAAACTTTTGCTGGTTTTGCTGATTCAAAATATGCTGATGGCACATTTTTTGATAAGTATATTTCCACACAATGGGAACCTCAAACGAAAGTCGTGCAAGAAATTTTCTTAAAGGCAGGTGTGCATATACCCACCGTTGAAGATTGGACCATTTTACGCGATTCCATTATGAAGCACGGGATATATAACGCATATTTACAGGCAATTCCACCAACTGGTTCAATCTCTTACATTAATCACTCCACTGCCTCGATTCACCCGGTGGCTTCTAAGATTGAAATCCGTAAAGAAGGCAAGATTGGTAGAGTATACTATCCTGCTCCCGGGATGACTAATGAGAATCTCGAATTTTACGCAGACGCTTATGAAATTGGACCAGAGAAAATCATTGACACTTACGCGATAGCTACACAGCATGTTGACCAAGGACTGTCGTTAACTTTGTTTTTTAACGACACCGCAACTACGCGCGACATTAATAAAGCGCAGATTTACGCCTGGCGTAAGGGCATTAAAACCATTTACTACATTCGTTTACGTCAGCCTGCCTTAGAAGGCACGGAAGTAGCTGGCTGCGTTTCGTGTGAACTATAAACCTTCAATTACCTAAAGGACATACTTATGAATATTCTTGACTACTCGGTTACTCCCCCTGGCTATCGCCTTGACCGCCAGGCGCGAATTCGCCCAGTTAACTGGAATCGCCTTACTGACGATAAAGATCTGGAAGTATGGAATCGCTTAACCGCTAATTTTTGGTTACCTGAGAAAGTTCCTTTATCGAATGATATCCCTGCCTGGAATACACGTCTTACGGAAGAAGAACGTACCTTAACGATGCGCGTTTTCACTGGCTTAACCCTCTTGGATACAGTACAGGCGACAGTTGGTGAGATCAGTCAGATTCAAGATGCCCGCACCGAACATGAGGAAGCTGTCTACACAAACATCGCTTTCATGCAAGCTGTCCATGCACGTTCATATTCTTCTGTATTCTCGACACTTTCTAACACTCCGCAAATTGACGAAGCATACAGTTGGGCGGTAAATAACGACCTGCTACAAGAGCGTGCAAAGACCGTTTTAGAGCATTATTACGCAGATGATCCCTTAAAACGAAAGGTTTCCTCTACTCTCTTATCTTCCTTACTACTCTATGCAGGTTTCTATCTGCCCTTGCATTTTTCAGTACATGCGACATTAACGAATACCGCGGATATGATTCGTTTGATTTTGCGTGACAAAGCTGTACATGGCTATTACTCGGGTTATAAGTATCAGCGGGGATTGGAGCATTACTCACCCGAACGCCAAGCAGAAATGCACATATTCACCATTGAATTACTTGAGAAGTTATACAAGTTGGAACTGCAGTACTCAGGTGAATTGTATGAGCCCCTAGGTCTAATGGAAGATGTGGCAGTTTTTGTCCGCTATAACGCGAATAAGGCGTTGATGAATTTAGGATATGCTCCCTATTTCTCACCCGCAGAAACTGAAGTTAACCCAGAGATTTTGGCTGCCTTAGCACCTGGGGCAGATGAAAACCATGATTTTTTCTCTGGTTCGGGATCTTCGTACATCATCGGAAAAGCTGAAGATACTTCAGATGCCGACTGGGAGTTTTAGCGAAAGGAACTATCATGCATAAGCAGATCAGCATTCTTGTGGGGTCTTTGCGTACTAAATCTTACGCTCGGCAAATTGCGATGCTTACGCAAAGCATGTTTCCGTCTGATTACGACGTGCGTATCTTAGAAATCGGCGATTTGCCACTGTATAACTTTGATTACGATGATCCACAGTTACCCGAGGTAGCAGTGCCAGAAGTCTATACCGAGTTTCGCACCGCGATTAAGAACTCATCTGCAGTTTTATTCGTCACTTCAGAAAATAACCGACTATTGCCAGCTTGTTTGAAAAATGCAGTAGACATTGGGTCTAAACCTAATGACGATGTGGCTTGGAAAGGAAAAGTTGCTGGAATTATTTCTCATTCCGTAGGCAGAATGGGTGGTTATTCAGCGCAGAAATCTTTGCGTTTAGCACTTTCCTATTTCGATATGGTTTTTCCTAATCAACCTGAGGTTTTCTTGGGGCAATCCTCCAGTCTCTTAGATGAAGCGGGTTCTTTTAACTCTCCTGCCACTCATAAGTTTGTGCAAGCTTATATTGCTCGCATCGTGGATTTAATTGAATCTGTTTCAGCCTCAGAGAATCTAGGTTGAGCCGGAAAATAAAAGATGTTCGCACCACTTTACGCGGTGCGAACATCTTTCATATCCTTTGCTTATCTATTAGCCAACGTATTCCATTGGAGTGACGTCGCCGTGGCGGCCACGTACCTTCTGCGATTCGGCTTCATCGCTGATGTGCAAAGCAGCTTCTTCAGCTTCACAGCGTGCCTGGTAGGCAGCCAGTTCAGCTTCGCGCTTAGCATCGTCCCAACCAAGCAGTTCACCCATCAAAGTTGCGATTTCCGGTGCAGCTGCCAGACCGCGGTCGCGGTATTCGTAGGTGAGGCGCGTGCGGTGGCACATCATATCTTCAAGGTGTAAGGCACCTTCGTGAGTTACACCGAATGCTACTTCTGCACGCAGGTATTCTGGAGCGTGTGCCAGTTCCTTACCTAAAGTAGGATCCTTTTCAATGGCGTCGAAGATCAGCTGAATGTCGTCGCCGTAACGGTCCAGCATATCTTCAATGTGGTCAACACTCAGACCGGTCTTCTTTGCCAAAGCCTCACGCTGATTCCACAGACCACGGTAACCGTGGGCACCGCGCAGTGGCGTGGTGGCGGTCAGTGAAGGGTTGCGCTTAGCTTCTGCCTTACCCAAAGCGAAGTTAACCGCATCTTCAGCCATCACGCGGTAGGTGGTGAGCTTACCACCGGCGATGATTACCAGACCTGGAGCAGCTTCAGTTACGGTGTGTTCGCGAGATACCTTGGTGGACTTGGTGTCGCCGTTCTTGGTACCTGGCTGCAACAGTGGGCGCAGGCCGGCGTAGTAGCCGATTACGTCGTCGCGAGTCAATGGACGTGCCAGCACTTGGTTGGCATGTTCCAATACGTAATCTACGTCGGCTGCGTTCGCAACTGGGTGACGGAAGTCTTCTACGTACTTGGTGTCGGTGGTGCCGATGATCCAGTAGCGCTTCCAAGGAATAATGAAGAGTACGGACTTTTCGGTGCGGACGAACATACCGACTTTACCATTGATGCGGTCTTTTGGAACGACGATGTGAATACCCTTGGAGGCCAGTACTTTCAGGCCGCCTTCAGAGTCGCCGAGCTTTTCGGTTTCTTCAGTCCAAACACCGGTTGCGTTAATGATCTTCTTGGTTGGAATGACGTATTCTTTGCCGGTTTCCAAGTCGCGAACGGTTGCGGAAACAACGCGGCCGTTTTCCTTCCCCATAGCTACTACCTGGGTGCGGTTAGCAGCGTATGCGCCGTAGTCAACGGCAGAGCGAACCAGGTTTAGCACCAGACGAGAGTCGTCGACGCGGGCGTCATAGTAGACCATGGCACCGATCAAAGAATCTTGGTGTAGGTCTGGAACCAGTTCCAGCGCGCCCTTCTTAGAGTAGTGCTTCTGGATTGGCACTGAGCCGCGGTGGGCGATCTGTGCCATTACGTCATAGAGGCCCACGCCACAGGTAGAGTAAGCGCGTTCGATTACTGGGGTTTTGAATGGCCACAGCAAAGGCATTTTCTTAACCAAGTGAGGGGCGGTGGATTCCAGTAACAGACCGCGTTCGGTCAGGGCTTCGTGCACCAGCTTGAAGTTCATCTGGTAGAGGTAGCGCAAGCCGCCGTGTACCAGTTTAGAAGAACGAGATGAAGTGCCGGCAGACCAGTCTTGGGCTTCAACGATACCGGTCTTTAGGCCGCGCAGAGCAGCATCATAGACAATGCCGGCGCCGGTTACACCGCCACCGATGACCAAAATATCGACACCTTCAGTCATTGCTTCCAGCGCTGCTTGGCGAGTTTGTGCATTCATGGTTGCTTCAGACATGATAACTCCCTTGTTAGTTTGGACGCTATTAAAAATGGATGCAGTGAAATTGCACGCTTACTTTAAATAAACCGCGGTTTGGTTTTTTGTGCAAGCTCCAGAACAAACGTGCACTACTGTGAGCTAGCCACGAAATTACAACCGCTTTCCGCCCTAGTAAAACAGGCGAGCCCCCTTACGGAACTCGCCTGCCTAGTTACAAAAACTTGCCACAAACAGCCTGCCCCCGCCCAGCTACATGCTTATACGGGCGGGTCGGCACAATCACTATTACGCCCCCAGCAAAGTTTCCACTTCAGAAAGGGCGGCGTGTAACTTTTCTTCCTGCGCAGCGGCCGGCACAAACTGTCCTTCTACCCATTCTTCACCGATAAAGAAAGACATTGGCCGTTCCACCCAGCGCATTTGCGGAGCGCCCACCACTTCGCGCCAAGCTGGGATGCAGAACTTTCCACCACCCCAGGAGTAGCCGGCTACCAGTACCGGCTTTTCTTTCCACTCTGAATAGAGGTGGTCGAAGGCGTTTTTAAACTGTGCCGGCACAGAGTGGTTGTATTCAGGAGTTACAAACACGAAGCCAGCATACTGGTCAATAGTGTCGGAGCAACACTGAATGGCTGCGTCACCGTATTGCTTTTCTAAGAAAGAAGGTGGCAGTTCATTGGTGTAGAAAGGCAGTTCGTAGTCTTTAATGTCTACCAGTTCATAAGTTACTGCCCCGCCACGCGCCTGGGCTTTTTCTAAGATCCAGTTGACAACTGCCTCACCTTTGCGACCATCACGTCCGGAACCCAAGATAACTGCAATTTTCATTTTTCTCCTTCAAGATTGCCTGATTTCAAGATCGCCTAATTTCAAGGTCACCCGATTTCAAGATTGCTAGGTTTTCACTTTAACACATAAATGGAGAAACTTCTCCACTTATGTGTTAAGCTTCATCTGTGAACCAAAAACCATCTTCCCCACGCCCCGAAAGAGCCGACGCCCAAAAGAAACGCGCCCAAGTACTGGCCGCCGCCGCCGACTTATTCGCCACCCAGGGCCTCGAACTCACGCTCGACACCGTAGCGCGCCACGCCGGCGTGGGCATCGGCACGGTTTACCGCAAGTACGAATCGGTAGAACAGCTTGCCGGCGAAGTCTTCATTCCCCGCATGATTTCACTTGCGGAAGCAGCCCGCAGCTTCGCTGAACAAGCCGCCGCAGCACCGGAAGAAGCCTTCCGTGGCTGGATCTGGACGCTGGCAGAAATCATGGCAACCGAACCTGGGTTTGCGCAGCTTATGCTTACAAAAACCGGTTTGGCCGGAGTCAGTCGCTGCGAAGACTTCCACCGCGCCGCCATGGCCGCTTTCGAAGCCGAAATAAACTTACTTCAACAAGTAAAACAAGCCGGCTTGGTCCACCCCGGCTTCACGCGCGCCGACATTGGTCTGCTACTTTTTGCGATTCGCGGATTGGTTACGCAAACAGCCGACCCCGCGCTTTCCGATTGGCGTCAACTGACTTCCTACCTGCTGACCGGCTTTTTCACCTGGCGCCCGCAAACTTCCGCAGCCACGCCAGTTTAACTGCGCAAAGATTTCCAATAGGTTGAGCCCGCTAGTTTAGTTAGCGGGCTCAACCTATTTATTTATTTTTCCGAGGGCGCTTAGCCACAGCTTTGATTCCTAGCAAAGCTGCCAGTGCCGCCACGCCTCCCAGCGTAGCTACATCAGCACCGGTGTTAGGCAAAGCCGGCTGCTTCGCCGGGGTAGCTGAAGCCTGCGGGGCAACCGGTACCTCTAAGTTAGGTAGCGGCTCTACCGTTGGAGCAGTACCTGGAATCTGGAAGTGGTAGTCCGGTAAAGCTTCAACACTGGGCGCAGTTCCGGGGATGGACACATGGTAATCCGGCAGGGATTCAACTTCAGGAGCAGTCTGCGGAATCTCAACGTATACGTTAGGTAGATCCTCTGGGTAAAGGTTCGAAGCTGCCGTACAAGAGAACTTCTCTACCGTCAGCGGTTTTAACAACGCCTGCAACTGCGTTAGCCGAGCCTGTGCCTGGGCAGCGCGCTCAGTTGCCTGCTGTTTCTCAGTTTGCGCAGCCTGCAACTTCACGTTAGCGGCCTGTAGTTGCGCAGCTGCTGCTTGCTGGGTCGCTACCGCCTGCGTAGTTTCTGAGATTGCCTGACGCAAAGTAGCCAGCTTTTCCAAAACCGGCTGGCTGTTAGTAGTCTTTGCCCCGGTCAACAAATCATCTACGGTTAAACCTTGCAGTGCTTCGTTTTGTGCAGTTGCGTCTACCAACTGAGCTTCCAGATCAGTTACCTTACCCTGGGCGGCCTCTGCTAAACGCTCTGCCTTTTGCGCCTCAGCCGTCACTTCAGCCGTTTCTGCCTGGGCCGCTACGTGCAGTTCTTGCGCGGCCTGCGCAGTTAGTACCAGGGAACGTAAAGTCTGCAGACGCACAATTTCCAGGCGGTGATGTTCCTTCGCAACCTGTTGCTGAGTTAGTTGCTGAGCGTTGTTGCGCAGAGCTTCCTGCACTTCCATAAGCTTTTGCAAGGCGCCCTCGGCAACCGTATTTGCTTGGGAAAGCGCAGCTTGCGTCGCCGTTGCCAACTGTTGTTTAGCGTCCGCGTCTGCTTGTGCTTGCTGCTGGCGCTGGCGGGCGCTGGCCACGGCTTCTTCCTGTGCGCGCACCTGCTGGCGCAGCATATCCAACTCAGTCTGCGCTTGCGTAGCCTTTTGCTGCGCTTCGGTGAGGGAAGTTTCCAAACCGGCAACTCGCCCGCGAGCGTTAGCCAAATCCTGACGCTTTTGCGTAGATTCCGCTTCGGCAGCTGCCCGCGCCTGCTGCGCTACCAGTACTTCGCCAGCGACCGCTGTCAACTGGTTTTGCGCCGCAAGTGTCAGGTCCTGCTGCTTCGCTAAATCTTGCGTCAGCTGATTCAGGTTCTGCTGCGCCTGGGCTTGCAGTTCTTCTTGCGCCTGGATCTGCTGGCGCAACTGCGCGATTTTTTCCTCATCCTTCACCGAGTCAGCTGCCACGGTGAACTGTGGGTTGTAGTATTCCAACTCGGGACGTTCCAGTGGCGCGGTAACGCCACTGACTGCCAGCATATTGTCCTTTTCCACGCGCTGCCAGGGGACCAGCTTATCCTCGCCGTCAGTGTACAAAGAGGTCTTGAACTCGTCGGTCGTCTTCATGAAAGAGCTGAACATTGCGGCTTTAAAACGGTAAACCGAAGAGTTGCTGGTTCCGTGAGTGCCATTCTTAATGTCTTCTGCCATCAGCACCTTGAAGTAGTCAGCTACTTCTTGGAAAGAGTTGAAAGTGCGCAGCTGCCCCGCAAAGTGCACCTGGATAGTGCGCATATGCGTGGTGGCGCGCTGTTTCGCCCGGGCATAAGCTGCCTTGCGGTATTCCTTCAGCGTCTGATAGCCGTCGGCGCCGAAGATCTGCGGCATGATTTCAGTATCTGGCAGGTTCCAAGATAGCCCTTTACTGAGCAGCTTATTGGAAGCGTACAGTAAGAAGCCTTCGTCATACCCCTTCGCACCCAGGATTTCCAGGGCGTTGCGGCGGAAGGCGATAGGGCCGGTCAGGCCGATAGAGAATTCTCCGGTACCGTAAATCGCATCCAATACGGGAACGTAGGGGTAGGATAGTGGACCTTGTGGCGTCAAGTCTGGGTTTAGCAGGCGGCGCATCATCAGCGACTTTTCGATCAGGTCGTCGATAGACTTCAGGTCCAACTGCGCAATTTCATCGGCAGTTAAGCCCTTATAGAAGTTCTTTGAGATACCTTCTTCATCCTTGATCCCCAGCTGCATCAAAATGCGCGCCCGGTTTTCCATATTCTGCGCCAAAATGGCTTCAGCTTCTGCGCCGTCCAATAGGTAGAGGGTTTGGAAGTAGCCGTAGAAGTACTGTTCCAAGTCCTTCATAGTTTGGAACCGGTCTGCCGTCTTGTTATGCAGGAAGTTCCCGGTGTGTCCGCTGAAGTCGTTTCCTTGGTTGTAGCCAAACCGATCTGAATCAGCATGGTGGGAGTTTTGCATGAAAGAGGTGGGGTACAGTTCTGGATGTGAAAGTGGGCTCAGCCCGTAGCCACCTAAGAAAATGTCGTCATCGAGGTTGTGGATCATTTCGTGGGTGAACGTGCTGAAACCTACAGAGTTCAGCATATTCTGGTGGTGCATCCACACGTTGCCGCGAGTGAACGTGGCGTTAAATGGCATCGGTTCAAACCAGCCGCCGGCTGGTCCAAAGAATTCTTCTACTGAGCGGTAGGCGGCTTTACCGTATTCAGGGGCAATTCCCCCTTCATAAATGAAGCCGGCACGCGCATAGATGTTTTGGAACATCCGTTCTTTCAAATGCGGGGCAGAGATGCGGTACCACATGTCATAGAAGTCGCGGTACTTTAACGAGTATTCGTCCAGCTTTGCTTTGACTTCCGCAACCTTTTGCTTTGCTGCCTCGCCTTGGAACTGGTTTGCGTTGTAGTGGCGTTCAAAACCACCCATGGTCAAGGTGGTGATATGAGACATCAGGTAAACAGTGTCTTCACTTACCGTTAGAGAAGGCAACAGGTAAGCTTTGAAGTCGTCCATGCGCAGGCGGTCAGAAACTAAGACGCTGTGGTCAGGAGCTTCCAAAGAAGGCACTTCAATCAAGTGTGCTTTAGTGGTTTGCTTAAACCATTCGTCGAAAGTGCGCGTGGTGGTGAACTGTTTGCGCAGGTCATCGATCAGCACATCTAGTTTCGCTTGCTTAGTGGGCACTGCCAAGTGCTGTACATAAGTTCCCCAAATGTTATGTGGATCAAGGTGGTGGTAGCTCTTCCCTAAGGTGATCAGCATATCTAGAGGGCTGTTTTTAGCACCGAAGTAGTCCAGGCGGAAGAAGAGCAGGTCACGTAGGTTGGCGTCGCCAATCTGCACGTTGTACCACTTGTTTACGTAGGTAAGGCCGAGCATGAACTCGTTCTTATTGTCGAGGATCTTTTGTTTAATCACTTTAGCGGCGCCGGGGGCGGAACCCAGGCTGCCTTCTGCCAAAATGAGCTTTTCCAGATCGTCACGTAACTGTGGTTTTTGCGCTTCAAAGGCAGCCCGCAAATAGAGCAGGCCAAGCTGCTTTTCCTTCGGAGCATTCTTGAGTTCCTCTGTCACGTTGGATAGTACCAGCCCGTCGTAGGTGAGGGCGGATAGTTCAGCGGTTAAGGAATCCAGGACCTTTGCGTCAACTGCGCCGAAAGCTACCGGGTCATAGGGCAGGCCGCCGTTCATGCGGTAGTAGCCGTACCCAGTGTTCAGCCCGTTTACAGGCAGGGCGCCAGCGAAGTTATCGTCTGCGGCAGAAGCCGTATTTACCGCGTTTGGCTGGGCCATACCCGCCTGGGTACTACCAGCAGCGGTGCCACCTGCCTGTCCATTACCCGCCTGGGCGCCACCTGCCTGCGGAGCATTTTGCGTTGCATTTGCTTGCTTCGGCGCATTTTCAGGGCGTACTGCACGGCGTTCTACCTGGTTATTGGCGTAGTGTAAGAAGACGCCATCAATCTGTTCCCCGCCGGTGAGCGGATCTAAAGTGACTTTTCCGTTAACGATCGGGTTGGCAGAGCGTAGCACCTGCGTAACTAGCAGGTCATTGTCTTCTAGCAAGTTGGCGACTTTAACGATAGTTTCAGCTGAGGCCAGTGGCAGCAAAAGCGCGTAGTTCTTATAGGCTTGGGCGCGTTCCAAGCGGTAGTCTTTAACGCCGGCAAAGCGATCTTTTGCCACAGTCCCGGTGCTTGGATTCGTGGCTCCGGTGCCGGTATTTGCGCCCGGGGTTGCCGTGCCGGTATTTGCGCCCGGAGTTGCCGCGCCGGGGTTCGCTGCCTGTGGCGCGGTAGATCCAGGCATAATGGGGTACTTCAGCTGCAAGCTCGCGTATTTTTCGCTCTGCTGAGCAGTTTCCACCGCAGCGCCGATATTATCGGCGGCGCCTGAGGCCAATCCCGTGAAATAGAAGATGTTGCTGAAGACGCCGTTATCGGTGGCGGCGCCATGAATCTGCTTGCCGCGGTGAACTTTCACTGCGGCAATAGCGTTGTCAATACGCGTGTCAGCGGTGGCGAAACCTACTAAACCACCGGCGTTACCTACCCCGCGGTTTAGTTTTACTTCACCGCCGGCGTAGACGGTAGAAATTCGGGCTCCCCCGGATAGCTCACCTACCAGGCCACCGATGTTCGTGGGCTGGTCACGCTGGGCGTTTTCAACGATCCCGTGGAAACCGGATTTTTGGATGGAACCGCCGGTCATTTTACCGACCAGACCGCCCATAGTATTGCCACCACGTCCTGCGGAAGTGAAGACATTTCCAGTGAAGAACACGGAAGTGAGGTTGGTGTTTTGGGCTTCGCCCACTACCCCACCGACGATCTTTTGTCCGTCAATCTTGCTCTTTCCGCTGACGATGACGTTTTCGATGGTGGCGCCGCTACTGCGTTCTGCCAAGATACCTGCAACGGGGGCGGTAAGGACCATTTCCGAGTTCTTTATTTCCAGGTTTTTAACAGTTCCCTGTAGGTTTGCGAACAGGGCGGCTGATAGCCCGGTGATGGAAAAGCCGTTGCCTTCTAAGGTTCCGGTAAATGCTTCAGTAATGAACGCGGTGGTTAGTTTGTTGTCTACCTGCAGGTCAGCGCCCAGTTGGTAGGTGCCGGTGGGGTCGGCTTTAATCGCGTTTACTAGCGATGCGAAGGTGCGGTGCACGTTAGAGTTCGCATCTACTTGTCCTACCTGGACGCTCAGGCCGTTTAGGTACGCCAGGTTTTGTGGTAGTAATGCAGTTGCCAGGTAGCCGCCCCCGGTAGCAGTTTCGATAGAGTCCACCGGCAGGTTTACCTCGCGACCGTCTGCCAGGGTGAAGCGCAGGAAGTAGTCGGTCAGGTCGTCTGGCTTAGTTTCGAGTTCTGCGATGCGTTCAATTTTGTTACCGGCGATGCGGAAAAGGGTCAGGCTGGTTTGTAGGTTGGTTTTATCAACCAGTTCTTCAGCAGTGTAGTCTTGCTGTGGTTTAGGTTGTTTTTGTTCTTCGGCAGCTAGTTCTGCTTTGAGTTTTTCAATTTCCTGTTCGAGGGCGGAAATCTCAGTTTCTTTTGCAGATTTAGCCTGTTGCAGATCATTGATCTTTGCGTTAACAGTTCCCAACTGAACTTGGAGTTCACTGTGCTGGGCTTCTTTGTTAGCAAGTTCTTGGGTGGCTGCCGCAGTTTTTTCGGTAGCTTCGGTTAAGAGGGTTTCCAGCTGTTTAATTTCGGCGGTCAGGGCAGCTAATGCTTGCTGCGCATTTTGTACCGAGTTTTTAGCTGCTTCCAGTTCAGCTGTCTTTTGCCGGTGTGCGTCTGAGTCTAGTCCGGCGGCAGTTTCGGCAGCGGCTAGTTCGGCTTCTTTATTTTGTAGTTCCTGCTGGGTTTGTTGCAAAGTGTCGGCAGCGGTTTGTGCCTGCGCTTGTTTTTCTTGAAGTTCTGCTTCTAGTTTGGCAACTTCTGCATCTGCCAAGCGCTATTGGACTGTGCGGTAGCCAGCTGTGCTTCCAGCTGGGTTTTAGTTTCCGCGGCGGCCTCTAACTGTGCTTCCAGCTCGGTTAGTTCAGTTTGCAGGTTGTCAACGCGAGCCTGTAGTTGGGCTGGCGTGGGAGCTGACCCGTTTGCTTGGTCTACTGGGGTGGTAGCATCTGCGGCGGCCTGGGTTGCTTTATCTGCTTCAGCCTTTGTTTGGGCTTCTTTTGCAGCTTTTTCAGCTTTTAGTTCGTTTTGGCGTTTAGCTGCTTCACGTAGTTTTGCCAGGTCGGCTTTCAGGGCGTTTAGTTGCCGCTGTGCGTCTTCTAATAGTTGTAGCTGGTTAGCTTGCTGTGCGCTGAGGGTGTCTTTTAGTCCGCCGCGTGCCGCGGCTTCCTCTGCCTGCTTATTTGCCAGGTTTATGTTTTGTAAAGCCAGGGCTTGCTGCGTGGCGTTTACCTGTGCGTTTGCTGCGTTAAGTTCGCCTGTTGCTAAGGTGGCGGCCGCGTTGGCGGCGTCTGCTTCTTGTTTGGCAGTTTCTAGCTGGTCTGTGGAAGGTGCTTGGGGGTTGGGAATTTCTTCCGTTTTTACAGTGCACTTTAGGTTTGGGTTATTTACCGGTTTGTCTGCAGTTTCGGCAGCTACCGCGGGGGTTACCAGGGGTGCTGAGATTACGGAACCTGCAAGAGCAATTGATACAAGTTTGGCGGTATTTGAGGTGCTCTGAGTACCCATATTTATTTAGAATTCTTCCTTTAGCGCTGGTTGCGCTTAGTGTGATGAGGATATTACCAACTTATTTTACTTAAGCGGATTGGTTAAAACTATGAGCCGTTTATCTTCTGTTAACGTTTTTTGAGCGGTGTTGGACACATTCGAGCACATCGTTGCGGATTGTATCTGCGGGGCAGCACATTACCGTTGGCTATTTGTGTGGGTTAATCTTGAAGTACCTTGCCAACTTTTTGGCATTGGCCAATGGAGGCTTTGAGATGCTTGAGAACTTTACGGAACGTTTGGCGCAACTTCCTGCGCCACTGGTGGGGCCGGTTGCTGGTCGCGCGGCGGCGAAGCAGTGGCGCGGGGTGTTAATTGATTCGGCGCGGACTTGTTTTAGCGTGGATACGATTTGCAAGACTTTGCATTTGCTACACCGGTATGGGTTTAACCGTTTGCACTGGCATTTAACGGATGATGCGGGTTGGCGGTTTTCTGTGCCCGAGTATCCGCGGCTTACTGAAGTGGGCGCGTTTTTGCCGCGTAATTCTTTTGCTCACTATCACACGTTGGCACCGGGTATGGCGCAAGCGGGGGTAGAGGCGGCCGCCGGGAGGTGGAGTAACGGGTTCTATACGGATGCGGAAATTAGCTTGGTGGTTGAGACGGCGCACCGTTTGGGGATTGAGATTATGCCCGAGTTGGATTTGCCGGGGCATATGTTGGCGGCGATCGCTTCGTATCCTTCCCTAGGGCGCCCGGCGGGACTTCCGTTGCCTGAATGGGGGCGTCCGCATTTGGAGCCTCCGGCGCGTTTGCCAGCTGCCAATGATCTGCTGTGGCCAACTGATGAAGCTCTGCAGTTTTTGCAGGTGGTTTTGGCTCGGGTTGTGGAGCTTTTCCCATACTCGAAGCGCGTGCATATTGGCGGGGATGAGTGTGCTTTATATCAGTGGGAGACTGATCCGCAGATGTCAGAGCATCTGCAGCGTTTGCAGTTGCCGGATGAAGCCGCGTTGCAGCGTTGGTTTATGGAACGGGCTATCTTGCAGTTAGATGCTGCTGGTGTGGCGGTTGGCGTTTGGGATGAAGTGAGTGCTTTGGATCCTGATTTTCCGGGTTTGGTGTTTGCCTGGGAGGCCCAGGCCGGAATGAAACGGGTACGTGCTGCAACTTCAAGGTACGTGTATGCGGATTATCGGACGTTGTATTTTAATCAGGTGGATCCAGATCAGCCTGACCAGTTGGGGATGGTACCACCTATTTCCGTTTCGGATATTTTGTGTGCTGCTTGGCCAGAGTATTATGCGTCGCGTTGTGAAGGCGTGCAGGCGTGTGCTTGGGCGGAGTTTATTTTGGATGAGGCGGCTTTATTTAGCCATTTGTTCCCGCGCCTTTTAGCGGTGGCTGAGAGAGTTTGGAATCCGCTGTTAGCTGATCGCCCGGCTACTGCGGCTGAGGCTGCGGAGCTTGAGCAGCTTATTCGTACTGAAGCAGAGTTATTGGCAGGTCTTTAATTAACTGTTTGCGCATGTGTAGACGTCTACACATGCGCAAACACGACAACAAAAATGGGGGTAGTGTCCAAAACTGGACAC
>JAUNKY010000036.1 GCA_030532515.1 Actinomycetaceae bacterium
TACCGACAAGACTGGGACTAAACCACCCCCAGCAACACAATTTGTCGTATAACCCCAAACTTCATTTCGCACGGGAAACGCGTTTCCCGTGCGAATTTAGCCCCCAAACCCTCTCATTTCGCATACGAAAGCCGTTTCCCGTGCGAATCGGGGAGGTGGGCTGGCTGAATTCGCATACGAAAGCCGTTTCCCGTGCGAAATGGAAAATGCCTCACATGCGCTGGACACCAGTTGCCTTAATATAAGCAAATCGTTAAGATGAAATGACGCTATGACTCGGCCGGAAGTACGATCAAAATCAGAACCCGGGCATCACCGACGAGCATCTGGAAGAACAGCCTACTACTGCACGTAGAAAGCCTATTAGAACCAGACGGGTAAGCCCGAAAAAGCTGTAATCAAGCGGCACCTACTAGGTGCAAGCGAGGTGGTACCGCGGAGTATCAGAAACTTCCTAAAAACAGGAAGATAGTAGCTTCGTCCTCGGAAAAAGTCGCAGCAGCGACACACAGAAACCGAAAACTCGGCACCCAACCCAGCCGAACTAAAAGGACGAAAAGGAATGACCGAAAAAACTTCCGCACAGTACCCGTTGCACCGCGACGGAGCAGTAGAAGCCGCCCCTTCCTTCCCACAGATGGAAGAAGCCACCCTGGCCTATTGGAAAGCCAACGACACCTTCAAACGCTCCATTAGCAACCGTCCTGCCGGAGAAAACGGCTCCAACGAATTCGTATTCTACGACGGCCCTCCATTCGCAAACGGCCTTCCACACTACGGACACCTGCTAACCGGCTACGTAAAAGACCTGGTTGGACGCTACCGCACTATGCACGGCCAGCACGTTGAACGTCGCTTCGGCTGGGACACCCACGGCCTACCTGCAGAACTCGAAGCAGAACGCATCCTGGGAATCGAAGACAAATCCCAAATCGAAGGCGAATGCGGTATCGGTATTGGCGCGTTCAACGACGCTTGCCGTACTTCCGTCATGCGCTACACCAAAGAATGGCAAGAATACATCACTCGCCAAGCTCGCTGGGTAGACTTCGAACACGACTACAAGACGATGGACCTGGACTACATGGAATCCGTCATCTGGGCCTTCAAAACTCTCTATGACAAGGGACTGGCATACGAAGGCCACCGCGTTCTTCCATACTGCTGGAATGACCAAACCCCGCTGTCTAACCACGAACTAAAGATGGATGATGACGTCTACCAAGACCGTCAAGACAACACCGTAACGGTGGGCCTGCGCCTAGAAACCGGAGAACTGGCCCTGATCTGGACCACCACTCCGTGGACCCTACCATCCAACCTGGCTGTGGCCGTTGGCCCAGACGTTGATTACGTCACCGTGGTCCCCGCGGAAGGGCCACTCGCCGGTGAAAAGGTAATCTTGGCACAAGCCCTGGTAGCCTCTTACGCCCGCGAACTGGGTGAAGAACCAGAAGTAGTTGCACAGTGCAAGGGGAGCGACCTGGTTGGTCGCGCTTACGCGCCAATCTTCGACTACTTCGTAGGCAAAGACGAAAAGGTTCCTGGTCCAAACGCTTGGCACATTCTGCCGGGTGACTTTGTGACTACCGAAGACGGTACCGGCTTGGTACACATCGCTCCGGCTTTCGGTGAAGACGATATGAATGTCTGTGTTGAAGCAGGAATTCTGCCAGTGGTCCCCGTTGACGATGGCGGTCGTTTCACCGCAGAAGTGGCTGACTATGCCGGCATCCAGGTATTCGAAGCCAACAAGCAGATCATTACTGACCTGCGTGACGGCTCCGGTCCACTGGCAAAGCGCCCTGAAAACGAACGCGCCGTGCTGGTCCGCCAAGCATCTTACGTACACTCTTACCCACACTGCTGGCGCTGCCGTCAGCCACTGATCTATAAGGCAGTGGGCTCCTGGTTCGTAGCTGTCACCAAGTTCCGTGATCGCATGGTAGAACTCAACCAGGATATCCGTTGGGTTCCCGAACACATCAAGGACGGTCAGTTCGGCAAGTGGCTTGAAGGTGCCCGCGACTGGTCCATCTCTCGTAACCGCTTCTGGGGTTCCCCAATTCCTGTTTGGAAGTCTGATAACCCAGACTACCCACGCATCGATGTCTACGGCTCTTTAGCGGAAATGGAAGCCGACTTCGGAGTTGAAGTGAAGGACCTACACCGTCCTTTCATCGACTCTTTGGTACGTCCAAACCCAGATGATCCAACCGGTAAATCTATGATGCGTCGTATCCCTGACGTACTCGACTGCTGGTTTGACTCAGGCGCAATGCCATTCGCCCAGGTACACTACCCATTCGAAAACCAAGAATGGTTCGAAAACCACTACCCAGGCGACTTCATTGTGGAATACATTGGGCAGACTCGTGGCTGGTTCTACACCCTCCACGTGCTGGCAACCGCCCTCTTTGACCGCCCAGCTTTCCGCAACTGTATTTCGCACGGTATTGTCTTGGGCGATGACGGACGCAAGATGTCCAAGTCTTTGCGCAACTACCCAGATGTGAACGGCGTTTTCAACGACTACGGTTCAGACGCGATGCGCTGGTTCCTCATGTCCAGCCCCATCGTGCGTGGCGGCAATCTGATCGTCGCAGAACAGGGGATTCGCGATACGGTACGTCAGATTCTGCTACCAATGTGGAACTCCTACTACTTCTTCACCCTCTACGCCGGTACCTGTAACGGGGGATCTGGCTACCTGGCAAAGCCAATCGGCCTTGACGATGCTGAACGCGTTGCAAAGCTGCCGGTAATGGACCGTTACCTGCTGGCTTCCACCAAGGACCTGGCAGACGGGGTAGCTGAAGCCATGGAGAACTTCGACATTCCAGGTGCTTCCGGGTTGGTACGCGAATACTTGGATCTGCTGACCAACTGGTACGTGCGTACCTCTCGCCAGCGTTTCTGGGATGAAGACACCGACGCATTCGATACGCTTTACACCGCGCTGGAAGTACTGATGCGCATTTCTGCGCCATTCTTGCCTCTGTTGGCTGAAGAAATCTGGCGCGGCCTGACCGGCGGTGAATCCGTTCACTTAGCTGATTACCCAGAAATTGGTGAGGCTTGGGCAGATGCTGCTTTAGTAGCAACCATGGATGAAACTCGCGACGTAGTTTCTGCCGCACACGCATTGCGTAAGGCAGAAAAGATCCGCGTGCGTCAGCCGCTACATTCCCTGCGAGTAGTTTCTGATTTAGCGGCAGAACTGCAGCCATACGCGAACTTGATCGCTTCCGAAGTTAACGTTAAGGAAGTTCTGCTTCAGGTTCCTGCTGAATGTGGTTTGGAAGTTAGCGAAGAACTAGGATTGAACCCACGCGAGTTCCCTCCGGCAGTTCGTAAGTTCACCTCGCAGCTGTTTGCCGCACAAAAGAGCGGCCAGTGGAAGGTAGAAGGTGACTGTGTAGTCTTCCCTGGTATTGAGGTAGACGGCGCACCGGTCAAGCTAGAAGCTGGACAGTTTACTTTGGCAACCAAGGTAGCTGCTGCTGAAGGCTCTACCGCCGCGGTTTTGGCATCCGGTTCCTTCATCGTCTTGGATACTACCTTGGATGAAGCCCTGGAAGCTGAAGGCTATGCCCGTGACTTGATCCGCGCCATTCAGGATGAGCGCAAGAATGCTGGCTTGCATATTGCAGACCGCATTTCCTTGTCGGTAGTAGTTCCTGCCGCACACGTTGAGGCAGTAAATACGCATCTGGAAATGGTTAAGCACGAAACTTTGGCTCTGGAAGCTTCTGTAGTAGTCGGTGATGAACTGGCTGTTACCGTGGCTAAGCTGGGCTAACTGTAAGAGAACAACTTCCCAAATAGAAGGATATTTAGTGACCACTGGGTTTGAAAACGAAGACCACCAGGTTGAACTGGACGATCAGTTGGAGGATTTTCTAACTGATTTTAGCGATACCGAATATGAGCCAACTTCTGCTGAGCTTGCGGAGCAAACGGTTAACCGTGACGTGCAGGAGGAATTAACGGCTTTCTTCAACGAACATCGTTTTGGTATTCCCGAAGATGATTTGGATGAAGAGTCTTCGACTCCTCGAACTCAGCTTATGACTAAGCAGGAAGCTCAGCAGGTTGAAGCCGATTTCTTCGCGTTGCAAGAATCGATTTTGAAGCGGACGTCGGAACATAAATTCGACCCCACTTTGGAACGCGTGCAGATGGCTTTTAACCTGCTGGGTGACCCGCAGCTTTCTTACCGGAGCGTGCACGTTACCGGTACCAATGGGAAGACTTCGACTTCCCGCATGATTTCTGCTTTGTTGCAGGCATCTGGACGGAAAGTAGGGCGCTACACCAGCCCTCATTTGAATGCGATGAATGAACGCATCTGTGTTAACGAAGAGCCGATTAGCCAACGCCAGTTCTTAGAAGCTTATGCCGACGTGGCCCCTTACATTGGGATTGTGGATGACTTTTCGAAGCGCCACAACGGTCCGCAGCTTTCCTTCTTTGAAGTTTTCACGGTGGTTGGCTTGGCAGCGTTCGCAGACGTGCCAGTTGATGCCGCAGTTGTCGAGGTCGGCATTGGAGGTCTTTGGGACGCTACCAACGTTATTAACGCGGAAGTTTCAGTAATTACTCCTATTGGGGTAGATCACCAAACCTATTTGGGGAATACTGCAGCGGATGCGGCGCGGATTAAGGCTGACATCATTAAGCCGGGGGCAATTGCGGTTTCTGCCCTGCAAGAGCCGGAGGTTGAAGAAGTGTTGCGTAATCACGCGCAGCAGGTGGGTGCCCAAATCCGTTTCGTTGGTGATGAGATTACTTTGGTTGAGCGCCGCGTAGCTGTGGGTGGACAGTTGATTTCGGTGCAGACTCCAGCTGCGTTATACCAGGATATTTTTGTGCCTTTGCATGGTATTCACCAGGCTGAGAATGCGGCTTTGGCGCTGGCTGCGATGGAAGCCTTTAATGGTGGACGCGCAGTGGAAGCATCCATCGTTGAAGAAGGCTATGCAATGGCAACTTCTCCGGGACGTTTAGAAGTTCTGCGTACTTCGCCATCTATTTTGGTTGATGCTGCGCATAACCCACATGGGGCAAAGGCTTTAGCGGAAGCTTTGGGAGAGTCTTTTGATTACTCTTACATCGTGGGTATCTATGCGGGGATGGCTGATAAGGATGTCGAATCTGTTTTGGCTGAAATGGAACCCGTTTTGGATGAAATCGTGGTGACTTCGATGAACACTCCGCGAGCTATGGATGTCGAGGAACTGGCTGAAGTAGCTGCCGATGTTTTTGGTGAAGATCGCGTTCACGTGCAGCGTAAGTTGATCGATGCTGTGGATACTGCGGTAGAGTTGTGTGACTCTACTTTGGATCCAGCTACTTCAACTGGTGTGGTTATCTTTGGTTCAGTTGTTTTAGCAGGAGACGCACGCGACCTTTTGTTGCGTAACTGATTTCTGTTTTAACCGTAGTAAGACCCCTTATTTCGTATCGCAAGCTAGTCTTGTAACGCGAAGTAAGGGGTTTTCGCACGGGAAACGTGTTTCCCGTGCGAATTGGGCGCTCTAAACCCTTCAATTCGCATACGAAAGCGGTTTCCCGTGCGAATTGGAGGCTCTAAACCCTTCAATTCGCATACGAAAGGCGTTTCCCGTGCGAATTGGGCACTTAGCAAAACCTCTCAAAAACGTTTGTAAACTTGAACATTCGCTATAAGAAATGAATTCTGCTGACAAGGCATAACGATTGTGTAAAGATTGAAATGATAGGTTGTGTTCGCACCTATTCACAATCCAATAGCTTTGGGCGTCAAAGAAGTCGCCAACACTCAAAGGAGAAACCATGAAGAAGCTAGTCAATGACGTACACAACGTAGTAAAAGAAAGTTTAGAAGGCTTTGAAGCCGCCCACGGCGACATCATCACTGTTCACTACGCGCCAGACTACATCACCCGCACCGAAAAGAAAGCCACCGGCAAAGTCGGTCTAATCTCTGGCGGCGGATCCGGACACGAACCACTACACGGCGGATTCGTAGGACACGGCATGCTCGACGCCGCAGTACCCGGCGCGGTCTTTACCTCCCCGACACCAGACCCAATTGTTGAAGCCACGAAAGCAGCTGACCACGGCGCAGGCGTACTACACATCGTAAAGAACTACACCGGTGACGTGCTGAACTTCGAAACTGCTGCCGAACTGTGCGACATGGAAGGGATCGAAGTAGCCACTGTAGTTACCAACGACGACGTGGCCGTTGAAGACTCCCTCTACACCGCGGGACGACGCGGCGTCGCTGGAACCTTCTTCGTCGAAAAGATCGCTGGTGCCGCCGCGGAACGCGGAGACGACTTGGAAACCGTCCGCGCCATTGCTCAGAAAGTTAACGACCACACACGCTCTATGGGCTTAGCTTTAGGAGCCTGCACCGTTCCACACGCTGGTAAGCCAAGCTTCGACCTGGACGAAACTGAAGTCGAAATGGGCATCGGTATTCACGGTGAACCAGGCTACCGCCGCATTCCAATGGCCCCGGCAGACGTGCTCACGGAAGAAATGTACGAAAAGATCAAGGCCGACCTGCCGTTTGCAGAAGGCGACGAAGTCATTGTCTTGGTTAACGGCATGGGTGGCACCCCAGTATCCGAACTGTATATTGTAAACCGTAAGGTTCACGAACTGCTCAAACGCGATGGCATCACCCCGGTGCGTACCTTGGTAGGTAACTACGTTACCTCCTTGGAAATGCCAGGTTGCTCCATCTCGCTTCTCAAAGTCCACGATGACGTAGTTGAACTCTTCGACGCTCCCGTAAACACCGTGGCATACCGGAAAGGAATGTAATCAATGACCTTAGATACTCAGTGGGCACTGCGTTGGATCGACAAATGCCGGGAAGAAATCCACGAAAACCGCGAATACCTAATCGACCTGGACCGCGCTATTGGAGATGGCGACCACGGTGAAAATATGGACCGCGGTTTCACCGCAGTTTTCGATGCCCTTGGAACCACTGAAACTACCGACATTGCTTCTGTTTTGAAACTGGTTGCCAAAACCCTGCTATCAACCGTCGGCGGTGCTGCCGGACCACTTTACGGCACCGCCTATCTGCGGGCGGCAGGAAAATGCGCTAAGCCAGAACTAGAAGCAACTGACGTAGTCGAGTTCATTGAAGCAGCCCTGGGCGGCATCCAAGCCCGCGGCAAAGCAACAACAGGCGAAAAAACCATGGTAGATGCCTGGTCACCCGCCCTCGAAGCTGCCCAAGCCGCGCAAGCAGCCGGTAAACCTGCGCTTGAAGTTCTTGAAGCCGCTGCCGTTGCAGCCCGCGCCGGAGCTGAAGCAACTTTGGAAATGAAAGCCACGAAGGGCCGCGCCTCATACTTAGGTGAACGCTCCATCGGACACCTTGATCCGGGCGCCGTCTCTTCTGCCATCATTTTCGAACAGGCAGTAGCCGCAGCGAAAGCACAGTAACATGGCGAAACCAGTCTCACTTGTACTTGTTTCCCATTCTGCGAAACTAGCTGAAGGACTTGCCGAAGTAGCCGCGCAGATGGCACCAGACGTGCTGATTTTGGCAGCGGGAGGCAATGACGAGGGCGGCATTGGAACTAGTTTCGATAAAATCGACGCAGCTGTGGCAGAAGCCATTGCTTCTTCCGCGGTAGTGATCTTATCGGACCTAGGCTCAGCCACCATGACGGTTGAGAATGTCTTGGAATTCTTAGACAACGAAAACGCCCAGTGGATCGACGGCCCACTTGTAGAAGGCGCGGTGCTAGCCGCCGTAACCGCTCAACAAGATGGAGACCTGGAAACCGTGCTAAACGCGGTTAAAGAAGCTGCCTCACAGTGGGATTATGCTTCAGTTGCAGAGGTTGAAGAAGCGCCCTCGGAAGAGGAAACTGTAACCTTGCCAGCTGACGCTACAGTCGCCACCGTAACCCTGGTTGACCCCGACGGGCTACACGCTCGCCCAGCTGCCATGGTTGCTCGCGCTGCCAGCGGTAAAGACGCGCAAGTCACCGTCAACGGTGTGGACGCGCGATCTGTCCTGGCGCTGATGGGGCTCTCAGCCAAGTACGGAGATACCGTCACCGTAGCTGCAACGGGTCCAGAGGCTACTTTGGCAGTGGAAGCCGTAGTCAAAGAACTTAGCTAAACCCGAAAATAAGGTTTAACCCCCAAGTTTCAAAACTTGGGGGTTAAACCTTTAGATCTTCTCATTGACAGCGTAGCCAAGTGGCGCCAACAGTCGGTTTTCAACCACCACTGCCAAAGCTTGATAATCTACTTCTCGCTGCGGATCCGCTAAAGCCAGTGAAGCGTAGTAAAAATCTTCAAAAGCAACGTTATTAACCAATCCTACCTGCAGGTTCTCACCCCGATAGTGTAAGTAATACCAGTTGTTAACCCACAGGCTAAGTTTCCAATTTGGGCTGGCTAACTCATGAGAATGAAAAGAAGCGGGCTTAGCCCCCGGCTTTACTGGAACTACCCAGCCGGGGCGTAAGCCTTTCTCCCAGCTGAAAAGCACGCAATACCAGACGGGGTCTCCGCCGCACGGATTGTGGCTAACGTTAGCTAGGATCAGCTCAGAACTTGGATTAGCAGCCGTAGTAGACACGATATGTAAATCAGTATCCGCCAATACCCAAAGTAAAGCGAAACCACGCATTATCCGCCCATAATCGGTGGCTTCCTTAGAACCAGGCGGGTACGGAAACGGCAAAAGCAGATGATCACGATGCCTGTCGAAATCCGGGTACAGTCGCCGGGGATTAAGCGACCAAGCAACGTTAACTTGCTCTACTAAACAATCCGCCATTTCCGTAACCGGATAACCGTAACGGCCGGCTCTGGCCAAAGAGAAAAACTCCACCAGATTAAACGTATCGTGCTGAGAAAGCGCGTATTCTCTAAGTGCAGCAATCGTATCTGGCGTGTGGAAACCCGTGTTACTGAATACTTCGTAGACGAATTCCGGCACCTGGAAATCAGTGAGCATAGTCAGGTTAGTCTCCACCCATTTTTGCGCATGAGGGCGGTCAACCAACACAGCTAGCTTTGCACTGATATTTTTTTCGCTTTTGCCGTAATAACTCATTGCCAGACCTTAACCATTGGTTCTTAACTACTGACTATTAACTACTTATTAACTGCTGGCTCTTAACTGTCCAGCTTCTTCAGTCCCAGTTTTCGTAACTGCAGATAGACAGCGCGTTTGCGCAGGGCCGCAAAAGAATTACGTACCTGATGCTTTCGCAGATTCTGCATTGCCTCACCCATCTCTAAACTCAACTTATCAGGGTGCCACCAGCATTGAATAACCTCGGGGGAGATGGCTTTACCCGGTGGGTTAGATGGATTCTTTGCATTCCAAAAAACAGCGCGAGAAGCAGAAATCACGTAGCCTAACTCAACTGCCAGTCTCAACGGGCCCAGTGAATCCGCGTTGCCAACTACATTAAGACGCCGCTCATTCATCAGTTCACGGTACTCATGCTCAGGAAGAGCTTGAACGTGATTCTTAGAACCTATCACGCTGAATCCGATACCAAATGAAAATACCAAGGTGAGGGTATCGATAAGATTTAGCCGCGTAACTTCAGCTTTCACTTCCAAAACTAAAGAATCAGCCACCACCCCCACAGGCTTATAATGACACTGCAAAATGCAATACACCAGGAAGAACACTTCCAGCGCCCGTTCATACTCACTGCTTTGCGTCGAATAGGTGGTGAAAGGGAAAGCCACTTCATCATCACGCAGGGGCGCGGTTAAAACACTTAAGACAGACTCGCAGACTTTGCTGGTTTCAAACCCTTGTAACAGGTAGGCGACTTGCAAAAAATCAACCTTATACAAACCGCCCTCGGGAACAAAACTGGCTTGCAAAAGCTGCTTTATCCGTCGGTAATGCGCGGCCGAAACCCGATCGCAAATCGAAAGCCGCTCTAAAAAATACTCTTTAACTTCCTCACTCAACGTCACCTGCAGATGCTGCGACAGCCAAGCCTTAGCCTCAGGATCGTCTTGTGCATCCCAGAAAGACTCAAGGTAAGAAAAGTTATCGTTACGCATAACACAATTCTAGCTAAAGAAAAGCAAATCCTAAGCCTAAAGGCGAAAACACTTCCAAAGCGCCGTTAGTTTTTCTCTGCAACCGCATAGCCAAGTGGCGCCAACAACCGGTTCTCAGCCGCCACTGCCAAAGCCTGATAATCCAACTGACGCTGCGGGTCCGTTAAAGCCAATGAAGCATAGTAAAAATCATCAAAAGTATCCTTATCCACTCCGCCCCGATAGGTATTCTTACCCTCATAATGTAAGAAATAAACATTGTTAACAAACAAACTCAGTTTCCAATCAGGGCTGGCTGACTCATGCGAATGAAAAGCATGCGGCTGGGCACCATACTTTACCGGAACTACCCACCCCGGGCGTAAGCCTTTCTCCCAGCTGAAAATCACGCAGTACCAGACACGCTCCGCACCGTACGCATTGGAACTAACATCAGCTAAGATCAGCTCAGAAGTGGGGTTCGCAGCCGTCGTAGACACAATATGCAAATGAGTATCAGCTAACACCGAAATCAACGCGAAACCTCGCATCAACCGCCCATAATCGCTGGCTTCTTGAGAACCCGGCAGATAGGGAAATGGCAACAGACGATAGTAGCGATTCTTATCGATTTCAGGATACCTACGCTGCGGGTTAAGCGGCCAAGAAGAATTAACTTGGTCCACCAAACAATCCGCCACCTGCATAATTGAACCAGTGCCGTTGCCGCGTGCTAAATGGAAAAAATCCACCAGATTAAAAGAATCCTGCTGAGAATGCGCGTACTCTCTAAGCGCAGCAACCGTTTCCTCAGTGTGGAAAAGTGAGGCCTCGAAAACCTCATAAACAAATTCCGGCACCTGAAAGTTGGTAAGCGCCGTCAGGTTCGCTTCCACCCATTTTTGTGTATGAGGGCGGTCCACTAGCACTGCTAGCTTCTCACTGACCTTAACTTCGCTTGGAACGTAATAACTCATTGCCGAACCTCTTTTACGCATCGCAGCTACTGAAGCTTACGAAGCCCAAGTTTTCTTAACTTTACATACACCGCGCGCTTGCGTAAGGCTTCAAAAGTATTCTGTACCTTATGCTCACGCAGATTCTGCATGGCTTCACCCATCTCTATAGCCGATTGATTAGGACATAACGAGTCCCGAATAGGCACTGGGGAAACTGATTCTCTTTGTTCTTTAGAAAGAATCTTTGCTTCCCTAAAGATGGCGCGATAGGTGGAAATAAAGTATCCGTTCTCAACTGTTATCTCTAACGGGGTCAGTAAGTCCACCTCACGCAGGATGTTGAAACGGTTTTCGTTAGCCTGCATCCGATACTTTTGTTCAGAAAGGCCCAGACTGCGATCCTTGAACCCTACCGCACTAAAACCGACGCCAAATGAAAAGCTTACGGTGATGGTACTAATGAGATTCAGTCGCTCAACCTCACGGTCTTTTTCTAAAACCACCCCATCCGCCAGCACGCCAACGGGTTTAAACGACGAATGTAAAAGGTTGAACACCAGGTAAAATGCCTCTACCACACGCGCATATTCAGTGCTTTGCACAGAATCGGTAGTGAAGGGGAAAGCCACACCGTCTTTACGTAAAGGATCAGTTAAGGCACTGAGGACAGACGTGCAAACCCCGTAACTTTCAAACCCTTGCAACAGGTAGGCGACTTGCAAAAAATCAACCTTATAAAAACCGCCCTCGGGAATGAAACTAGCTTGTAAAAGCTGCTTTACTTTCCGATAATTCGCAACCGTCACCCGGCCGCAAACCGAAAGCCGCTCTAAAAAATACTCTTTAACTTCCTCACTCAACACCACTTGCAGATGCTCAGCCAGCCAAGCCTTGGCCTGCGGGTCAGTCACCGAATCCCAGTATTCTTCCAAGGAGGAAAATCGAGCTTTACTCATAAAATAATCCTAGCCTAAGAAAACAAAGAATGTGCCTAAAGACCGTAGCTAGGCGAAAATAGCCGGTACACTAAAGGCAAGATAATCCATCTTCCGGAGGAGTAAAAATGAGCCGTCCATTCTTTGACGAAACTATCGAACGTACCTTGATCGTGGTTAAACCAGATGGGTACGCACGGAATCTGACCGGCGAAGTTATCTCCCGTATCGAACGTAAAGGCTACCGTCTGATCGCCTTGAAAATTATGGAAGCTGATGAAGCACTGCTGCGGGCACACTACGCTGAGCTGGTAGAGCGCCCGTTCTTCCCCGGGATTGTTGAATATATGACCAGTGGCCCGGTGGTTGCCATGGTAGTGCAAGGCACTCAGGTAGTTGCCGGCTTGCGCCTAATGCTGGGTGCTACAGATCCAACTTTGGCAGCTCCGGGAACGATCCGCGGAGATTTTGGCAGAGACTGGGATTCTGGCGCAATTGAGAATATTGTGCACGGCTCTGACAGCCCCGAAAACGCTGAAAAAGAAATTGCTCTGTGGTTCCCAGAACTATTCGCTTAAACTACATGGTATAAAGCCAGTTGCTTGGTATTGATCCCAACTTGGTATTGATTCCAACAGCTGATAACACTGCCAACCTGACACCGATTTAGGACGACATAAGGTTATGTACCTAAAAACCCTGACTGTGCGCGGGTTCAAGTCGTTTGCTTCAGCCACGACTATGAACCTTGAGCCGGGTATTACCTGCGTGGTTGGCCCAAACGGTTCGGGGAAATCAAATGTGGTAGACGCCTTAGCCTGGGTGATGGGTGAACAGGGCGCAAAAAACCTGCGCGGTGGGCAAATGGCGGATGTTATTTTCGCCGGTACTTCGCACCGAGCAGCCTTAGGTAGAGCCCAAGTTTCTTTAACCATTGATAACTCAGACGGTCTACTTCCGATTGACTATTCAGAAGTCACTATTAGTCGTACTCTCTTTCGTGGTGGTGGCTCTGAGTACTCGATTAACAATACTCCTTGCCGCCTGCTAGATATCCAAGAGCTGCTTTCTGACACCGGCATGGGACGGCAGATGCACGTGATTGTGGGGCAGGGGCAGCTTGATGCCGTGCTTGCGGCCGGTCCTGATGAACGACGCGGATTCATTGAGGAAGCTGCGGGGGTTTTGAAACACCGGCGTCGTAAAGAACGGGCGTTGAAGAAGTTAGATTCGATGGAAGCTAACTTAGTGCGCGTCAAAGATCTGGTTTCAGAGTTACAGCGGCAGTTGCGTCCATTAGCACGGCAAGCTGAAGCAGCCCGGCAGGCAGAAGTAGTACAAGCTGAGCTGCGTGACGCGGCAGCCCGCTTGTTGGCAGACGATTTAGCTGTTTTACAAGCGAAACTACAGGCGGCGCAAACTGGTAAGGCAGAGTTAATTGCGCAGATCGCGCAGTTCGAAGAGCTGGTGAAAACTACGCAGGCAGAGCTTGCCGAAGCAGAAGAACAGTCACTACAGGCTACCCCGCGGATTGGGCAGCTGACAGATTTATGGCGGGAACTCAATACTGTATCCGCTAATTTGAATACGCTGTCGCAGGTGGCTTCTGAAAGACTTCGCAGCGCGCAACAGCAGTTGGCTGCTCCCAGCGTGGATTTAGCTGATTTAGAACAGCGCGTTGAACAGGCGAATCGGGAAGATAGTGAACTTCTAGAAGCTGTGCAAGCTGCCCAAACTAAGCTTAAAACAGCTATTACGCAGCGTGAAGGCGCGGAAACTAAGGCGCGGGCGGCGCAGGATGCTTGGAAACAGGCGTTGGCAGCGCAAGCCGCTCAGAAAGAACGGTTGGCGCGTTTAACAGGGGAGACTCGCTCTGCACAGCAACGAGTTGCCGCTAACCAGGCAGAAATTGCGCGTTTAGAAGAATCGATTGCGGCGGCGCAGCAACGTTTGCAGGCGGCCCAGCAGCAGGTTGAAGCTCTTCCAGATCTGCCCGCTGAAGGCGAATCCGCTGTGGCAGTGGCACATCAAAATGCGGGAGTGGCACGTGATGGCGCCCGCGATTTAGTCGATCAGTTGCTACGGGCTGAGCGGGATGCGCGTTCTGAGCAAGCGACGTGGGTGGCGCGCCGCGATACTTTAGCGGGGGCATTAGCACCCGAGGATGAAACAGCGTTGCTACTTACAGAACCGGATGTGCTGGGTACTTTAGCGCAGTTCGTGAAAGTACAGCCGGGGTATGAGAATCAAGTGGCGGCTGCATTAACGGGTTTAGTTGACGCGGCGTTGGTAACGCAGTGGCAGGCGGGTCTTACCCTGGTTGAAAAAGGAGTTTCCCAAGGAGCTGGCAGTCAGCGGCTGGTGATTTCTACAGCAGCAGGTGAGAAACTTGGGCAGGGCCAGACAGCTAAAACACCGCAGACAGTTCTTCCCGAGGGCGCCGTTTGGGCGCTTTCAGTAGTGGACAGCCTGCCAGAAGCTGAAGCATTAGTAAGTAATTTACTTGCCGGATGCGCGCTGGTGGAAGAGCTCAGCAGCGCGCAAACCCTGCTGAAACTACCGGAAGTTGAGAAAGTCATAACGGCTTCTGGGATAGAGCTAACTAGGGTAAGTATTACTACTGCCAGAGGCTCAACTACTTCGGTGCTACAGCGGCAGGCTGATTTCGAATATGCAGCTGCACAAGCCGCCCTCGTAGAAAAAGAAGTGCGGAAGATCGAAAACCAGCTGAATGCTGCCCGCGCAGATTACGATGCGAAAGTGGTTGAAGCCAATCGGCTCTTGCGGGAGCTGCGGGAAACGGATGCGCAGCGGGCGAAGCTGGTCGAAGAACGGGCGAAGGCTACTTCGGGCTTCCGTTCGGCGCAGGGAGAACTATCGCGTTTAGAGGCGATGCGCGCAAAACTACAGGTGAACTTAGAGTCGGCGCAAGCCGCAGAAGTAGAAGCGCGAACTCGTTTGGTTGAGGCGGAAGAAGCGGATAGTGAAAGCGGGGAAGCCCAGGTTGTCTTAGCCTTGGTTAAGGCAGAGGAAACTGAGGCAGTAGCCGTGGATGCGCGGGCAGAGGAAACCCAGCTGCGCCTGGAAATCCGCACTTTAGAAGAACAGTCGAATCGGGCTAAGGATCGGGCGCGGAGTTTACGGACCCAGTTGGGGCGTGCCCGCGAGGAGCAGCAGCTTTATTTACGGAAGGAAGCGAAGCGTAAGCACCGGTTAGCGGCGTTGACGGATGTACAGCAGCGCGTGCAGGCGCCGCTATATTTGGCGCAGCAGGCTTTAGCGCAGGCGGCTTTTGAACTTGAGCAAGCGCAGGCGCAGCGTAATGAAAATAGTGAACAGCTGGGACAGATTCGGAAGACGTTTGAAGCGCACCGCCAGTCAGTTGCCGAGCTAAAAGAAGTTCTACACCGCGGCGAGATTAGCTTGCAAGAGCTGCAGCTGCGTTTTGACCATTTGGCGGCTGAAGGCGTGGAGACTTTTGCAATGGAAGCCCAGCAGCTTTTGGCAGAGTTTGGGCCGGACCAGCTGGTGGAGGCTGAAGAACCGTATCCGTACGTGCGCGCAGAGCAGGAGGCTCGTTTAGAAAAAGCACGGAGGGCTTTGGAACGTTTAGGGAAAGTTAATCCCTTGGCGTTAGAAGAGTTCGAAGCTTTACAAACGCGGCACGCATTTTTGAATGACCAGCTGCGGGATTTACAGCAGTCCAAAGCAGATTTGCTTGAGATCGTCGATGAGGTAGATACCCGCGTACAGCAGGTTTTCTCACAGGCTTTTGCGGATGTGCAGAAATCTTTCGAACACGTTTTTGCTACGCTTTTTCCCGGTGGGAAGGGCAAGCTGAGTTTAACGGACCCCGAGGATTTGTTGAATACTGGGGTGGAGATTGAGGCGCGCCCGGCGGGCAAAAAGATTACTCGGTTGTCGCTACTTTCTGGCGGGGAACGTTCTTTAGCGGCGATCGCTCTTTTGGTGGCGATTTTTAAGGCGCGACCTTCTCCTTTTTATGTAATGGATGAGGTTGAAGCGGCTTTGGATGACGTGAATCTTTCGCGTCTGTTAGAGATTTTCAAAGAGCTGCAGTTGGATTCCCAGTTGATTATTATTACGCACCAAAAGCGGACGATGCAGATTGCGGATGCTTTATACGGGGTAACTATGCGTGATGGAGTTAGCCAGGTGGTGTCTTCGCGTTTAAATGAAGAGCGTAGTTAAGGGCAGTAAGCGGAAGAGCCTGTTTCGCGGTTAAGCAGAGCGTTTAACGAACCTGAAAGTTACTGGCTTTTTGCCTGTAAGTCAGCTGATACTTCTTAAAACACGCGTTTAAATCGGTGGTTTTTTCAGTGGGTTTGAGAAGATACAGGTGTGAGTGGATTACTGATTATTTTCTTATTTGTGATGGGGTTGAGCCTATTTTTAGCAGTCGGTGCGCTGTTAGCGGTACTGCTTTCCAGGCGGAGTCTGCGCGATTGGCAGGCGCATTACACAGCTGAAAATCGTCAGTGGAAAGAAGAAGATGAAGCCGGTTTCGTGTATCAGCCGGTGGCTCCTGCCGAGGGCGACTTCTATGAAGTAGTGGATGATAACGCGACGGTTGGATCGGGTTATATGACCGCTGAAGAGTTTGCGGTACCGGAAGAGATTAAGCCTCGCAACGGCCGCTAACGATTTTCTTTACGCGCAGAGCTTTTAGTGGAAAAAGTTCCAATAGTGGTTCCTAATAGGCCCAGCGCCGCATAGAGGACACCGTAGATTAACGCGGAATCGTTATAGAACAGGTACATTGGCGCCAGGAAGAAGAGGAAAGGCGCTGCAATCCACAGTGGGTTGAAACCGGTTTTAAGACCGTCCCAGATCGCTAGTACCAGGGTGACCAGTGGGAAAACCCAAAGTAGTAAAGCGATCATATTGCCTTTAACCGTAAGTGGATCGAAGTATCCGCTGGTTAGGTGCAGGATGAACGGTAGTCCCAGGAATAATCCCAGCAACAGTAGTAAACGCAACATCGAGTTCTGATTTAACCATCCCATACCTAAGTATCTCAAAGTTTTAGAGAAATTTGTGTGTTTTGGCGAAAATCCGCCAGTTTTGGTTTGTTCGTATTGTTCTGTTGCTTATCGATGCGGGAGTTGGCGTTCCCGCATTGGTTGGGGAGGTGGACGGCGGGGGTTTTGTTTGTATTGTTCTGTTGCTTATCGATGCGGGAGTTGGCGTTCCCGCATTGGTTGGGGAGGTGGGCGGCAGGGGTTTTGTTTGTATTGTTCTGTTGCTTATCGATGTGGGAGTTGGGCGGATTCTAGTGGTGGTTGCAACGTCTTTGTTTCAACTGATGAGTTCTAG
>JAUNKY010000037.1 GCA_030532515.1 Actinomycetaceae bacterium
TACTAGAACTCATCAGTTGAAACAAAGACGTTGCAACCACCACTAGAATCCGCCGTTCCCGCATTGGAATGGGGGGGGGAGGGTAGTTGGCGCCCTCGAAAATTTCCCGAGGGCGGTGCTCCCAGCTACGCTAAGCTAGAAAGAAACGCGAACCTACCCAGGAACCAAACCACATGGCGAAAAAAGCTAAAAAACCAGCGCAAAGTGGCACCCCCGCACTGCAGGTGTTGCAAGAATCCGCCATTGAATACGAACTTTTCGAATACGAACACTCTGCCACCATGGAACATGGATACGCGCGCGATACTGCCAGCGTACTGGGAATCGCTCCTGAAGCCGTCTTTAAAACCCTCTTAGTAGAAGCCGACGGACAACCCGCCGTGGGAATCGTGCCCGCGTCAAACCTGTTAAACCTTAAACGCATCGCCAAAGCCCTGGGAGCCAAAAGCGCGCAAATGATGGACCCAGCGAAAGCTGAGAGGCTAACCGGGTACGTCACGGGCGGAATCTCGCCACTGGGGCAACGCAAACTCTATCCCACGGTTATCGACGAAACCGCACTGTTACTTGACCAAATTCTGATTTCTGGCGGGAAACGTACCCTTTCCGTGAAACTACGACCCGCTGACCTAGCCGCCGTCATAAAAGCCCGTTTTGCCGACATCGCAGAATAGTCGCGGGCAACGAAGTAGCATGACCGCGGGCACCGAAGTAGTATGGCCGCGGTCACCGAAGCAGAATAACTGCAACCAAAAACGCTCTCTCAGCTCATCCAAAACGTGAATTTTGAGCGCCGTTAGTTCACCAGTTGGTAAGCCGGCTCACAGAAAACCGAACCCAGCTAAAATGATGCTTATGAGCCCAGTTGTAGCAGTAATCGGCGGCGGGCAGCTGGCCCGCATGATGGCACCACCCGCCACCAACCTCAACATTACCCTCAAAGCTTTAGTTGAAAGCCCCTTGACTTCCGCCTCGAAAGTCATCCCAGCCTCATTCGTAGGATCCCCTAAAGACTTAGACGCCGTGGAATACCTGGCAGAAGGCGCGGACGTACTCACCTTCGAACACGAACACATTCCTGCAGAAGTGCTGGCAGCAATGGAAACGCAACTTCCTCTGCACCCAAAACCACAAGCTCTGCAATATGCCCAAGACAAACTGCTAATGCGCGCGCGGCTCAGCGAAATCAATGTGCCCGTGCCACGCTGGGCAAAAGCCACTACGCAAGCTGAAGTCCAAGCTTTTGGCGATGAAACCGGCTGGCCGTGCATCGCCAAAACTCCCCGCGGCGGTTATGACGGCAAAGGCGTTATGGTGGTGCGGGAAGCTGCAGACTTACATGAATGGTTAGAAGCTGGGCCGGTACTACTAGAAGAAAAAGTGGCCTTTACACGTGAACTATCCCAGTTAGTCGCCCGCTCAGCCACCGGGGAACTCAAAGCCTGGACACTGGTAGAAAGCATTCAAAAAGAAGGCGTTTGTTGGCAGGTGATTGCCCCCGCCCCTGAAGCTTCTCCCGAGTTAACCGCGCAGGCCCAGGAAATCGCGCAAACTATCGCCGGAAAACTCGATGTTACCGGGGTGCTGGCGGTAGAACTTTTCCAAACTGCCGATGGGCAGCTGTATGTAAATGAACTAGCAATGCGCCCTCATAATTCGGGGCACTGGACTCAAGACGGCTCAGAGACCAGCCAATTCGAACAGCATTTGCGCGCCGTCCTCGGACTGCCCCTGGGCCCAACTACAACCCGCCCCGGCGTATGGGTAATGCAAAACCTGCTGGGCTGCAACTACCCAGACGCGGCGGCTGCCAGCGCGCAAGTAATGGCGGAAGTACCCGCGGCGAAGATTCATATTTACGGTAAAGACGTGCGCCCAGGTCGCAAATTGGGGCACGTGAATGTAGGTGCGGAAACCGTGGCTGAAGCACGCGCTTTGGCGCGCCGGGCCGCAGAAATTTTGCACGGGTAACTAATAGTTCAACTAAGAATCCTCAGCAGCTAGCATTTGAAGGGCGGAAAATGAGCAAAGTTGGCATCGTCATGGGGTCGGATTCCGATTGGCGGGTAATGCACGAAGTAGGGCAGGCTCTGGACGAGTTCGGTATTGAGTATGAAGTTGGCGTGGTCTCTGCGCATCGCATGCCTGAAGAGATGATTGCGTATGGCAAAACTGCGCATGAAAAGGGGATTGCGGTGATTGTCGCCGGAGCCGGTGGGGCCGCGCATCTGCCGGGTATGTTGGCTGCAGTGACGCCGCTACCGGTGATCGGGGTGCCGGTGCCGCTTAAGTATCTGGATGGCATGGATTCGTTGCTTTCGATTGTGCAGATGCCAGCGGGCGTGCCGGTGGCAACGGTGTCGATTGGCGGGGCGCGTAATGCTGGACTGTTGGCAGCGCGGATTTTGGGAGCAGGCGAGGGCGCTGAGGCACTGCGAATTCGCCAGCAAATGTTAGAATTTCAAGCCGACTTGAAGCGGATTGCTGAAGAAAAAGGTAAGCATCTCAAAGAAAGCTTGAGCGAACATTAATTTTCTAATGTTAGTGAGAAAGTTTTTTGTACGAATCAACGGGTTAAATGAGGTAGGCTAAAGCCATGAATATTATGGTGATTGGCGGCGCCGGCTACATTGGCGCACACGTTGTAAGGTTGCTGCAAGAGCGCGGCGACAAAGTCCTGGTTGTAGACGACCTTTCCTACGGCACCGCAGATCGCATCGGAGATGCTGAACTGCTTGTTTGCGACGTAGCCGCAACTGAAAACGTCAAGACCTTAGCTGAAGCGATGAAAACCAATCAGATTACGGCGGTGATTCACTTTGCTGCTCGTAAGCAGGTGGGGGAATCTGTTGCAAAGCCAGCTTGGTATTGGCAGCAAAACGTTGGCGGTTTAGCCAACGTCATGCTGGCGATGGAAGAAGCCGGCGTGAAGCAGATGATTTTCTCTTCTTCTGCAGCGGTTTACGGGATGCCTCCAGTCGAGGTTGTTTCTGAAGATATTGAGAAGCACCCGATTAACCCTTATGGTGCTACTAAGCTGATCGGCGAATGGATGATGGCTGATTGCGAACGCGCTTGGGGACTGCGTTGGGTTGGTTTGCGCTACTTCAACGTAGCTGGCTCTGGCTGGGATGATTTGGGTGATCCGGCTACTTTGAACCTGATTCCAATGATTTTTGATCGTCTGGCAAAGGGTGAGAATCCAAAGATTTTCGGCACCGATTATCCAACCCCAGACGGTACTTGTATTCGCGACTACATTCACGTGCATGACTTGGCTGTAGCCCATATCGCGGCTTTGGATAAGCTGGCTTCTGGGGAAGAAATGAAGTACCACCAGTACAACGTTGGTACTGGTAAGGGCACTTCAGTACGTGAAATTGTTGATGCTGTACGAGTTTCTTCGGGTATCGATTTTGTGGCTGATGAAGAAGCTCGCCGCGCTGGCGACCCACCGCAGCTGATCGGGGACGCGTCTCGGATTCACGAAGACTTAGGCTGGGAAGCTAAGTATGGTGTGCAAGAGATTGTTGATTCCGCGTGGAGTGCCTGGCAGTCGGGGCCGCGCCGAATTGAGCGCTAGAAAACAGTTTGCCAGTTTCTAAACGAGTATAAAAAGTGTGCGAGAGCCGAAGCTCTCGCACACTTTTTATTCCCGTTTGCCCGTCACCGATGCGGGAGTTGGCGTTCCCGCATGGTTTTGGCGGCGGTTACTGGCCGGGTTTGTCTGGTTTGTCCCCTTGGATACCGATGCGGGAGTTGGCGTTCCCGCATGGATTTGGCGGCGGTTACTGGCCGGGTTTGTCTGGTTTGTCCCCTTGGATACCGATGCGGGAGTTGGCGTTCCCGCATGGATTTGGCGGGGACTACCCGAACTGCCCGGAGATATACCGGGCCGTGGACTCGTGCTGCGCGTTATTAAACAACTGCTCAGTAGGGCCAAATTCAACCAAACGCCCCGGCTTACCAGTGGCCTCTAAGTTAAAGAATGCGGTATCGTCCGCAACCCGCGCCGCTTGCTGCATATTGTGCGTAACAATCACGATCGTATACAGATTCTTCAGCTCTAACATCAGCTCTTCAATCGCATGCGTAGAAATCGGATCCAACGCAGAACACGGTTCATCCATCAAAATTACCTGCGGCTTAACCGCGATGGTCCGCGCAATACACAAACGTTGCTGCTGACCACCTGAAAGGGAAACCCCCGACTGATGCAGACGATCTTTCACCTCATCCCACAGATTTGCTCCGCGCAAGGCTTCTTCAACGATCTCTTCTTTCCGCCTCTTAGAAAGACTGCGGTTATTCAGGCTCATCCCCGCTAAAACATTATCCGCAATACTCATCGTAGGAAACGGATTCGGCTTTTGAAACACCATCCCCACGTGGCGGCGCACTACCACCGGATCCACTTCCGGGGCATAAATGTCCACGCCATCAATCGTTACCGTCCCCGTAGCATACGCGCCGGGCTTAACCTCATGCATCCGGTTTAAAGTCCGCAAAAAAGTGGACTTTCCACACCCGGAAGGGCCAATCAAAGCGGTAATCGAATAAGCGGGAATCTCAAGATTCACATCCGAAACAGCTTTGAAATCACCGTAAAAAATATCTAGATTCTCAACTTTAATCGCGGTAGTCATTTTCTATCCTTAAAACTCAACTGCACTGCTAACCGGCCACGGCCAGTTCTTTCAGCGCCTATTCTTCGGGGCTAACCGGGCGGCAATAAAACGCGCACTGAGATTAAAAATCATCACTAAAATCAACAGCACTAAAGCCGCTGCCCAAGCTCGGTCATAGTTAATGGTGGCTAAACAGTCTGTTTGCTGCGGGCTACACGGAGCCAACCCGGCAGTGAACTGACGGTAAATGTAAACGGGCAAAGTCATCATGCGCCCATTGAAAATATTGGTATTCAAAGAGTCGATAACCCCCACCGTCATTAGCAGTGGCGCAGTTTCCCCAATTACGCGAGCAACTGCCAGCATCACCCCGGTAACTAACCCCGGAGCCGCAGTACGTAACACTACTTTAATAATCACCAAGTAGCGGGGAACCCCCAGCGCTAACGCCGCCTCCCGCAGATCTGCCGGAACTAGTCGCAGCATTTCTTCAGAGGTTCGCACAACTACCGGAAGCATCAGTAACGAAAGCGCCACCGCCCCCATTAATCCGGCGCGATAGGCAGGACCCACCGTGTAGCTAAACACTGCGGCCGCAAACAAACCAGCCACAATCGAAGGCAAACCACTCATCACGTCCACTACTACGCGGACCGCGCGGGTTAACGCGTTGTCACTGCCATACTCCACTAAGTAAATGGCAGTCAGAATCCCAATCGGCACGGAAATCGCCGCCGCACCTAAAGTGATCAGGGCCGTTCCCGTCAGCGCATGCACAATGCCACCAGCGATCATCCCGCCGTGCACATTCTGCATCGTCACTTGCAAAAAGTAAGGAAAATCAGCGAAAAGTCGGGTAGAACCGTTAGCGACCAGCAGATAGATAATCGCTCCCAAAGGCGCTAAGGCCAAACTTAAAGCCACGTAAGAAAGCCCCTGCGCTAACTGATTTAAAGCGCGGCGTCTGCCAGCCCCCAAGCTGCGGGTAGCGTGTAGTTCAGTTGCCAGATTCATCCGCCCCTGCAACGCGTGTTGCGAACGGTAAGCGCCGGCACTCATCGATGGAATCGTCATGTTTAACCTTTCACCTGTCGTGCCACGATCAGCCGAGCCAAGGCATTAACCCCCAGCGTAATCGTGAATAATGCCAAACCAGTAGCTACCAGCGCCGAGGTTTCTAACCCCGTGGATTCAGGGAACTGCAGGGCAATATTCGCCGCAATCGTCGAATGCTTCCCTGACTGCAATACAGATAGAGAGAGGGAAGACCCTACCGACAACACCATTACGACCGCCATAGTTTCCCCCAGCGCTCGCCCCAGCCCCAGCATGGCGGCAGAAGCGATCCCAGAGCGGGCATGCGGCAAAACTACCAGCCGGGTGACTTCCCATTTGGTTGCACCCAGCCCCAGGGCGGCTTCGATTAATTCCGAGGGCGTCGCATCCATGATTTCTCTAACGATGGAAGTGATAATCGGCAAAATCATAATCGCTAAAATCACGGAAGCCGCAAAAAGCGTGCGGCCGGTGGCAGAGACAGGTCCGGCAAAGAAAGGGAGGAACCCTAGGTACTGCCCCAACCCCGCCTGCAGCGGTTGCATGAGGGGGAGCAGTACCAGGGCGCCCCAGAGCCCAAAGATTACCGACGGTACAGCTGCTAGCAGCTCAACCAGGTAGCCAAGGGTTTTAGCTAGCTGCCGCGGTAAATATTGGGTTAGCGCTACCCCAACCCCGATTGCTAAAGGTAACGCTAACGAGAGGGAAATCAGCGCAGCTATTGCTGTGCCGAATAACTGCGTTAGGGTAAACCAGCCTAAGCTGACTTTTTCGGGGCTACCCATTGCACGCAGTTCTAAACCGGTTTCACCATAGGCACCGATGCCAAGTGAAGCAGAGATTGCTGGCCACGCCAGCGCCACCAGGAAGACACCTACTAACCCAAGTACTACTAGTACCGAGCCAGCTGCCGTAGAAGCAGCTGTTTGCACCACTCGGTTACCTAAAGGTGAAGTAGCCTCACGTAAGTTAGTCGGCGCGGTGGCATCCGAAATCGGGGTTGGAGCCATAGTCGTCTATTTCTATCTAAATCGGATTCACGTAGAAACTACCTAAATCCTATTTGCCTAAGGATTTAGCAGCTTCGGTGACTTTTTCGCGAATTTCCGCTGGCAGCGGAGCTGAACCAGCAGACTTAGCTGCCTCTGCCTGCCCCTCTTCTGAAGCAACGTAGGTGAGGAAGTCAGCAACTACTTTGGAAGTCTCTGCATCAGGGTGGCCGGGGCAAGTAACCAGGTAGGATACCAAAATCAGTGGGTAAGCGCCCTCGGCAGGATTCGCGTAATCTAACTCCAATGCCAAGTCGTGTGCGGCGCGCCCAGCTTGCAGCTGCGAACCCGCCACTGCCTTACCAGCTGCTTGCGCCGAGTACTTAACGTATCCATCTTTAACTTTGAGCGCGACCGTCCCCAACGTACCCACTTGCGAAGCATCAGCGTAGCCAATCGTGCCGTTGCCGGCTTGTACCGCTTGGATTACGCCCGCGGTTTTATCACCGGATTCTCCAGCTGCCACCGGCCACTCTTTCGAAGGCTTATACGGCCAGTCATTTCCCGCAGCCGCAGCTAAATAGGCGGTGAAGTTTTCGGTAGTACCCGACTTATCCGCGCGGTGAACCGCAGTAATCGGCAGATCCGGTAGCGTCACTTGGGGATTTTCAGCAGCGAGCGCGGGATCATTCCACTGGGTTACCTGCCCGTTGAAAATCTTCGCCACCGTGTTGGGCGAAAGCTGCAGGTCAGTGACCCCATCTAACTTGAAAACAATCGCCACCGGAGAAATATAGACCGGCAGATTAATGGCCTGCTGCCCGTTACAAACCTTCTGGGAAGCTTCGATTTCTTCGGGCTTCAAAGCCTTATCCGTGCCGGCAAAAGCAACTTGGCCACTGAGGAACTGTTCCACTCCAGCTCCCGATCCCACCCCGTCGTAGGTGATTTGTACTTCCGGATGCTGGGTTTGGTAGCCGGCGCGCCACGCGTTCATGGCGGTTTCTTGTGAAGAAGCTCCGGCCCCGGAAATAGTTACTTGAGTTTTCGTAGCAGAGTTAGTTTCCCCTTGGCGATTCGCCAACGGATCGGTATTCCCACAGGCAGCTAGCAGGGAGCCAGCTAGGATTAAAGTGGCGAAAACTGCCAGATTACCGCTTTTCTTCACGGTAGTTTCCTTTCAAAGTGACTTTACGTACAGTCACTAAGTTAGGAAACGAAGTTAACAGCGCCGTTACTTGCAGGTTAACAGCAGGTTAACAATAGGTCACAAGTTTTCCGAGGGCGCTGGTACAAACTTATAGCCCACCCCGCGTACCGTCACCAAAAGCTGCGGCTGCGTGGGATCAACTTCGATTTTGCTACGCAGGCGCTTGATGTGAACGTCCAGAGTTTTCGAGTCCCCTTCGTACTCATACCCCCACACAACGTCGAAAATCTGCTGCCGGGTGAGCACCCGACCAGCGTTTTCAACTAAGTAAAGCAGCAGATTAAACTCGCGCAGGGGAAGTTCAACTAGTTTCCCACCCACGTATAGCTCGTGCGCAACGGGGTTAATTAACACCGGAGGGGCACTAACGGTAGCATTATTTGCTTCGGCATTAGAAGCAGGAATTTCGCCGGGGGCAGCGCCCTCGGGAAAAGTATCCGAAACGGCGGAACCTGCCAAAGCCGGCGCACCCTGGCGGGAGGTTTCTACGCGCCGACGAACCGAGCGAACGCGCGCTAACAACTCTCGGTAAGAGTAGGGTTTCGTAACATAATCGTCGGCACCTAGTTCTAAACCAACGATTTTGTCTAACTCTTCATCTTTGGCAGTTACCATAATGATCCCGCAGTCGGACTGCTGGCGGATTTTCCGGCAGACTTCTGTTCCGGGCAGACCGGGAAGCATCAGGTCTAAGATAACTACCTCAGGTTGGAACTGGGCAAAAGCCGGCAGGGCAGCTAACCCGTCTTCTACTGCGTAAACTTCATAGCCGTCGGCTTCGAAACGGAACTTTAAAGGCTCACGGAAAGCTAGCTCATCTTCAACGATTAGTAGCCGCATTACAACTTTCCTTTATTAACTGGGGAAGGCAGTAGAATAGTGAAAATTGAACCGCCTTGCTTATTTGAGCGCACGTAAACTTTCCCCTTATGGTTAATCGCCACGTGTTTCACGATTGCCAGTCCTAAACCGGTGCCGCCGGTGCGTCGCGACCGGGCGGGATCGATGCGGTAGAAACGCTCAAAAATGCGGTCGCGTAAGTGTTTGGGAATCCCCGGGCCATCGTCGATTACGGAAATAGCCACCCAACTGTGTGACTGGTCGGGAGCGGCCGCGTATTGGGAACTGGCTGGCTGGTTTTTCCAAGCCGAAGAGGAGTCCTGGGCAGCGCGGATTTTTACCAGCACTGGTTTTTCGCCCGACCCATAGTACAGGGCGTTTTCAAGTAGGTTACGCACCGCCATGCGCAGATGGGTGGGTTCACCTTGAATGTAGCATTCGGCGGGCGCATCGATTTCAATCGCACAGTGTTTTTCTTCTTGGAGCTGCTGTACGTCGGTGGCAGCAATCCTCGCTAACTCAACTAAATCTACGGAAGTTTGCGGCATATCTTTGAGCTGTAGGGGATCTTCGACGCGGTGCAGGTCGAAAATTTCTTTCACCAAAGTAGTCAGGCGCTGAGCTTCTTTAACCAGCGTCGCGGAAAACTCTTTAACGGCTTGCACATTATCGGCATTATCGTGGATTGTCTCTGCCAAGAGGCTGAGAATCCCCACGGGGGTTTTCAACTCATGGGAGGCGTCCGTGACGAAAGTGCGTCGCATGGCTTCGACGCGGTAGCGCTCTGACTGGTCGGCAATCAGTAACACTGTGAAATCATTCTTTAGGGCAATCGCCCGTAAATGTAGGAAAGTGCAGGTTTCTAAGACCGGGCCCCCAAGCTGCAAATCGGTTTCTTGGACGGTGCGGGTTTCCTGCGCGGCTTTGACCAGGGCAATGGCCGTTGGGTGAGTGAGCTGTTCGTCGTCGTGGAGCCAAGGGACGCGCGCTGAAGCACGGGGAATATAAACTTGGAAGCTCTTGTCGATTAACAGGGCGCTGCCTGGGAAAGCCGCGATAACTTTCCAAGTTTCCTCAGAAAGTGAAAGGGCGAAATCTGCAAGCCTACTGCGTTCCACGGCGCTGGTTGGTTCCACTAAACTGGCTTTACCTAGGGGGCTTTAACGAAATCTGCCGGGGTTAGTTCACCGCTGGCAACTTTGCGGAAGAACTCGTCAATTTTCTCTGGATCTAACAGGACTGAACTACCGGCGAAAGTCTGGTAGTCCAAGCTCGCAATCGGAGGAGCCCCAGTTAAACCTGATTGATAGGCTTCCTTGAAGTAAAGCGCTAAGTAACCTAGTTCCCAAGACTTAGTGTTTGGGTCGGTGGTTAGTGAGGAAGCCCCGGCAATGACAATTTTCTTAATCCGCGCCGGTGAAGTGTAGGTTTCTTTCGAGAAGAGTTTTTGGCTTACCGCGCTGATGACTTCGCGTTGGCGTTTCGCTCTGCCAATGTCGCCTTCGGGGTCAGCGTAGCGCATCCGGGCGAAAGCGAGCGCTGTTTTACCATCTACGTGATGACAACCGGCCTTCCAAAACAGCTGCGAGAATTCATCGGCTACATCGTAGTCAAGGCAGAGTTTTACCCCGTCCACTGCGTCAACGGCTTTAGTTACCCCATCCATACCGACTTCAACGTAGTGGTCAACGGTCAGACCGGTGAGGTCTTCTACGGTGCGCACTAAAAGCGGGGGGCCGCCTAATGCATAGGCAGAGTTGATTTTACCCTCGCCTTGCCCCGGGATATTTACGAAAGAGTCGCGGGGAATCGAGATTAACGAAACCTGCCCATTTTCTGCTTTGTGAAGCAGCATGATGGTGTCTGAGCGGCGTCCTTCGGTGTCGTCTTTAAAATCAGCGTTGTCGCGCGAGTCAGACCCGGCAATCAAATAGGTAGTTCCCGCAGTATTTGGTGCTCCGGACAGGGCGGACACGTGTTTGAGCTGGCTATCTGAGAGTGACCACAGAGAGTTTAACCAGAACCCGAGTCCCAGGGTCAGGATTAAGGGGACGCCGAAAACTGTTAGTAAAGTGGCTTTAAGCGGGCTGATCCGGCGCTTCTTTTTGCTCCCGGAGGAATCTGGGTGAGGTTGCACTGGGCGCGGCGTTGCAGCGGGGCGGGGAAGGCCCTGGGAGGTGCGCGGAAGCGCCTGCGGAGCGCGCAAAGGAGCCTGCGCTGCTCGGTTAGCTGGGCGCCGCGGTGGGATCACCGGGGGAGTAGTTGCTTCTGCACGGTCGCTGCGCAGTGCTTCTGCCCGGTCGCTGCGCAGTGGGCGAGCCCCACCTGCCGAGCGAGCATCTGCACCCGCAGGACGGTGTTGAGGCGGTTGCTGGTGAGACCTGGCAGCCGGGCGGGGAGCTTCTGCCGGCTGACGAATACTGCGCCTTTGCGGGGCAAAAGAAGGTGGGGGAGTTTCCCGAGGGCGCCGCGGAACCTCAGTTTCTGAAGAATCTAAACGCCGTGGACCGCCCTCGGAATCTCTACGGGAAGTTGGCATGCCGGGATTATGGCGACGATGCCCAGCAGCCGATTGCCCATCTGCGGGATCAACTGGGCGATTAACCGGGTTGCTAGCTGAGCGGCTATTTGGCCGCCGAGGCGGAATAGCAGGCGGGAACGAAGGTGGTAAATCGGTCATTATCACTCCTGCCTGTATCTCTTAGTTCCGTTAGTTGCCGGTATTTCCCGGCTGCTCTTGGCCCGGCTGATTAAACTGGCCCGGCTGGTTCGTCTGTCCAGGCGTCTCAGAATTTTCTCCGGTATTACCTACATTATCTAAAGAACCATCTTCTGGCTTGTTTTCACCTACAATGCTGACATTGCCAGAAAGATCCCGCATCTCGGTACCATCTGGGAAAGGCTCATCCTTGCGAATCGCCTCCCAAAAAGCCGGAGCTAACTCAGAGGGTACCACACGGTTAGGATCCGTAGGCGCCTGCCCCCACGGCATGGTGGCAAACTGAATCCCGGAATCAGGAATAGAACTTAAAGAGTAAGCCAAACCAGTAGCGTTAGTCAGCGAAGTCAGCTGCGGAGAAGCCTTAACCGCACGAATCCCTTCCTTAGCAAACGCATAGAGTTTAGGGAAATCCGTAAAAATATTCTTTTGCTTGGCAGTTTGCAAAATCCGCCCCACCAGCTGCTGCTGACGTCCCATCCGCCCAATATCGCCGGTAGGGTCATCAACTAAAGAACGAGTCCGCGCGTAACCCAAAGCGGTGAAACCATCAAGGGTATGGCAGCCAGCTTTTAAATCCAAAGCCGATTTTGGATCGAAAAGATCGTTCTCGAAACACATTTCCACGCCACCCAAAGCGTCAACAATCGACTGGAAACCACTGAAATCGATCATCATGAACTCGTCGATTTCAATCCCGGTGAGCTCTTCCATCGTATTCTTCACACAGGCGATCCCCGGAGCCAAATTCTCAGGATCATGCTCGGAACCAATTCCCAACGCCCAGTTAAACTGGCCAAACTGCGGGAAAGTATATTCGCCACTGCGCAAACGGCAGGCAGGAATATCCACCAAAGTATCGCGCGGAATCGAAATCATCTGTAGCCGCTTACGGTCAGCAGAAATATGCATCAAAAAGTTAGTGTCGTTAAGCAGTCCTTCTTCGGCACCGAACTGATCATTGCCCGCGCCGTGGCGGGTATCAATACCCAGCACCATAATATTCACGGCGCGACCATCAAAGTTATCTACCGGAGTCTCTTCTTTTTCTTCAGTGCTGAAGTCAGCGATATTGATCGTGGATTCAGAAATAGAACTGTAAATATCGTGTAAGATGAACCCCGCGCCGCTAAGCGCAAAAACAAAAACTCCCAAAACCCCAGACTTAGCAATTTGGGTTACTAAGCTAGGGGACTTCTTACGTGCCGCGTGGCGAACATTAGCATTTGGTTCTAAACGTTCGCGACGTTTCACCAGACGAGGGACAGGACGCTTCCGATAGCGCCCCATCCACGCGGGGAGTTCATTGAGATTGCGCTGCATGATGGGATACTTCTAATCTTCTTTAGTAATTTCCTGCTTCGACTTATGCGTAACACCGTTAAGAGCAATATTACGAGCTAACTTGGTGAGCTTGCGTTCCGTAGCGGAATCCTTGCGGTAAGAAGTTGCCACAGTAGAAAAGAAGGCAATCGTCAAACCATAGAGCAACAGGTCAGCTCCACGCCCAATCCCTAAGAACTGGGCGACTTTCGTAATCACTTCTGGATTTAATGCCGAGAAAACTGCTACCAGAATGAAAAGAAGCATTGCCAAACGGCGGAAAGCCAAGTGGGAAGCGGACTTAACCGGACGCAAAATAGCGTAGGCTAAGCCCACTAAAGACAGGACCAGCAGGGCTTTAATCAGCCACTGGGAACCCGTTAAGAGGATCAGAGAGCCGGATAATACAAACGTCATAATGGCTCCTACTTCATAATCAATTCGGTCAAGATATTTACACCGTTGATTAGCGACTGTCCCTTAGAACGAGAGTAATCAGTGTAAATAATGTGGACAGGGATTTCCTTCCACTTCGCCCCGCTCTTTAGCAACTGGTCCACCAGTTCTGAAGCGTGAGCCATCCGGTTTTGCGTAATTTCGATATTCTCAGCCACGTCTCGGCGTAACAGGCGTAAACCATTATGCGCATCCGTCAACACCTGTCCGGTGCGAATCCGCGTTAGGTACGCAACCGTTTGTAAAACCAGGCGCTTCAAAGTACCGGTTTCAGCTTTACCGTTTAAGAAACGAGAACCTAGCACGAAGCCTAAGTCTTCCGCCTCGGCGGTACGAAGCATCGCCAAAGCGTCCTCGACCCGATGCTGACCATCCGAATCGAAAGTAATCAGGTACTTGCCGTCAGTCTTTTTCAGAACGAAATCAATTCCCGTCTGCAAAGCCGCGCCCTGGCCCAGATTGATCGGATGGGTCGCTAACCAGGCGCCTGCCGCCAGGGCCTTAGCGCCGGACTTGTCCTGGGAACCATCATCAACGCAGATTACGTTAGGGAAGGTTTGGCGTACTTCCGTGAGTACGTCGTAAATGACTTCCCCCTCGTTATAAAGCGGGATTACCAGCCAAGTCTTCTTTAAAACTTCAGTTAGGTCAGAATGTGCACTGCTGTCCATACCATCTATTTTCGCTGAAAAGTCCTAATTTTGAATACCCGAACGGTGCTAGTGTTTTGTTTGAGGTTTAAATCACGCGGTCGCGTCAACATTTAAAGTCCAGACCCGTAGGCGTAAACTTAGGTTATATAGTTTGAGCAAAAGCAAAGGAGTGCTAATGCCTCGTATTGTTGACAGTGCCGACGTCTCACCCCAAGCACAGGTGGGAGAAGGCAGCTCTATCTGGCATCTAGCGCAGGTTCGTGAAGACGCGGTATTGGGCGAAAACTGCATTGTTGGACGCGGCGCCTACATCGGTACCGGCGTGAAAATGGGCGATAACTGTAAGGTCCAAAACTACGCCCTGGTATATGAACCAGCAGTATTAGAAGATGGAGTATTCATCGGACCAGCCGTGGTTCTCACTAACGATCACTACCCACGCGCAATCAACGCCGATGGAACTTTGAAATCTGCCCACGACTGGCAGCCTGTGGGAGTAACTATCCGTAAGGGAGCTGCCATTGGTGCACGAGCTACCTGCGTAGCCCCCGTAACTATTGGCGCTTGGGCAACCGTTGCTGCCGGCGCGGTAGTAGTTAAAGACGTACCAGACTTTGCGCTGGTTGCCGGAGTCCCAGCGCGCCGCATCGGCTGGGTAGGACACTCTGGTGTGAAACTTGAAAAGGTGAGCGGTACCGAAAACCGTTATGCGTGCCCAGTAAGTGGACGCATCTATGAAGAAATCAGTGAAACTGAACTGAAAGAGGTAGAAAACTAATGACTCGCGAATTCATCCCCGCCGCCAAGCCACTTATCGGCGAAGAAGAAGTAGAAGCAGTCTCTGCCGTACTGCGCTCTGGCATGGTAGCCCAAGGGCCACAGGTAAAGGCTTTTGAAGAAGAATTCTCCGCCCAGCTGGCACCCGGAACCCACTCCATCGCAGTTAACTCCGGTACCTCTGCTTTGCACATCGGTCTGCTAGCTTCCGGCATTGGCGCTGGCGACGAAGTAATCGTCCCTTCCTTCACCTTCGCCGCCACCGGTAACTCCGTTGGCCTAACCGGAGCTACCCCAGTTTTCGCTGACATTGAACTGGACCACTTCTGCTTGGATCCAAAGTCTGTTGAAGCAGCGATTACTCCAAAGACCAAGGCCATCATGCCAGTACACCTATACGGACACCCAGCAAACATGACTGCTTTGCGTGAAATCGCAGATCGCCACGGTCTGATGCTATTCGAAGACGCCGCCCAGGCACACGGTGCTTCTTTGAACGGCGAAATGGTAGGTACCTTCGGTACTTTTGCAGCTTTCTCTTTCTACCCAACTAAGAACATGACTGCTGGCGAAGGCGGCATGATCACTACCGGTGACGCTACCGTTGCTCGCAACTGCCAGCTGTACCGTAACCAGGGTATGGAAATCCGTTACCAGAACGAAGTAATCGGTCTGAACAACCGTATGACCGACATCCACGCAGCTATCGGTCGCGTACAGTTGACTAAGGTTGGTGGCTGGACTGAAACTCGTCAGGCAAACGCAAAGTTCCTGGATGAGCACCTTGAAGGCGTGATTGTTCCACCAGTTGCTGAAGGGGCAACCCACGTTTACCACCAGTACACCATCCGCGTAGTTGACACTGACCGCGATCGTTTCATGCAGGCTCTGCACGACGAATGGCAGGTAGGCTCTGGCGTTTACTACCCAATTCCAAACCACCGCCTACCTTCCTTGGAACACTTCGCTCCAGGTCTGGACTTACCAGTAACCGAAATCGCCGCGCAGCAGGTAGTTTCCCTACCAGTTCACCCAGCTCTGTCTCAGGCAGATCTGGAACGTGTAGTTGAAGCAGTCAACGCTTGTGCGAAGGCAGGTGCCTGATGGCTGACCTGCGCGTAGGTGTCCTGGGCATCGGTTCCATGGGACGTCACCACGTACGCAACGTACGTGAGACTGACGGCATGGAATTGGTAGCCGTAGCTGATCCCGGCGGCGATAAGTTTGGGGTGGCAGGCGATCTGGAAGTTCTGCCTGACGTTGATGCTCTGATTGCCACTGGAATCGACGCTGCAGTTGTTGCAGTTCCTACCGTTTACCACGTAGATGCTGCTTTGAAACTAGCTGCAGCTGGAGTGCACACCCTGGTTGAAAAGCCACTGGCAGCCACCTTGGAACAGGGCACGGCGATGGTAGAGGCTTTCGAACAAGCCGGCGTCATTGGGGCGGTAGGCTACGTGGAGCGTTGTAACCCAGCGCTGCTGGAAATGCGCCACTTGATCGCTGAAGGCTTCTTAGGTGATGTTTACCAGGTAGTTACTCGCCGCCAGTCCCCATTCCCAGCTCGTATTTCCGACGTGGGCGTAGTTAAGGACTTGGCTACTCACGACGTAGACTTGGCAGCTTGGGTAGCCGGTAGCGAATACGACACGATCTTTGCACAGACCACTTTCCGTTCTGGACGTGAACATGAAGATATGGTTACTGCTTCGGGTCGTTTCAAGAATGGGGTTTTGGTTAGCCACTTGGTTAACTGGCTGACTCCGTTCAAGGAACGCATGACGGTGGTTACCGGTGAACGTGGCGCTTTGGTGGCGGATACCGCGATGAGCGATCTGACTTTCTACGCTAACGGCACCTTCCCAGTTGAATGGGATCAGATCGCTGCTTTCCGGGGAGTTTCGGAAGGAGAAGTCAAGCGCTTTGCCCTGCAAAAGCGCGAGCCGCTCCGTGTTGAACACGAACACTTCCGCGACGCGATTTTGGGTGTGGGTGCAGAACACGTTTCGATGCGTGAAGGTTTGCAGACCATGCAGGTTATCGAAGGGATTTTGGAATCCGCAAAGACGGGTCAGTCTGTGAAGTTCTGATTCTAACTTTTGCGAATATTATTTTCCCGAGGGCGCCGGTGGAGCTATTAAGTTCCACCGGCGTCTTTGTCTGTGAAGCGCTCATTTCGCATACGAACGTTATTTGCCAAGCTGGTTGTGAGTCGTTCGTATTCTGGTTT
>JAUNKY010000038.1 GCA_030532515.1 Actinomycetaceae bacterium
CCCCTGTTCCCATGCGAAAACACAGGGCAGCGGGCTTGGTTTCGCACGGGAAACCGTTTTCGCATGCGAAAGCTAGGCGCAAGATCCATTCCATGCGGCGCTGCACGCGCTTGATCTCTTTTGTTTCTATTTGCAATTTACCTAATAGTATTAGATGATTATTCTCTGATAACTTACAGTATTAGGTAAATAGAATGTCTCAAACGCAAGCAGAATACTCTGAAACCCTCCAAGCCCAAGCTGACTCACTGATAAACTCCTTTAACCTCTTAAACCGCTATGGGCAAGAACTCCGCCTCCGCGACTCACACCGCGGTGAAGGAATGGTGCTACTACACCTAACCCGGCAAACACAGCCGGTAACGCCCTCGGAAATCGCAGAATATGCCAACTTAACCAGCGCCCGGATCGCTACTATTATCAAATCTCTTGAGAAGAAAGCCTTCATCACGCGCTCGTGCGATCCAGCCGACCAGCGACGCATCCTGGTCAGTGCCACAGCATCGGGGCGCCGCGAAGCCACCCAATACTATGCCCTGGTCAAAGACCAAATCTGTAAAACACTGGCCCAGCTCACCCCTGAAGATGCCGCCAACTACGTGCGTATCCTGGGCATCATCGCCCAAAACACACTTTTAGAATGCGCTCCTGGCGTCGCGAAAGATACCTTGGCAAAGGAGGACCCATGCGCCACCTGCTGAAGAGACTAACTTTGAAACAACACCTAAGCTTGGTAGTCGTCGCTTTCCTGATCGTCTCCCAAGTTTGGTTTGAGCTACTGATCCCCGACTACATGGCGAACATCGTGGTGCTTACTCAGACCCCCGGTAACCACGTAGGTGAAATATGGGCTATCGGCTTGAAAATGCTCTTTGCCGCGGTGGGGAGCATCGCCTCGTCAATCGGGTCAGCTTTGATAGTAGAACGCATTGCCTCGGGCTTTTCAAAAGACTTGCGGCGAGATCTATTCACCCGCGTGAACTTATTTTCGGCCGCAGAGATTAACAAATTTTCTACCGCATCACTGATTACTCGCGCCACGAATGATATCTCTCAAGTGCAGAGCCTGATTTCTGTGTCCGTCTGGTCGCTGGTGCGAGGCCCCATGATGGTTATTCTGGCAGTATCAAAAATTGCTGGCAAAGGTAGCGAATGGCTAACGGTGACGGCTATTGCGGTTTTTCTCATGGCTGCGGTTATGGGCGTCATGCTGCGACTGGCAATACCAAAGTTTAAAGTGATGCAAAAGCTCACCGACGAAATATCGCGCATCACCCGCGAGCACCTGATCGGCCTTCCAGTAGTACACGCAACCAACTCGCAGGAGCGCGCTGAAGCTAAGTTCCTTGAAGCGAATCTCAACCTCTTTAAAGTCATGCGCTTCACGGGGCTGACCTTCTCACTATCCTTCCCTCTGATTATCACCATTTTGAACCTATTCTCAGTCGCCATCTTCTGGGTTGGTGCGCAGTTAATCGACGGAGCCGACAAAGCCGGTAAACTGGTGTACTTCTCTGACATGGTCGTGTTCTCTAACTATGCGATTCAAATCTTCATGTCATTTATCGTGATGTCATCTGTGCTATTCGTATACCCGCGCGCCTCCGTCGCAGCAGGGCGTATTAACGAAGTGCTAAATACTGAACCGTCCATTAAAGATGGGGAAGCCACATCAACAGGCAAAGCCGGGCAGCCTCTGGAAGCAGGACACGCCGGCGCAACAGTAACCGCGCCAGCCGGGCAACCTCTGGAAGCAGGACACGCCGGCGCAACAGTAACCGCGCCAGCTGGGCAACAGGGAAGAATCGAGTTCAAAAACGTTTCCTTCCGCTTCCCAGACGCTTCAGAAGATACCCTCAGCAACATCAATCTAAGCATTGAACCTGGACAAACAGTAGGCATTATTGGCGCTACCGGTAGCGGAAAAACCAGTTTAGTAAACCTCGTTGCCCGCTTCTATGATGTATCCGCCGGACAAGTCCTTATCGATGGCGTAGACGTGCGCGACATGAAACTTACGGAGCTTTATGAAAAACTCGGCTACGTCACCCAGCAAGCCGTGCTATTCAAAGGAACCGTTGCTACTAACGTCACCTACGGGCTCGACCAAGATATAGATCCTGGCGAAGCTCAAGAACGCGTGCAAACCGCCCTCGAAATTGCGCAGGTAGCTGACTTCATCGAAAAGCATGAAAAAGGCGCCGAAATGGAGATTTCCCAAGGCGGAAAGAATGTTTCCGGCGGGCAAAAACAGAGGCTTTCTATCGCCAGAGCAATCGCTAAAGACCCGCAGATCCTTATTTTCGATGATTCTTTCTCTGCCTTGGACTATCGCACTGACCGTCTGCTGCGTTCGCAACTTAAACAGCGCACCCAACAGACAACCACGCTCATCGTGGCCCAGCGCGTGGGGAGCATCCGCGACGCTGACCAAATCATCGTTATGGACAATGGGGAAGTAGTTTGCGCAGGCACCCACCAAGAGCTTATGCAAACCTGCGAAATCTACCAAGAAATCGCCAGCTCTCAGTTGAGCGAAGCAGAACTGAAAGGAGAGTGACCCATGGCCGGTAGAAGAGACCGCATGCCAGAAAAGGCACATAACCTGGGCGCCGCGCTGAAAAAGCTGGCGGTAGATTCAAAACGTTACGCGCTTCCCCTGAGCCTGGTGCTGCTGGGTACGACCGTGGCCACGCTGATGACCGCGCTGGCTCCCGGATATTTCCAACAGCTCACCGACCTGCTTTTGGCGGGGATGGATTCTTCCCTTGACTGGCAGGGGATTAACCTGATTTTGCTGATTTTGGTTGGCATTTACCTTGTCGGTATGCTCTTTACCCAGCTTGAGGGCTTCGTCGTCACGCAGATTGCACAGCGGATTGGGCGCAATCTGCGCCAACGAATTTCAGCTAAAATCAATCGCCTGCCCTTCAAATACTTTAATCACTCTACGAACGGTGACATTATTAGCCGCGTTGCCAACGACGTAGACACGATTTCTAATACGCTTAACGAGAGCCTGGGAAATCTTTTCTTCTCAGTCGTCATGTTTACTGCGGTGCTTTACTTAATGTTCGCGACTTCTTGGCAGCTGGCGTTAGTTGCGCTGAGCTCGGTGATTATCGGAATGGCCCTGACAAGTTGGATTATGAAGAAATCGCGTCGTTATTTCGTAGCGCAACAGAAGCTGTTGGGTGATATTAACGGTCATATTGAAGAGGTTTTCTCAAACCACCAGGTGGTGAAGGCCTACAACGGTTTCCCTAAGGCGTTAGAGGCTTTTGACGATTTGAACGGGCAGCTTTATCAGGCTGCTTGGCGTGCCGGCTGGGTTTCTTCCCTCATGTTCCCAATGATGCGTTTTATGGGGAACTTGGGTTACCTGGCAGTGGCGGTGGCCGGGGGTATTTTGGTTTACGAGAATCAGATTACTTTCGGGGTTATTGTGGCTTTCACCCTGTACCTGCGCCAACTGAACCAGCCGCTGCAACAGTTCGCGCAGGCAGCCGCTTCCTTGCAACGCACTGGGGCAGCTACCGAACGGATTTTTGAGTTCCTTGAAGCAGAAGAGATTTTGCCTGACGGCATTCTTCCCGAGGGCGGTCAAGTGGAACTACAAACCCTGTCGAATGTAAAAGGCGCGGTGGAATTCCGCCACGTTCATTTCAGCTATGAGCCAGATAAACCGATTATCCGCGACTTTAGCGCCTATGCTCACGCGGGGCAGAAGATCGCCATTGTCGGTCCGACCGGTGCTGGGAAAACTACTTTAGTTAATCTGCTGATGCGCTTTTACGAGCTTGATAGCGGGCAAATCCTGGTTGACGGCGTGGATATTACTCGCGTTAGCCGCGCTAATCTGCATCAGCAGTTCTGTATGGTTTTGCAAGACACTTGGCTTTTTACTGGAAGCGTTTATGAGAACGTTGCCTATGCTCGTCCTGAGGCAACCATTGAGGAAGTAATCGAAGCTTGTAAAGCAGTGGGAATTCACCATTTTGTGAAAGCGCTTCCAAACCGCTACGACACTATTTTGGATGATAATACGCAGCTTTCTGTCGGACAGAAGCAGCTTCTAACGATTGCGCGGGCAATGGTGCAGGATGCTCCGATTTTAATTTTGGATGAAGCTACGTCCTCGGTGGATACTCGTACGGAACTGATTGTGCAAAAAGCGATGGATAAGCTGATGGAGGGGCGCACTTCCTTCGTCATTGCCCACCGCCTGTCCACCATCCGCAATGCCGACTTGATTTTGGTAATGAAAGATGGAGACATTTTGGAAAGTGGCAATCACTCAATGTTGCTTGCCAAGGGCGGTTTCTATGCCGACTTGTACAACTCGCAGTTTGCTTCTTAAAGCTGGGGCGTGGTTTAACTAGAGGCTTTTGATTTTCTTAGCTAACGGGCCGTAGTTTGTGACTGATTAAACTTGCAAACATTGAGCGGACAATTGCATCTAGGCACTTCTACTCACGTTCTGGTTAGAACTTGGTGAGATACTTAGAGAGCTTTGTCCAACATCAGGAGAGATCTACTGTGACAACTGTTTTTGAATTCTTGGCAGCCCAGCCAATCCTGACCCTATTCTTGATTCTAGGTGTCGGCATGGCATTTGGGCACATTAAGATTAAGGGCGTCAGCTTGGGTGCTGCCGCAGTTCTGTTCTTTGCAATTGGTTTATCTGCCTGGGCGCAGTCCTACGATATCGCTGTGCGGATTCCGCACGAAATGGGGATTCTGGGTCTGGCTATCTTCGCCTTTGCAATTGGCGTTACCTCAGGCCCAAGTTTCTTCCACAACTTGAAGACAGCTTTGGGACCAATCGCAGCGATGCTAACCCTTTATGTAGTTGCAGCGGGCGCTGCCTACGGCGTGGGTAAGTACATTTTCGACCTGCCGATCTCTTTGATTGCCGGTACGTTCGCCGGTGCAACCACTAACACCCCGGCGCTGCACGCCGCTCAGCATGCATCTGGCGACCCAGGTACTGCCACCATTGGTTACGCGGTAGCCTACCTGTTTGGTGTTATTGGGATGCTGATTGCTGCTTTGGCAGCTTTGTCCTACGGGAAGAACGACACTGACAAGCCTTCCCCAGTTTCTAACCGCACTATCCGCGTAGAACGTACTGATCACCCAGTTATCGGTGACCTGTACGAAAAGTTCGATCGGAAGGTAACTTTCTCACGTCTGCGCCGCGGCGAAACTGGTCCTATCTTCACCCCAGCTTTGGAAGATAGCTTGGACAAGGATGACTTGATTACTATCGTTGGCCCTCACGAGCTGATTCAGTCTTTGGCAAACGAGCTGGGTCACCCTTCAACTCACTCTTTGATCGCAGACCGTCGTTTCTTGGACTTCCGTCGCATCACGGTTTCTGATCCAAAGGTAGCTGGACGCACCATCGAATCTTTGGACTTGGATTTGAAGTTCAACGCAACTGTTTCCCGCGTTCGTCGCGGTGACATTGATATGGTGGGTGAACCAAACTTGGTTTTGCAGCTGGGTGACCGCGTTCGCGTTGTGGCTCCAACTCATAGCATGAAGGATGTTACCAAGTTCTTCGGTGACTCTTCTCGTGGTCTGTCTGACATCAACCCAATTGCTATGGGTATTGGGATGACTTTGGGTGTACTGCTTGGTCAGGTGCCAATCCCAACTCCTTCGGGTCATTTCTCTATCGGTGCAGCTGCCGGTACGCTGATCGTCGGTTTGATATTTGGCAAGATCGGTCGTGTCGGTAAGGTTATCACCACCTTGCCTAACTCTGCTGCTGCAGTGCTGTCTGAGTTTGGTTTGCTGGTCTTCTTGGCAATGGCGGGGACCGTTGCAGGCGGCCAGGTTGCTGATGCGTTCGTCGGTGGCCAGTGGTGGAAGATTCTGCTCTTGGGTATGTTGGTTACCACCATCATGGCTGTGGGCATTTACGCCACTATGCGTTGGATTTTCAAGATCGGTGGCACCAAGACTGCCGGTATCTTGGGTGGTGCGCAGACGCAGCCAGCCGTTTTGGCTTTCGCAAATACCCGTACCAATGCGGACCCTCGTGTAGCTTTGGGTTATGCGTTGGTTTACCCGGCGGCTATGATCGGTAAGATTCTGGTAGCCCAGATTTTGGGTGGTCTGTAAGCCTTATTCCGGCTATTGAAATAGTCGGGAAGGGGTTGGCAGTGGTGTTAAGCCGCTGCCAACCCCTTTTTGTTTTTGTTTGGTTTGTTTGGGTTGCTTTCGATGTGGGAGTTTGTGTTGCCGCATTGGTTTGGGGTGGTTGGTGGGGGTGGTTTGTTTGGTTTGTTTGGGTTGCTTTCGATGTGGGAGTTTGTGTTGCCGCATTGGTTTGGGGTGGTTGGTGGGGGTGGTTTGTTTGGTTTGCTTTCGATGTGGGAGTTTGCGTTCCCGCATTTATTAAGGGGGAGGAACGAGGGCGCCCGACTACGGTTTATCCAAAATAAGAGACGACTTTTTCAAAGAAAACCACGGGCGTATAATAGTTGATTATGAGAAACAGCAGCATTGTCATTATTAACGTCGTGGTCATTGTGCCAGGGCGTGTGCTTTCTGCTGTTTGAAAATAGGTGAAACACACGCCAGGCCCTTCGCAAGCACAGCTTCAGCAGAAGGGATTTTTTATATCCGAAATGAAAAGAACCACTCAACTAGCCGCAACCACACCAACCTGGCAGAACGGACCAAAAGTGACTAATCCAGAACCAGCCGCCCAAACGCCCACCCAGCGACTAACCGGCGCAGAAGCCATTGTGAAAACCCTGGAAAACCTGGGAGTAACCGATGTTTTCGGAATGCCCGGCGGAGCTATCCTACCCACCTATGACCCACTAATGGACTCGAAAATCCGCCATATTCTGATTCGTCACGAACAAGGAGCCGGCCACGCCGCTGAAGGCTACGCCATCTCAACCGGCAAAACCGGCTGCGCCATTGTCACCTCTGGGCCAGGCGCCACCAACACCCTCACCGCCCTGGCAGATGCACACCTGGACTCAGTACCCATTGTCATCATCTCTGGCCAGGTAGGCACCAACTTCATTGGCACGGACGCCTTCCAAGAAGCCGACGTAATCGGCGCATCCATGCCCATCACCAAACACGGCTTCATCGTGCGCCACGCTAAGGACATTCCAGCTCGCATTGTTGAAGCCTTCCACCTGGCACGCAGCGGACGCCCCGGACCCGTTCTGGTAGACATTACCAAAAGCGCCCAAACTGAAATGCTCGATTTCAGCTGGCCACCAAAACTAGACCTCCCCGGATACGCGCCAGTTTACGAACCCAAAGACAGCGAAATTGCCGCCGCCGTAGAACTAATGGCGCACGCTGAAAAACCCGTCCTATACGTTGGCGGCGGGCTGATCCGCGCTGAAGCCAGCGAAGAGCTAAAACAACTGGTAGAAATCACCGACTTCCCAGTAGTAACTACCTTGCCCGCTCGCGGAGCTTTCCCAGATACCGACCCCCACCACCTGGGCATGCCCGGCATGCACGGAACCGTCCCCGCCGTAGGGGCGCTCCAACAAGCAGACCTAGTAATCAGCCTCGGAGCACGCTTCGATGACCGCGTCACCGGCATGCTGGCCTCTTTCGCACCGAAAGCAAAAGTAGTCCACATCGACATTGACGCCGCGGAACTATCCAAACTACGCTACGCCGACGCCCCCGTACACGCTGACTTAAAGCCAGCTTTACAAGCAATCTGTAAAGCTTTGCCGGGCGCCCTCGGGAAAAATGGGAAACCAGACCTGACCAACTGGTGGGAAACCCTAAACCGCCTCAAGGAAAACTACCCAGCAGGATGGGCACAACCAACCGACGGAATGCTCGCCCCCCAACACGTGATTAAGCGGATTTCCGACCTGACCGGCCCCAACGCCATCTACGTCACCGGCGTAGGGCAGCACCAAATGTGGTCCGCCCAGCATATCGATTTCGGTAAGCCGCGCTCGTTCGTATCCTCTTCCGGGCTGGGAACCATGGGATACTGCATCCCCGCCGCCATGGGCGCGAAAGTAGGCAACCCCGAAACCACCGTCTGGGCCATTGACGGCGACGGCTCATTCCAAATGACCAACCAGGAACTTGCCACCTGCGTCATCAACAACATTCCCATCAAAGTTGCCCTAATCAACAACTCCGTACTGGGCATGGTACGCCAGTGGCAAACCCTGTTCTACAACGAACGCTACTCAAACACCATCTTGGCAACTGAAGAAATGGAAGTACCAAACTTCGTTAAACTCGCCGAAGCCTATGGGATTGAAGGCAAGCGCGTCTATACTGAAGCAGAAGCCGAAGCAGCAATCCAATGGGCACTAAGCGTCAATGACCGGCCGGTATTTATCGACTTCCGCGTATCGAAAGACGCGCAAGTGTGGCCAATGGTTGCTGCCGGAGTCTCTAACGACGCAATCCAATACGCGCGCGGCATCGCACCGACTTGGGATGAGGAGATCTAAAATGGTTGCTCGACACATTTTGTCAGTTCTGGTTGAAAACAAACCAGGCGTATTGACGCGCGTCACCGCCCTGTTTGCGCGCCGATCCTACAACATTGTCAGCCTGGCGGTAGGCGAAACCGAAGACCCCAAAGTCTCACGCATTACCATTGCGGTTGAAGGCGACGAAAACGAAATCGACCAAATCGTTAAACAAACCAATAAGCTGATTAACGTACTGCATATCGAAGAACTCTCTAAAGTACCGGCAGTGCAGCGCCGTCTTATGCTGATTAAAGTCGCTGCTGACGAAAGTCGCCGCACCGGCGTGCTGCAGGTAGTTGAGCTCTTCCGCGCCCATGTAGTCGACGTTTCCCCAGAAAGTGTAGTTATCGAATCCATCGGTAACGAAGAAAAACTTAACGCTCTGCTGACTGCTCTGGCACCCTACGGCGTAAAAGAAATTGTCCAATCCGGCTCCGTGGCAATCAGCCGCGGACCGCGAACCATCCGTAACTAACTGCGAACTATTTGCAAAGAAAACAAGGAGAAACTCATGGCTGAAATGTTCTATGACGACGACGCAGACCTCTCAATCATCCAAGGTAAAAAAGTCGCCATCATCGGCTACGGCTCCCAAGGACACGCCCACGCCCTAAACCTACGCGACTCTGGTGTACAGGTTGTCGTCGGTCTGCGCGAAGGCTCAGCTTCTTGGGATAAAGCAGCTGAACAAGGTCTGGAAGTTGCCCCCATCGCCGCTGCCGTTGCCAGCGCCGACGTGGTTATGATCCTTACCCCAGACCAGGTACAGCGCCACGTCTACGCCAGCGAGATCGCTCCAAACCTTAAGCCAGACGCAGCCCTATTTTTTGCCCACGGCTTCAACATCCGCTTTGGCTACATCACCCCAGATGCTTCTCACGACATCTGCATGGTTGCTCCAAAGGGCCCCGGCCACACTGTACGCCGCCAATACGAAGAAGGCCGTGGCGTGCCAGCAATTGTCGCAGTTGAAAACGATGCTTCCGGTGCCGCTTGGGACCTGGCACTTTCCTACGCTAAAGCCGTGGGCGGCACCCGCGCCGGCGTGGTAAAGACTACCTTCAACGAAGAAACCGAAACTGACCTATTCGGCGAACAGGCAGTCCTGTGCGGCGGGGTTTCCCAGCTAATCCAGTACGGTTTCGAAACCCTGGTTGAAGCCGGCTACCAGCCAGAAATCGCCTACTTTGAAGTTTGCCACGAACTGAAACTAATCGTTGACCTGATTAACGAAGGCGGCTTGGCTAAGCAGCGTTGGTCCTGCTCTGATACCGCTGAATACGGCGACTATGTTTCCGGCCCACGCGTCATCACTCCAGATGTAAAGCAGCACATGCAGGAAGTTCTGGCTGACATTCAATCCGGAGCGTTCGCCAAGCGCTTCATCGATGACCAAGATGCTGGCGCGCCAGAGTTCTTGGCGCTACGCGCTAAGGGCGAGTCCCACCCAATCGAAGCCACCGGTCGAGCCCTGCGCCAGAGTTTCGGCTGGTCTTCTGTCGACGCAGATTACACTGACGGTTCAGCCGCTCGCTGACATATGCAGCAGTTCGCTGAGTTGGCAGGATTGTAGATTTTCTTCCCGAGGGCGCTGGTTGGAACTAAAAGTTTCACTGGCGCCCTCGGGAAAATCCTAAAGGAGCACCCCATGTCTTTCCCCATTCCAGAACCCACCCCCACGGCCGCCCAAGTTTCCAACCGCTTCGCGGTGGCGCCGCATCCGTCGCCTGCCAGCAGCGAACGCCGAGCGCAAATCATGGCGGACTTGAAGTTCGGGCAGAATTTCACCGACTACATGGCGCGCGCAGTGTGGAAGGCTGAAAGCGGGTGGGGTGAGAAGGCGGTGGTTCCATTCGGGCCGATTCAGCTTTCTCCGGCAGCCGCGGTGCTGCACTATGGGCAGGAAGTTTTTGAGGGTTTGAAAGCTTACCGGCGTGAAGATGGGTCGGTGTGGAGCTTCCGCCCCGATTACAATGCGGCGCGTTTCAACGCTTCAGCTAGGCGCCTGGCTATGCCCGAACTGCCGGTTGAAGACTTCCTGGGGGCGATTGTGGATCTGGTGGCCGCCGACCCTAGTTGGGTGCCTGCGGCCGCGGGTTCTTCACTGTATTTGCGTCCTTTCATGTTCGCTTCTGACGCGTTTTTAGGCGTTCACCCGGCAGCGCAGTACACTTATTTGCTGATTGCTTCGCCGGTTGGCCCGTATTTTGCTTCGGGGTTGAAGCCGGTGAAGATTTGGGTTTCGCGCGAGTTCCATCGGGCGGCTCCGGGAGGAACGGGCGCTGCTAAAACTTCCGGTAACTACGCGGCTTCGCTGCTTCCGCAACAATTGGCGGCGCAACGCGGATTTGACCAGGTTTGCTACTTGGATGCGGTGCAGGCCCGCTATTTGGAAGAGTTGGGCGGCATGAATGTTTTTGTAGTTTACGAGGACGGTAGTGTAGCCACCCCGGCGTTGACTGGAACGATTTTAGAAGGTGGTACTCGCGCCTCTATTTTGACTTTACTACGTGATCATGGGGTAGAAGTAGCCGAAACTCACTTGGATATTTTCCAGCTGGTGGCTGATATTCAGTCTGGGCGAGTCACGGAAATGTTCGCGTGTGGCACTGCTGCGGTGGTCACGCCGATCGGTACGTTGGCTTCGGATGATTTTGAAGTGGAACTTCCCGGTGGGACTGTCACTCAGTGGGTTTATGACCAGCTTACCGGCATTCAAAATGGGGCGCTGCCAGATCCTTATGATTGGATGTACAGGCTGTACTAGTAGTTGATGTATACGCTGTACGTGTAATTGGGCTACGGTGTAGAGTGTTTGTATGCTTTTGTTAGCTTGTTGCCAATGCGGGAACGCAAACTCCCGCATTGGTAACAAGAGGACAAATAGGACAAATCTAGCCTGTTAATCTAGCCGTAAACTTACATCTTGTATATAAAAACCTTCTTCTTCTAATGCGGGAACGCGAACTCCCGCATTAGAAGAATAAGAAGAAAAAAGTAACTCAGCGGGCGCGACGCTGCAATTGGGAAATATCGCGCGCCGCCCCGGTGGAAGCCGACGTTGCGGTTAACGCATATAGTTGCAAAGCCTGCGAAACCTCACGCTGGCGACGCAAAGGCGTCCACGGATTATCGCGTTCCAGCTGCTTCTGACGGCGCTGCTCAAGTACTTCAGCCGGCACATCCAGATGCAAAAGACGCTCATTCACATCAATGACAATGCGATCGCCGTCTTCGATTAAACCGATTAAACCGCCGGCTGCCGCCTCTGGAGAAATATGCCCCACAGAGATGCCGGAAGTGCCACCAGAAAAACGCCCATCGGTAATCAAAGCAACTTCCTTACCCAAACCTCGCCCCTTAATGAAGGAAGTAGGGTAGAGCATTTCTTGCATACCCGGACCACCGGCAGGGCCCTCGTAGCGAATTACCACTACATGACCGGCTTGCACAGTCTTATCTAGGATTTTCTCAATCGCTTCATCTTGGGATTCAAAGACTATAGCGGCGCCCTCGAAATGGAAAAGGGACGGGTCAATGCCAGCGGCCTTAATGATCGCCCCATCAGCAGCCAAGTTACCGTGCAAAACCGTTAAACCACCGTTCGCCGTGTAAGCATGCTGAATGTCTCGAATACAGCCAGTAGCGGCATCAGTATCCAAAGAAGCCCACTGGTTGCTAGTTGAAAACGCTTCCGTAGTACGCTTATTCCCCGGTGCAGCGTGGAATAACTCTAAAGCCTCTTGAGCAGGGGAAGCGCCGCGAATATCCCACTTATCCAGCCAGCTACGTAAGTCCTGCGAATGCACAGAACGCACCGTGTGGTTAAGCAATCCGCCGCGATCTAACTCGCCCAGCAAAGCCGGAACCCCGCCGGCGCGGTGCACATCTTCCATATGGTAGTCGTTGTGATTCGGAGCCACCTTCGACAGGCACGGAACCGTATCCCCCAAACGACCGATATCTTCCATAGTGAAATCGACGCCAGCTTCCACCGCCGCCGCCAAAAGGTGGAGGACCGTATTAGAAGACCCGCCCATGGCCATATCTAAAGTCATCGCATTTTCGAACGCCTCTTTAGAAGCGATAGAACGCGGAAGTACGGAAGCATCGCCGCTGCCATAGTAGTCGCGGCACAATTGCATCACCGTGCGCCCCGCTTCTGTAAACAAAGCCCGCCGCGCCGCGTGGGTGGCTAGAGTCGAGCCATTGCCGGGCAGGGAAAGCCCCAGTGCTTCAGTTAAGCAGTTCATGGAGTTGGCGGTAAACATGCCTGAGCATGCACCGCAGGTGGGGCAAGCCGCTTTTTCTAAAGCCAGGATCTGCTCATCGGTTACGGAATCATCAGCGGTGGCGTTCATAACCGTCACCAAGTTGCCGCGCCCGTGTTCAGAAGGGCCCACAATCAGCTGCGGATCAATATTTTTACCGGCTTCCATGGGGCCGCCGGAGACGAAAACGGTAGGAATATTCAGTCGCAGGGCAGCCAGGAGCATACCGGGAGTAATCTTATCGCAGTTGGAAATACACACCAGTGCGTCTGCGCAGTGGGCTTTCACCATGTACTCTACGGCGTCTGCAATCACTTCGCGGCTGGGGAGTGAATACAGCATTCCCTCATGTCCCATGGCAATCCCGTCGTCAACTGCGATTGTGTTGAATTCTTTGGAAACCCCGCCGTTTTCAGCGATTGCTTCGGCGACGATTTTACCCAGGTCGCGCAGGTGCACGTGCCCGGGTACAAACTGGGTGAAGGAGTTAGCAATCGCTACGATGGGTTTGCCGAAATCGTCGTCACCCATCCCGGTAGCGCGCCACAGGGCGCGGGCGCCAGCCATATTTCGACCGCTGGTTGAAGTTGCGGACCGTAGGGGAATGCTCATTGCTGCTCCTTGGAATCTTACAAATATGTTGTAATGGTAGCTGTTTTGCTTTAGATTCCGCCAGAAATCCCAGGTTTTGGGGGTGAGATTTTAGAGACATTTACGCGGGTGAGCAGGTTTCTTAGGGCGGGTTGCTTTTCTTCCCGAGGGCGCCAGTGGAGCTGGCTTTTGCCGGTTTAGACTTTGTGTGGATTTTTACCGGGATGCTTTAGGCAATCTTGTAAAGTGAAAGTAACGGTTTTGGCAGTTGAAAGGAGTGAAGATGAAGCTTGCCGCTTTACAAGAAGAGCTTTCTTGGACGTTCACTTGGCCACTTGCTTGGCTTAAAGGGGTGGGGCTTAATCTTGTTTTAGCTGCCCTGTATCTGCTGGTTTGGCCGTTAGAGAGCAATCCGAAGTACGATACGGTTTTGCTATTTTGTATCTACTTCGCGACGTTTATGATGGCGGATGTAACTACTACTAATATTTTCGGTCCGGATTTGAAACGCACTTACGCGAAGTTAGCGGCAGGAGAATCGTTTGCGCGGATTCTATTGCGTAAGAATGTGGTCCAGGCGCTGGTGGTGATGCTGCCGATGGTGCTGATTACTTATGCGTGGACTGAATACCTGTATATGGATGCTGAAATGCTGCGGACTATTCCGGGGGTTTTGTATCCGATGCTGTTGTTTTTGGGGATCGGAAACGTTATTTCCGTGCTTTTTGTGGTTCCAGCGGCTGAATTGGGCTGGCGCCTGCAGACTTGGCGGCAGTGGCGTTGGCATTTACCTGAACTGGTTTCTTATGTTATTCCGTTTGTAATCTATGGCCTGTGGGTTTATACGGATTTGCCGGGGAATCTGAATTTTCTGTTGAAAACTTGGGGGCAGGATATGATGGTTTTGCCCAGCGAGTCGGCGCAGGCGCTGATGGGTGCGTCGCTGTTTTTATACGGTAGTTTAACTATCTGCGCCGTGTTTGTTTTTAAACTTAAGGGATTGCAAATTTGGGGGGAGACTAACCTCCCGTATTAGCCCAACAATTTCGGGCAGAATCGGTAATCTGAAAGAGTAGTTGACGTTTGCGGAAGGAGGTCGTGTCATGTTTAGTGAGGAAGAAAAAGAGGACATTCTTGAGAGGCTGCGCGCATCTGGGGAAGCCGGGCATCTAATGCGAAGTGAAGTTGAATCATTTAAAGCTATCGAATACCTATTAACTCTGGAACTCCCTGAGGATACAGCCGAACATCTGTGGGACTGTCTTTCTAAGGGTCTAATTAATCTGGCGCTTGCCTCGACTCTTTATGATTTAAAACTACACGGTTTCGTACTTCCTGACGAGCACCTTTTGCCGATTAAAGAAGCACTTAGTAAGGATTGGCTCTCACCAGACGAAGAGGATTTGTTAGAGGAACTAGAATTATTTGGCGAGTCTTAGGGAATGATCTTCCCTAGTGCTGTAGAAACAGCTGGTCGCGAAGTTGAAACGTAGAGCAGAGTCCCACCCGCAGAGCCTGTCAAGCAAATCCGCGTGCAGATGCACAAGCCACTCAGCACCCTCAATGCAAGCTATCACCGTAACCGTATGGTCCAACGTGCTCGGCAAAGCAGTATAGTGAGTATGCGTAGTCCAGACGAAGTTAGAGGTGAATGAATTTCATCCGGAAATACCAGCAAGTTATGTTTAAGCGCTAAATCACGCACTTTCTCAAGCTAAGGTTTGCTCAGTACTTGCCTCGGCGGATTCCAAGGAATACACAGTACTAAAGCGTTCATTGAAGACGCTTTATCCTGCAACATTTCAAAATCCAGAGACCACCTACCACCAGCGAAAACTGCAGAAACCTGCATTACTTCGAAACCGAAAGTCAACGGAATCGACAAAATGGTATATACGCTGGTGTAGGAAGCAACACTCGGCTGCCAGCCGGCAGTAAACGCAAAGCGCGAGGAAAACATCCAAAACTGAAGACACTGAATAAACTGATTCTGCGTGTAAATCTCACCCGAACTGATTACGGGGAAACCAACCGTTGGCCGCGCCAATCCTGTTTCAACCAAACCGGTGGATAATCGAAGAGAATATCAGGCACCACCTAAAGTAAAACCTCTAAACTACCGGCACAGTCGCGTAATCTATTTCCACTACCCAGTGGCCTCGCACCGGCATTTGAGAAGCCGGAGAAACGCAGGTACAGTTCACTTTAAAGACCGCGAAGCCCGCAAACTATCTGCTGAATAATCGTCAAAACTGTACATATCTATCAGACTAACGAATAAAAATCGACATGAAATACTAAAATGCCTTACAACATGCCTATTTCTAATAGTGTAAAGCGTTCCCCCTCATTCGACAGTGAAGCACTGCTTGAGTTCTAGGGATCGTTGCAACGCTGGCCTTGGAAGGGGTTGGTTGTTGTG
>JAUNKY010000039.1 GCA_030532515.1 Actinomycetaceae bacterium
TGCAGACAATAAACATCCGCTAAACAGTGACACTATTTATTACACCACACCCCCAGGCTTTACACGATCCAGGACACTGTTAAAGTCAATTTCCATCTGTTGGTCAAGAGATCCCTGGGTAAAGGTTAAACCATTCAACTGGGTATCACCAGAGGTCGCTGAAACAACTTTCGCCGTAGTCACATCTACTGCATTAGGGAAATCATCGAGCACATGCAAAGATTCAAGTCTATCACCTGCTTTTTTAGGCTGTGGCAGACGGAACTTGATCTCCCAGGTATTGAACTGATCGGGGAATAAGGCATTAGCTGAATCTACCAAAGTTTTGGTGGGGTCATAAGAGACTTCGTTCTTTGGATATACGTGGACATCCTTAGTCCACTGGTTGTTAAGGTAATAAGGCAGAATAACTACAAAAGGTTCTGCCACAGAGACTACTTTTACGGGGACACCATTGATGGATGGTGTCAACTGAGGGTCCTGAATCTCTTCCACGTAGTAAATGCCGTTATCAAGATTGTCAAATGTAGCAGAACCATTTTCCAAGGTAACTTTTTCAGAAACGCTACCTGAAAGAGATGCTGAGGCTTGCCTCTTTAATTCTGCAACATCTTTAAACGTGCTACCTAAACGAGGATCGTTAAACGCGATAGAAGTTTTGGTAACTTTGAACTTCACGTTCTTGATTGGGCCACCTGCCCCCTGCTGCGCAGGGTTCGAAATTTCTGCACCAGTATGTGCTGTGGTTCCGAATGTGGGGTTTTCGTATTTATGAATGTGCAGGGTGTTTGGCCCTGTCGGTGCGTTCCCCAAATCTACCTGGGGATCGGTAACTGCGCCAGCGACGCCGAATGATCCGGCGGCCACTACCGCACCAGCTGCAAATGCGCTGAGCATTTTCAAAGCAAATTGCTTTACTTTAGCCGACATGGTTTTCCTTTCGTGATGGGTTGGTTTTCAGTTCAGTTTTGTGGAGATAAGGAGCTTCGATAGGCTTTAATCCCTGTCCCCAAAGCAATCAGAAGTAACAAGAATGCTGAAATATAGAAAATGTCAGTAGATGTTCCCCCCGTGAGAGGTAAAACAGGTATGCTTATCGGAGTGTTTTTGATCTTGCCGTAGCTTTTTGTTGAAGGACCTTCCGATAAGTCAAGTGGCTGCTCGGCGCTGATTCTCAACTGATAGCCCGCAGGGGCTTTATGTTCTTTGATTCTGACTACCTGCGGACGGAGTTTTTCAACTTTAAATTTTCCAGCAGCCGGGTCGCTATCACGATAAACCATTTGCCCATTTTCTAATGAGCTAACAGGACAATTAGTTGTACAGTCCGTTATCAGCGTTTCGCCTTCGTCAGTGTAGAGTATCCATGCAGAACCACTCAGATGCTTATTATTTACAGCATCAACTTTTTCCCATAAAAGTACACGATCGCGCGCGGGAAGATTCGGGACGTCAAAATAATAATGCGGGTATTGCTGTAATTTGCCTGTTTCGTTCGGCACTGTAATTACCCCGGATTGTAATTGCAATGAAACACTAAAGTCTGGGGAGCTCGGTTTAACTCCGGAACGACGCAGTTCAGCATTTCCTTCAGCGTCGATTGACAAAGATATGGTTCCTCGCAACGCCGTATAGTTTTTTGGAGCAGTGCTTTCACGTAACCGATAAGTCCCCCAAGGTAATGGTTTCGTGCGGATTACCCCCGTCTGCACATCTTGATCACCTGCTTGCCCAGCATTTCCAGTAGTATCCGCGTGCGGCAAGTTAAGACGCAGTCCGGATACTTCATTTAGTACCCACGCGGATCCGGGCAGCAGGTTATCGGGGAGTTCAAAATCTACTTTCCGCCAGGAAATCACATACCTGATTCGCTGATATTTAAGTGTTTCAGTATGGTTCGGTTTAGCAGGATTAAGGTCATTAGCTGCCGAAATTGGAATGACAATCAGCGCCTGCGGATCTTCATCACCACTAACCACATGCTCATAGCCTTTAGGTTTTTCTTGCTCTACCAGGAAATAGTTTTTTCCTAATGGTAGATGCGACCATCTGAAGGTACCTCCATTAGTGCCGGTAGAAGTCTCTCCCACCCCATGCGATTGCGCCTGAGCTGGGTCAAATACTGTTTGGTCGGAACTAAATAGTTCAAATTTAGCGCCCGCAATAGGATACTCTGTGAGAGGTGGAAGCGGAGGAATATCCTTATCGTACGCCTTAAGAGTGATAGAACCCTTAGGATTAACTGCGAAAGTACATACTAAACGATCGCCTGGTTTAAATGCGCGGTGCTTTTTATTAGTCAAACTACTCAGCGTTGACTTTGAACTACGCAGCGGGAAGCGTTCTGTTGCCTTATTACGCGGAGTGTAATCACAATAGCTCCCCCGGCCATCTGAGGTGCCCGGAATAAACTGATACTCTATTCTCTCTTCTTCTGAAGCCCCTAGAGAATCGTCTACGGGTTTTAACGACCCCGCAAACTCTAAGTCGCTGCCATTTCGATAATTCCCTAAGTAGCTGAAATCGACCTTTCCAGACGCGGAAAGACTCGCTGTGCTTTTACCTGCATTACTTAGTTGAAGCTGGGCTTTCCCACCGTTCTTTAGAGTGCCGCCACGTAGCTGAGATGAGAACGGTATTTCTAAACCGCGAATTTGCGCGTCCAAAGAATTACCTTTTTCGTCAACAATTTTGCTTGAGAACTCAACGTACCCATACGGCTTGGCATAGTTAACTACCGTGCAAGTGATCTGAGGTCGTTCTTTTCGCGTACTACTTGCACCTGGGCGTACAGGAACGTTCACATAGGCAGGTAAATGCACTTGTACTTCTGCAGCGGATGCAAGACCCTGAACTGGTATAGCAGTTCCTGTCTGATCCTCACAACTCCATTTTGGAAAATACGTCCCAGATAAAGGGATTTCTTTAAGATTATAAGTTGCGTCTGCAGGAACAATAAACGGTCCTACAGTCTGCGCTGCCAGGGTTTGTTCTAAACGTTTATCGTTGTTATCGGGTTCAGCATAAAAATTGCCTTCACCATAAAGTTTAGATCTTCCACCCGCTGGGGTGCGCAGTTGAACAGTAAAAGTCCGGTGTTTATCGTCTGTAGCAAAATTATTTGGAAGGAGCTTCTTAACCCTAATTGTCGGTGGCTCAGCGCAACTAGCAATATCAGAGGATACCACTCCATAACCTAAACTTGGCAGCCGGTGCCTTTGCTCAGTCACCAAGTTATATTTGGTAACCCGGTTATTCCCAGAAACGAAAGCCAGTCCATCGTCATCAAAAGCGATGCCAGACATTTCTGTATCGGCGGGCGCTAAATCTGTAGTGTAAGTGGCATTCCAAATAACAGCGTCAGATCCTCGACTTGCGATCGCTTCAGATTCACGCAAGGTTTCTGCCGTAACCGTATAAATACTGGGAACCCAATAGCCATTATGCGTCTGTTGGATACCTCTAATAATTGAAAGATTCCCGAACCGGTCAAAAGCCATATCTCCCGAAGAGACAGCATTACTTTGCATTGGGATACGACCGACAAAATGCAGAGTCTCTTTACGCACATCAAACCTATAGAGTTTGAAATGGTCACGCTGCTGATAGTTTTCGTAACCTCCAAAGTAATAGTCTCCGTTACCAGAGATATCTATTGCACCAGAGTCGTTGTAAACACCGATACGCTCATCGTGAACCCGCGTGCGCCGCCACTTCCCATTCGCAAACTTATAGATACTGGTGTGTACGCCAGACCTGCTTTCATTCACTGATGCAAACGCATACTCACCATTCTTTGAAATCCCCAGTGAGTTTGCGACCCCATATCTTCCTAGGAAATCGACCGGTATAGGTTGAATCTCTTTAGCTTCAGGACCAACCTGACGCAAGACTCCGTCGCGAGTAATATAAGTGAAACTTCCAGATACGCATGAAAATGGGTTTGCCGCATCATTCCTGCGAAAAACAGTCTCTGCCGGGATAGAGTTTCCCTCAGACTCTTGTGTCACTTCCGTAGAGCTTCCCTCAGACTCCTGTGGCACTGACTCCTGTGGCGCTTCCACAGAGTTTTGCTCTTCTACTTTAGAAGGCTCTTTTAATGATGAGTCCGGCGTTTCTACGGCACCATTTTTACTGTCAGGATCCTTTTGTTCGTTCGTCTCCAGGCTTTCAGGTTTTTGAGTCTCATCCAGCGACGGATTATCAGCATCTGCCGAAGCACTATGTTCAGTTACATTAGCTTTAGCCAGGTTAATGTCATTAGCAGATGATTGTGCGGGACTAATCGACGTTAAGAACGTAGACAAAACCAGGGAACTGCCTAATAATACAGCTCCCCAGATGCGTACTTTCCGTATACCTCGATTACGATCCAAAAGATACCTATAGACTGCTAATTGGTGTTGATGTGATACTGTGCTCCCGATAGTCTACCATGCTCATATCGGCGTTGTTAATACCTCTTTTAGGACTAAAGACTACCTCCCATTTCATATCAAATTGGTGTAAATCAAAGTCACTTCAAGAGATTCACAGAAAACTATCTCTCATTCTGTTTGCAATATCACATCCAAAGGGTTCTGTCCGTTTAAACATGTTTAAGGTTGAATCCGCATATCTTCTTCTTTCTCTGCCCTTAGGAAAAGAGAAGTGGAAGCAACCCACCCCACCGCATAGGTTATAACTATACCCCTGGGTGGAACCGCTAACTTCTTAACATAGTTTTGTGGGGTGAACACTCAACGTGTCCACCCCACAAAACTATTTACTTAACAATCAGTTAAGAACGTCGCTTCTTAGTGGCTACGAATACCAAGCCTGCTGCAAGCAGCGTCAAGCTTAGCAAAGTGTAGCTCAGAGCATCAGAACCAGAGTTTGGCAATGCTTTGTTAGCAGCGCCTGGCTTTCCTGGTTGCTGTACGTCCTTACCTTGACCAGGAGTGCCTGGCTTCTTAGGGGCAATAGGCTTACCTGGTTGAGGCTGCTGGCTACCATCTGTATTACCACCAGCGTTCACGTCAGCTTCAACGGTAACAACAATCTTGCCGTTAGAAGGAGCAGTGAAAGAGTACTTTCCGCCTTCTTCTACCGGGGTGATCAGGGTTTCCTTACCGCCTTCGGCCACATGCTTAACGGTCAACAGCTTCTTATTTACGGTCAAAGTGTACTGTGCCGGGAACGTTACCGGGGCAGATACTGCCGTGAAGGTTACCGTGTTAGCGTTTTCTTCTGCGGTCAGCTTGAAAGTCGTGCCTTCAGCAGCTTTACCAACTGCGCTCAGTTCAGCACCCTGCGCCTGAGCCTTAGCAGTTAGTTCAGTTTCAACTACCTTAGGTGCTTCCAGTGCAACTTCAAAGTTAAACAGCTGCACGCTGGAGTTTGTAGCCTTATCGACTACTTCTGCAACTACGAAGTGCTGGCCAACACCTACTTCAACTTCAACAGTTACGTCGAATTCGGTTTCAGCAGGTGCCGCAGCCACAGCTGCATCAGCATTAGCCTGGGCAACCCGTGCTTTAGCGATTTCTGTAACCTTATTCAAAGCGTCCTGAGAAGTTTCATCTGCAGAGTTAACCGTCGCTACAGCATTTTCCTCAAGTCCACCAGTATTACCCTGGAACTTAGGATCTTCTGGAGCTTGACCGTCACCTACACGCTGTCCAGCGACAATATCACCTTCTTGCACTAAAGATGCCTTCGGGTGTGCAGTAGCCTTCACAACTCGGGTAGCAACTGGATCACCGTCAACAGAGACCTTTAGACCAGCCAAGTTAGGATCCGTGGTACGGACTCGTAGCTGCTTGGTTACCTTCGCATCAGCTGCCGTAACTTTATAGGTATCGCCTTCGGCAATACCGGATACTTCCAATTCAGGCTTTGTGTTGTCAACGATCACTGGAATCTTACGTTCAGTGAAGTTGCCTGCTTGGTCGTAAAGCCCCAGTAACAGCAGATCTCCATCAGCGACCTTAACCGTGGTGTCGAAGTCACGCTGGTTAACTTCAGCCTTCGGATCAAAAATGGTCAGAATGTTTTCTAACACGTTACCGTTTAATGCCAATGCGTAGCCGAAAGCATTGTCAGAAACGGTGCCCTTAAACTGAACGTCCCCAGCTTCTTTCAGATACAGTGCGCCATCAGCGTGCAGGGCTGGTTTGCCGTCTTCCAGTGTGTACACCGGGATCACCGAGTCAAAGAAGATGTTCAAAGAAGTATCGTGTACAACTTGCCCACCCTTATTGGTCAGCTTCACGTTAACCACAGTAATACCCTGCTGCAATTCAATCAGATGCAAGAAAGCACCGGTAGTGGGGTCAAATACCACATCTTCACCGTTAGCTTGGAAGCTACCTGGGATTGAAGAGAGCAGACCCTGCCACTTGAAGTAGTACTTCCCGTTGACGCGAACGACGTTTTCATCGTGGATGTCAACCAAGTTGTTGTTAGCAGTCTTCAAGGAACCGAAAGTAAGATTACCGGTTGGATCGAACTGCGAGTTGGTGACGCGAATATAAGCTTCAGTCTCATTTACGCCATCAGACACAGTCAGTTGAATGATACCAACATGCTCTGGAACAGCAATCTCTACGTTGAAGGAGTTGTTGTTTACCTCAACTTGCTTAGACCCGGGAGCGCCAACCAAGTTAACGGAAACTTCTTCAAGATCAACTAAGTTGTCAGAAGCAGTGCCAGCGAAGACAACTTTACCGGCGCCGTTACGTTCCAGCAGGTACAGCCCGGAAGCCGCATCTAAAGTAGCACCAGAGGTGATATTCAGTACGGGTGCTTCACTGTCGTAGGTGAAGGTGTATTCACGTTCGTAGGCAACAGGTCCTTCTGCGCGGATTACCACAGTTTGTTCACCTTGTTTAACGGGTACGGTTGTTGCGAACTTACCGCCGGTAATCGCTACTTCCTGGTCGTTAACGGTTAGGCGAGTAACAGTGTCAGAAACAGTACCAGAGAGTCGGCGGACGCCGTCTTTAACCGTTGGTTCTGCGTAGAAGTCGGATTCTGCTCCCGCACCAACAATGACTTCTTCCCATTCGTCAGAAGCATCGATGCGTACCGGAGAGATCTCTGAAGGATTATCAGTAGATGCAGTGTTTCCTGCTTCGTCAGTTACTTCAATAACGAAAGAGTCCATGTAATCGACTACATCTTGTGGAACCAATACGACCCACTTGTCTGCTAAATACTGGGCTTCCAGTTCAGAGAATCCACCATTAACCTTCAGGATCACTGAGTCTACCCCGGAACCGCTGTCAGTTGCAGTGACTTCTACCTTTTTGCCATCTGGTGCATCCAGGTATTCAACGGAAGTGATTTCAGGCTTAGTTAAATCAACTTTCACGTTGAAATCAGTGTTTTGTGCTGGCCATTCTGGTCCCAGCTTCGCGGCCAGACGGTATACGTAGTCCCCTTCAGGCAGGTTCTCAAACGCACCTGTCTTTTGGTTGTAGACAGTACCGTCAAAGTTCAGGGCTGAAAGCTCGTTAGCCAGGTTGGTTTCCCCAGCTACGTAGTGCTTCATGTGGAAACGAGGCAAGTGGTGTTCCACGCCCAGTTCTCTGAGGGTTTGTCCAGCGTTATCAAGGATGCTTCCGCGGATCTCTTCTGCGTTACGCAGCTGCATAACCATTGCAGAAACGTTGTCACGCACACCGTCTCCGTTAGGTGAGATCCAGAAGGTAGCGCCGTTTGAAACTACTTTGTACAGGCTTCCCACGTTAGATACCAGGCGGGTACGCATCGTGTTTTCTGCGGGATCCCGATAGAATGGGTCGAATACGCTGGGGGATCCTACCGGAGCATCAATAATTGGTTCCGCGTTCCAGTCACCTACGAATCCCAGTACTGGCAGGGATAAGGCTGGCACTTTAGGATCAGCAGAGGTGAATTTCACCCAGGCTCCCAGCCAGTGAGTGGAAGTTGGATCAGTCTGTACAGTGAAATCAACAGTAGCGGTTCCACCGGCAGGTACGTTAACAGTAGCTGCGGAAGCAGTTATCGCTTCGTTTGCGTTACATGCTGTGGTAGTAGCTTTACCAGCCTGGTTGGTTTCGTTAATCACACAGGTGGAGCCTGTGTTGTATGTACGATCCACAGTTCCCTTATTTTCTAAGGTAACAGTGAAGGTCTCACCCGGTGCAACTTCCTTTAGAGCAACCCAAGGGCTGCCGGAAACTGTTGCGAAAACGTCAGTTTCCAGGGCGGCTTTAGTATTGATCAAGCCGGCACCCATTTGACGTGGAGAGAACGGTACGCCCGCAGTGTGTTCCAGGATTTGCGCGGTGTTTACGAAAGACACGCGGTTTTGCTGGTGCAGTTGAGCGGCACTTAAATCAGGGTACTTTTCGCGGCCCTTTTGAACTAAAAGCGCAGTTGCGCCCGCCACGTGAGGAGCAGCCATTGAAGTACCGGATTGGTTTTCATACTGGTTGTCGTTCACCGTGGACCAAACTAAACCACCAATACCAGAGATCTGTGGCTTGAAGTCCAAAGATGGGGTGGTTCCCCAAGAGGTGAAGCTAGAAGGGGTTTTCGCAGTTGCAGCAGCTTGGGAAATCAAGTCGTTGCTGAAGGTGATACTGGTATCGCCAGTGGCAATCATTTGACGCAGGCGTTCACCGTCAGAGTGGGTTAGGGAAGCACCGAAAACAGTGAATTTGTCAACGCCAGCCATACCCACGAAAGTATCCCCACCTTGAGCGTGATTGTAAATAATCACGCCCACAGCGCCCTTTTTAATGGCTTCTGCAAACTTGTCAGAGAAGGGGATGTCACCACGCTGGATCAGCACGTAGTTACCTGCAGCTGTGTCAGGCACTTCACCTGGTTTGCCCAGACCGCCGTACACAATCTTGTGGGCTTGTCCGTCAGCTGCGCCAACCTGTACGTCGTAGCCGAAGGTGACTGTGTTAGTTCCCTGCACAGCTTTAGCACCGCGAACGATAGAAGCTTGGTTGTCAACTGAAGCTACTGAAAGTGCGGAAGGAGCGGAAGCGGGGCTGCCGTGTGGGCCGTCATCAAACATTCCCAACAGGTCATCGGTGCCACCGGTTGGAGAGAAGTTCAAACCATCGTTACCTGCTGCCACAACAACTTCTACACCAGAGTCGGTTGCGATTTGTACCGCACGCTGTTCACCTTCGGTGGGGGAAGAGAAGCCGTTTGCCGAGCCAAGAGACATGTTAATAATGTCTGCTTTGTGCTTTACTGAGTCTTCAATAGCAGCAATGATGTCTTCAGTGGAAGCGCCCTGTCCTTTGGCTGGAGAGGAAGAGAAAACTTTCATCGCCAGGATCTGTGCGTTTGGCGCTACACCGTTGATGCGACCGTTGGTAGCTGGAGAAGATCCTGCTCCGCCGTTAGCACCGACAATACCAGCGACGTGCATACCGTGTTCAGAGCTGTTGATTGCTTTAACTTCAGTATTGTCGTCAGCATAGTTGTAACCCCAAGGCACTTTAGGGGTAAAGCCTGGAGCTGGGGTTAGTTTGGTTTTAGCACCGTCGTCCAGGCGCATGTCCTGGTGATGCATATCAATGCCGGTGTCGATGACTGCCACGACAACGCCTTCACCTGAGACATTGTGGGTTTCCCGCGCCTGAGTGGAGAAAGTCAAGTCTGAGGCGGTTCCCATCAGTGGCTGGTATTCGCGGGTTCGTTCAATAGAGCCCACGCCGGGTTCAGCAGCAATTTCAGCCCATTTTTGGGTGGGGATTTGTGCTGCGAACCCCTTTACCAAGTAGCCGAAGGAACGGTCTGGTTTAATACCGTATTTTTCAACCAGGCGGTCGCGTAGTTTGTTAACTTCACGCAGGTTGAGCAGTTCGGCCCCGGGGCGAGTAGGTTGATTATCTAACATGATGAGTACTTTGGTGTACTCTACCGGTGCGGTTACAGCTGGGGTGGAGTCTGCTGGGGTTGCTTCTGGCGCAGCCTGAGCCAGGCCAGGGGTGAATAGCAACGTCGCAGCGCTAACGCCCGCAACTATGCGAGGAATATGTTTCATTACTTGCCTAACTTCGCAGTTTATAGGACAAGTAAAATTTTGCCATGCCTTAGGCAAAAGAGGCAAGGTAGTCTCACACAGCGAGCTACAACGACAGAAAACCCTTAACTAAGGTCAACCTTACACCTTAAAATACGGCCACCACTGCCCTATTGTTACAATTTCGGAATCGTAACGTTACTCGCTTAGTTTTCAGCGTGTTCTTTTTCTTCGTCGGGACGATCCGTAGTGAGTTTATCTTCCACAGTGCCGTGCGACGGACGTAATTCAGAGACGATCATGGCAATTAGAATCAACGAACCACCAATCACCATACGCTGAGTGAGGCTTTCCCCACCGAAAGCAATCGCGAAACCAGCTGCGAACACTGGTTCTGTAGCCATTACGACGCCTGTGCGAGTGGGGCTGACTTTAGACTGCGCCCAAGTTTGGATGAAAATAGCCAAAACTGAGGCGAATACAATCAGGTACGCCATGCTCATCCAGTCCCGAGTGGTTGCGGGCAGGGTGACGCCTCCGGGAACGGCAACCAGCACTGAGACAATGGTCAAACCAAAGATTTGGATGATGGTGAGTTGGAAGCTGGTGCGTTCGGTTGACCACCGCCCTAGTAAAATCATGTGCAGCGCGAAGAAAGCGGCGGAAACCAGCACCACCAGTTCACCGGTTCCCAAGTGCCAGTCTTGCAAGCTGAGGACTCCCATGCCGGCTACGGCCAGGATGGAAGAAATGATTACGAACCCGTTGGGCACGATTTTGTACATTGCCAGCAGCAGAATGGGAATCATAATGATATACATTCCGGTGATGAAGCCGGCAGTTGAAGCTGCGGTCATGGAAATACCGACCGTGTGGATGACTTGCCCTATGCCAAAGACCGTTCCGACGATTAGACCGTGTTTCCAGGTGTCTGGGTCGGTTTTGCGCAGCATGGGGAAAAAGAGGATACCCATGATGATACTGGTGATCACGTAGCGAATTCCCAGCAGGTCGTATGGAGAAACCGCGTTAACCAGATCTTTAATGACGATAAAAGTAGATCCCCAAATGGCTGAGGCGACGAGCAGCGCCAGAATAGGGAGAAGTTCTTTCTTGGTTTTCAAGGTGTTTGCCTTACAGTTTTAGCGATTTTCCAACTTTCCCATTCTATGCTTTTGGGTGGGTTGGGGCGAAATATTGGGTTAGAGGGATTGCTCACCTTAACTTGGTTTATTTTGTAGGTGGCCCTGGTTAGACTTGGGTTAGATAGTTTATAAGGAGTTTTCGGTGAGCTTATTCTTTGAGTTGCTGCTTGATTTTGTTGTGGATTTGTTCCTGCCTAAGTCGAAGAAGGAAGAACGTAAGGAAAAGCGTGCGCAGAAGCGTGGCCAGCGCGCCAATCTCAATCAGCGCGGTCAGCGTTCCCAGGATGGGCAGCGCGGCGATCGTTCCCAGCGGCACCAGCAGCAAGGTGGCAAGCCCGGTTTGGGCGGTGCGGCTAGTTTCGGAACGTCCGCGAGTTTGCCTGGTCATGACGCTTATTTTCTTCCCGAGGGCGCCGCTATGCCTCATTTAGAATATCGACCTAACCGCGATGGAGGTGCTGACCCGGGCGAAGTTGTTTGGGCTTGGGTTCCGTTTGAGGATGATCCTTCTGTTGGTAAAGACCGGCCGGTACTGGTTTTAGCTGAGCACCGTGATGGTTTTGTGTGTGCGCAGATGACTTCTAAGGATCATGAGGATTTTAAGGAAACTCAGTGGGGACGCCGCTGGATGGATATTGGCACGGGCGATTGGGACCGGCAGCACCGCCCTTCGGAAGTGCGCTTAGACCGCTTCGTCTTCATCCCCGCCCATTCCGTCCGCCGCGAAGGCGGCCGGGTGTCTGAAGCTGTCTATTCTAAAGTCGTAAAAGCGATTCAAGCTGGGCGCTATCAAAGCTAAATGAATACTGTAAGATTTGTGGCTCCTCATTTGAGGAGCCACAAATCTTAATCTTCTTGTAACACTAACTCAGCTGGAATCTGAACCGGTTGAATATCAAATTTCATCGAGGTTTCAATTCTGGAGCTTGCATTATGGATTCGGAAACTTAGTTCCCATCCCTTATCGAAAATAACGATTAAGGTGTTAGCGCCTTTAAATCTAGTTTCGATTAACTCACCAGGCAACAGAGCTTTGTGCTCCTTATCGAAGTCCATGAATAAGACTTTCGTCCTTGGACCCTTCTTGTGGCTTTCTCCAACAAATTTGTAATATCCAAATCCACCAAAGAGGTAGTGGAACAAATTCTCAATTGCCGTTTGCCCAGCTTCATCAATGATTCTTAGTAACTCATTTGCGAATGCTTCTAGTAAGGGTATATAGACCTGAGTCTTTTTATCAACGCCGGAGTCTTTCCAACGTACCGTTTTATTTCCAAATTGAGCGAGGAAACCGAATACTCGGTCTATATCTTCCCAATACTGCTGTGAGCACGGAACGCCTAACCATTGTTTCCCGAAATCAATTCGGCGTGAAAGCCGAGAGTGTTTCACCGCATCATGGTTATGTTTCAAGAAATACCCGTGATTTCTAGACCATTTTTATCTAAAAGAACGATATCGCGAACATCTCCTGTTTCACCGTTACGATCTGATTGAATATAAAGCACCGGGTTATCAATAACACCAAAACGGTTCTCAATATCATCCGCAATAACGCGAATTCCCTTTAGAGCTAGGAATGAATAAGCAGTTTCTTCTTGATAATCAAGATTGCTAAAGTGATGAAGCGCATTTAAGGTCGCAGGATTGTCTCCAAGCTCAATCTTGCCTTCAAAACAAAGAGTATCCTTAAGCGCGTTCAAAACAGCTCCTTCAAACGCGCGACCTTTCGCATTACTTGTGTTCATGGGAGAATTGTTACCTTTCGAGTGCTTGCATTATTCGTCTAGCGACTTCGTACGCAAGGTTTACTGGTACGGCGTTACCAATCATCTTATAACCATCGTTTAGAGATTCGTAGATGAATTTGAACTCGTCAGGAAATCCTTGAACACGAGCACATTCACGGACTGTCATCCGCCTATAGAGATCCTCAGCTCCTTCTACGAACCGATAGTCATTCGGCGACTTCTTAATCATCTTAGGAGCCTGTGGGTGAATCTGGCATTGTCGACCAGAAGCTTGAACGGTGTATGCTTGCTCATCCCAACCGCGTACTCGGTTACGACTCATAAAGATAGTTGAGTAGCTTCCCTCAAAATATTCATGGTTCAAAACACTACAGTTATCACCGTTACTCTTGTTCCCAGGCAACGCAGGGATAGCAGTTTCTTGCAGATCTCCGATTGCCTCACGAAGAGTTATCTTCGATTCATGCGGAACAGGAGGAATAAACTCTACATCCAAATCTTTACGGAAACCAATATAGAAAACGCGGATACGGTCCTGCGGCACACCATAATCAGCTGCGTTGAAAACATGAACTGAAACGTTGTAGCCGACTTCGTCAAACTGTCTCAAGATCTCTTGCACAGCTTCAGAGTGCCGTGAAGACATCATTCCACGTACATTTTCGGCAACGAAAAACTTCGGCTGTTTATCTCTAAGAATACGAATGTATTCGAAGAAAAGTTGTCCGCGTGGGTCCTCGATACCGCGAAGCGACCCTGCTTCACTCCATGACTGACATGGAGGACCACCGATGATTCCATCGCATTCAGGAAAATCTGCTGAATCTATCTTCGAAATATCACCACGGATGAGCTTAGCATCATGATTCGCTTCATAAGTAGCCCAAATTATAGGGTCAAATTCGTTCGCCACGACAACATTGAACCCGGCTTTCTCAAACCCTAGGTCCATACCGCCTGCGCCAGAAAACAGACTAATAAGCTCCATTACAACCATCATGTCTCGTTAGATTTCCTTCACTTCACTTCAGTATATACACGTAACCAAACCTAAAGCTCTCCAGCTTACTCCTCGAGAGACAAGTTATGAAAATGTCAATAGATATAAAAAGCTGTGTAGAAATGGATTAAATGACGATATAAAATCTAACGCCGGGTACCGACGACTCCTAGTTTCACTGGAAATCGCGTATAGCATTATCATTACATCAACTACACATTCAGATATTACAAGGTAAACAATGACATCGAAGTCTCTTGAATTAACCTGGCAATGGTCGGCCGTCAGATTGTTAGGCGAATCCCTCTATTCAAATCAAGCTGCTGCGCTTTCAGAGTTGATTGCCAATAGTCTTGATGCCGATGCAAAACACGTGGGTCTGGTGCAAGTTTTGGTGTCAGATGGTTGGTTGGTAGATGGTTTCGTAT
>JAUNKY010000008.1 GCA_030532515.1 Actinomycetaceae bacterium
ACAGAACAGACTATTAAAATATTGAACCATCAATAAAATCTGTCCTATAACCCACAAGTGATCTGAAAGTTTAAACTTCTAAGTGTGCCCCCGGAAAACCGGGGGCACACTTTTATAGTCACTAAGACTAGGCGGGCAAAACCGCGTTTAAAACCAACCTCAGCACAGGAACCAAGCACAAGTCCCCGGAGCAACCGCAGTAGCCTGCTTATCAGCGTAAGTCACCTGCAAATCCTCACCCGCAAAAATTACTCGCGCCGCCGGAGAATCCTCTTGCTTAGTAGACTCAGAGCGCACCAGCAACTCATGCTCACCCGGCACATAAACCGGCTCAGCACCCGTATTTAAAACCGTCATAATTGGGCCCGAGGTAAGCACCAAACAATCCTGATTCGCCCACGGCAAATTAGTTACCACCCCAAAGGCAGAAGTCGCTAACTGATGCTGGCCGCGCATCCGCAAAATTAACGTCGTATGCGCTACCCGAGCTTTCTCAATCTCAGTTTGAGGTGGGAAGGGGCGAATATTGGCGCCCTCGAAAGTAAAATGCCCCCCGCTAAAACCAAACGGCAAATAAATCGCCCCCGGCAACGCCGTAACCTGCAAACGCATACTTGCCCGGCGCACTTCATCTGCACCATCTTCCCACGAACCAGGGAAGAAATTCACCGACCCCAACGCACGATGCAAACGCAGCAAAGTAGCCCGCCAAGCACAAACACTCCCATGCTGGTCGTGAATCTTAATCTTCGCGCGCACCGCCGCCTCAATCTCAGCCGCCGCAAACCGCGCCCGCTGCAACCCATCATCACACAGATGATGCAACCAAGTTTCCGCCACATAACGCTGGTAAGCGCCCGGATGCGAAATAGAAGTAGCCGCCCCCAAAATATGATCCTCAGAGAACTCAGCCAACAGGGCAAGCAGGTGACGCGACAAAACCGAAAACTCAGACTCAGGCTTCTCATTAGCCAACGTCAGATCTTCAATCCGCCCCAAATCAATCCCATCCGCCCCACAAGTCAACGCAATCTGGGCACGGCGCTCAACAGTCTCAAAATCCCTCTCAAAACCATAAAACGGGACAGCCTCTTCACCGGTCGGATGCTCTTGATAATCTGCACCGCAAACTCGGACAATAACTTTCAAACCAACCCGGTGCGCCGCCCCAATCAAATCCCGAAGCGGCTGGTCATTAGCTTCGATATCAATATCCGCCGGCCGGAACAAAAGGGCAGTGAAGCCCATCCGCGCGATGAAAAAGACACAGTCCTCTAGCAGCTTCGCGCCCGTTTCATCAATAATCCCAGCTACCTCATTAACCACAGCTTCACGCCACCAAGGAACTCGCCCATTGTGGCGACGCTGTAACAGCTCAGTACGTACATAACCAGGATCTAACTGACGATAATACTTCGAAGGCGTCTGCGGGATTTCACTCATAACACTATTGTGGACTATTTCTTCCCCGCAATGCGTGAATATCTGTGGATTGGCGTTTAAGTCTATGAAAAAACCTAGCTAAAATAGAGAGTATGAGTGCACCCCAATACCAGTATTCACAAACGGATCGCGCCCGCTACGTAAGCGGAACCACCGAAACTTCGGGACGCAGCGACTTTGAAAAAGACCGGGCGCGGATCTTCCACTCGGCCGCATTTCGCCGTCTAGGAGCAAAAACCCAAGTACTGGGACCCATCAGCGACGACTTCGTGCGCACTCGCCTCACCCACTCATTAGAAGTCGCCCAGGTGGGACGCGCCCTGGCAAATAGCTTAGGGGCCGACCCCGACTTAGTCGACGCTGCCTGCCTCTCTCACGACCTGGGACACCCCCCATTTGGACACAACGGTGAACGCGCCCTGGACTCATTAGCCACCGACTGCGGCGGTTTTGAAGGCAACGCGCAAACATTCCGCCTAGTGGTAAACCTTGAGCCCAAAGTTACCGACGCCCAAGGACTGCCCGCCGGCCTAAACCTAACTCGCGCTACCTTAGACGCCATCTGCAAATACCCCTGGGTAAAAGGCGGCGGACCAGATCCCCAAAAGTCTTTAACGAAATACTCGGTTTACGCTGAAGACGCCGCGGTATTCCACTGGATGCGTAAAGATGCCCTGGTGCAACTTCCCCCTGTAGCCCGCTGTCTGGAAGCACAGATAATGGACCTATCAGACGACATTGCCTACTCAGTACACGACATTGAAGACGCAGTGGCGATGGGAAAGTTCCAGCCCCAGAAGTTAGCTGATGACGTAGCGTTTGCGCAGATCGTGGCTGACACCACCGAATGGTACGGGAACTCAGTTACCGCAGACGATTTAGAAGCAGCCCGCCAGCGGCTATTGAACAGTGGTTTCTGGCTGGCTGACTACGACGGCAGCTATAAGGCCCGCGCCGGCTTAAAAGATCTAACTTCGGAACTGATCGGGAGGTTCCTAACCGCAACTGAAAACGCTACGCGTGCCCAAGGCCACCACGTTGATGAAGCAGATCTGCTGTCCTTAGTCCCTGATAGTTTGGCTGCGGAAGGCCTGGGACGCTATGCCTGTGACCTGGTGGTACCGCCCTCGATCCGGGCAGAAATCCAACTGCTCAAAGGGATTGCCGTGCACTATGTGATGGCGCCGCGGGAAGTTGAACCCCTCTACTTGCAGCAGCGTACCCTGCTGGCTGATCTGGTGGACGTATTGATGCAAAACCAGGGGAGGGATTTGGAAGAACCATTTGCGATGCAGTGGCGCGCAGATACTTCTGACGCGAACCGGCTGCGAGCGGTGATTGACCAAGTAGCTTCCCTCACGGATATTTCGGCAGCGCGCTGGCATGCGCGCCTGTGTGGGTTGTTCTCAGAAACATACTGAGCTTTGCGTATTTTGGAATAAGCTAAGAAAGGAGGGGCAAGTATGGCTGGTTTGATTATTAAAGCTGACATCGAAAAGGTTAAAGACGTCGTCGATTTAGAAGAAATCGTCTCTAACTACGTGACTTTACGTCCGGCCGGCATCAATACTTTTAAAGGCCTTTGCCCCTTCCACGATGAGAATACTCCGTCTTTTAACGTCAATACGGCGCGTGGCTTCTGGCATTGCTTCGGCTGCGGAGAAGGTGGCGACGCAATCAGTTTCTTACAGAAAATCGATCATCTTTCTTTCACTGACGCAGTTGAGCACCTGGCACAAAAGTACGGGATTACGCTGCGTTACGAAGACGGGCAGCGTCCTGCCGATGACTATGGGAAGCGACAGCGACTGCTGGATATGCACCGGGTGGCCGAACAGTTTTATCGCGAGCAGTTAGAGACTCCGGCGGCGGCTTTGGGCGTGCAGTTTTTGAAAGAACGCGGGTTTAACCGCGAAGCATGCGCGCATTTTGGGGTGGGTTTTGCCCCGCCGGGCTGGAACAACTTAGCGAATTTCCTGCGTGCACAGGGCTTTACTGACAATGAGTTGATTGTCGGGGGGCTGGCAACGGCAGGGACCCGCGGCCTTTACGATCGGTTCCGCGGGCGCCTTATGTGGCCCATTCGAGATTTGACGGGGGCAACGATTGGCTTTGGGGCGCGGCGGATTATGCCCGATGACCAGGGCCCGAAATATCTAAATACCCCGGAAACACCGATTTACCACAAGTCGAAGGTGCTCTATGGCTTGGATTTAGCCAAACGTTCGATTGCTTCTAAGCGTCAGGTAGTGGTTGTAGAAGGCTATACGGATGTGATGGCCGCTCATTTAGCGGGGATTGATACAGCGGTTGCCTCTTGCGGTACGGCATTTGGATCGGATCATGTGAAGATTATTCGCCGGCTTTTAGGAGATATGGCGGATCCTTCGGTGGGCTTGCAGCTAGCTTCCGGGCAGTCTCGGGGCGGGGAAGTGATTTTCACTTTCGATGGTGATGCGGCTGGGCAAAAGGCGGCTTTGAAAGCCTATGGTGAGGATCAGCACTTTGCACTGCAAACGTTTGTGGCGGTGGAAAAGCGCGGAATGGATCCTTGTGAACTGCGGATTGCCGAGGGTAATGAGGCGGTTGTTAGGTTGATTAAGTCGCGGATTCCACTATTTGAGTTCGTGCTGCGCACAACCTTAGCGGCCGTGGATTTGTCGACTCCGGAAGGGCGCGTCGCTGGGTTGCGAGCTACGGCTCCGGTAGTTGCGTCGATTCGCGATAAGGCTTTGCAAAAAGAATATGTGCGCTTGCTTTCGGGTTGGCTGGGGATGGATGCAGCTGACATTGGCAGGGAAGTGCAGCGAGCAGCCCGGCAAAAGACGGCGGTTGCTCCAGAGCTGGCAGTTAACCAGCCGGTTGCGCCGCAAACAGTTGTGGCAGTTTCCGAGGGCGGGGCACAAACGCCTCAAACAGTGACTGAACTTTCTTATGGGGATACGCGAAGCGCCCGGTTTAAGCTAGAGTCGCAGGCATTAGCCTCAGTATTGCAACGTCCTTTTGACTGCTTGGGTACTGGGTTTGATGAACTTGATCTGCAGACATTTGGGTCTGCGGCATTCCAAGCGGTGCACCAGTTAATCCAATCAGGTGGGGGACTGGGGCGCTATGAGGTGCACCTGCAGGCAGCTGAACGCGCGTTTGCCCAGCAGGAAGTAGCGATTAATAAGTCTACTGAGGGATGGAATCGAGAGCTCTTTGAACGGGCCAGTGAGCCGGTGCGCAAGGTGCTACATGCTTTGTTGGTAACGGCACTTCCCCAGGACGATTCTGAGAAGTTAAGCGCCTATGCGCGGTCAGTGACGATTAGCTTGGTGCAGACTTCGGTGGGACGCGCTATTGAGCAATTGCGGTTTGAGATTGGGCGTTTAGAAGCTGCAGGTGAGGATACGGCTGGACATTTTCGGAAGATGCTGGCGTTGGAAGAACGCCGCCGTGCGTTAGATGAGGCAGCGACCGGAGCGTCAAGCTATTAACAGGTCTTACTAGCGGATTAAAAGCCCAATTCGCATACGAAAGCGGTTTCCCGTGCGAATTTAGCCTTGTGACCCTGCCAATTCGCATACGAAAGCGATTTCCCGTGCGAATTTAGCCTCGTGACCCCGCCAATTCGCATACGAAAGCCGTTTCCCGTGCGAATTGAGTTTGTGGGTGCTTGGAGAACCAAACACCCACAAACTTTATGCGATTAGGAAGAGCTTTTGAGTCTTAAAATCGTTTCAACTCGGCTCACTCCGCGTGACGCGGACGCATCCGCAGTGCGAAACCGAAGACACCCAGACCTACACCCAAGATCAAGAGCGGAATAGTCATCGAATTAGCACCGGTAGCTGCCAAGCCAGTAAGCCCAGCTGCACGCAAATCGGCTTCAGTTGGAGTACAAGGCTTACCCTGCGCATCCTTCCAAACGCGCTTTGCGCCAGCCTTTGCTACTTCAGAACCGATATCGAAGTGGCCGTCACGTGCGCCGTTACCAGCACCAACTTGGAAGAAGAGAACATCGGTACCGGAAACCTGCGTGCCATCTTTCAAAGTAGCGGTCTGAGTGATACCGACTCGGTACACACCAGGCGCTGAGAAGACCCAGTTCGGGTGCACGTGAGTATTCTTAGGAATGGTGACAGAGCCGCTCCCCGTATTACCATTCGCAGAGAACCACTTCTGACCAACCAAGGTACCAAAGTTACCGGAAGTAAACACTTCCATTGCACCAGGTCCAGAGAAAGAAGACAGCGTCCAGGTAACTTCACCAGTCGTTTCATTGATAATGGTGTCGCTCATGGTATTAGCACCCACCCAAGGAACACCCTTTTGCTGGGTGGAACCGATCATCCAAACCTTAGTGCCCGCAGGAATAGAACCAATGGCCTGAGGAAGCTTAGCCACCCCTGGTTCGCCAATGGTGAAGCTGATTTCATTAAAGTTGTACCACTTAGAAGGAGACTGGCGGTCGTCCTTTACCTTTGGAACAATCGTGAGGCTACCTTGACCGCCCTCGAAAGAAGCGAAACAGGTAGGAGCCCCCAGGAAAGTCTTAACTGCGCCGGAAACTGAACCCGTGATCCCAGAAGTGCCTGGCGTGCCGGACCCCGCCAGTGGGGAATTTGGCTTGTTCAGCTTTTGATCCGGCTTACCGGCAGGCTTGGTGCCGTCTGCTCCGGCAGAACCCTCAGCCTGACCAGGCTTCTGGTCCTTACCTGGTTCTTGATCCTTACCGGGTTCAGGGTTCATTGGATCTCCGGGAACCTTGTTAGGGTCTGTTGGCTGGGTGGCACCCGCATTATTTCCATCACCTGCGGCGTTGTCAGGGGTAGCGAATGGGTCGGAAGTATCTGCCAAACCAGCAGCTCCAACTAAGAAGGTATAGACCTTAGGAGCAGAAACTGCCCGTACCTTTTCAGCCACAAGTGGGTTAGCTGCCAGGTCGTCAGTAGTGGTGGTTTCGACAGCTTCAACCTGCAGCTTGTACTTACCGGGAGCATCAAAAGCCAAATGTGCCAAGTTATCGCCAAAACCGTTAACTGGTAAAACCGCGCCCTTAGTCAGCTCGGCCTGCTTGGTGTTCAAAACTGGGTTAAAGGTTTGGTCGTTTTGCCCAGCACCTAAGAAGACCTTGCCCGGGCCAGCTACCCGAGTTACGCGCAGGCCAGTGTTAGGGAAACGATCAGCGGCATTTTCACCGTCTTTAGTAATGAAGTCGTCAGAGAAAAGTGGCTGGAAGTAAGCAGCTTTTCCAACACCGGCGAAACCAGCAGTCTTATCAGAAAGAGAAGTTTCTGGAAGGGTGAACTCAACGGTATTGGGCTCAACGACTGCCTCTCCATTATTGGCCATCAGGTTTAGGCCACTTGCGGTGTAAGTTAGGTGGAAAACGTGCGCGTCTTCAACGGCTACACGGGTTGCCTCTTCAGCCAGAGCCAGAGGGGAAACGAAACCAGTTACGGCCAGAGCGGCTGCGCTTAGGGCAGCAACTTGTGCACCGGTTTTGCGGTATTTTGCAAGGATCATTACAGCATCTCTCTTATCGTTAATGATAACTATTATCAATAGTAGAGGTTGCGTTTAAAATATGCAAAGAAAAACAAAACGTGGCACTTCCAAGTTTTCCCAACAAATGACAGGGGAAACCTAAAAGTGCCACGTAGTGAAACATCTAACGAAACTGTGCCCCGAGCAGGACTTGAACCCGCGACCGATGGATTATGAGTCCACTGCTCTAACCGACTGAGCTATCGGGGCGAAACTCATAGTGAAGTTTCACTTTCCTAAGTATGGCAACTATTAATTCTCTTTTCAACTAAGCTTAAGGGTGTGAAGCTATTAAAAAACCTCTTTCAAAAACCAACTATCAACATGGAAAAGCTGGGTATTTCGGCGGCGGATATGGCAGCCCTGGCGCTGAAACCACATGAGATTCAGCGTATCGCCACGCTGGGGGAAGCCGGGGAAAAATATTTCATCGCTGACCGAGGCTTGCTGCGACTTAAAGAAGGAACAGTGGAGCAGCTCTGTGATTGGTTTGAAATTCAACAGGCAATCTGGGCAGGGGAATCAAAAAGGTTGGTAATTCGTTGGGTGGATCCGCAACGCACCCCGCTTACGCTTCACCTAGCAGAGCATGAGCAGACTAGTTTTATGCGGCTTTTCGATGAAAAGGTTGCTCAGACAATCGTCTTAACGATGCGGCGAAAAGCCGAAAATGGCACGAATTTGATTGGCACGATTCGCCGGCGCGGCGACGGGAAGCTATTTTCGGCTCTAGTTGCAGATGGGCCACTGGATCCGGCTGCTAAGAAGTTGGGGATTGAGCTGGAAAAGAACCTTCGCGACGCGGTTGGGTTGGCAGATTAAGTACTTTAACCGACGATAGTGGCGAGCGTCACTTAGGGGTTTTCTCTTCTCGAGGGCGGTAGACCCACTTAAAACCGCCAGAATCAAGCAAAAATCCCAGCTGTAACGCTTAATTTGGAATCAGGTGCGAAACCCTGCTAAAGTATTATCTGTTGAAGCAATCCCGCGTAGCTCAATGGCAGAGCGTCCGACTGTTAATCGGCAGGTTGCTGGTTCGAGTCCAGCCGTGGGAGCCAGAAAAATCCCGCCTCAGACGAGGCGGGATTTCTTTTTATACATTGGAATCCGCCCTCGGAATCTAAATCAGAAAATTCCGTGCCCCGCTATCTCTATTTCAATGCGGGAGTTGGCGTTCCCGCATGGGTGGGGAAGGGGACAAAGCTGACATTTGAGTGCGATTTCTGTCTGATTTTAATGCGGGAGTTGGCGTTCCCGCATGGGTGGGGAAGGGGACAAAGCTGACATTTGAGTGCGATTTCTGTCTGATTTTAATGCGGGAGTTGGCGTTCCCGCATGGGTGGGGAAGGGGACAATAGGGATATTGCTATACTCAGTGAGGAGGTAAACATGGCCCAGCTCGCAATCACCGATTTAAAAGTCGCATACGGTGAAAACACGATTATCAACGGACTTTCTTTCAACGTTGAACCCGGAGAAATTATCGCCCTCATCGGTGAAAACGGAGCCGGTAAAAGCACCGTCCTCAAAGCTCTTGCCGGATTCCACCCAATGACCTACAGCAGTTTCAAACTAAACGGCATTGAAACCGTCCCCCAATCTGACCTGCACCTAAGCCGAACCTACTCGGTCATGGACAACTTCACCTGGATCCGCGGTTTCACCCTCTGGGACAACTACCTGCTACTAGGAAAAGGCAAAACCGTAGCGCAAATCGAATACGCCATGGAACTATTCAACGTCGCCGACCTGGCAAACCGCTACCCACGCACCCTCTCAACCGGGCAATACCAACGCGCCTCCTTAGCCACCCTCCTGATGCGCGACTGGGACATCCTCTTCCTAGACGAACCCGAACAACGCCTGGACACAGCTTCGGTAGAATTAGTTGCCGACATCCTCACAAACCACTTGGAGGACCGGTGCGTTTTAATGGCCAGCCACTCTAGAGACCTCATCCAGCGCACCGACGCGTTAGAGCTACGTCTTTCCTAGGGCGGAAAATGCACCATTCATTATTAGACCGCCTGGGAACCGCCCTGGCCGCCCTAATGGGCCTTACCCTCTGGTTATCTTTCCTCTACAACTACGCGACCATTATCAGCAAACTATTACCCGCTGACCCAAATGCGCAAACCACCCTCATTGTCGGTTTGATAAGCGTTATTAGCGCCATGACAGTGGAACTTATCCATAAACTGGGGCCGGCCAGTGCTCACACCGCAGAAGCCATTTTTGGGAATTTAAAACGCGTCGCCAAAGGACACCTCTTCCAAACCTACTTTTGGGTCAGCACCCTGGTTATTCTTGCTGCCTCAACCCTGGCATTCCTCCCATTCTCTGCGCGCGACAAAGTAATCGGAATCAGCGTTCTAATAGCGACACTAGGCTACCTTCCGAGCTTCCAACGCCTCCAAAAACACGGGCGGGAAAACGCCAAAAAATACCTGGGTAAGACTCTCTATGGCATCTGGCTCGGCTACCTCCTTCTAACAGCCACGCTGCCAGAAACTACCCATACCTACCTCTGGGTTCTTTACCTGGGAGCACAACTGCTGGCTCTAGTGGGCGCCCTCGGAATCAGCCTCATTAGCACCAGCCACAACCAATTCGCACCCCGCTGGCTGCTTATCAAAGCCGGAGGATACCGCGATGGCATTGCAATGACCGCTATCTCGGGTAACAAATTGGCGATGCAACTCTACCAAGACCAAGCCGCCCCCACCAGTGCCAAACCCATTAAAAATCAAGCGAATAAAGCACTGTTGCTGGTAACGTTGCTCTGGCGACGCAACTATCGAATCGTTATCCCACAAATAGCGGGCGGCGTTTTCACCGTCTTCCTTTACCAATACGCATCCCAGCCCGCAGTCTACTTGGGGACCGCCCTGATCACTATCTGGAGCGTCAATAAGCTGCTTCCGCTCTGGGAAGACTGGGCAACCAGTGAAGCCACTCAAAGAATGGTACTGGGAAGTCTCAGCACAAACGTAGTGAAAGCAAAGAGAATTAACTACTTCCTCTACCTAAGTGTGCTCACCGGATTAAGCTTCTTTTTCCCCGCAATCATCGCTCTGGCACTGCAAGCGGGCTACCTATGGCCACTAAGCCTTATGATCATTAGCCTGATAGGATTTGCTGCTCATCTGCATGAGAAAGCTAAAGACCTACAGCTTAAGACTGTGCGTCCACCGGTAATCACCCCGGATGGCATGGTAATCGAAGTGCAGGATTTTAGTAACCTCCAAACTTGGTTCCTACCCGCTTTCATAATGCCGGTAGCAACCATCATTGTTGGACAAACGGGTGGATTAGTGTTGGGGCTTCTGCTATTAGGCGTATACGCGACGTTGGCAAAAAACGCTGCGAAAACCTTTAGCTAAGTGGATATCTAAAAGCCCAGTTAAAACTAAGTGCCGCTTCAAAAGAAGCGGCACTTAAACCATTTGTAGTTAACCTAAACGCTATTTAGCTGGCGCAGCTGGAACGATCCCGGGCAGGGCAGTACCTAAAGGAAACTCACTCTCAGCAATCAACTCAACTAGAACTGCGTACGCAAACGAAGACTGCGGTAGCTGTGCAGAAAACGACTTTCCCGCCTGCGGACTCTCTCCCACAGCTAACGCCGTACTAACCAGTAGCTGGTCGAAAAGGCGCGGCAAAACCTGTGGCAAGGGAGCTTTTCCAGCTACGGCTTCTGACGCTCCGACGCAAGAGTTAAGCCGTTTATCAGCCACTTGTAAGCTCAGGGCAGCGGAAATATTTTGCTCTAACTGCAACGAAAGTTGCCGCACCCGCGGATGCCAAACCTCCAGATCCGCACTGGTAGCCCGCGCAGTGAAAGCTGGCATTACCTGCAACGCACAATCCCAGTCCCGCAGGGCTAAAGAGATTTGTGCGGCGTCCTCGGGAAACGAATCCACTGTGGGGAAGAAATGCTCATCCGCTGCCAACTTAGCGCGCAACTGATCCCACGAACCATCCGCCTGCGCCAAACGAATCCCGGTATAGATCCGCGTCACCGAAACTGACGCTGCCAGCTGTCGGTCAGACGCTGACTCAATTTGGGGCAAAATCCGCAAAGTATTAAAACCATCGGTAACTAACTGCTCCGCTAACTCAGCCGGCGAGCTTGAAAAAGCAGGCAAATCAGCACCCGGAGGAAGCGGCGCCCCCTGCGGAATCCCCTGCGGCCAAGGATTCCAGACGCCACCCAAAGCCTGCTGGCGCGCGGGTGAATCCGCCACAAACTGCTGTAGCAGCGGCTGGCAAGCCTTGCAATCACGCACTTTCTGGGCGGCCTCGGCAAAACGCACTTCACTGGCAACTAACTCTTGCAACTTCACAGAATCAGCAGAAATTTCCGGCAAGATCGGATGCCCGTAATCCCAGTGCACAGAACAGGCGGACAAAGACAACGCCACTGCCGCCACACCCGTTAAAGAAAGAAAACTACGGGAGAAACGTCTAAACATAGGAATATCACCACTAAATTGCTTGTGAGAATAGGAAAACGAGCGAACATTAGGCATAATAGGAAACCTAGTCATCATTAACTATCATTCCATGACTATGGTCAAAATGACGACATTGAGGAGCACATGTGAGCAACACTGAACTACAAGAAACTATCGCCAACATTGTGCTACCCGTCTTAGATACCGACTTTTTCCTGGAAAACGTAACCGTAAAAACCGGCAACGAAACCACCGTGCGAATCACCGTGGACTTAACGACCGGCACCGACCTGCTTAGCTCAGACCAGCTGCAGGAAATCTCTTGGGCAATCTCTGAAGCTTTAGACCAAGCCGACCCTATTGCCGGTGCATACAACCTGGAAATTTCTAGCCCCGGAGCGGAACGCCGCCTGCAAACGCTACGTCACTTTGAACGTAGCCTAGGGCGCCTGGTGGAACTCACTTTGAAAGATAAGACGAAACTTACCGGCTACCTCAAAGCAGTAGAGGGAACTACCCTCACCCTGCAAAAGAAGGTAGACCCAGCCAAACCTGGAATGAAAGCTCCAGAAGGCGAAACCATTACTTTAGAACACGACAACATTTCTAAAGCTCGCGTGCGCGTCGAGTTCGGAAACCTCTAAATCAAGGAGTCACAGTGGAAATCGATTTGGCCGCTTTACGAGAAGTCGAAAGCACCCTAGAAATCGACGGGGTAACCCTGGTTAAAGCCATCGAAGATGCGCTTTTGAAGGTTTACCACAAGATGCCTGGCTCCATTAAAGAAGCCCGCATCGAAATTGACCGTAAAACCGGTAAAGTTGCGGTAATGGCAACGGAATTCGACGACGACGATAACCCAATCGGCGAATTCGATGACACCCCTAAGGAATTTGGGCGCATCGCCACTGCCACCGCGCGTTCCATCATCACCCAGCGTATTCGCGAAGCTGATGACTCTAAGGTTCTGGGCGAGTTCCGCAATAAGACCGGCACAATCGTTGTGGGCACTGTTGAAGCACACTCCAATCCGCACCTGACGCTTCTACGCGTAGGTGAGTTTGAAGCTATCTTGCCTGAAGCTGAAAAAGTTCCCGGTGAAACCTATGAACACGGTAAGGTCATTCGCGCTTACGTAGTTGACGTAACCCGCGGTGAACGTGGCGCACGCATCACGGTATCGCGTTCCCACCCAAACTTCGTCGAAGCCCTCTTTGCCCGTGAAGTACCAGAAATCGCAGATGGGCTGGTGGAAATTAAGTCCGTTGCCCGTGAAGCTGGACACCGCACGAAGATTGCCGTTGCTGCTTTGGAACCAGGCGTAAATGCCAAGGGGGCTTGCATTGGGCCAATGGGACGGCGCGTGCGCAACGTGATGACTGAACTGCAGGGCGAAAAGATCGATATTGTCGACTACTCGGCAGACCCAGCCCGCTACATTGCGAACTCTTTGTCACCAGCCCGCGTATCTTCAGTGACTATCGACTCATTGGCTGAAAAGAAAGCCACGGTGATCGTCCCTGACTTCCAGTTCTCTTTGGCGATTGGACGCGAAGGTCAGAATGCGCGTCTGGCGGCTCGTCTGTGTGGCTTCCACATTGACATTCACTCTGATACGGAAGCTGGTTATGGGGTAATGGCTTCTGATGTTTCCCGCCCAGACGTGAGCAACGCTTCACAAAATGAGGACGAAGTTTACTGATTTAAGCGGTAAAATATAAGCTTGGGACGTTTCGATGTCGGGTAGATTCGTAATCGCCCGCAGAAACCAACTTAGAAAGGCACCTCATGGGACATCCGGTTATGCGCCAATGCGTAGGATGTAAAGAGGTGACAGACCGGCGAAATCTGGTGCGTTGCGTGTATGTAGCGGAATCTGACGCGGTTGAAGTAGATCCTTCCCAAACGTTACCTGGGCGTGGTGCCTGGGTACACGCTGCTCCGAAATGTATTCAAAAAGGGATTCGAGACCGCGGTTTCGTACGCGCCTTGAAACTGACGGAACGCAGTAAAGCGTCATTAAGCGTAACCGAAGCATGGCAAAAGTTAGCGGATGACGTACTCCAGTGCGCACGGTGCGCATTGCAGCAGAGTTAATGGAAGCGGGTTGGAAGCTGATGGGCACCCGATGAGTACCCAGCGATGAGCTGCCAGCAAAAATAACGGTCCCTCCTGAATGAGGGAAGGACCTCAGACAGGAGAAAAGTGGCAAAGTTGCGTGTTCACGAGCTTGCGAAAGAGCTCGGCATCACGAGTAAAGATTTGCTCGCGTTTTTAAAGGAAAATGGCGAATTCGTAAAGTCGGCATCTTCGACTATCGAAGCGCCAGTAATCCGCATGGTACGCGAGAAACTAGAAGTTAAAACGGCTGAAAAACCAGCCCCTAAGACAGCAAAAGCAAAGGCAAAACCAGCCGAAGCTACCGCTTCCAGCGAAACCGTTGAAGCACCGGCAGCGGCCTCGGAAGAATCCGAAGCCACCGCCCCAGTTGCTGAAGAACCTAAGGCTGCCAAGAAGGCGAAGCCTGCAGAACCGGCGGCAAAAGCCCCTGCGAAGCCAAAACCAGCAGCTAAAGCAGCTGAAAAGCAAGTTGAAAAGCCAGCTGAAAAGCCAGAAGCACCTGCTCAGGAAGCTGCGAAGCCAGCTCCTAAACCAGCTGCTGAAGCTCCGCGCCCAGCCGCTCCGGCAGGCCCCCGCCCCGGCAACAATCCTTACGCTTCCAGCCAAGGAATGCCTCGCCCAGGTGGCACCGGCGGCCCTCGCCCGGGACCTCGCCCCGGCCCACGCCCCGGCAACAATCCTTACGCTTCCAGCCAAGGAATGCCTCGCCCAGGTGGCACCGGCGGTGCCGGAGAAGATAAGCCACGCGGACAACGCGGCGGTCAGGGACGCGGTCCCGCAGGCGCAGCCGGCACAGGTCGCGGCCGTGGCCCACGCCCAGGCGGCACCCCAACTGATAAGCCTCGCGCACCACGCCCAGAAGCAACTGGCGAAAACACTGAAGCCACCGCAACTGAACGTCGCAGTGGTGGCCGTGGCCCACGCCCAGGTGGCGCTGGCTTCGGTGGCGGTGTACCAGCAAATAATGCTCCAGCTGCAGGCGGTCCAGCCCCACGCGGCGGTCGCGGTGGTCGCGGCGCAACCCAGGGTGCATTCGGTCGTGGCACCGGCGGTGGCAAGAAGGCCCGGAAGAACAAGAAGAACAAGCGTCAAGAGTTCGAACAGCAGAATGCGCCGGTAATCGGTGGCGTCCAGATTCCACGCGGAAATGGCGCTACTGTGCGTATTCGCCAAGGTGCTTCTTTGGCTGACTTCGCAGAACGTATCGAAGTTAACCCAGCATCGTTGATTACCGTCTTGTTCCACCTGGGTGAAATGGCTACTGCCACGCAGTCTTTGGATGAAGACACCTTCGCACTGCTCGGTGAAGAACTGGGCTACGACGTGCAGGTAGTTTCTCCGGAAGACGAAGATCGTGAACTGTTGGAATCCTTCGACATTGACTTAGAAGCCGAAGAACTAGACGACGTAGATCACCTGCAGGTGCGTCCACCAGTGGTAACTGTTATGGGTCACGTTGACCACGGTAAAACCAAGTTGCTGGACGCTATTCGCTCTACCGACGTGGTTGACACCGAACACGGTGGCATCACCCAGCACATCGGTGCCTACCAGGTGCGCGTTCCGCATGATGGGGCAGAACGTCTAATTACCTTCATCGATACCCCTGGTCACGAAGCGTTCACCGCTATGCGTGCCCGTGGTGCGAAGGCAACGGACATTGCCATCTTGGTAGTTGCTGCCGATGACGGCGTGATGCCGCAGACGGTGGAAGCAATCAACCACGCGCAAGCAGCAGATGTTCCTATCGTGGTGGCGGTAAACAAGGTTGATAAGCCTGAAGCTAACCCCGGTAAGATCCGCGCTCAGCTAACCGAATACGGTTTGGTTGCCGTTGAATACGGTGGCGACACTATGTTCGTTGACGTATCCGCTAAACAACGTCAAGGTATCGCAGACCTGCTGGAATCTGTCTTGCTAACGGCAGATGCAGAACTCGATCTGAGTGCTAATCCAAAGGCAGAAGCCCGCGGCGTTGCGATTGAAGCTAACCTGGACCGCGGTCGTGGTTCGATGGCTACCATGCTGGTACAGCGCGGTACGCTCCGCGTTGGCGATTCGATCGTGGCTGGTTCTTCTCACGGTCGTGTCCGCGCGATGTTCGACGAGTGGGGCGAAAACGTTACCGAAGCTGGCCCTTCCCGCCCAGTGCAGGTTTTGGGTCTAACTTCAGTGCCACGTGCAGGCGATTCATTCCTGGTAGCCTCCGATGACCGTACGGCTCGTCAGATTGCTGATAAGCGTGCTACCGCTGAACGTCAAGCGCAGTTGGCGCGTCGCCGCAAGCGTGTTTCCTTGGAAGACTTCGATAAGGTACTTAAAGAAGGCAAGGTTGATACCCTCAACCTTATCCTTAAGGGTGACGTTTCCGGTGCTGTGGAAGCATTGGAAGACTCCTTGCTGAAGATCGACGTGGGTGAAGAAGTACAGTTGCGGATTATTCACCGTGGCGTTGGTGCGATTACCCAGAACGACGTTAACTTGGCAACCGTTGACAACGCGGTTATCATCGGCTTCAACGTTCGCCCCACCGAGCAGATTGCTCGCCTGGCTGACGAAGAAGGCGTAGAAGTTAAGTACTACACCGTTATCTATTCGGCAATCGAAGAAGTGGAAGCAGCCATGAAGGGCATGCTGAAGCCAATCTACGAGGAAGTACAGCTGGGTACTGCAGAAATCCGTCAGGTTTTCCGCTCTGGCAAGTACGGCAACATTGCCGGTTGTATCATCCGTTCTGGCACGATTAAGCGTGGCACTAATGCTCGTTTGATTCGTGAAGGTGTGGTTCTGCAGGAAAACTTGGAAATCAAGTCCCTGCGCCGCGAAAAGGACGATGTCACCGAAGTACGCGAAGGCTACGAATGTGGTATGACCCTGGGTTGGAAGGATATCGCTGAAGGCGACATCATTGAAACTTGGGAACTGCGCGAGAAGGCCCGCGACTAAGCGGCCTTGACTTAACCGGTGGGCATCTGGCTAGAGAAGTAGCCGGGTGCCCACCTGGCATTTTCTGGGGATTTGCGAGCAGAATTTCCCTTTCCCGAGGGCGGATCTCACAGGTAAAGAAGTCTGTAAACGCCGAGGTAGTAAATGTGAAAAGTAACTTCCCTTTAGAGGTTTTTAATAATTCACGGTATTTTAGTAGTTAGGTTTGTAAGTATTCCGGCCGTAGTTGGAACGCAGTACACGCCAGAAATGGTGGAGGCTTGAAAAGGCGGTGCTGCGCCGAACGGAAGCTGGAAAGGGAAGGATAAGACATGGCAGATCAAAACCGCCAACGTAAGGTTGCTGACCGGATTCAACAGACGGTCGCACAGCTCTTGGAACGCCGCATTAAGGACCCGCGTTTAGGATTCGTGACTATTACGGACGTCAGCGTTACTGGAGATTTGCAGCACGCGACGATTTTCTATACGGTTTTCGGTAAAGCTTCTGACGCAGAACGCTCTGCTAAGGCGCTGAACTCAGCAAAAGGTTTAATCCGTTCTGAAGTGGGGAAGGCACTGGGAATTCGGTTGACTCCTTCGATTGAGTTTGTTGCGGATGCATTGCCTCAATCGGCGGCGCGGTTGGAAGATGCTTTGGCACGCGCGCAGGCAACTGATCAGCGGGTGGCTGCCCTGGCAGAGAACGCTGAATTTGCGGGTGAAGCAGACCCCTATAAGCACGATGATGACACTACTGACGTAGAAGCTGAGGATGAGTGACTGACTCTCAGTTTGCCCCTGTTGCGGATGAAGCTGTAACGCTCAAGACGCAGGCATCGAAGAAAGCACGCCTAGAGGTTCCCCGGGCCAGTGAAACTGCTGGTGACGGGCTCTTAATCATTGACAAGCCGGCCGGGGTAACCAGCCATGACGTTGTTTCCGCGACCCGTCGTCTAGCTGCGACTCGCAAAGTGGGACATGCCGGCACTCTTGATCCGATGGCAACGGGTATGCTGGTGATTGGCGTTGGGAAAGCCACGCGTTTGTTGCACTATATAACCGGCGCTGATAAAGGCTATTATGCGCGGATCCAGCTGGGGGTTTCGACTGATTCAGATGATGCTGACGGGGAAATCACGGCAGTTAACTCTATCCCCGCTGAACGCCTCTTTGGGTTAGCTAAAGAAATCGACGCACAAATGCGTTATTTTGTGGGGGATATTATGCAGCGTCCCACCACAGTTTCTGCGATTAAGGTTAATGGCAAACGCGCGCACGCTTTGCATCGCGCCGGTGAAGCAGTTGAGTTAGCGCCCCGCCCCGTACAGGTTACAAAGTTTGCGCGGGTGAGTGAGATTGACTTCCTTGAAGTTACTTTAGGCGGGGAAACCTATACGTTCGCAGAGTTTGACGTAGTCGTCGAATGCTCCTCAGGCACTTATGTGCGCGCTTTAGCGCGGGATTTAGGAACTGCCTTAGGTTTAGGTGGTTCTCTTACTGAACTACGTCGTTTCCGGGTAGGTGCCTGGGAGGCTTCGCAAATGCAAAGTATTGCGCAGCTTAGCGCCCAGGTTGAACAAACCGGTAAGGTGAATGTTTTACCGCTAACGGAAGCCTGTTTAGGAGCTTACGATAGGTTGGATTTAACTGAAGCGGAAGCTATTTCTTTGTGTAATGGTAACGCTACCCGCCTCAAAGTTACGGATCAAAAAACGCAGATTGTAGCAGCTTTGTATGCGGGACAGGTTCGCGCCTTGCTTGAAAAACAGGGGAGTGGTTTCAAGCCCTTGGTTATTTTTGAAACGCAAATGCCCCCTGCTTCAGAGAACTTAGTGAGCTAACTGGTGCCATTAGATTGGCGTAAAGAAGTTACTTAGAGGCAAAATAGTTAAGGACTTTATCCGGTAACGGAAGGAAAGAACGATGAGCGAAGCCCGCATTAACCTGGGTTTAAGAGACGTAAATGCACCGGGTAAGAAACCTGGTAGCGGCTGTGGATGTGGTCGCCACGGCGGAGGGGCAGCCGGCGATGACGCGGTTACCGCTGCTTCTGTACCAGCTGTGGGCGGACACGCAGGCTGCGGGTGTGGAGGAAAACGACGCCAACAGCAGGCTCACCAGCCGGTTTCTGAATTGCGTGCTGAGGCGGTTGCTGATGCTGCTCGTGTGGCGGCGCAGCTGGGAGTTGAACTGGCTGAAATTGCTAAGATGAACGGTTTGATTGAACAGGGGCTAGCAGCTGGCCTGCAAGTAACTGATAATCCTGCGCGTGCCACGGACCTGGACGACTGATGCAGATTTGGCGCGGACTTGCAGAAGTTCCTGCAGCTCTTTCAAGCGTAGTTACGCTGGGGAACTTTGACGGAGTACATCGGGGACACCAGGAAGTTATTTCGCAGTGTGTAGCCTTAGCTAACCGGTTAGATGCCACTGCTGTAGCCATTACTTTTGACCCGCACCCGCTTTTGGTGCACCGTCCGGACGCTAACTTAGAACTGATTACTCCGTTAGAACAACGGTTAGAAACCCTGGCGGAAACTGGTTTGGCTGCTACCGCCGTATTGGATTACGTGGCCTCTTTATACCAGCTAACAGCCGAAGAATTCGTTACCCAAATCCTGCTGGACGTATTTCATCTTAAAGGCATTGTAGTGGGACAGGATTCGCGTTTTGGGGCGCAGAACTCTGGAAATGTTGAGACGCTACGGCAATTGGGAGAAAAATACGGTTTCGTAGTCGAAATTGTTAATGACCGAGTTGGTGACGCGGGCCGGCGTCTGTCTTCCACTTGGGCCAGAGAACTGCTGAGCGTAGGAAATGTGTCGGAAGCGGCGGAGGTTTTAGGACACCCTCATTTCATCGAAGGGATCGTGCAGCACGGTTTTAAACGTGGGCGCGAACTGGGATTTCCTACTGCTAACTTAGATGACACCAGCGCTGGAATTATTCCCGCTGATGGTGTTTATGCGGGGTGGCTGCGCCTAGCCCAGCCAGATGCTGTCCGTCTGCCGGCTGCTATTTCAGTAGGAACTAACCCGCAGTTCTCAGGTAAGGAACGTACCGTAGAAGCCCATGTTCTGGGGCGGGCAGATCTGAATTTCTATGGCCAGGCCGTGGTAGTTGAATTTGTAGATCGCCTGCGCGGAATGCTGAAATTTGACTCTTTAGAGGGTCTGTTAGAGCAAATGGATGCGGATCTTATTGCGGCGGCAAAGATTTTGGGGGTTACCCCTACGACGCGGGTTGAGCCTGCTGCCGTAACTGCTGGTTTGTAAAGTTAGGTTTGCATATTGCAAGGTGGCTAATATCACCTGGAATTTAAGGTTTGTTTGCCGCCCTCGGGAAAATAATCTGGCTACCCATGTTAGACTAGAACTTGCCGTATGTATCGGCCACGGAAATGTGATGCCCAAGAGAACAAGCCTTGGCGCTCCGTGCAACGAGTAGAAGGAGATCCGTAATGGCTCTTGCAAAAGAAGTTAAAGACCAGATCATCAAAGAGTACGCAACTCACGAGGGCGACACCGGGTCCCCAGAAGTGCAGATCGCACTGCTCACCCAGCGTATCAAGGACCTGACCGAGCACTTCAAGATGCACAAGCACGACCACCACTCCCGTCGTGGTCTGATGCTGCTGGTAGGTCGTCGTCGCCGTCTGCTGGGTTACCTGGCTGACATCGACATCGAACGTTACCGTTCCTTGATTGCTCGCCTGGGCTTGCGTCGATAATCGTTTAGAGCGGCTCGGCTCCTTTACTGGAGTCGAGCCACTTCTGCGTTCAACAGTAAAAACTGACACAGGAGGCGCTTACCGCGGTCCTCGGTAGTGGCTTACGGAACATGGCTGTCCGTGGGTCTCAATCGAAGGCCGGCGCGCCCAGTGTCCCTCACAGAAATGGAGACTTCCAAAATGATGGAAGGCGATGACATCACCGCAGCAGAAACCGTTATTGATAACGGTAAATTCGGTAAGCGCGTGATTCGCTTTGAAACCGGTCGCTTGGCACGCCAGGCTGCAGGTTCCGCAATGGCGTACCTGGATGACGAAACCGCCATCCTCTCTGCCACCACCGTAGGCAAGCACCCTAAGGACCAGTTCGACTTCTTCCCACTGACTGTTGACGTTGAAGAACGTCAATACGCAGCAGGTAAGATCCCAGGTTCTTTCTTCCGCCGTGAAGGCCGTCCAACCACTGAAGCTATCCTGGCTTGCCGTCTGATGGACCGCCCACTGCGCCCCGCATTCGTAAAGGGCCTGCGTAACGAAGTTCAGGTGGTAGGTACGGTTCTGGCTATCCACCCAGACGATGCTTACGACGTACTGGCAATTAACGCAGCTTCCATGTCCACTCAGATTGCCGGCCTGCCTTTCTCTGGCCCAATCGGTGGTACTCGTTTGGCTTTGATCGATGGTCAGTGGGTAGCATTCCCACGCTATTCTGAAATGGAACGTTCCACTTTCAACATTGTGGTTGCCGGTCGCGTAGTTGGCGACGACGTAGCCATCATGATGGTTGAAGCAGGTGGCGGCGACGACATGGTTGACCTGATGGCAGCCGGCGGCACTGTTCCAACTGAAGAAGTAGTAGCTGACGGTCTGGAAGCAGCTAAGCCAATCATCCGCCAGCTGTGTGAAGCACAGTTGGAAGTTGCTAAGCACGCTTCTAAGGAAACCGCTGAATTCCCACTGTACTTCGACTACACCGACGAACAGTACGCCGCAGTTGAAAAAGCAGTAACTGCTGACCTATCTGAAGCAATCACCATTGCTGCCAAGCTGCCACGCGAAGACCGCATCGACGAAATTCAAGAAGCTATGCTGGAAGCATTGGCTGAAGAATTCCCAGAACAGGAAAAGGACCTCAAGGCTGCTTTCCGTTCGATTGAAAAGTCTTTGATCCGTAACCGCGTGCTGCGTGAAGGCGTACGTATCGATGGCCGTAAGCCAACCGATATTCGTTCCCTCTCTGCAGAGGTGGAAGTCCTGCCCCGCGTACACGGCTCCGCCCTGTTCCAGCGCGGTGAAACCCAGATTCTGGGCGTAACCACCCTGAACATGCTGAAGATGGAACAGCAGCTGGACAACCTGTCTCCAGTAACTGCAAAGCGCTACATGCACCAGTACAACTTCCCACCATTCTCAACCGGTGAAACCGGTCGTGTGGGTACTCCTAAGCGCCGCGAAATCGGTCACGGTGCCTTGGCTGAACGCGCTTTGGTTCCAGTTATTCCAGCTCGTGAAGACTTCCCATACGCTATCCGCCAGGTATCCGAAGCTTTGGGCTCTAACGGCTCTACCTCTATGGGTTCCGTTTGTGCATCCACCCTGTCCCTGCTGCAGGCAGGTGTGCCATTGCGCGCTCCCGTCGCCGGCATCGCTATGGGTCTGATGACCGGTGAAGTTGACGGTGTGCAAAAGTCCGTTACCCTGACTGACATTCTGGGTATCGAAGATGGCTTCGGCGATATGGACTTCAAGGTAGCCGGTACCCGCGACTACATTACCGCTTTGCAGTTGGACACCAAGTTGGATGGTATCGACTCTGAAGTTCTGGCTGGCGCTTTGGCACAGGCTCGTGATGCTCGTTTCGCTATCTTGGACCTGATCAACCAGGCGATTTCTGAACCAGACGAAATGTCGAAGCATGCTCCACGCATTATCACCGTACAGATCCCAGTCGACAAGATTGGTGAAGTAATCGGGCCTAAGGGCAAGATGATCAACCAGATCCAGGAAGACACTGGCGCTGAACTGACCATCGAAGATGACGGCACCGTTTACATCGGCGCTGATAACGGTGAAGCAGCTGAGGCAGCTCGCGCAATGGTTAACGCTATTGCTAACCCACAGCTACCGGAAGTTGGCGAACGTTACGTTGGTACCGTAGTAAAGACCACCAACTTTGGCGCGTTCATTTCTTTGACCCCAGGTAAGGACGGTCTGCTGCACATCAGCCAGGTTCGTCGCCTGGTAGGTGGCAAGCGCATCGAATCTGTCGAAGACGTTTTGGGCGTGGGCCAGCAGGTTGAAGTTGAAATCGCAGAAATCGACGCGCGCGGCAAGCTCAGCCTGAACGCTGTTTTGACTGAAGAACAGTTGGCTGCTGAAGCTGCGGCAGCGGAAGCTGACGATTTCGGCGCTGAAGAAGAAGGCGAAGTTCGCGCTCGCCGTCCTCGCCGGGAACGTACTGAACGCCGCGAACGTGGGGAACGCACTGAGCGTCCACGCCGTCAGCGGACTCGTTCCCGCCGTACTTCTGATGAAGAAGCTGGCGAGTGCACTAACTGAATAGTTAACTTTTGTGGGCGGTCTCTTTGGGGGCCGCCCACAGGTTTATTTCGTGTTCTTGGTACGGGGAAGAGAAGCAAGGCGCGTTTCCGGTACCGGACAACGGCAGTACCACAACGGCAAAACCGAAACTCGTATCAAAGTTAGATTTTGATACGAGTTATCCCTATTTTTACCCCCTAAATACCGCAAACTCGTATCAAAGTTGGATTCTGATACGAGTTATCCCTATTTTTACCCCTTAAATGCCGCAAACTCGTATCAAAGTTAGATTTTGATACGAGTTATCTAAATTTACTGGGTGCGCAGCCGGAAAGTTGGCCCAGTACCCGCACGATTTTCTTCCAGAGGGCGTTAAAAAACGATTTACGTATAAAACTGGCGGTAATATACGTAAATCGTTTAAAAATAGAATTTTGCAGTGAAATACCTTTTTACTTCAAAAAATACGTAAAACGCTGCGTGTAAAGCCGGAGCTAAAACAACTTAGTTGGCTGATTAGCGCGGCGCAAAGTGTTTTAGAAGACTACTTGACGATAGGCAAGTTTAGTTCCTGTGCAGCCTGTTCAAGTGCGCCCAGATTCGTAACATTGGTGAACCCGTTATCCGTCATGAACTGCGCTGCCTGAGTAGAGCGGTTGCCAGAGCGACAGTAAACCGCGTACTGCCCCTGCGGATCTAACTGTTGAATCTGGGAAGCGAAATCAGGGGAGTGAATGTCTATATTAACCGCGCCTTCAACGTGCCCGGCAGCGAACTCTTCCGGAGTACGCACGTCGATAATCTTCACAGCTTCATTGCGCTGGGTGGTGCCAGAAGCAGTCGAGTCTGGAGCCGAATTCGCAGAACCGGTTTGAGGTGCATTAGCACAAGCACCAAGAGCCAACGCTGCCACGGCAAAAAGGGTAAAAGCGCGAACGCGAATAGTCATAGAATCCTCATTCATAAATCGGGACAATCTTTTTGCCTATCATATCAAGTCAGTCTCAGTTTCGTTCATTAGCGCCAGCTGAAACCCCAGTTCTTAAGCATGATCACACCCACGCGGCTAACGGGAAGAGTACCGCCTTGGCACTTGTAAAGAAATCTGTAACACCTACGACTCACCCCGAGTGCTCTAAAGTGCCCACAATCAGGAATAATAGGCTATTTAACGCGTGACCAAGTAAACTAGCATATTGATGAATACTGTACTTGAACTTCCTTTAGTTGCTAGCAACGATCCATTGGCAACTATGACCTTGGCAGAGGGCGAATCTACCATCAAACGGTCTATCCTCCCCGGAGGGATCCGTGTACTCACTCACGAGATTCCCGCCCAACGCTCGGTGTCGATGTCCGTCTGGTGCCCGGTGGGATCACGCGATGAACACTTTGAATCCGCGGGTTCAACCCACTTTTTAGAACACCTCTTATTTAAGGGGACACGGACGCGCTCTTCACAGGAAATCGCGAATGCATTCGATGAAGTTGGCGGAGAATCCAATGCCGGTACCACTAAGGAATATACTTATTATTGGGCGCGGATTCTAAAAGAAGACTTGCCTATGGCGGTGGAAGTACTGGCCGATATGGTTAGTTGCTCAGTCATTGACCCCGTGGAGTTTGAACGCGAACGCGGCGTTATTTTAGATGAATTGGCCATGGGGGCCGATGACCCCACGGACGTTGTACATGAAGCTTTTGCAAAAGCCGTCTTTGGTGAACACGCGTTAGGGCGGCCAATCGGGGGCGACAACGACACGATTAACGCAGCCTTGCGCGATAACGTTTACGACTACTATCAGGAACAATACCGTCCAGATACTTTAGTATTTGTCGCCGCCGGCGCCGTAAACCACACACAGTTATGTGAACTGGTTATGCAGGCTATGAACCGCTCAGGCTGGGAGCTTAACGCAGCTAAACTACCTTCTATTCCACGGATTGCGGCGGGGGAAACGCAGCTACCTACCTACGTCGAACGTGACATTGAAACAGTAAAATCAACTGAACAAGCTCACGTAGTAGTTGGTTGCCAAGGCATTAACGCTACCGATTCACGACGCCCTGCGATGAGTGTCCTTTTAGCGATCCTGGGTGGCTCCATGTCTTCTCGGCTTTTCCAAGAAGTCCGTGAAAAACGCGGATTAGCCTACACCACCTACGCTTTCGATTCGGCTTACACGGATGCTGGTTATTTCGGGATGTACGCGGGATGCGCTCCTAAACACTTGCATGAAGTAGAGGCTTTGATGCGAGCTGAGCTGGAAGATTTGGCAATGCACGGGCCAACTGCAACTGAGCTAACTCGTGTGAAAGGACAGTTACGCGGCGGGATTGCGTTGGGAATGGAAGATTCGGCAGCGCGGATGTCCAGGTTGGGACGTTCAGAAATTGTCCAAGGGCGGTTTATGCCACTTGATTTAATGCTCACCCGCATTTTGGATACCACTGGCGAGGAAGTTTCTGCCTTAGCGCAACAGCTTTTGGAACAGCCTTGGTGTCGATCGGTGGTGAAGCCACAGTGACAGGGAAGCCACTTCAGTTACAGGCAGATCGTTCAGTGCGCCCAGCAGTACTATCTGACGCGCCGTTTATTGCACAGATGCAAGCCGCCGGGCTAATTGCTTCTTTAGAAGCTTCATTAGTAGCTGAGCTGGATCCAGCTGTGCTAGCCAGCTTACAAGATCCTCGCGTTGAGCAAACTTGGCGTCAAACGCTCAGTGCTCCGGCGCAAGCTGATGTGGTGGTACTTACCGCTGTAGACGGAGCTACTGTCTGTGGGTTTGCCCTGGGGATTTTGGCGCCTGCGGATACCCAGCACTTAGAGTTATCAAAGCCGGGTGTGGAAATTGCCGCGTTAGAGATAGCGGCTGACCACAGGCGTGCGGGGCATGGCTCGCGTCTGTTAGCAGCCCTTAATGATTCATTCAAAGGACGCGCAGCGCATATAAACACTTGGATTTGTCAGGCTGATGATGCGCGGATTCGGTTCTTCCAAGAAGCTGGATTCGCCCCCAGTGGGTTACAGCGAAAATTGGCAGTAGGGGAACAGACAGTAATTCAACATCTTTGGTGGGCACTGCTTTAACGGTAGGCACTTCAGTTACCCAAAATCAGTTCTACGTGGCACAATTGAAATATGATGCCTAATGTTTCGGAATTACCAGCTCCTCCTGCTTTACCTGCTGACACTCTTCGCGTAACCCCCTTGGGTGGTTTAGGTGATATTGGTCGCAACATGACGGTCTTTGAGATCAATGGGCAGCTTTTGATCGTGGACTGTGGCGTACTATTCCCACAGGAAAAACATCCGGGCGTTGACCTGATCCTCCCTGATTTCACAGCAATCGAGGATCGTTTAGATGACGTAGTGGCTTTGATTCTGACTCACGGGCACGAAGACCATATTGGTGGCGTCCCTTACCTATTGAAACTTCGCAATGATATTCCGATTTACTCATGTGAGCTAACCATTGCTTTCCTAGAGTCGAAGCTGGATGAGCATCGCCTGCAGAATACTAACTTGCATGTAGTTGCTGAAGGCGATCGCATTAAACTGGGGAATTTTGACTGCGAATTTGTCTCAGTGACCCACTCAATTCCAGATGCAATGGCAATTTTTATTCGCACTGCTGCCGGTAATGCACTGATTACCGGTGACTTTAAGATGGATCAGCTACCGCTTGACGGGCGTTTAACTGACTTGCGTTCTTTCGCTCGCTTCGGTGAAGAAGGAGTGGATCTTTTCCTAGTCGATTCAACGAATGCGGAAGTTCCTGGATTCGTTACTCCAGAGCGCGAAATTGGCCCAGTTTTAGATAACGTATTCCAGCAGTCTAAAGGACAGATCGTGGTGGCCTCATTTGCTTCCCACGTTCACCGCGTTCAACAGGTCTTCGACGCAGCTTTATTAACTGGGCGTAAAGTCGCTTTGATTGGCCGTTCAATGGAACGGAATATGCGTATCGCTCACGATCTGGGATATTTGGATATTCCCGAAGACGTGATTGTTTCTGCCAAAGAAATCATGAACTTGCCAGAGAACCAGCGTGTTTTCATGGCCACTGGCTCACAGGGTGAACCAATGGCAGCCTTAGGGCGTATTGCCGCAGGGGAACATAAGTTTGTCAGCATCGGGGAAAACGACACGGTCATTTTTGCCTCTTCACTTATCCCGGGCAACGAACACTCGGTGTACCGCGTCATCAATGGTTTAACGCTACTGGGCGCAAAAGTAGTGCACCAGGCTAATGCGAAAGTACACGTTTCCGGTCACGCTTCGGCTGGTGAGCTGATTTACTGCTACAACATTTTGCAACCAGAAAACGTAATGCCCATTCACGGCGAAGTAAGGCATTTGGTAGCCAACGGTAAGCTTGCAGAGCTAACTGGGGTTCCTAAACGCAATGTGATTTTGGCTTTAGACGGCATTAGTGTCGACCTATTCGATGGGGAAGCAACAATCGTGGGAGCTACCCCCTGTGACTACATTTATGTTGATGGCAAGTCGGTGGGGGACCTGTCTGAAGATGAGTTGGAAAGCCGTCGAGTCCTGGCATCAGAAGGTTTCATTAACCTCTATGCGGTGGTTGATTTTGAAAATCGTCAGGTGGTTTCTGGCCCAACGATTAAAGCTACTGGTATGGCTGAAGACGACGCGGTATTTGCTGACATCTATCCGGCAGTTGAAACTGCGCTGAAAGAATCGTTAGAAACTGAGCATCCGAACGAATACCGCAGCCAGCAAGCAATGCGCCGGGCGATCGGCGGTTGGGTAGCACGTAAACTACGGCGCCGCCCTATGATCGTTCCTTTGGTTGTAGCTAGCACCGACGTTTAAAGCCCTGGTTGAAGACCAGCACCGAAGCATTAAAAGCGTACAAAAGACTAATAAAACTGAGTTAAGAGGCGTTTTGTCATGGGGCGTTTTATTTCCACGCAGCCAGTGGTGTTAAATCTACCGACACTAATTGATCGGCTTCCGGTGCAAGGAGAAATGCTCCAAGCGCGTTCCGTTCTGTCTTACCCTGGAGGCGGATTTATCGGCATGGCGGCAGCTGCGGAACTGGGAGTAGATACATGTATGCTCTCAGTCCTGGGGACCGGCCCGAACTCTTATGTGGCGCGCCGCGAAATCTTAGCTCGGGGCATCAACATTTTGACTTCAGAGATGATTGGTGACATTGGGATGTCTTTCTCTTTAGTTGAGACAGATGGAAACACCACGGTGATTCTAGCTCCCGGCGTTGAAGAAGAACCAGTTATCGATGAATACCGGCAATGTGAGTTAAACAGTGGCGACGTTGTCTTAGTTCACGGTGCCTGCCTGACTAACGTGAATACTGCTCCGGACTACATTCGCTGGGTTTCCGAGATCCCTGCTGATGTGACAGTAGTCTTGGCACCTTCGCCAATCGTCAATGAAATTGATGAATCCTACTGGGGGCCGCTACTACAGCGAGCCGACTACCTGACTATGAACTACCGTGAAGATAAGCTTTTGCGTCAGATTATCTCTTATATTTCCCACGGCGGTGAGATTAGCGATTTCTTAAAACCGGAAGCCTACGTGATTGTTCGCAAGGGTGAAGATGGTTGCTTCTATTGGCGCAATGATACTCCTGATGAAGTTGAGCAAATCGATGCCTTCCATACTGTAACTGTGGATACTTCCGGGGTGGGGGATACGCACGTTTCTGTGATGTGTGGGGTTTTAGCTCAAGACGAAACTTTAGAATACGCGCTGCGGGCAGCTAATGCGGCGGGTGCGTGTATGGTGGCTCACGCACATTCATTCCCTCCGCCAAGTCAAGACGAGATGCTGAATAAACTGCTGAAGATTTAACCTTTAAAGGTAGAAAGCGGCGGCGCGTTGTCGCGAAAAATCAAGGTTTTAGCGGTATTCTATGGGTACTATGGCTAAAACTTCGTCTGCAAAAAGCTCAGCAAAAGGATCTAAGAAATCCGCTTCCCCAAATGGCAGCACTAACGATCACTCTCCGTTAGTGCGTCTTTTCATGGCGATTGGCAAAGGTACAAAAGCGATTTGGAATGCCTTCTTACACGTAGACGATCAACTTAAACGTGATGGCTTTGGAATTTTCTTAATCGCTTTAGCGATTATCGTGGCTCTGCGTGAATGGTTCGGAATTTCTGGAACCGCAGGTAGCTACATCCACCTTTTAGCAGCCGGAGCCGTAGGAATTTTTTCTGTAGTGGTGCCCCTGGGATTTGTAGCGTTAGCAGTAACCCTATTTCAAGCCCGCTCCACTAACGCCATTCCTCACCGCATCGCCGGAGCCTTAGGGATTTCTATTTCGTTAACCGGTTTAGCGCATGTGAGCGCCGGAAACCCGCCTTTCAGCAACACTGCCGGGTTATTGTCCGGAGGTGGTTTGCTGGGCTGGTTGCTGGGATCTCCGCTTGACACACTCTTGTCAGCTGCTGGTGCGATTGTTGTTTTAGTCCTGCTTTTGGCATATTCGGTGCTGGTTCTTACACGCACACCGCTTTCTGAAATTCCCCAGCGACTTTCTGAACTTAGCGGGCGTTATTTGAAACGTACGGAACCTGGACAGAATGCGGTTAAGACGGGTGGACAGCTTGATAGCTATGAGGCTGATACCCCTTACCAGCGGGCTGTTTACACTGAAGATGATTATGAAACGGATGCTTTGCACACCGCCCTCGGGAAAGAAACCGAACCGACTGCGGTGTTAACGCAGAATCGGGGACGCCAGCTGGCTACCTCTGCACTGGTCGGCGCTGATGAACCTGCGAGCGCTTACCCAGATGAGGCAGAAACGCAGATGATTCCTGCCCTGCCGCAACCTCTAGAAGAGGAAGAGACTCCGGCGGAAGCGCTTGCGTATGCTACGAATATTCCGGGGGCATCGCCTGAGGAAACACGAGTTTACGAGCTTCCTTCTGAGGATTTGTTGCAGCGGGGAGCACCGCATAAAACTCGTTCTGCCGCGAACGATCAAGTTGTTGAAGCTTTGCAGACTGTGCTTCAAGAGTTCAACGTAGATGCGCAGGTGATCGGTTTTACGCGTGGCCCAACGGTAACCCGTTATGAAATCCAATTGGGTTCGGGGGTTAAAGTTGAACGTATTACGCAGCTTTCGAATAATATTGCGTATGCTGTGGCATCTGCTGACGTGCGGATTATTTCTCCGATCCCCGGAAAGTCTGCGATCGGCGTGGAAATTCCAAATGCAGATCGTGAGACTGTTGCGCTGGGAGATGTATTGCGTTCGGGGCCGGCAGTTTCCAATCCGCATCCACTTTTGGTGGGGGTTGGTAAAGATGTCGAGGGCGGTTACGTTGTAACTAATATTGCGAAAACCCCGCACCTGCTGGTGGCCGGCGCTACTGGTTCAGGTAAATCATCTTTTGTGAACTCGATGATTACCTCGGTGATGATGCGGGCTACCCCCATGCAAGTGCGGATGATTTTGATCGATCCAAAGCGGGTGGAGTTAACGATTTATGAGGGAATTCCGCACCTGATTACACCGATTATTACCAATCCGAAGAAGGCTGCTGAGGCTTTGGAATGGGTAGTTAAGGAAATGGATCATCGTTATGATGACCTAGCTGCCTTTGGCTATAAGCATGTCGATGATTTTAATGCGGCAATTATTTCAGGGGATCTGGTGGCTCCTCCGGGGTCGCAGCGAGTTTTGGCTCCTTACCCGTACTTGCTGGTGGTAGTTGATGAGCTGGCAGATTTGATGATGGTTGCTCCGCGCGACGTTGAGGCTTCTATTCAACGTATCACGCAGTTGGCGCGTGCTGCCGGGATCCACCTAGTGCTGGCAACGCAACGTCCTTCGGTGGACGTAGTAACTGGCTTAATTAAGTCGAATGTGCCTTCACGCTTGGCTTTCGCGACTTCTTCTTTAGCGGACTCGCGCGTTATTTTAGACCAGCCGGGAGCTGAAAAGTTGATTGGCCAAGGTGACGCACTCTATTTGCCTTCCGGAGCTGGCAAAGCGCAGCGTGTACAGGGTGCTTGGGTGACAGAGTCTGAAATCCACCGGATTGTAGAACACGTAAAAGCACAGATGAACCCGGTTTACCGTGAGGACGTAGCAGCGCCGACAACAGCGCAGGCGGCGGTTGCAGAAGATATTGGTAAAGACTTGGATGACTTGCTGGAAGCTGCGGAACAAGTAGTTTCTACTCAAATGGGCTCGACGTCTATGCTGCAACGTAAGTTGCGGATTGGTTTTGCCAAAGCCGGTCGTCTAATGGACTTATTGGAATCACGAGGCGTTGTGGGGCCATCTGAAGGATCGAAACCTCGTCAGGTTTTGGCTCGTCCAGAGGACTTGCCGCAAGTATTGGCAATGTTGCGTGGCGAAATTGAGGATTTTGGTGACACAGAATCAGCATCCGCCGGGTATGATGGAGGAAACTACGCTGATTCGTGGGACGAAGGGGAAAGCGAAGACGCTTGGGAGCTTACTGGTAGGCAGTGAGCTACTGATGCGTAGTTAGTCCCGGGTATGAGTGAAAGGTAACAGCGAAATGCAGAGCATTAAAGAAATGGATAACAATGTTTCTAAGCGTAAAGCGCAGGAAGTTATCTTAAATGTGCCTAACATTTTGACGATTATTCGTTTAATCCTGATTCCTTTCTTCATTTACTTTCTATTGCAGACGGATCCACGTTCACTCTGGATTGCTTTCTTTGTTTTCTTTGCCGCTGGAATGACGGATTACATTGATGGGGAAGTGGCTCGGCGTTGGGGGCTGGTGACGGATTTTGGAAAAATTTGGGATCCGATTGCTGATAAAGCTTTAACCTTAGGTGCTTTTGTGACGCTTTCGTACCTGGAATGGTTACCGTGGTGGTTCACGGTGATTGTGGCAGTCCGTGAGTTTTACATTACCTGGCTGCGTAAACGTTTGTTAGCTAGGGGTGTGGTTGTTTCGGCTAACTTCAGTGGTAAGTCTAAGACGATGCTACAGATGATGTTGATTGCGTTTTTAGTGGTTCCTTGGGCTTCTTTCATGGATGTGAGTGGCAGTGGATACTGGGTGGCTTACTGGACTTTAGTTATTTCAACTTTGGTCTTAACGCTATACTCTGGCTGGAGCTACCTGAAACCAATCTTAGAAAAAGGTGTTCCTAAGGTATAGAGTAGTATTCAGTTTGCTGGCAGCGTTTTGCACAATACGTCAATCGATCCGGATACAGAGTCGGTGAGTTAGCGATTTATTTGGAAAGCGTATTGCTCGCAGCTGAACCCAAGCCGAAAGACCCTGGATTCACTTGTTGAACCAGCCATTTACGCCGGTTATTCAGTGGAGCAAGCTGAAGATAGAGCCATTAGCCTAGCTAAGTCACTAGATGTGTTCGAGCAACTATTCCATAAACCGGGGCAAATGTCCGGTGGACAAGCACAACGACGTGCAATAGTTCGCGCTTTGGTTAATGATCCGCAAATCATTTGAGCGAACCTACCGGTAACCCGGGTGCCGAAAACACGCAAATTATTACTGCCCTGCTACAAGAGGAAGCTAAAGAAGGAAGCATAGTCATTGTTTCCTCCCATGATAGAAATATAATCGAATGCGCCGATAGGGCTGTGGAACTATGAGGGTCAAGCAATGCTGCATTGAAATCATCAAAACTGCGCTCACGAATCGAGGAGTATTAACATTACTAATCGTTAGCACTGCGCTGGGCGGGCTTATCGGAATAGGAGCAGTTGCTTTAATTTTCATTTCGAGAGGAATGGTCGTAAATATTACCTACGGCATTTACATTTTCGTTATGTGCATGGCAGTTCAAGCACTGGCCGCCCTGCTTCGAGCAGTAGTCGCAGTTAATCAAGACCCGGTGCGAGTTCTTAGAACACCATAGGAAAACAAACAATATCGACATTCTAGAAAAATGTGGCGGGTTCAATAGTGAACAGAACAGGACTTTACTTGTCTTTTGCGCTAGCGTTATATGTATGAAGACTCAGAATACCTTATCGCTCTCAACCCGGGAGCACGTTGGAGAAGTGCTCCGCCAAATTAGGCGTAATCAAGGCAGCACTCTACGTGAGGTATCTGCAAAAGCACAAGTATCGCTTGGATATCTTTCAGAAATCGAACGCGGTCAAAAAGAAGCTTCTTCAGAAATGCTCTTAGCCATCTGTAACGCCCTGGAAGTTCCCCAATCCTTCATTTTTAGGGAAGTATCAGAACGGTTGGCAAAAATCGAGCATGTCATCGCCGCGGGCAAACACCCACAGTATGCTAAAGCCCTGCGCAAAGACGACATTATGCTGCGTAGCTGAACTTAAAGGAAGATAAGTGACTATCTCAGAGTTCTGGAACAGCCTGGAAACCGTCTTCGGATCCTGCTATGGTAGGTCCCTAGTTGGCGACCTATACCTTCCAAAACTGGGCGGAACCGCCGAACAAGCCCTCAAACAAGGGGTTGCTCCGGATACGATCTGGGCAGAACTCATCAAAGAAACTGAGATGGGTGAAGAATACCTTTGGGCACATCGGCAACCAGTAAATCGCCACAGCAACTAGACACCTTAAAATCAGGTAAAGAGTGCATGGAAGCCTTCGTTCTGGAGCCAAACACGGTTGATTTGGTTCATTTTATTTACAACCCAGTCTCTGGAAGCCACGAAAATACTGCTAAAGCAAACACATATGTCGAAACTTTAAAAATACTCTTTCCGCAGGCTCAAATAATCGTATTAGCAACTGAAGCAGTCGGACACGCCACTGAACTGGCTAAAACACTAGTTAAACAAGTTAATCAAACGAAGTCGGCGATTAACGCAGTGCTGGTTGTTTCTGGTGGAGATGGCACCGTTTCAGAAACTGCAAATGGTCTCATCGGGTCCCAGATCCCTCTGTTGGTTTTACCAGGTGGAACTGGAAACGATTTTACGCGTAGCCTCTATCAAAAAGAACCCGGTGAAAATGACCGGCGGACAGTAGATAGAGTGTTAGCAGAGTTCGTAGCATCAGCCGCAGAAGGATTTAAAGTCTTTGAAGTTGATGCAATCAAACTTGATGCTGCCTCAGTGCAATCCGTAGATGGAGAAAACTACACTAGTTTCTCTCGGTACGGTCTGAATGTTCTCTCAGTCGGATTCGACTCTGTGATTGGCGCTACCGCTCAGCGGATCCACCGAAAAACACCCTGGGTAGGGGCAATGAGCTATCTGCTTGCTGCTATTCGACACCTGACAAATATTCCGCGTTTTAGTATGGATCTCCATGCTTCCCGTGCAGACCGATCCGCAGTTGAATTCTCTGGAAGCTACTCAATTTGTGTCATGTCCAATGCGCGGTTCTATGGAGGCGGTTTTCAACCCAACCCTCGCGGATCTCTAACAGATGGCAAAATAGACATTCTCTTAGCTAAGGAGCTTAACCGACGCGACGTTTTAGCGTTAATCGGAAAGTTTAGAGCCGGTAAGGAAATTCCGTCCCAATACGCACAAACATTTCAAAGTACCGCATTGACTCTAAAGGCATCTACTGAAAGTAGTCTTATTTTCAATGTAGATGGCGAAGTCTTCAGCGCCCAAGAAATGCAAGTGAAGGTGCATCCAGCTGCATTGCGTGTGATTGTGCCAGCTATTAGTGAACGAAACCCCGCTTTCGAAAATAACTAAAATGAACCGGGGGATGGGTGGCACTGGCGTGTCACCCACAATCGAACAGGTGTTCGTAGTAAAGTTGTGCACAGGGAATAGAACACGAAGCTTATCCACAAGTGTCTAACCCTAAACTTTATGTCAGTGGTCAGGCATAGCATTATTGACGTACCCGGAGAGGGAATCATACGTCTTTCTTCGACCAGCCTTATTAACCGAGCGGAGAGCTCACCAACCCAAGGAGAACCTCATGGCTGCAACAGCAGATCGCAATAAGTCACTTGAACTAGCGCTATCCCAGATCGACAAGCAATTTGGGAAAGGCTCTGTAATGCGACTAGGTGACGAAAATCGTCCCGCCATTCAAGTTATTCCTACCGGCTCTCTTGCACTTGACGTTGCCCTTGGAGTAGGTGGATTTCCCCGTGGACGCATTATCGAAGTCTACGGCCCAGAATCGTCCGGTAAAACCACGGTAGCCCTACACGCAGTTGCCTCAGCGCAGCGTCAAGGCGGGAACGCCGCCTTCATCGATGCAGAACACGCCTTAGACCCTGAATACGCCAAAAAACTTGGAGTAAACACAGACGAACTATTAGTTTCCCAACCAGACACCGGTGAACAAGCCCTGGAAATTGCAGATATGCTGATCCGCTCAGGTGGAATCGACATCATTGTAATCGACTCTGTCGCGGCCCTGGTGCCAAAAGCTGAAATCGAAGGCGATATGGGGGATTCTCACGTGGGTCTACAAGCACGTCTGATGTCCCAGGCATTACGTAAACTTACCGGCGCCCTCTCAGCTACCGGCACTACCGCCATCTTCATCAACCAGCTACGCGAAAAGATCGGTGTGTTCTTTGGCAATCCAGAAACCACTACTGGCGGTAAAGCCCTGAAATTCTATGCCTCAGTGCGTTTAGATGTGCGTCGCATTGAAACCTTAAAAGAAGGCGCTAATCCCGTAGGCAACCGTACCCGCGTCAAAGTGGTCAAAAACAAGATGGCTCCACCATTCAAGCAAGCAGAATTCGATATTCTCTACGGGGTAGGTATCTCTCGCGAAGGCTCAATTATCGATATGGGAGTGGAAACCGGCATTATCAAGAAATCCGGATCTTGGTTCACCTATGGAAGCGATCAGCTGGGACAAGGAAAAGAAAACGTACGTAACTTCTTAAAAGACAACCCAGAATTAGCAAACGAAATCGAACATAAAATTCTAGTCGCAATGGGCATCCGCGCAGAAGACAGCGAATTACCCGCTAACGCAACTGCCGCTACAGAAACCAAACCAGAAAAGCCAGCAGCGAAGTCACGTAAGAAAGCTGCCGATCCAGCTGAAGACGCCGGTTTCTAGTGGTTGACTACAGCGACCCAGAAAATGACTTTAAACCGCGCCGCCGAGTAGATGCGGCGGCGCGGGCAAAAAAACTTGCTGAACGAAAAGAATGGGCAAGTAGCCTTACCGGACTAGAAGCTGAACAAAAAACAAAAGAAGCCGCCCTGCGACTATTAGACAGATGCGATCAATCAGTTGCACAGTGCCGCCACAAACTGCTTGCTAAAGGCTACCCCTCCGCAGCCGTAGAAGTAGTCATTAAAAGGCTTATTGAAGTGGGCATCCTCGATGACTTACGCTACGGGGAAATGCTCGCGCGCACGCGGCACCAAGAACGCGGATTAGTCGGGCAGGCCTTAAGAATCGAACTAAGACGAAAAGAAATACCTGAAGAAATCATTAACCAAGTAATGAGTAACTTCTCTGAAGGCGCGACGCAAGAAACGATAGAGCACCTGGTACAAAAGAAACTGCGTTCCTTAAATAAGCTTCCAAAAGAAGTGAAGTTCCGTAGACTACTGGGGATGCTGGCACGAAAAGGCTATTCTGTAAATGTCGCCACCGAAGTTATCAGCAAAACCTTGGAGACTGACGATGTGGAATACCGATATTAAACAAGCTGCTACTAAAGTAATCGAAGCTTTAGGGAAAGCCCCAGAAACTATCGCCACGGCCGAATCCCTGACCGGAGGGCTACTAAGTGCTGCCCTAACCATGGTTCCTGGAGCCTCAAATAGCATGCGTGGAGGCGTCACCACCTATGCCACCGCAGCAAAAAACGAAGTACTGGGCGTTAATGCAGACTTACTTTCCCACAAAGGGGCAGTAGACCCAGAAGTAGCCGCGCAAATGGCCGAACATGTCAGAGACCTGTTTAACTCAGACTGGGCACTAGCGACCACCGGAGTCGCCGGCCCCGAAACACAAGATGGCAAACCCGTAGGCACCGTATATATCGCCCTCACAAACGACACTGAAACAGTTGTCAAAGAATGTCATTTCCAAGGTACTCGCGATGAGATACGCGCTGCCACTGTCCTTACCAGCCTCAATCTGTTCCTGGAAGTGTACGAGGCGTAGATGACTAAAATGCCCTTACTGCAAGGTTTCCAGCATACAGGCGCAGATGACATCTGAACCAATAGCCACTACAATCATTTAACGATGACTACTACTGAAACCCCTCGCACTTACCTGGTACGCACCTTGGGCTGCCAGATGAATGTTCACGACTCAGAACGCATGGCTGGTCTACTTGCAGCCGACGGATACGTTCCCGTAGAACAAGTCCCCGAAAAAGCTCAACGAGCAACCGAAGCCGGAGATGGTGGCGCTGACATCGTGGTAATTAATACCTGCTCAGTGCGCGAAAATGCTGCCAACCGCCTCTTTGGTAACCTTGGGCAGTTAGCCTCAGTCAAAAAACAACGTCCTGATATGCAAATTGCCGTAGGTGGCTGCCTGGCCCAACAAATGCGCGCAGATATTGTGAAAAAAGCCCCCTGGGTAGACGTAGTCTTTGGCACCCACAATATTGACGTGCTCCCGATCCTACTCAAGAGAGCCCGCCACAACCGTGACGCGGCAGTAGAAATCGAAGAATCACTGAAAGTATTTCCCTCGACACTCCCAAAGAAAGCGGAATCCTCATACGCTGCCTGGGTATCTATTTCAGTCGGTTGTAACAACACCTGCACATTCTGCATCGTTCCCCACCTGCGCGGTAAAGAACGGGATCGACGCCCCGGCGAAATCTTAGCCGAAATAGAAGCTGTAGTCTCAGAAGGCGCAGTTGAAGTTACTCTGCTGGGACAAAACGTAAACTCATACGGGGTAAGTTTCGGAGAACGCGATGCCTTCGCAAAACTACTTAGAGCAGCAGGAAATATCCCCGGTTTAGAACGACTCCGTTTCACCAGCCCTCACCCTGCGGCTTTCTCAGATGACGTAATCGAAGCCATGGCACAGACCCCAACGGTTATGCCTAGCTTGCACATGCCCTTGCAATCTGGCTCAGACCGTATCCTCCGACTAATGCGTCGCTCCTATCGGCGCGCAAAGTTTGAAGGAATCCTGGAACGCGTGCGCGAACTCATTCCGGACGCTGCCATTACCACAGACATTATCGTAGGCTTCCCCGGAGAAACCGAAGAAGACTTCCAACAAACCCTGGAAGTAGTAGAAAAAGCTCGCTTTGCCTCTGCCTTTACCTTCCTGTACTCACCTCGTCCAGGTACTCCTGCTGCGGATATGGAAGACCAAGTCCCAGATGATGTAGCAGCCGAACGCTACAAACGGCTCTTAGCCCTCCAAGAACGCATCTCTTACGAAGAAATGCAAAAGCTTGAAGGAACCACCGTAGAAGTACTAATCGCCGAGTCCGAAGGACGAAAAGATCACGACACGCGTCGTATATCTGGACGTGCGAAAGACAACCGCCTGGTCCACGTAGGACTGCCCGCAGGCTTCGAATATGGCCGAGACATTCGCCCCGGCGACATGGTTACTGCCGTAGTCACTCACGCGGCCCCACACCACCTGGTAGCTGACTCAGGCGTAGCTGGCGGACTCTTCACTCACCGGAAAACCCGAGCCGGAGACATGTGGGAAGAAAAACAAGCCTGCCCAATCCCAGACAATAAAGTCACCCTAGGCATACCCATCATTAGACGCTAACGCAAACCGGCACCTAAATAAACTTAGGTGCCGGTTCACTCTTTGTAAGAAAACCTTAGCCTTCAGCCTTTAAGAGAAACCCTTAAAAACTTGGCGCCACTAAAGACGGCAACTCCCGCATAGCCTTCTGCATATACTCAGCTGCATTCAGCACCATGCGCTTAAGCTGTGAAGCAGTTAAACCACTGCCAATGAAAAACATACAATCTAAACGAATCAGCCACTGATCCGCTTCCCGATCAACATACGCCGTAGGCATAAACCAACGGGAGTTCCACTCATTCGTGGCATCAATCAATAAATGCAAAATCTTATCCGTCTGCTCATCATCTAACGCAGACTCAGCACCCCCCAAATCCACCCCGGGGGGAAGTACCGGAAACTCTGCCTTAACCAACAACCAATGATGCTCATTAGGAAGCTGCATACGCAGCACCACATCAGCAACAATAGTTTGTAAAACGCCCTCGGAAACCTCAGTTACTTCCAGCCCCGCAACTGCCAACAACTCAGTAAGTTCTGAAAAAAGCACCGGTTTAAATAACTGCTCAGCCGGCGCAGCCGCAGTAGCTTCCGCCACTTTTGAAGCCGTTGGTTTTCTTGAGAAAAAACGCCTAAACATCATCAGACTCCCTCTGGCGCATTCATCCACGGATCGGCAAAGTAATGATCTAATCCCACCATAGTCTCAGCCGTAGCGGCCAAAATAATCCTTAGCTCATCTAAAATCTGTTGGTCAGTAGCGCCCTCTTCAGAAAAACTAAGCCGCCAGGAAGTCACAAACTTAATGTACCCATCATCGCTAACTTTGAAATACAAACGGGGTGCAAAAACCGAAGAAGCATGCGCCTGCACAACGTTCTTAGCAGTTGCAATATAAGCTACGTTCAACTTCCGATGCCAATGCGCAGTAATCGCCCAACACAGCCCATTCTCATCATTATCAAGATAGCTGACGTAAACCGCAAAACCCTCATACTGCACAAAAATATTGGCTTCTTTAGGAGTAACCGCATACTTTAAACCCAACTCGCTGAACGCTGCCAAAACGCGTTTGCCAGTAACCGGTTCTAAAGTAACTACTTCACCACTCATAATCACAAGTATAGCGGGCAAAACTAGCCTCTCAGATGAAAGCCCACCCAAAAACCAGGTAAGGTTATCTTGTGATGAAAGCGATCGTTGGACCCACCGCCTCTGGAAAAACTTCCTTAGCTCTAGAACTAGCAGCTACAGCTAACGGAGAAATCATCAATATGGATGCCTTTGCCATGTACAAAGGCATGAATATCGGCACCGCAAAACCCACCGCCACAGAACAGGCGCGCGTACCACACCATATGATCGATGTTTTAGAAATCCACGACAACGCCACGGTAGCGCAATACCAACAGCAAGCACGCCAATGCGTCCAAGAAATCCAAGCCCGGGGGAATCCAGTATACGCAGTAGGTGGTTCTGGCCTATACGTAAGAGCTCTCTGTGACAAAATCTCTTTTCCGGGCACTGACCCGCAGGTACGTTCCCGATTAGAAGCAGAATGCGAATCCGTAGGATCGCTAGAAATGTATAGGCGCCTCCAAACAGTAGACCCAGTGGCAGCAGCAAACCTCCACTGGAATAACGCTCGCCGGATTATCAGAGCCTTGGAAGTAATCGAAATAACCGGACAACCATATTCAGCAACCCTGCCGTCTTATGAATCTCATCAACCCACCCTCTTCATTGGCCTACGAAGAGAAGATACAGATATCGACGCAAGAATTACCCAGCGCACCCACACCATGTTTGAAACTGGACTCATTGAAGAAGTCCAAGCACTTAAAGAAGCCGGCTTAGCATCCACTCGCACTGCGGTAAAAGCCACTGGCTACGCTGAAGTTCTGCGATTTCTAAACGGGGAAATCACCAAAGCAGAAGCCATCGCCGACGTTGCCTTAGCCACCCGCCAACTGGTGCGCCGACAAATGAAGTGGTTCCGCCGCGATCCACGGATTCACTGGCTTGACGCCACCGGAAAAACCGAAGCGGAAATCTTTGAAAAAGCAAAACAATTAGTTGCTAAGGCATAGCGCAGCGGTCATCAACTGCGGGTAACCTTAAGAATTCTAAAACCCTTCTTAGAATGCGCCTTCACAGCCGCAAAACCCTGCTCATTAAGCCACTTAGTTAAAGAATCAGCACCTAGATTCTTAGCAACCACCAGCCAAGCCTCGCCGGTAGCAGAAAGCTTACTGAGCCAATCTAACAAAATCTGCTGCGTCTCAGCCTTACCCACCCGAATCGGTGGATTAGACCAAATTAGGTCAAACTCAAGATTAGCAGCCTCAGCTTCAGCCAAAGCTTCATGGGCTTTCTTCACCGACACATTGCCACAACCATTCGCCTGCGTATTCTTCACGGTCAAATCTAACGCACGGCCATTAACATCAACCGCCCAAATTTCAGCTTCAGGGCTAAACTTCCCCAAGACCGTGGCAATTACGCCCCAGCCACAACCCAAGTCAAGAAAACGCCCCTCCTGCGGTGGCGCAGGAACTTCAGAGAGTAAAACTTTCGTCCCCGGATCTAAACGACTAGCAGAAAAAACTTGATCTGCCACCTGCATACTCAGCTCAAAACCGCGCACCGAAAACTCAATCGTAGACACCTGCGTCTTAGTAGCCACCGGAACGTCGGAAAAATAGTGCGCGGCACCTACAGCAGGTGCACCTTCATGCCTAGCTTCATTTCTACTCACCCTCTTACACTAAAACATCTGCCCGGCGATAACAATCAGCAACGGCAGTCACAGAGAATGAAAGCACCCTGGGGATAACAATCAGCAAACCCAACAAACCCCCTTTATAATAGAAAATACGCTTTAAATAAACTGTCAAACAGTTCAAAACGACCTCAGGAAGAAATCTGCCTTGACTGAAAAAGAACCGAAAAACCTCCGCAACAACGCCGACATAGACCAAGCTAAAACCGTGGTTGATCGCGTTTTAGAACGTCAAAAACGTAAAGCCACCCTGATTAGCGTAGATGAAACTACGCCTGAAGCAGACAATAAAGCAGTGGCAACGCCCTCGGAAAAGAACGATTCTGACTGGGATACCGCACAAACTACTTCACTGAGCCCAACAACTCGCCGCCTCTACTTTGGAGCCTCCCAAGTAGACGCCGGCCGCGCCACCTCACTACGTTCAACCCAGGGACAGGCAGAACACTCTTCTGGCGCAATGGACCGTGAAGCCCGCGCCGCAACCCGCCGCGTCGCCTCAATGTCAACTGAACTGGAAGACGTCTCTGAAGTCGAATACCGCCAGATCCGCTTGGAAAAAGTGGTTTTAGCGGGAATTTACGCCACTGATTTAGAAGAAGCCGAAAACTCGCTACACGAACTGGCGGCCCTGGCTGAAACCGCTGGCTCAGAAGTATTAGACGGGCTCTTACAACGCCGCGATAACCCAGACCCAGCCACCTACCTGGGATCAGGCAAAGCCAAAGAACTGGCCGAAATCGTAAAAGAAACCGGGGCAGACACCGTCGTAGTAGATGGAGATTTAGCCCCCTCCCAGCGACGCGCGTTAGAAGACGTAGTGAAAGTTAAAGTCGTTGACCGCACCGCGCTAATCCTAGACATCTTCGCCCAGCACGCCCAATCCAGAGAAGGTAAAGCCCAAGTTGAATTAGCGCAGCTAGAATACCTGCTCCCACGTCTACGCGGCTGGGGTGAATCCATGTCCCGCCAGGCCGGCGGGCGGGTCGCCGGCGGTGAAGGGATTGGCTCCCGCGGTCCGGGCGAAACGAAAATCGAGCTAGACCGACGCCGCATTCGCAACCGCATGGCGAAACTACGTAAAGAAATCGCCGCGATGAAACCAGCCCGCGATACTCAGCGGCAATCCCGTCGCAGCGGGCAAATCCCTTCTGTAGCCATCGCCGGTTACACCAACGCTGGTAAATCGACGTTGCTAAACCAACTAACCGGTGCTGAAGTAATGGTCCAAAACGCGTTGTTCGCAACTTTGGATCCCACAGTTCGCCAAACTAAAACTGAAGACGGGCGCATCTACACACTAACAGACACCGTGGGATTCGTTCGCAACCTGCCCACCCAACTGGTAGAAGCCTTCCGCTCAACCCTGGAAGAAGTTGGTGAAGCAGACCTAATTGTCCACGTAGTAGATGCCGCCCACCCAGATCCAATGGGACAAATTAAGGCTGTGCACGCCGTCTTTGACACGATCGACGGGGCTCGCGACATTCCGGAAATCATCGCGTTGAACAAAGCAGACTTAGCTTCAGAAGCAGATCTGGCAGTGCTACGTTCACTGCTTCCAAACTCCGTTGCGGTATCAGCATACACTGGGGAAGGAATCGAACAACTCCAAGCGCTGATTGCTCAAATGCTGCCACGCCCCTCAGTTAGAGTAGACGTGGTGATTCCATACGCACACGGAGACTTAGTACACCGCTTCCACAACGACGGTGAGATCGAATTAGAGGACTACCTACCGGAAGGTACTCACCTAGTTGGCTTAGTAAGCCAAGCCCTGGCCTATGACCTGGAAAAAGTAGCTGTCGCAGTTGCTCCACATGCCGATGAGTGACGCAGAATCGAATGCAGATACTTTAGATTCCCCAGAGTTAGAACTGTTGGGGAAAGTCGTAGCCTCTTTTCAAGGCGCCGCCCGACAAGGGCAACAGCAAATGGTGCAGACAGTGGCAGACACTTTGGAAACTGACGATCTGACCATGATCCAAGCCGGTACTGGCACCGGAAAGTCATTCGGCTACCTGGTGCCGGTAATGAACCGCGTTGCACGTACGGGGGAGCGCGTTGTAGTTTCCACCGCAACCTTAGCTTTACAGCGACAGATCCTTGAAAAAGATGCGCCCTTAGTGAACGCGCAGTTAGAGAAACCAGTTTCTGTGGTGGCTTTGAAAGGGTGGCATAACTACCTGTGCCTGCATAAGCTTCAAGGCGGTTACGCGGAAGAATACTCGCTTTTTAGCGCGGATTGGATCGGGGAAGAAACCGCTGCGAAGCCTTCATCTAAAGTTGGCAAGGAAATTATCCGTGTCCGCGAGTGGGCTGAGCAGACCGAAACAGGGGATCGTGACGATTTAGTTCCCGGCGTTTCCGAGCAAGCCTGGAGGCAGGTGAGCGTACCGGCTAACGAGTGCTTGGGGACAACTTGTCCGCTTCGCGAAGAATGTTTCCCGGCACTTGCCAGAGATAATGCGGCGCAGGCAAACGTGGTGGTTACTAACCATACGATTCTGGGAATCCACGCCACCTCAGAGAATAAGATTTGTGGCGACTTTTCGGCGCTGGTAGTTGATGAAGCCCACGACTTAGTGCGGATCGTCCACTCTCAAGCCACCTTACAGTTGCATGTTGGGGCAGCTCTAACCCGGCTACGGTGGGTCAGTCGGTTAACAGGAGCTGACACTGTCCCACTTGAGAAAAGCCTTCGCGGCTTAGAACAGCTCTTAGAAGAGTATCCTGAGGGGTTGCTACGCTCGCGGGCAGATGATTTACAGGCGTCTATGCGCTTGATTGACAACGATTTACGTTCTCTTACGCAAGCTATCACGGCTGCGAATGTTGAAGCAGCTGAGAAAAAGTTGGCGCATGGGGCGCTACAGACAGTGACAGAGTTTTTATCGGTGTGGGATCGTCCGGTTGAATCGACAATTACTTGGGTGACGCGCAGAGATGAGGATCCTGCTGTGCTGAACTGCGTGCCCCTAGATGTGGCAAAGCCGATTGCTTTCAATTTATTTTCTGAAAGAGCGGTGGTGCTTACTTCCGCGACCTTGCAACTGGGCGGGTCGTTCGCTCCGATTGCTTCCGAGGTCGGCGCATATCTCTGCACAGATAAACCTAAAACGGTTGACGTTGGCAGTCCTTTCGCCCCTGAAAAACAGGGTATCCTTTATGTTCCACGGCATTTAGAACCGCCGCTACGCTCTGGGTTAAGTGAGGCGCAACTAGCTGAATTGGAAAGTTTATGTACCGCCAGTGGCGGAGGAATGCTGGGATTATTCTCTTCCTATCGAGCAGTGCAGCAAGCTGCTGAGTATTTAAGAAGTAAAGTCGATTTCAACGTCTTAGTGCAAGGCGATGACCAGCTGTCGAATCTGCTACACGATTTTCGTACTTCAGCTTCTTCCTGCCTGCTGGGCACTATGTCTTTATGGCAGGGGATTGACATTAAAGGGCAGAACTGTCGTTTAGTAGTGATGGATCGTATCCCTTTCCCAGTGCCTTCCGATCCGGTTGTGCAAGCTCGCTCTGATGAGGCAGCTCGTAAGGGGATGAATCCATTCCAGGTGGTGTCTTTGAATCAGGCAGCACTGCTAATGGCTCAAGGAGCTGGCCGGTTGCTTAGGTCAGTTGATGATCGCGGGATGGTAGCTGTCTTAGACTCGCGGTTGGCAACGCGTCCGTACGGAGGTTTTATTCGCCGTTCCCTGCCGGCGTTCTGGCCAACAGTTGATCCACAAGTGGCAGTTGCGGCGTTAGAACGGCTGCGCCCACCAGAATAATAGTTGCCTTTAGCGGTAACGTAACTGGGATATTTTACCGGTAGGGGGGAATAGAAAATCGCATCGGAAGGATAGTTTCCGATGCGATTTAACTATTGAGAATGAGCCCAGACTTTACAGGCCCAAAGAGCGGGCAACTTCACGCAGGCGTTCAGCGGAAGCAGTTAGACCGTCGCGTTCTTTCAAAGTCAAAGGTGGTTCTAAGACGCGGCCAGCGCCGTTGCGGTCTACCAAGGTAGGTGCAGCCATGACTACGTCAGAGATGCCGTTCCAGTCTTCTAATAGTGAGCAGATAGAGAGGACGCGGTTTTCGTCACGCAAAATAGCGCCGGCGATGGAAGAAGCTGAAAGACCAATTGCCTTGTCAGTAGCACCCTTACCTTCGATGATCTTGTAAGCAGAGTTAACTACTTCGTCAGCGATCTGGTCGCGCAGTTCTGCGTCGAAGAGGCGACCGTCAACGGTAAGGCCCCAGTGGCGCAAAGGAACGTTACCGATAACTGCGGAAGACCAGAGGGCAACTTCTGAGTCGCCGTGTTCACCCGCGATGTAAGCGTGGATGTTCTGCGTTGCTACGCCGGTGTGCTTGGAGACTAGGTAGCGTAGACGGGAAGTGTCCAGCACCGTGCCTGAGCCGAAAACCTGGTTGCGTGGCATGCCTGAAATCTTCAACGCTGCGTAGGTAACTACGTCGACTGGGTTGGTGATGTACATTTGGAATGCGTCTGGAGCTACGTCGCAGATCTGAGGGGTAATCTTACGCATCAAGTTGACCGTAGATTCTGCCAAGTCTAAACGTGACTGTCCTGGCTCTTGCTTGGCCCCGGCGGTGATAATAACCAGGTCAGCGCCCTTGATAATTTCAATGTCATCAGAGCCTTCTACAGAACCACAGGGGGTGAACTGAATGCCGTGGGCGATGTCTAATGCTTCAGCAGATGCCTTAGAACCGTTGATGTCGTAAAGTACGATGTCACGGGCATCGCCACGCATTGCGCAGGCGTAAGCAGTTGCGGTGCCCACCGCACCAGCGCCGATGATAGCGATCTTTGAAGGGCGTCCTGAAGAGTGGGAAGGGTAAAGAGTTTGCGTCTTAGGGTTAGTCATGAGCCGGGCTTTCTTTTCTAACTTCGATAGATGAATCGAAATCTATTTTAGCTAAAAATAGGACTTATTTCCCCTAGCCAGCCCGCGACAGGGCTTAAAGGGAGCGGATAACAGTTACTACTTTCCCTAAAATTGTAGCTTGATTTCCGGGAATTGGAGCGTAGTTTTCATTTCGGGGCAAAAGCCAAACGTTTCCATCTTTACGTGAAAAAACTTTCACGGTAGCTTCGCCATCTAGCATGGCCGCCACAATTTCGCCTTCTGTAGCAGTGTTCTGTTGGCGGACAACTACGTAGTCGCCGTCGCAAATAGCAGCTTCAACCATGGAATCGCCGGAAACTTCTAAAACGAATAGTTCGCCTTTGCCAGTGAAGCGTTGGGGCAGGGTGAAAACATCGTCTACAGATTGTTCGGCGGTGATTGGCACCCCGGCTGCAATGCGTCCTACTAGCGGAACGTCAGTGGTGACACTATCTGAAATGCCTGAGATGGGAATGTAGTAAGAGGTTGCGGTTTCGGCTGGCGTAGGGGCAGAAAGTTCTGCCTGTAGTAGGGGATTGGCTTCAATAATTTCCAAGGCGCGGGGTAGTCCCGGGGCGCGTCGGATGTAGCCTTTTTCTTCCAAAATATCCAGGTGGTGCTTAACCGTAGAGGAAGAGGAAAGTCCGGTTGCTTCCGCAATTTCTCTTACCGAGGGCGGGTAACCATGGTTTTCGATCGAAGTGCGCAGCACTTCTAAGATCGCACTTTGTCGCTTAGTGAGTGCCGGGCGGTTGTCTGCGGTGGGCGTCCCCAGGGATTCAGTCATGGCGTTTTCCTTACAGGTTGGCACTTATAAAGCGGTTTTGTGAAGTGAAAAAATTCTGTCAGTGCAGAGTTTTTAAATGAGTATGTATTCAGTTTACGGGAAAAATAACGAAAATGAAACATATGTTCGAAAAAGTCTTGCATTTGGGTTCTAAATGCGATATCGTACATATGTTCGACGAACAAGTGTTCGATAAGGAGAATGAAATGAGCGCATTAACTATTCCACCAGTTCAGGAAACTGGACGGGTAGTCAGCACCCGCCGTTCCCACCGCGGAACTACTGCTTCACGCGGACACTTGTACGTTGTGCCAGACGTTCGCGTCTCTACACCTCAGCGCGAACGTCGCCCAGTGGCTTCCGCTCCTGTGGAACGTTCCCCCAAGGTTGCCCACAGAGCGGAAGCCAAGAAAACTACCCGCGTAGAAATCAAGCAAGTTAAGCTAGCTAAACCAGCGACTGCAGAATTTAACGTTGCCGATCTGCAACTGAATCCAGAAGACAACATCAGCTGGAAAGCTATTGCGATTTTCGGATTGTTTTTAGTGGTAGCTGCTTTGGCTATCTATGGGTTAATTAGCCCCGCACAAGCAGAACAGCTCACTACCGCGTACGTGGCTTCAGGGGATTCACTGTGGTCCATCGCAGCTGCACATACGCCCGCAAATGGTGACGTAGCAGAAATGGTGCACCAGATTAAAACGCTAAATGGTTTACACACTGACAACATTCAGATCGGGCAAATCCTGGTTGTACCCACAAAATAAGCAACCAAAGCTTTCAAACAAGTAAGTTTTATGGCAGTGCATCTTGTAGTACTATCAGACTAGTTCTGAACATAAATTAAGGAAAACAAGGTGCACTGCCCATTTTGCCATCACGATGATTCCCGCGTTGTCGACACGCGCCTGTCTGACGACGGCCTCTCAATCCGTCGTCGCCGTGAATGCGTTAGCTGTAAACGCCGCTTCACCACCATCGAAACCAGTAGCTTCTCTGTAGAAAAACGCTCTGGGGTAGTGGAACCTTTCTCAAAGGACAAAGTAATTTCCGGCGTTCGTAAAGCCTGCCAGGGACGCCCCGTAGATGAACACTCTTTAGCCGTCTTAGCACAACGTGTGGAAGAACAGCTTCGCAGCGCCGGTAGCTCAATTGTTTCAACCGATGAAGTCGGTAAAGCTATTCAACCCTTCCTCAGAGAGCTCGATGAGGTAGCCTACCTGCGATTCGCCTCAGTCTACTCTGGATTCCAATCACTTGAGGACTTCGAAACTGCGATTGCCAGCTTAAGGGCAGACCGCCAACAACGCGAACACACTGAATAAGCGCAAGTTACGGCATCAACCTAAATGGCTACAAAGCGCGTAAGCGGGGGCGAATAAGATTACTTATTCGCCTTTAGTTTTAGCATCCTTCAAAGCATCAGCTGACTCGGCTGCGGCTTCAATAATCGGTTCGCACACATCACCTGCGGAAACTCCGTCACAATCGTCATCTGCGTGAGCAGGTTCGCAGACATCACCTGCCGCAACCTCCGCCTCAGTAGCTTCTGGTTTTGTACCGTCGTCAGCTTTGTTAAAGAACGGTAAATCCTTTAATAGCTCTTGCGCATGCGCAGTTTTTTCGCTCACTTGCTCCGTGAACTCACGGAACTGGTCTTTCGCAGCTTCTGAACTGGCTCGTAAATGTTCAATCGCAGACTCAGAGGCCGCCCGTACCTGTTCCAACAACCCTTCAGAAGTCTCTGAAATCCCCATAATCGCATCGCGCACTTTGCGACGCATTACCTTGCCAATCTGAGACTTTGGCAGCTCCGGCAAAATCACGATTTGGCGTGGTAAAGCATAGTGGGAAATAGACTTTTCAGCCCACGCACGCACATCTTCTAAGGTTACTGAAGCGCCCGGTTCTAGAATTAAGGCAGCTACCACGTCCTCGCCACGAACGGCTTCAGGTAAACCAACTACCGCCACGTCGCTAACCCCGGGCATAGACCGCACCGCATCTTCAACCTGGCTTGGATACACGTTAAAACCACCGGTAATAATCAGTTCCTTACGGCGGTCGGCCATCACAACGAAGCCATTATCAACACGCACCAAGTCTCCGGTACGTAGCCAGCCATCGTAGAAAGCACCCGCAGTTTCTTCAGGATTATCCCAGTATCCAGCAAAAACCTGTGGCCCCTTAACTAAAAGTTCGCCTACTTCCCCCGTAGGCACATCTTCATCCAACTGTTCTGGATTAGCGATGCGAATCTGTGTAGAGGGGAAAGGAACCCCCAAAGCACCTGGGCGACGCAGAGGTGAAAGTGGGCTTCCCAAAATCACCGGAGATGCTTCGGTCATCCCATAGCCTTCAATTAACAAACCACCGGTAGCAGCTTCCCAAGCGGCCGCAATTTCACCTGAAAGAGGCATGGCCCCAGAAAGTGCGTAACGAATGGAAGACAGATCGTCCTCATCCGTACAAGCCTTCAAAATCCGGTCGAACATTGGGGCTACGCCGGGGAAGAAAGTACACGGAATCCTTCGCTGCGCTTCAAGAATCATTGGCACATCAAACTTCGGGAACAATACTAAAGTGGCTCCGAGTTTAAAACCAGCCGTCAACGCAGTGGTCATTCCAAAAGCATGGAACAGTGGGAGCACCGTATAGAAAGTCTCCGCGCCTTCATGTAACTCCGGAACCCAGGCAACCGACTGATTAACATTCGCCCCTAAACTACCGTGGGTAAGCATCACACCCTTAGGAATCCCCGTAGTGCCGCCCGTGTGCAGCAGTAACGCCACATCCTTAGCAGTTGCTGGGCACTGGCCCTTCCACGGTCCAGAAGCCGCCACCGCACGGTCCCAAGAACGTACCCATTTCGGACGTGGAGCCCGCATTTGTGCGCGCTTTTCCCGCGCCGGCGGGATCGGTAAACTCAATAGGAACTGAGAAGAAAGCGGCAGCGCCTTAGTTAAATCAACAGAGAAGGTAACTTCAGCGCCTACCAGCTGGGTATCGATTGATTCTAAAGACTTCTCCCAGACGATTAATACTTTGGCGCCGGCGCGTTTAAGTTCTTCAGAAAGCTCGGCTTTAGGAGAGAGCGGGTTAGTTTCAACTGCAATCGCCCCGATATGCATAATCGCGTATAAGGCTACGATATGCTGCGGGCAGTTAGGTAAAGTTAACCCAACGCGGTCTCCGGCACGCACACCGACTTGGTAAAGTACTCGGGCAGCTTGCTTAATCTGGCGAGCTAACTGTGCGTAAGTAGTTTGTTTCCCTAAGAAATCTAAAGCTACTCGTTGCGGGTAACGCTGCGCTACTTCAAAGAAAACCGTAGGTAGTGGCCGCTGCTCAGCTTCAATCGTGTAAGGAACGCCAGGAGCATAAGAAGCCCGTAAATCTTGAGTAAGTGAAGTAACTGTAAGGGACACTAGGTTAGCTTTCTAAACGGTGAAACTACTCATCCAGTTTAACGCAGAACCGCTAGGCGAGACTTACCGAAGCTAAGTAATTTAAGACATCTGCAAGGCTGAAGGCAGTTTTTCACTACTTAGGACACGCAAACGCTGGGTGGGACGAGTCATCGCCACGTAAATATCACCCGGGTTTTGGTCGATTAACGCCAGCGGATCAACTACGATCACATAGTCGAATTCAAGGCCTTTAGCCTGAATCGGACTCATCACACTTACCCGCGCGTCTAAAGAAGAATCCAAGCCCAGCTGGGTATGCCAATGCGGAACCTGCTCAGCTGGAACAAGTACTGCCAAACGCCCATTCCCTGCGCCCACCGCCGCATCAAGGCGCTGCGACTCTTCGGCAATGACTCCAGGCAAAGCACTGTGCGTATCAGCAACCAGCGAAACTTCATAGGAATCAGCCAAATCACGCGCTGCTACCACCGGGAAAGCAGCCGAAAAACCGAGCTCATCCATAAGCGCATTAGCACGGTTAAGCACTGAAGCCGGAGTACGGTAGGAAATACGCAAAACTTCTTCACCAGCTAACGCACGCGCCGCCGGACCTAAAAGCTCCTGCCAAGAACGTGGACGGGCCTTAGTGGAACGCTGATCTAAATCACCCGTTACGGTAAAAGAACGAGCTGGACAACGGCGCAGCAGAATATGCCACGCCATAGGGTTAAGCTCCTGGGCTTCATCAACGATAATGTGCCCGTACGTCCACTGTCGGTCAAGCGCAGCGCGGTTGGCCACCGATTTAACCTCAGTTTCCGCGGCAGCGCGCTGTGCCAACATTTCCGCACTAACAATCCCGCCGCCCAGTTCCAAAGCAGCAATGGCTTCACCGGCGCGTGCCAGTTCCTCTTCATGCGCGTGCGCACGTTCGGCTGCGCTGGAAGAACGCTTTGGCAAAGCACCTAAAAGTTCTTCCAGTTCGTCAAGAATCGGCACGTCGGATTCCGTTAACGGATTTCCCCGAGGACGCCACAAAAGCTCACGTTCCGCGGCAGAAAGCATCGGAGCGCACTTTGCTAAAAACTTCTGATCGGCAAAGAGCTTTTCAAGGACTTGGATGCCTGACATAGGTAGCCACGCCAGGTTAATCGCTTTTTGTGCAGGTAAAGAACCGCGAATGTAATCGTGGTACCACTCTAAATCAGTTCCCATATTCTGATTCTGCGCATGCATTTGGGTGGCAAGCTTACCCATCAATTCCAGGGCGAAACCTTCCCAAGCTTCGTTATGAGGCAGCCCCGAACGGCGCGCATTAGCGCGGGCCGTGCGCACGTCATCAGCAAATAAAGTCACCTGGTAAGAGGCAATAGTCAGCTTAGTATCCGCTGGAATCCGTTCGAAAGAACGCACGGCATTGGCACAAATCTGGATCCAATCCAAACGGCCTTTAATCTCGCGGACGGCTTCAGTATCGCGGCCGTGAGCTTTAATTCCCGGAAGCAGCGTAGCCATAGTCCGCGAGACAACGCCGGTTTCTCCCAAGGAGGGGAGTACTTTATCAATGTAGTTTAAGAAAATCGGTGAGGGACCGATAATTAGTACCCCAGACTTTTCGAGCCGGGCGCGTTCAGCATAGAGCAAAAATGCCGCGCGGTGTAGCGCCACCGCAGTTTTTCCAGTTCCGGGGCCGCCTTGGATTACCAGCAGCCCATCGCCATCGCGGCGAATAATCTCATCTTGCTCAGCTTGGATAGTGGCGACAATGTCACTCATATGACCGTCGCGGGCTTTGGTGAGAGCTTCCATTAAAGCTCCCTCACCTTGGAAAACAAGCTTGTTGCTAGAGGCGTGGGCAGCATCCAGCACTTCGTCTTCAATCCCCACTACCTTTTGCAAGCGGGTCTGAATGTGGCGGCGTCGCGCCACACCCTGAGGATTAGCACCCGTTGCCTGGTAAAAAGGGCGGGAAGCAGGGGCACGCCAGTCAATGAGCATTTGATCGCCGTCCTCGGAACGAAGCCCGATGCGACCAATGTAGTGGATTTTCGAATCCGTCATATCCAATCGACCGAAAACCAAGCGGTCGCCGATATTCTCCAAACGGGTAGCTTCATCCCCCCAGTGCGCGGCAAAAGCATCGCGTTCGGTTAAAGCCTGGGGAGTATTGCGCCATTTAAAAGCCTCTGCACTGCGTTGGTTCTCACGGTATAGGCGACGTAGTTTGTTTAGCACTTCGTACGCTGAATCTACGAAGGCTTGTTCGGTGGCGATTTGAGCATCGCGACTATTTGCGCCTAAGCCGTGAATTTCGTTCAACAACGTGCCTTTCTAAGGTCGGCAAGCAGAGTGACAAATGGCAGTTACAAACAATAAAAGCCAAGAACCAATTATGCCTAACAGAGCGTCAGCTCGCTACTTGTAACCGCATTTTGGACGAGTAACTTTAAGCACTTATTGGACCGCTTAAAAAGTCCCAGCTGAGCTTTGTGAAGCGTCTAAAAGGACATTAGTCCGTATCGTTGCTAAGCTGGAAATAACAAGTCGAAAGGAGTGGAAATGCTGTACGAACTGCAGAGCGAACTGCCTGAAAAAGCGCCCCTTTTGATTGTTTACTTCGCTGGCGTGAACGACTCAGGCTATGCCGGACGGATCGCCATAGAACAACTCTATTCTGCGCTCCCTTCAAAAACCCTTGCGCGTTTTAACCTAGATGAGTTAATTAACTACAAGCTCTCGGAACCAGTTCTCTACATTGAAAACTGGATGGTTTCCAAAATGGAAGAACCAGAGCTGACATTAGACCTGCTTTACGACGATGAAGGCACCCCTATCTTGCTCCTCACTGGGCAGGAACCACACCTGCGGTGGGAAGCCTTCTCAACCGCGGTTACCAACCTGGCCACCCAAATGGGAGTTGAACTGGTTATTTCAATGAAGGGAATTCCCCTTCCACTGCCACATACCCGCAACCCCGTAGTACACCTCTACACATCAGATGAAGAACTTGCCGGCTCACAACCAAAGTGGGAACAGGGCTTCTATTTCACCGCCTCTGCCTCGCACTTCCTGCTCTATCGACTGCAGCAAGCCGGCTTTGAAACCATCCAATTTATTGCATCAGTACCCCTGTACCTAAAAGACGAAACCTACCGGCCGGCAGCCCTGGCACTACTGACAAATATCTCCCAGGTGCTAAATATTAAGCTACCGATCGGTAACCTAGCTGAAGAAGGCAAACTCGAAAACTACGTGGTTCCTGAAATAATCGCTTCCGCACCCAATTTCGCGAACCTAGTGGAAACTTTCGAAACTCACCACGATGAGCAGATTGTCCCCGCCCTTTTAGATACCCCCAAATATCCGATTGATCTGGGAGAGTTTGGTTTAAACGACCAGGAAATCGACTCAGATGCCCTGGTTGAGTCGATTGAGCAGTATTTAAAACGCTCAAACGAAGCAGAAAACTAATTCCCCGCCCAGCGGCGCGCTTTCTCAGTATCCAAAACCTTCACCGGAAACGCCAACTTACGCAGATTGCGTTCAGCTTCCAACCAAATCTCAGCAGTTTCATCGGCGCCCTCGTCAAGTAACGGATTCCGCGCTGCCAACACCACGTTGCCACGTCTGCCCCCTGCCAACGTCTTTCCCTCAGCAAACGCAAAGACATCCCTAAACGCACCTAAAGCTGCCCGCACTTCAAACCGCGCATCTACGCCGCCACCGTGACCACAGTTAACTAACAGCAACCCACCCGGCCCCAAAGCCGTAGCCGCCTGAGTATAGAAATCACTTCCGCGCAAAACCTCGGGAGTCACCCCACCGGCAAAAACGTCTCTCACCACCACCTGAAACTTACCCGGTCGAGTCTGCGCTAAAGTCAGTGCAGCATCTTGCTGACGCAACTTCAAAGCCGCAGGCTTTGGCAACGGGAAAAGCTGGCGTACCAAAGTCAACAGTTCACCATTTAAATCAACCGCCACCTGCGTTGAACCCGGGCGCAGCGCTTCCCAAGCGGAAGGTAAACTACACGCAGCTGCCCCCAAATGCAGGGCCCTTAACGGAGCCGGCAAGGGAAAAAACGCATTAGTCACGCACGTCATATACTGCATGTATTCGAACTCTAACTCAGTAGGATCTAACAGGTTAAGCGCCGAAGACTCCAAACCATCTAAGAAAACCGTCACCCGCTGCTGGTCAACCCGCACGCGAAACTCTACGTCACCCACCATTTGAGTGAAGCCATCAGTTAAAGTAGGGGAAGAAGCAACAGATTTTTTAACACGTTTCGCAGCCATAGCTTTGACCATACCGAAGAACAGAGGCAGAGTATGTCTAACGCACCGCGCGCCAGGAAAATCCCGCGCAACTGGGGGGACGACGATACTGGCTGTCACGTGCTGCACGTTGATATGGATTCTTTCTACGCCCAGGTAGAACAACTGGAAAACCCACAGTATCGGGGTCGCCCACTGATTGTCGGGCACGACCAGCCGCGCTCAGTGGTTACTGCCGCCACCTACGACCTGCGCCAGCTGGGAATCCGCGCTGGAATGCCGGTAACCCAAGCAAAACGGATTGCTCCCCAAGCGGTGATCAGTGCATCACCGCGCAGCGTCTACCAAAAGTATTCGCAACAGGTAATGAGCATTCTAGCGACAATCACCCCCGCAGTTGAGCCAATCAGTATCGACGAAGCCTTTTTAGACATTAGCGGTTCGCGGCGCCGTTTAGGCTCCGCCCTGGAAATCGCCAAGCTAATCCGCGTTGAGATTCGCGAAAAGATTGGACTACCCGCTTCAATTGGGATTGCGGTCAATAAGTCAGTCGCCAAGATTGCTTCTGCCCACGCTAAACCCGACGGGGTTTTACTGATTCCGCAGGCAGCAACCGGCCAGTTCCTACGTTTGCTTCCAGTAGGCGCAATCTGGGGAGTTGGCGCGCAAACCCAGAAAGCCTTGGCAAAATACGGGATCGAAACGGTTGCTCAACTGGCCGATTTGCCGCTGAGACAGCTAGAGAAAATCGTTGGTAAAGCAAATGCTTATAGCCTAAGCCGCCTGGCAAACGGCGAGGATAACCGAAAAGTGGGAGCGCCGGCAGCGGAAAAGTCGATTTCCACTGAAAACACATTCGCCGCGGATATAACTGATCGCCAGACCCTTCATAAGCTGATCGTCGAATACGCTCACGAGTGCGCTGGGCGTTTACGTAAAGGCCAGTGGGTGTGCTGGACGGTCAGCATTAAAGTACGCGCCGCAGATTTCACTACTGTGACGCGCTCGCGGACGCTGCGCCGCCCCACGGATTTAGGCAGTGAGGTGGCTGCGGTGGCACAGGAATTATTTGACAATCTGGGAGTCCCACGTGGGGGAGTGCGTTTGCTGGGGGTGAAGGTTGAATCACTGCAGCCCGCGGCAGCTGGGGTAGCGACTTTTTTGGATGATGAAAGTATCGGATTGGAAAAAGCTGAGCGCAGTATGGATAAAGTTCACGCGAAATTCGGTAAGGATTCTTTACGTCCGGCAAGTTTATTAGGAGATTAGGTACAATAAGTTTCTTACCTTTTGTACGATTGCACATTTTCTGTGCAGATTGCTTAAACTGGCTTAAACGACTATCTCACGGTGGAGTGCGATAGAGATTGGAAAGTTGGAAGAGGGCTGATCATGGGCTTATCTGAACAAGAGCGCCAGATACTGGAGCAGATGGAGCGTGAGTTCCGTCAAGAAGACCCGGCTTTGGCTGCTACTTTGGGGCTTTCCAAACGGCCGGTGGAAAAAGCGCCGGTGCGTCGTTTGTCCGCGCGGAACTTGGCGTTGGGAATTACCCTGGCTTTAGTTGGTTTGATTATGCCGCTGATCGGAGTCAGCATTGGTGGTTTGTGGGCGCCAGTTGGTTTTGGCATTGTTGGTTTTACGCTGATGGTTTACGGGATTTTGTTGGCGTTGCGTCCAGTTGGTTCCGGTAAATCGGGGGCTGGTCAGGCAAAATCTGGCAAGTAGTTTTAGACAAATATTTCTTTTCCCGAGGGCGGATTCTAAGGTCTTGTTTTGCTTCGGAACCCGTGGTTTCTGAGGCTTGCTAATATAATCTGGCACTTTGCGCCTAGTTGCAAAAAGATACTGGGGGCGGAACCAGTTGATTCCACCCCCAGTGAGAGAGTTTCCCTATAAGCTTTCGCGGCGGTAGTTTTTGTTACCGCCAACGTAGCTGTTAGACATTTCGATAAACGGTGACGCCCTTAGGAACTACGGTGATTCCCGAATCGGTTACGGTAAAGCCGCGCGCGCGATCCAGATCGTGATCAATACCTACGGTTGCGCCTTCTTCAACAATGACATTCTTATCCAAGATGGCTCGCTTTACCACGGCGGAACGACCGATACGGCAGTTATCCATGATTACTGAGCCTTCCACATGCGCCCAAGAATGGACGTGCACTAGTGGGGAAAGAATGGAAGAAGAAACCTGTCCGCCGGAAATAATCACGCCGGGAGAAACAAGCGAGTCAGTGGCGTGCCCCATGCGAGTGCCCGGATCGCCATACACGAACTTCGCCGGCGGTAAATAGCCGGGGATATTCGTCAACGTTGGCCAGTCCTGGTTGTAGAGGTTGAAGACAGGGTGAATTGAAATCAAATCCATGTTGGCTTCGTAGAAGGCATCTAAAGTACCTACGTCACGCCAGTAGTCGCGGTCACGTTCAGTGGAACCAGGAACTTGGTTATCGATGAAGTCATAAACTCCAACGCCACCGTTTTCAACGAACCAAGGAACAATATCTCCACCCATGTCGTGGCGAGAATCTTCCCGCTGGGCATCCAACTCTAAAGCTTCGAGCAGAGCATCCGTGGTGAAAACATAGTTACCCATCGAAGCCAGGAATGAACCGGGATCATCTGGTAAGCCTTCAGTGTGCGCCGGCTTTTCTTGGAACTCTTTAATCTGACCGCCCTCGGCCTTAATTACGCCGAAGGAAGAGGACAGATAGAGCGGCTGGCGAATACCGGCGACGGTACAAGGTAATCCGGATTCGATATGGTGATCTACCATCTGTGAGAAGTCCATCCGGTAGATGTTATCTGCGCCGATGATCAGAATATAATCCGGTCGTTCATCGTCAACGATATTCAACGACTGGTAGATAGCGTCCGCAGACCCTAAGTACCAGTGCGGACCGCGGCGTTGCTGCGCCGGTACTGGAGCAACATAGTTACCCAGCATAGTTGACATACGCCAAGCCTTTGTAATGTGGCGGTCCAGAGAGTGTGACATATACTGCGTCAGCACCACAACTTTTAGGTAGCCGGAATTGACAATGTTCGAAAGAGCAAAATCAATAAGGCGGAAATGTCCACCAAAAGGAACGGCCGGCTTTGCCCGGTCCTTGGTGAGTGGCATCAGGCGTTTACCCTCGCCGCCTGCGAGGACAATAGCCAATACTCGTGGTTGTCTCATGTATTTAGAATAACTTGTCGTAAGTGTCAGCGGGGGCGGATTGAACAAGGTAACTTTAGATTAGGTGAAATAATTCATCCCCAAGATTTTCGCAGTAGGAGAGACAATATGCGCGTTGATTTGTTAACTAGGGAATATCCTCCATTCATCTATGGAGGTGCCGGCGTACATGTCAACGAATTAGCGCGCGTGCTACGCCCGCATATTAACGTCCGCGTACACGCATTTGACGGCCCCCGTGCCGCTGGAACCCCCGGGGCAGATCCGGGCGTACTGGGCTACAGTGAGCTGGGCGGTTTAGCTGATACTAATGCCGCGTTGCGTACCTTTGGTGTAGATTTGCAGATGGCACAGGGGGTAGCTGGAACTGACCTGGTCCACTCACACACCTGGTATGCAAACTTTGCCGGACATTTAGCTCACCTGCTACATGACGTACCACATGTTATCTCTGCTCACTCACTGGAACCGTTGCGTCCTTGGAAAGCAGAACAGCTGGGCGGAGGGTACCGCCTATCCTCATTCGCCGAAAAAACCGCATATGAAGGGGCCGCGGGGATTATCGCCGTTTCAAACGGTATGCGCGACGACATTTTGCGCTGCTATCCAGCGGTAGATCCGGAAAAAGTTCATGTGGTGCACAACGGAATTGACCTGGCGGATTGGGCTCGCCCACAAACTCCTGAAGCGCTGGCCGCCGCAGAAGCTACTTTGGCGCGTCTAGGTATTCTAGCCGACGTTCCTACGGTGGTTTTCGTTGGACGCATTACTCGACAAAAGGGGTTGCCACACCTGCTACGGGCGCTCCGCCTGATTCCGGCAGATACGCAAATTGTGCTTTGCGCCGGTGCTCCTGATACCCCAGAGATTATGGCGGAAGTAGAAGGACTGGTCGCGCAGCTACAGGCAGAGCGGCCACTGGTGCACCTGATTACCGAAATGCTTCCCCGTGCCGAACTGGTTGCGGTACTGGCTGCAGCAACCGTATTTGTCACCCCATCTGTTTACGAACCACTGGGGATTGTAAACCTTGAAGCTATGGCAGTTAACCTGCCGGTAGTTGGAACTGCCACAGGCGGTATTCCAGACGTAATTGTCGACGGTGAAACGGGTTATTTAGTGCCGATCGAACAGCTTAATGACGGCACGGGAACCCCGGTACATCCAGAGAAATTCCAAGCAGATTTAGCAGAACGTATTACCGTTGTATTAGAGAACCCACAGCTGGCAAAGCAGATGGGTGCGGCGGGGCGCAAACGGGTGGAAGACCATTTCGCCTGGACCGCCATTGCAGAGCGTACTCTAGAGGTGTACCGCCACGTTTTACGGTAAAATGTTCCTATGAACAACGTCGTAAATTTCAGTAATGTCAGTGTCCGCCGCAGCGGGAATTACATTCTCAAGAATGTAGATTGGTCTATTGAGCCTGGACAGAACTGGGTGGTGTTAGGGACAAATGGAGCCGGTAAAACCACTTTGGTGAATCTGCTCACCGGGCGGGTTTTCCCCTGCTATGAGCCTGACTCACCTTCACAGGCTAAGGTCTTGGACTACCAGCTGGGCAAAGTTGATGTTACTGATCTGCGTACCGTCGTTGGGATGGCTTCTTCACACGAAAACCACCTCTTCAATACGCACGACACCGTTCTCAACACAGTGGTTTCTGCGCTTTACGGGAAGACTATTCGTGGTCGGGAAACCTACGACGAAGTCGACTTAGAACGCGCTAAGGATCTATTGCGTATTCTTGCCATTGACCATTTAACGGACCGCATTTTCGCCTCATTATCCCAAGGTGAAGCACAGCGCGTGTTAATCGCGCGCGCACTGGTGGCAGACCCGCAGATTTTGGTCCTCGACGAACCAACCGCTGGGCTGGATATGGGAGCGCGAGAGCTACTCTTACTAGCTTTGGAAGAAATCGCGAAGGATCGTCGCGCACCGGCGCTGGTGATGGTAACGCACCACGTGGAAGAAATTCCCCCTGGTTTTACACATGCAGTGTTAATGAAAGATGGACAGGTTGTCCATGCCGGACCAATCGCCGGAGTCCTTACAAATGAAAAGGTTTCGGAAACTTTTGGACTCCCGCTGCAAATTGAGTTACGCAACGGACGTTGGGCGGCTCGCGCCGGAGTTTAACGAGGGCGCCAAACGGCCTCTAAAGCCTGGTAATAGCTTGAAAGGAAGTGACTGAAATGGCATTTCTGTGGTGGTTTTTAATCGCCTTAGCGTTAGCTGTGATTGAAGTGATCTCTGTGGATCTTTTCTTCCTCACGTTAGCAATCGCGGCCAGCGCCGCTGGAATCGCAAGTTTCTTTGGGCTGGGACTGTGGTGGCAAATCGCTATCTTTGCGATTGTTTCAGTAGTCTTATTGCTAACCTTGCGTCCTTGGGCAAAGAAACTTTTGGAAAAGTCTGTACCGAATACGAAACTTAACTTCCAAGCTCTGCTGGGACAGAGCGCGGTAGTTGAGGAACCTGTTTCCGCTGAAGACGGGCGAGTTCGTTTAGCCGGCGACACGTGGACAGCAATTACGCATGATGGGGCGTTGCTTCCAGTTGGTACGGTTACATACGTTGTAGAGATTAAGGGAGCCACGGTAGTGGTTTCCCAAGCAAAACCACACGTTCAATAAGAACGTTTAAAAAGAAAAGGAGGCGAAAGATGGATTCACTTGCTGAACTGGGCGTTGGCTTTATTGTGGCAATTGCATTTTTGATCTTCGTCGTCACGATTGTGGTGCGCGCAATTCGCGTGGTTCCCCAGTCGCGTGCCCTGGTAATTGAACGTCTGGGTAAATTCCACTCAGAAATGTTCGCGGGCATCCACCTGCTGATCCCATTCTTTGACCGGGTAGCTTCCCAGGTTGACTTACGTGAACAGGTGACTTCCTTCCCACCACAGCCGGTAATTACGGCTGACAACGTAGTGGTTTCCATTGACTCAGTGATTTACCACCAGGTTATGGATCCCAAGGCAGCTACCTACCAGATTGCCAACTACATCCAAGCTATCGAACAGCTCACGGTTTCTACTTTGCGTAACGTGATCGGTTCTATGGATCTAGAACAGACTCTGACTTCCCGCGATCAGATTAAAGATCAGCTGCGAGGAGTTTTAGATGAGGCAACTGGCCAGTGGGGGATTCGTGTTAACCGCGTGGAAATCAAGGCAATCGATCCACCACCATCAATCCAACAGGCGATGGAACAGCAGCTGCGTGCAGAACGCGATAAGCGTGCGGCAATTTTGAACGCAGAAGGTATCCGTCAGTCCGAGATTCTGCGCGCTGAAGGTGAAAAGCAGTCCAAGATTCTGCGCGCTGAAGGTGAAGCCCAGGCTAAGGTTTTGGAAGCTGAAGGTGAAGCCCGTGCAATCGCTCAGGTTTTCCAGGCAATCCACCAAGGCGACCCAGATCCAAAACTGTTGGCATACAAGTATTTGGAAATGCTACCTGAACTTTCCAAGGGTGAAGGTTCTAAGGTATGGGTAGTTCCAACTGAACTAACTGCCGCATTGAAGTCCATTTCTGACGGCTTCAGCCCAAATAACTAATTAGAATCTTTCAGGTCGGCTCCAAAGCTTTGGAGCCGACCTGAAGAATATGCTTCAAAGTAGGAAACATGGACGCACAAAAAGAACACGTACTTAACCAGGTCGCTCAAAAAGGAATCCGCTTCATCCGCCTGTGGTTTACCGACGTTTCCGGGACGCTCAAAGCAGTTGCCATTGACCCAGGTGAACTGGAAGATGCTTTCAATGAAGGTATTGGTTTTGACGGTTCCGCCATTCAGGGGATGACCCGCGTCTATGAATCCGACATGCTTTTATTCCCCGACCCATCAACTTTCACTATTTTGCCCGCTCGCAGCGCGGACGACGAGCCAGTAGCCCGCCTCTTTTGCAACGTCCACACCCCGGATGGGCAACCCGCTCAATCAGATCCGCGTGGAGTGCTGCTACGCACCCTAGAGAAAGCTAAATCCCTGGGCTTCACTGTAATGGTTCACCCCGAAGTCGAGTTCTATCTCTTAAAGAACTTTACGGATCTGAATAAGCTAGAACCAGTTGACAAAGGCGGGTACTTCGACCACGTAGCACGCGGTTCTTCTAATGATTTTCGGCGCAAAGCTGTGCGCGCTTTGGAAGAAATGGGCATTAACGTAGAGTTCTCTCACCACGAAGGTGGTCCAGGGCAAAATGAAATCGATCTGCGAGCGACGGATGCGCTTACTTCCGCTGACAATATTATGACGCTCCGCACCGTGGTTGAAGAGATTGCCCTGCAAGAAAACCAGGTGGCGACGTTCATGCCTAAGCCATTTAAAGACTATCCCGGCTCTGGTATGCACACCCACATTTCCTTATTCGAGGGCGACAAAAATGCGTTTTATGACCCGTCGAACCAATATGAACTGTCCATCATCGGGCGTCGTTTCATGGCGGGGATCTTGGCTCATGCAAGGGAAATCTCGGCCATCGTCGCCCAACATGTGAACTCTTACAAGCGCCTCTGGGGTGGGGGAGAAGCCCCCTCATTCATTTGCTGGGGACACAATAATCGCTCTGCTTTGATTCGCGTACCCCTCCATAAACCTGGAAAAGGGCGCTCCACCCGGATTGAGTTTAGAGCCATGGATTCAGCCACAAACCCGTACCTTGCCCTGGCTGTAATTATTTCCGCCGGTTTAGCAGGGATTGAAGGAAAATATGAGCTTCCTGAAGAAGCCGAAGATGATATGTGGAGCCTGTCAGATTTAGAACGGAGGACTTTAGGGGTTGCGCAATTGCCTCACTCACTTTCGGAAGCAATCAGTGCTATGGCTGATTCTGAGTTAGTGGCGCAAACCTTAGGTGAAGAGACTTTTGACTTCGTAATTCGTGAAAAATACTCTGAATGGCGCGAATACCGTGCCCAAGTTACTCACTGGGAACTAGAACGTTTCTTGCGTAGTTCCTAAACCCGTTTACCCGGAAAATCAAGATGCTAGCTTTGGAAAACGCGGGAATCATGCGACAAATGTTGCGCAGCGCCGGAGTGACGAATGTTGACACGGCTCAGGCACATTTGCAAGCCTTAGCGGAACTAAGAGTATTACCAGCTGATTGGCAGTTACTACTTGCTGATTTGGCGCAGGCCGCCAGCCCCGAAACCGCATTGCTTACCGCGCTAAGAGTTGCTGAAACGCAGCCAGAGCTTCTAAATAACATCCTTGAAAATGCAGAGCAAAGGCAGTTTTTCATCCGCATCTGCGGTAGCTCCGATATGTTGGCTGATTACCTAGTTAGTCACCCGAAGTTTCTAGAAACAGACCTACCCACCCAGTTTGCGGCTAAGCAACCGCCTTTAACCGAATGGTTCGACTTTCTAGTCAAACAGCAGCACTTGGATCTTACTACGGCCGACGGATTACGCTCCGCCTACTGGCAAAGTTTACTTTGTATCGCTGGCATGGATTTAGCCGGAACTGAAGTTGCTACGATTAGTAAGTTACTTTCACAGCTGGTAGATGTCACTTTACAAAAGGCACTTATGGGCGCCCTCGGAAAAGTAAACTGCCCGGGAATGCGGTTTGCGGTGATTGCCATGGGGAAAACGGGGGCGCAGGAACTCAACTATATTTCCGACGTGGACTTGCTTTATGTATACGAACCGGCTGCGCCAATGGGAGAAACAGAAGGGCTTCAATACGCCAGCCAAGTGGCGGCGCAAATGGGCATGCTGGTTTCTGGACCGGGAACTTTACCGCCTCTGTGGCCGATTGACCTGGGGCTGCGACCCGAAGGAAAAGACGGGGCGATCGCACGGACTTTGGATAGCTACCGCGCCTACTACGCTAGATGGGCGCAAAACTGGGAATTTCAGGCGCTGCTGAAAGCTCGCCCGGCTGCGGGAGATCACCAACTGGGACAGGAATTTATGGAACTGGTGAACCCGCTGGTCTGGGCGGTGGCGGGGAAACCACAGTTCGTGGCTGACGTGCGACAGATGCGCCAAACAGTAGAAGCGAATATTCCCCGCAAGGATATGGAACGCCAGCTGAAACTGGGGCGCGGGGGATTGCGAGATATCGAGTTCTCAGTGCAGCTTCTACAGCTGGTGCATGGACGCACCGATGAGAGCCTGCGGGTGGCGGGCACTTTTGAAGCTCTCACGGCGTTAGCAGCCGGTGGCTACGTGGGGCGAGAAACCGCGCAAGAACTGAGTGAATGCTACCGATTCTTGCGGCTTTTAGAGCATCGCGCGCAGCTGGTGAAAATGCGGCGTACGCACCTGGTACCTACCCAGCCAGCGGTTTTAAACCGGTTAGCTCGGTCGCTGCGCACCCATTATCCACAGCTAAGTGACGGGCAGAGCCTAGAATCTCACTGGCAGGGAGTTAAACAGCGGGTGCGGGTTTTACATGAAGCGATTTTCTACCGGCCGCTGGTGGAAACCATTGCGCAGGTCAGCTCGGATCTGCAACTAATGAGTGAAGCTTCAGTATTAGACCGGTTGGCTGCCTTTGGGTATAAGGATCCGCGGGGAACTTTGCAACATGCGCGCGCGTTAACGGTGGGGACTTCCCGCACCGCGATGATTCAACGGCAGATTATGCCGGCTATGTTTGCGTGGCTGGCAGACGGCGCGGATCCCGACCAAGGGATGCTAAATTTTCGGAAACTGAGTGAAGAAATCGGGGCGTCACACTGGTACTTAGGGTTACTGCGGGACTCTACCGGAGCTGCCCAGCGGCTCTGTCGGATTTTGCCGACTTCTACCTACGCTACTCACGCGCTGATGAAACTTCCCGAAGCCGTTAAATGGTTGGATGATGACCGGCAGTTGCAGCCGCTGCCACCAAGCCAAGTCTGGGCGCAGGCACGGGCACTATTGGACCGTTACGAATACTCTGGTGAAGCAGTGGAGCGTTTACGCGCTTTTCGGGATAGAGAGTTAACGCGGGCGGCTTTAGCGGATTTAGTTCTGGGTATTTCCCAAGGGCGGTGCGCTTCAACTATTACTGCTATCACAGACGCCACGATTAGTGGCTCTTTGGAAGTGGCCCGGCGGAGCCTGGGAATTACGGATACTTTCGTGTATGCAGTGGCGATGGGACGTTTCGGGGGAAGAGAACTCACCTATGGTTCTGACGCGGATGTAATCTGCTTCCACACTGGGAAACTTAACGAGGCTGAAGCAATCGTTAAAAAGACGGTGAGTTTGCTAAATAGCGTGAGTGAATCTGGGGCTTTGAATCTGGATTTGGATTTACGTCCCGAAGGTAAGAATGGTGCGCTTTCAAAGACGTTGGAAGAATACCAGGAGTACTGGCAGAAGTGGGCGTCGCCGTGGGAAAAACATGCGTTAGTAAGAGCTCGGGTGATTCCCTCACTGCACGGGGACAGCGCGGGTCTTGGAACTGCTACTGAAATGCCAGCTGAGAATGATGCTGAGAATGGCTCTAAGGCTGCGGTTGCTGGGTTTCAGGCTGCGGTTACTGGTTTTGTGTACGGGCAAAGTTTAACTGCGGCAGAGCTGAAACAGATTCGGCTGTTGAAAGCGCGGATGGAAACTGAGCGGATTCCGCGTGGCGTTGCTCCCACTCAGCATTTAAAACTGGGACCAGGCGGTTTAACTGACGTGGAATGGTTGGTACAGGTTAAACAACTGCAGTTAGGCGCAGAATATCCGCAGCTGCGTACGCCTAATACTTTGGAAGCATTGGAACAGCTAGTTAAGTTGGGGCAAGTAACTGAGGCGGATGCGCAACTGCTGCGCACTGCCTGGCTGGGGGCTTCGCATTTGCGGGCAGCTAATGTTTTGGCAACGGACCGCGTTCGGGCCCGCGATATGCTGCCGCGACAGGTTGAAACAGCGCGCATGGTTGCGCTAGTTTTAGGGCATAGTCCAGATGAGTGGCAGCTGGTTAATGACCAGCTTTTAAAGAGCGCTCGGCAAGCACGCAAGGTTTTTGAGAACTATTTCTATGTCTAAAGGAGAGGGTATGCAGATCGTATTAGTAAGACATGGACAGACTTCATCTAATATTTCTCGGGCTTTAGATACGGCGTTCCCAGGGGCTCCACTGGATGAAACAGGTTTAGCTCAGGCTAAGGCTCTGGGAGAGAACTTTCTACGCTTAGTAGGTGCAGCTCCAGAAGCCTTGTATGTTTCGCCGCTTACCCGTGCCCTGCAAACTGCTGCGGCGATTACAAATCGGTTTGGGATTGAGGCAAACCAAATGCCAGGTATTAGAGAAGTTGATGCGGGGAATATGGAAATGTCCACTGCCGAAGCTGACATTTACACCTATTTAAAGACTCTACATACTTGGATTCGCGGGGACCGAGATCTACAAATGCCCGGTGGGGAAGACGGGCATACAGTCTTTAAGCGTTTTAGTGAGAGTATTGGCAGTGCCCTGAACGCAGCTTTAGAAGCCGGACAAGAAACAGTAGTATTCGTCTGCCACGGGGCACTTTGCCGTTTCATCGCCTCAACTTTAAGCTCTCAGATTACTGCCGAACTGGTAGCATCTTTCCCCATGAATAACGCCTCAACAACGGTTTTGAAACTGCCGGTCGCTACAGAAACATTGCGTCCGATGGAACCCGCTAGTTGGTTCAACTTCGATTGGGAAGCTCTCTCTTGGTCAGATCAGCCTGTATTTAGCTACCCTGAAGCGGAACTATCTTTAGAACCAATTCCTTCAAAGCTACGCTCACCGCAAGAACCTTTGGGCTAGTCTAAATACCAAGACTTTTCCCAGAATCTTGAGTTCTAGGGATCGTTGCAACGCTGGCCTTGGAAGGGGTTGGTTGTTGTG
>JAUNKY010000009.1 GCA_030532515.1 Actinomycetaceae bacterium
TAGAACTCATCAGTTGAAACAAAGACGTTGCAACCACCACTAGAATCCGCCGAAACTGCCTATAATAGGGGAGGGGGAAACAAACAACCCCCCGCAAACTAGCCATGCAGCCAAAGATGATTGAGGAAGAAAATGCGTATCGCCATCTTGCCAGACGACGCCACTATCGGCAAAGTAGCCGCTGACCTAATTGAAGAACTCTACCGCGTAAAGCCTAATGCGGTGCTGGGCCTGGCAACCGGCTCGTCCCCTCTGTCCATCTACAAGGAACTAATCGAACGCCACCAAGCTGGCAAACTCACCTTCAAAAACGGTAAAGCCTTCATGCTGGACGAATACGTAGGCATCCCCGGCGACCACCCAGAACGTTACCGCAACGTCATCCACACGGAAATCGCCTCCCACGTAGACTTCCCAGAAGGCACCGTTAACGGACCAGACGGAAACGCAGAAGACCTGCACGCCGCCTGCGCAGCCTACGACCAAGCTATCAAAGATGCCGGCGGCGTAGATCTGCAGATCCTGGGCATCGGCTCTGACGGACACATCGCCTTCAACGAACCAGGCGAATCCCTCACCTGCCGCACCCACGTAGGCGTACTTACCGAACAAACCCGCCGTGACAACGCGCGTTTCTTTGACGGCGACATTGACCAAGTTCCAACCCACTGCGTCACCCAGGGCTTGGGCACCATCATGGATGCTCGCCGCCTGGTACTGGTAGCCCAGGGTAAGGGCAAAGCCCGCGCCATTAAGGAACTGGTAGAAGGCGCCGTATCCGCAAAGTGGCCAGCCACCATCATGCAGATGCACCAAGACGCTTGGGTACTGGTAGACGAAGAAGCCGCTTCCGAACTGGAACTGGCAGATTACTACCGCGAAGTGTGGGAAAAGTCCCGCTGATTATCACGCAAATAACCATTTTCAACTAGGGATTGCGGCGAACAAAGTTTTAAACTAGGCATATGGAAAACTCATTCGACTCTCAACGCTACGCAGCTGACCCAGGGGAACCTGGCACGCAAAGCTCCACTTCCGTACTGGAACGTACGGAAACTAAAGAAGAGCCGTCGGATGGAGACAGAGACCGATTTGCCCACTTTGTTCGCCGCGATCGCGTTGACCGCTCATTGGTCACCGGCCAACCCGTAGTAGCCCTCTGCGGCAAAATTTGGGTTCCCCTCCACGACCCCAGCAAATTCCCCGTCTGCCCCAAATGCTTAGCGATCAAGGAAGAAATGGGGCGTATGGGCCCCAGCTGGCCTTACTCAGACGGCGGTTCTGATGCTTGAGGGCGCAGCCCCTCAGTCTTCCGCTAAATCACCCTCTGCATTTGCAGCCTCCCAGCTTTCGCCGGCTTTTCCGGCGCGTGCCGCCTGGGGCACAGCTGGGTCTTTGCGCGCCTGGCAAGCGGAAGCTTTGGAAAAATACTTAACTTCAGGCGCCACTGACTTCCTGACCGTAGCAACCCCCGGTGCCGGAAAAACTACTTTTGCACTGCGCGTCGCGGTGGAACTTATCGGTATGGGGATCGTCAAAAAAGTCACGATCGTTTGCCCCACCGAACACCTCAAAGGCCAGTGGGCAGAAGCCGCCGGCAGGGTTGGCATCCAAATCGACCCCGCTTTCACTAACTCGCAGGGGCGCGCCGGCTCGCACTTCGATGGAGTGGCGGTAACTTACGCGCAGGTGGCGGCGAATCCCGCTGTACACGCTACTCGCACCCGCGCCTACCCGACGCTGGTAATTTTGGATGAAGTCCACCACGCTGGCGACGCGCTTTCTTGGGGGGACGGCATTGAACAGGCTTTTGGGCATGCCACTCGCCGCCTGTCCCTTACCGGCACGCCATTTCGTTCCGACAGTTCTAAGATTCCGTTCGTCACCTATGCTCCCGACGCTGACGGCATCATGCGTTCTCGCGCCGACTACACTTACGGTTACGCGGAAGCCCTAAAGGACGGGGTAGTCCGACCCGTCATGTTCATGTCTTACTCGGGGGAAATGCATTGGCGGACTCGCGCCGGCGATGAAGTGCAGGCTCGCCTGGGAGAACCCCTCACTAAAGACATGATGAAACAGGCGTGGCGCACTGCTTTGGACCCGAGCGGCGAATGGATTGCCGCGGTGCTGGCAGCTGCGGATCAGCGGCTTTCTGAAGTGCGCCGCACTATTTTCGACGCCGGTGGGTTGGTCATCGCCGCCGATCAGAACGCAGCGCGTGCCTACGCCCGGCATTTGCGCGCTATTACGGGGGAAATGCCAACTGTGGTGATTTCCGATGACGCCCAGGCTTCGGCGAAAATCGATGAGTTCAGTGCCTCGGATTCGCGTTGGATGGTGGCAGTTCGTATGGTTTCCGAGGGCGTTGACGTACCTCGATTATCCGTGGGGGTTTATGCCACGAACACTTCCACTCCGCTGTTTTTTGCTCAGGCAGTAGGGCGTTTTGTGCGTGTGCGCCGCCGCGGCGAGACGGCTTCAGTGTTCATTCCTTCGGTGATTGACCTGCTTGAGTTAGCTGAGCAGATGGAAGTGCAGCGCGATCACGCGTTGAACGTGCCCAAGGAAACTTTTGAAGAAGAAATCCTGATGCGTGAAGCTAATAAGACTGAGCAGGCATCTGCCGACCTATTGCCTGGTTTTGAAGCTTTGGGGGCGCAGGCCGAGTTTAGTGGCGTGCTGTTTAACGGGGCTTCTTTTGGCGAGGGCGCCGATGTGGGTTCGGTTGAAGAACAAGAGTACTTGGGGATTCCGGGCCTTTTGGAGCCTGAGCAGGTAACCACGTTGCTTCGGGCCCGCCACGCGGAGCAGGCGAAGACGAAGCGGCGGGAAGCGGCGGCGGCGTCTTTACGCGCTGAAAATGCGGGGGTGCCCCTGCACCGGGTGCGGGCAGCGAAACGTAAAGAGCTGTCTTCTTTGGTGAGTACTTGGGCACGCCGCTCTAACCAGTCGCATGCGGTGATTCACGCGGAGTTGCGTCGCCTGTGCGGCGGACCAGAGGTGCCGCAGGCAACGATTGAAGAGTTGGAAGCGCGAATTAGCTTGCTGCGCAAGTGGTTCGTAGGGCGCTGACCGGACGCAGAAGTTAGAAACGCCAGTTGTTAAGCAGGAAGCTGAGTAACTGGTGTTTTAGGTTGACTGGATGTTGACTGGGTTGTTTACCAGTTGGCGTCTTCAAGTAGGGCTGCCTGGTGTTGGCGTTCTAACGCGTCTAAAATCACCGAAGCACGGTAGGGGCCAACCCCTTCAATCTGCTGCAGGTCTTCGGCGGTTACTTCCCGTAGCTGTGGGAGGGAATCCCACTGGCTGGAAATACTTTCAATCATTGACTTCGGGAGGCGCGGTACGCGCGATAGAACGCGGATGCCGCGGGGGACGATGACCCGGTCCAGGTCAGAACCGTCGACAATAATATGACCTAAGGTAGCTGAGATCGCCCCCAAGTTAACTAGGGATTCCCCGTCTAGTTCTGCCAGGGCCCGGTCGGCTTGCTCATAGTGGTCTGGCATGCGAATGTAGTCGCGAATCAGCAGGAATCGTTCCGTTGCCAGGCCGCGGGCTAAGTCATCGAGCTGCAACGCGATTAGACGCCCTTCGGAACCGAGTTCTTCCAAGTAGCCGGAAATTTCAGAGTGGATGCGCCGCATCATTTCAATGCGTTGCAAACAGGTGGTGACTTCCCGCAGGGTAACGGCGTCGCGGTGTTCTAAAATCGACAGGTCAGCGACGTTTTCTTCCAGACGCTGCTTGTAGCGTTCTAAAGTGTTCAAAGCTAAATTCGCACGTGAGAGCAAGGCTTCAGGCTCTACCAAAGTTTTTCGTAAAGAACCCACAAAGACGGTGATTACTCGCATAGAGGCAGAAACGGTGATAACTGGCTGACCAGTTTGGCGGGCGGTACGTTCTGCCGCGCGATGACGCATCCCGGATTCGGCCGTGAAAATCGTGGAGTCGGGAATTAGCTGCACGTTGGCTTTGGTGATTCTTTCGGCGTCCTCGGAAACAATTACCGCGCCGTCCATCTTTGCCAACTCTCTTAGCCGTGCGCCGGTTAGCTCTACGTCGATAGCGAACCCGCCGGAACAGATGGCTTGCGCTGCTTCAGTGTCGCCCAGGACGATTAATGCGCCGGTATGCCCGCGCTGGATGCGTTCCAACCCATCGCGCAACTTAGTACCCGGTGCCAGTGCGATTAGCGCACTGCGCATCATCTCTGCATCAACACTCATTGCCATCCTCAACTTCTCAGCAAAGCTCATACACTTCAAATGTACTACTTTTTAACCGGGGTTAAACCTAGGCGCGCAGCAGCCGAAAGGTCAGTTACCGGATAAATGTCGATTCCGGCAACCGGCTGTAAACTGTCTGCTCCCACATTGGGTACTAAAGCGATTTTAAACCCGAGGCGGGCGGCTTCGGCAAGGCGCCGCTGCACTCCCACGGTGGCGCGGATTTCCCCGGTTAAACCGATTTCTCCAAAGGCCACTAAGCCGGGTTTAACCGGGCGGTCAGCTGCCGCAGACATAATCGCTAAAGCGGTAGCTAGATCTGCTGCCGGTTCAGAAGTTTTTGCTCCGCCTACGGTGGAAACGTACACGTCGGTGCTGGCAGTATCTACCCCTAAGCGGGCTTGCATGACTGCTAGCATCATGGCCACGCGGCTGTGGTCGATCCCCACGGTGGTGCGCCGCGGGCTACCGGCATTAGTGTTAGCGACCAGCGCCTGCACTTCGGTGGGCATGGGGCGGCGGCCTTCTAAGGTGACGGTAACGCAGGTACCTGGAGTGTCAGCAGAGCTGGGGGAGAGGAACAGCCCGGACGGGTCGGGTAGTCCCACGATGCCGGTGTCGTTTAAATCAAAGCAGCCGACTTCATCGGTAGCGCCGTAGCGGTTTTTGATAGCTCTTAGAAGGCGTAGCCGCGCGTGGCGGTCGCCTTCGAATTGGCAGACGACATCTACCAGGTGTTCTAATACGCGCGGCCCGGCGATGCCCCCGTCTTTAGTTACGTGGCCAACTAAAACTACCGGCAGGTTGCGTTCTTTCACGGCGGCAATCAGTTTGGAAGTGACCGCCCGCACTTGGGTGACGCCGCCGGCGGTGCCTTCCACTTCAGAAGAGAATACGGTTTGGATGGAATCCAGGATTAGCAGTGAGGGCGCCTGCTGTTGGATGTGCCCGATGATGGTTTCCAAATGGGCTTCGGCGGCGAGCAGCAGGTGGTCGTGCAGGGCGCCGATGCGTTCTGCCCGGAGTTTGATTTGGGAGGCGGATTCTTCGCCGGAAATATACAGTACCGGTCCGGCTTGTTGGAGGGCGGCTGTGGCGGCTGCTTTAGAGGCGACGTCTAAAAGCAAGGTGGATTTTCCTACGCCGGGTTCGCCGGCGAGCAACACTACGGCGCCGGGCACAATTCCCCCGCCCAGTACGCGGTCGAGTTCGGATACGCCGGTGGGGCGGGCGCGGGCGACTTCCGCGTCTACTTGGGAAATGGGGGCCGCGGCACTGCGCGGAGTGATTGCCTGGGGGAGGCTGGTTACCGCGGCACTGTCTTCTTCAAGTAGGGTGCTCCACGCCCCGCAATCGCGGCACTGTCCCACCCATTTGGGGGTGCTCCATCCGCATTCGCTGCAGAAAAATTTGCTCTTATTCTTTGCCATATTTCAATCCTACGGGATAGCACTGACAAGAAAATTTTTATTCCGAGGGCGCCACGAAAACCCTTTTACAGCCTGAGCTACAATGCTTTAGCAACCTTTTCGTTATTTTAATTCCCAGGTAATTATCGTAAAATTTTCAGTGTATTTACCTTTGGTTCGTCGGCATCGGCAAACACGAAGTAGAAAGGAAGGTTAAATGCTAAAGAAACTCAGTGCATTAGTCACCGGTGTAGCTCTCTCTTTGGGCACTGTTGTAGTTGGAACCGCATCTGCTCAGGCAGAAGAAGCGCTTCCACCAGCTCCGGTAGTTTCCATCAAAGCTCCCACCACCCCGCAGGAAAAGAACCTACTGGTAGTTACCGGTGTGGATAGCAAACTGCAGAAAAACTACCGTTACGTCATCCGCAAGGGCGATAAAGCCCTGAAGCAGCTGAATAAAAAAGAACGTGAAAAGCTGTACGCCGGGACTCTCTCTGTAGAAGAGTTGGCTAAGGGTTCTAAGGAAGTTCTGAACGCGGTTTACAGCGCTAAAGATGTTAGCGTAGATGTCTACCTCTTCAACGATAAGCGTTTTGAAGGTCAGTGGATCATCGTGAATATGGGGGGCGTCTATGGAATTGGCGAAAGCACCCTCGATAAGGCAGTTAAACTAGGTCAAACCGGTGCTCTTACCATCACCGATCCTGCCACCACGGCACCAGCCGCTCCAGAACGCTTGAAGACCCCACCAACTGTGACCGCCACTATTGCGCTTAGCGCCGCTCAATGTGTAAACAACGTCGCAGTTGACAACAAGCTCACCATCACCGGTGAAACCGCCGCAAACCTCCGCTTCGTAGGGACGCTTGACGGACAATCTATTCTGCTCAAGACTGAACTGCGCGACAAGCTGCTAAAGAGCGGCGAACTGACCCTGGCAGACCTGCAGGCAGCCTATCCAAACTACACCGTTACCTACGGTAAGGAACTACAGGTACAGATGTACTGGTTCGATCAAGAAACCAAGTACCACGAAGACCTCTACACGAAGGTGACCCTAACCGTCGGCACCGCTGATCGCTTCATCAAGATCGGTGAACCAAAGAAGGTTACTTTAGTAGATAAAGCCACCCTCAAGTGCGATCCACCAATCACCACCCCACCAGTTGTAGAAGCTAAGCTCAACCTGGTACCTGCCCAGTGCGTAAACAAAGTAGTTGAAGACAACAAGCTCACCATCACCGGTAAGACCATGCCTAACCTGCGTTTCGTAGGTACCGTTGACGGCAAGTCCGTACTGCTGAAGACCGAACTGCGCGACAAGCTGCTGAAGGACGGTCAGCTGACCTTGGCAGACCTACAGGCGGCCTACCCCAAGTTCCCCATCCCCTATGGTAAGGAACTGCAGGTACAGATGTACTGGTTCGACCAAGAACGCGCATACGCTGAAACCTTGTACAACAACCCAGTTCTGGCAGCAGGCAACGCCACCCGCTTCATTAAACTGGGCGATCCGGTAAAGATCACCCTGGTAGATAAGGCAACGGTTAAGTGCCAGGACGTAAAGCCGGCTGACGAAACTAAGCCAAACGTAGTAGTTCCCGGTCCAAAGAAGCCAGAAGCTAAGAAGCCAGCTCTGCCGCAAACCGGTGGTACTGCTGGCTCCAGCGCCGCCTTGGCAGGCCTGGCCCTGGTAGCAGGCGTAGCTTTGGTAGCAGCTCGTCGCCAGCACAGCTAAGTTCAATAAACTAAGCAAAACAGCTTAGCTAACTGAACCAAATAACTAAATAACCGGTGGGGGAGAACTACAAAGTTCTCCCCCACCGGCATAGGTCAAACGGGCGCCCTCGGGAAGAAAAAACAAACCCGCTAACCCGCCAATTTGCTACGGGCGATTAGCAAAATATTCCAGCAGCGCGCCGTCTCCGGAAACGATAATAATATCCTCTTTATCAATCCGCGTATCCGCAGACGCATACGCGAACCCCATGCCAGGTTTCAAAATACCCAGCACATTCACCCCGTACCGCGCGCGAATATCCGACTCCGCCAACGTGAACCCCTGGAACTCTTTCGGCGGACGCATCTTCATAATCGCAAAACCCTGCTTATCCATCTCAATGTAATCCAGCATCCGCCCCGAAACCAGGTGCGCCGTACGCTGGCCGGCATCGAACTCGGGATAAACCACGTGATGCGCGCCAATCCGCCGCAAAATCCGCCCATGCTCACGCGAAGTCGCCTTCGCCCAAATCGACGGCATCCCCAAATCCACCAAGTTCGCGGTAATCAACACCGAAGACTCCAAAGAAGACCCCACCGAAACCACCGCAGCAGAGAAATCACGCGCCCCCAACTGCTCAAGCGCCTCAGCATTAGACGCATCCGCCTCAACCAGCGGAATCCGCCCCGTAAACTGCTGAATCTTCGCCGGATCCTTCTCAACCGCCAGCGTCTCTCTACCCAAACGATCCAAAGTAGACGCCACCGCCGAACCGAACCGGCCCAAACCGATCACCAGCGTGCCAGAAGATGATTGCCAATCAGAGTCAGCCACCTGGAGCCTCCTTAAAAAACAAGAATAACTAGAATGATTTTAGCCAACAATCGGCGATTCTTCTGGCAGACGAATCACTCGGCGGCGAGTTCGCAGTGCCAAAGCCGCCGCAAAAGTCATCGTCCCCGCACGCCCTAAGAACATCAGTAACGTCAGCAGATACTTCCCACTATCAGGCAGCAGCGGCGTAATCCCGGTAGACAACCCCACCGTCCCAAAGGCAGAAATCGTTTCAAACAGCACCTGATCCAAAGAAAACGGGGTGATCAGCAGCATCACCAAAGTCGCGGTTGCGACGATGAATGAACCGATTAATGTCACCGCAATGGCCACGCGCACAGTTGAAGGTGGAATCCGCCGACCGAAAACCTCAATATCTCGGTCACCGCGGGCCTCTGCCAGCACCGCCAGCGCCAAAATCGCGAAAGTAGTGACCTTCATGCCCCCCGCGGTAGATGCTGAACCGCCCCCAATGAACATGAAAATATCTTGAATAAACCAAGTTCCGCGGGTCATATCGCCCACGTCAATGATGGAAATGCCCGAAGTGCGCGAGTTTGCTCCGGCCAGCAGACTGTGCATAATCCGGTCAAAAACTGACAGGTCGCCGTAAGTTTTCTCATTTTGCCATTCGGCGGCACCTACCAAAATCACGTTCACAATATACAGCGCAAAATAAGCGACTAACGTCAGCTTTGTGTGGAGCGAAAACCGTTTCGGAGTGCGCCAGTTCACCGACAGGTCGCGCATTACGGGGAAACCGATCGCGCCCAGGAAGGTTCCGAAAATAATCGGGGTGATCATCCAAATGTCAGAGATGAAGGGGGTTAATCCGCCGGGCATGATGATGAAACCGGCGTTGTTGAAGATCGAAATGGCGGTGAACAGCGCGTACCACAGCGAGTGCGCGAAATCATTTTCCAAAGTCAGAAAACGCGGTAGTAGCACCAAAAAGAGTACGAAATCAACGGTTAGGGCGGTGACTACCACGGCTTTGAGCAGTGAGCCCAGCTGTCCTAGCGAAGAAGTTTTCGTTTCGGACGCTGCCAGCATACGTTGGGTAAGCCCCAGGTGGTGCGAAACGGCCAATCCCAGGGCGGAAGCGAGCGTCATCACCCCCAGGCCACCGATTGAAATGCCAATGGCGATGATTACTTGGCCGAACGGCGACCAGTAGCTGGCGGTGTCTACGGTTACCAGCCCGGTGACGCAAACTGCGGACGTGGCGGTAAATAGGGCATCGGCAAACGGAGCGCGTTGCCCGCTGGTAGTTGCGATTGGCAGGCTCAGCAGGGCCGTGACGGCTGCGATAATCGTGGCGAAGATGATTACGGCTACGCGGGCAGGGTAGTTGCGCGCGTAATAGTCAGCAGCTTGGCGCAGGCGTTCTTTTAGAGAATTTTCTGTCCGAGGGCGGCTGATAGGCGTAACGATCTGATCGGCAGTTTTTAGTGGGGGCAGCGTATCAGGGCGGAACACGGCATTCTTACCGTGTGAAAAACGCAAAGAAAACTTCACTAGGAGTCCTTAACCTGAGCTGCTCAGAAGGTGTTTAAGTTACTTATATTATGTTACTTACTAAAGCGTGTTCTCAGCTACCTTTTTCAGGCGTTGTTGGGTTAAACTTGTTTTTGGCGCAGTTTCGAGCTGCAGAAGTTTGACAAATTGTGTGCTTTCTCTATAAAGTGCATATTTGGCTGGTAATTGTCCAGGAAACATCGTTAAGGAGGGGCAAAATGGGCTCCGTTATTAAGAAGCGTCGCAAGCGTATGGCGAAGAAGAAGCACCGCAAGTTGCTTCGTAAGACTCGTCACCAGCGTCGTAACAAGAAGTGATTAAAGGCCCCGCATTGCGGGGCTTTTATCGTACCTGAGGAAGTTAGCAGGTTTTAGGCAGTGGTAGCACTAAGAGAGCGTTTGTAAAGCGTCATTTCGCACGGGAAACGCGTTTCCCGTGCGAAATTGGCAGGTGTAACCCCTGAATTCGCATACGAAAGCCGTTTCCCGTGCGAAATTGGCGGGTGCTTCCCCTGAATTCGCATACGAAACGCGTTTCCCGTGCGAAATGGGGAACTGGACTACTTGAGTACTTGCGCGTCGGAAGTACCCGGCACTAAATCTGCTGCGTACTTCAACAGATGGCCCGCTGGCTCCCAGTAGTAGCAACCCACCAAAGTGTAGTCTTCAAAAACTAATGAAGTAATCGAAGCTAAGGAACACTCGCGCTGGAAAGGCAAATGCGCCAACGGCCAGCCCTCAACCCAAGAACGTACCGTCCAAATCGGCAACTGATGGGAAACCAACAAAGCTTCTCTACCCATAGCAACTTCTAACGTATCGGCAATAACTGCCCGCATACGCTCAAGAATCTGCGCATAGGGCTCGCCCCAAGAAGGCTGCAGCGGATTTAAGAAACTACGCCAATGCGATGGGTGGAGTGCCTGCAACTTATTAGCCGCCAGATCAGCGCCCTCGAAATGATTCCATCCCTCAACTAGCCGCGAATCTGCAGTAATCGGTAAATCGTAAGCCAACGCGGAAGGTAAAGCCGTCTGCTGGGTTCGCAACAAAGGCGAAGCGACAATCAACGCCAGGTCAGCGCCAGCTTCAACCAACCCCTGCGCCGAAGCTTGCGCCATTTTCTGCCCCAGGTCAGAAAGACGAAAACCAGCTAATCTGCCGTAAAGAATCCGCTCGGGATTATGCACCTCACCGTGGCGCATCAGATGAATCGTCGTCTTCATGACCTTCCTTTCCAAAATCTAACTGCGAACCGTCAACATCTTTTGCCTCTGCGTCACCTGCGCTCAGGCGGTCCGCCTCGCCGGCGTGCTTACCTCCGCCAGCTTGCGGATTCGCTTCACCGGCGTGCTTACCTCCGCCAGCTTGCGGATTCGCTTCACCGGCAGCCTCAGCCGCCCGCGCTTCCTTACGACGCTGATACAACTCTTTTTCTAAACGCCACAAGAACTCGGGATCATCATCCGGAGCTACCGGCTCTGGCGCCGGAGCTGCGGCCCCTTCGCGGTTACGACGAAAAGCTTCACCTAACGAAATCCCTTTTTCATCGGCCAACTGCACCCTGGAAATCACAATCCAAGCTAAACCGCCAAGTGGCGCAGTCAAAGTAGCAATCAAAATCCAAAAAGCCTTCGGAATCCCCCCGGGCAACTGCCCTGAAGGAAAACGCTCTGGGCGAGTAGTAGCAATCTCTACCACCGCGAAAATCGTCACCGCCAGCGTAAAGACTATAAGAATAACCCGTGGCACAAGACCTCCCTCTAAGCCATTAAATCAAAGACTACCAACACTTAGCCCAGGACGTAACCCAAACTAATGATCATCCCAAATAGCAAAGTAGTCAGCCCCAGATCCCGCAGCGCCGGAATCAACGCCGGCCCCACCACTGCCGGACTGGTCTTTCGCACCAAAAGCGCGTAAAGAGAGGCAAAGAATAAGACGTTAATCCAATAGAACGCCAGCGGCAAAGTAGGAGGCAAAGACAGCAGACCCAGCAGCAAGCCCAGGCCAATGAGTGTTTGGCAGAACAAACGGGCAGCTCGGTCACCTAAACGTACCGCTACCGTGCGCTTACCAACCACCGAATCAGTGGGAATATCGCGAATATTATTCACAAATAGCAGGGCAACAGAAAGGAAACCCACCCCGGAAGCAGACATCCACAGCCAGATCGGCGCAACCTGCACCTGCACCCAAGACGTCCCTACCGTAGCCATCAGCCCAAAGAAGAGGAATACGAAAAGCTCAGACAACCCCACTCCGGCATAGCCATAAGGAGTTTTCCCACCCGTATAAAACCACGCAGCCACCACCGCTAAAACCCCGGGAATAAGCAGCAGCCACTGGTTCGACAAAAATAGAATCACCAGCCCCACAACCCCGGCCACAGCGAAGCACAGCAAAGCCGCCCACAACACGGTTTTGGGCTTCACCAGCCCCGAGGCAGTTAATCGCAGCGGGCCAGAACGCACGTCATCTGTGCCGCGAATCCCGTCGGAATAGTCGTTAGAAAAGTTCACGCCAATCTGCAACGCTAAGGCTACTACTAAAGCTAAAACCGACAGCAGCCAGTCGAAACCGCCCAGCCGATACGCGGCGCCGATCCCCAACAAAACCGGTGCCACCGCTGCCGGCAAAGTGCGCAGCCGCGCCCCTTCTAACCAGTGTTGCAAAGTCACCTGCTGACCCGCCATTTTCACAGTGCCTCCTTCGCAACCGTTTTCACCCAAAAGTTTTTGCTCCGCAGTTCCGCTGGCAGCCGCAGCTGTTGGGAAACTAGATTTACGAGGGCGCTTCTATCAGGTTTCCCTAAATCGGTAAGCGGAAGTTCAGACACCGCTAAGAAAGCTCGCGGAGCAAACTGCCGGCCCAAAACCGCGCCCACCTGGTCACGCCATTGAGACGCCGCCTCTACTGACGGAGCTACAACTACCGCGGCAACTAATTCACCCCAGGTAGGGTCAGAAACTCCTACTACCACCGCCTGTTTAAGCTCGGTAGCTTCTAGCAAAGCGTCAGTCACTGCAGCTGGAGAAACATTTAAACCGCCAGAGATAATCACGTCATCAGCTCTGCCAAGAACCTGAATTTTTCCGCCCTCGGAAAGAATCCGATCGGAAGTACGCAGGAACTTTTTATCGCCCTGCCAAACGAAATCTGCACCTACCGAACCATCCAGGTAATCAACCAGCAGGGAAGGGGAATGAATCAGAGCGCAACCGGACGCGTCGGTAGCGACCTCCACCCCCTCTAAGGGAAGACCGTTGTAAACCACGCCGCCGGAAGTCTCTGTCATCCCATAGGTGGTGTGCACCGAAAGTCCTGCGGCGCGCGCTTGTTCCAGCAACTGGCGAGGCACCAGGGCGCCGCCAACTAAAATCGCATCCAAGCGGCGCAGGTAATTAAGCAATTCACCGCCAGCTTCCAACGCGTCCGCCAGCTGCTTGGGGACAACTGCCAGGTAAGAACGCAGATCCGGGCGCACGCCGCCACCGGAAAACATTGACCGGCACGCGCGAATCAGCGCCTCAGGATCGAAACCATTGTCAAGTTCGGCAATGATTGGAGACGCTTCGGCCACGCAACAGCGCACCAAGGTCATTAAGCCCGCGATATGGTGTACCGGCAGTGCCACAATCCACCGTCCCGGCCCGCCCAAAGCCTTATGCGTAGCGCGCGCGGAAGCAACTAGAGCAGCGTAAGAGAGCCCGACCAGACGAGGTTTTCCAGTAGTGGAACCGGAAGTTTCAACGATTACGTCCACGTCAGCGGGGAGGCGTTCCAAGCGTGCTTCTAAGGCTGCGGTGCTGGCCGCGATAGTGGGTGGGAAACACTCTTGCAAAGGGCGCGGAGCAACTACAATCCACTTACCGCGCTTTTGCCCGGTTGCTTCCTCTCGTTCAAAAAACTCCCAGAGTTTGTGGACGGCGGAATACGTGCGGGTGATAGCCAAGGCGGAAGTGCCGCCAGGAACCAGCATTAGCTCAGGCTCGAGGGCAGGGGTGGACACAAAAGACTCCTTAAAAAGATGTATGCACCTATTTTATATGGGTTTGAGTTTTAGTGGGTTTTCAGGTGGGGGCGGGGCGAGTTGCGTCTTTGTGGCAGTGAGAGGTGCGTCTCTGTGGTAGGGCGCGTTGGGTGCTTGTGGCGGGGCGCGTGGCGTGCTTGTGGGCCGTGGCTGCGGCGGAAACTGTAAATGGTGCGGAAGTAGAAAAAGTTTTGAAAATTGACCTATAGCACAGATTTTCCCTCTGCACCTTACAAATCAATTCACATATAATGAGGGGGATTAGAAAAAACCAGGTTTTACCCCGGGATGTAAACGGCTGAGTTACAACAGGTAAACTCTCTTGGTTACGCGAAATGTATTGAAGGAAAAGCATGGATCCAGTAGACGGCGTACCAAACGCAATGGAAAATGTGAGTGCAGCTAGTATGCCCGCACAGGAACCGCAGAAAAAGCGTTTTGGTAAGGGCACAAAGATCGCTGCTATTGCAGTAGCTGTACTGGGCCTTACCCTGGGAGGCTCTTCAGTTGCTTACGGCGTCTACTATGAAGATCGCGTGCTTCCTTCCGTTTCGTTGCAGGGACAAAATATTTCTGGCATGAAACAGGCAGAAGTTGAAAAACTTATTGCCGAACAGTCTGCTGGCAAAGAACTCGTCTTCGAAGTTGGTTCTGAGAAGATCAAAGCCAAGTACGAAGAGCTGGGGATTAGCACCGACGTTGCCGGTACTCTTGCTAACGTATTTGCTCCTAACCAGAGCGTTCTGAATCGCTTCACCGCATACTTTAATCCTCGCAACGTAATGATCGAAAAGAAGATCGACGAAGCGAAGCTGCATCAGTTTGCGGATGGTTTGGAAAAGAAGCTTTCCAAACCACGTAAGAATGCTGAACTGAAGTATGACGCAGAAAAAGTAGAGTTCAAGGTTATCCCTGGGGTAACCGGTGAAGTCGTTGACAAAGCTGACTTGCTGGCGCAGGTAAAGGCTAAGCTCGTGGCTACCGAAGAATCTGCGATTAAAGCTAAGATCATTTCCCAAGAACCAGAAATCACTGACGAACAGGTAAAGGGTTTCCAAGCTAAGGCAACTAAACTGGCGAATGTGAAGCTGGCCTTCTTTGAGGGTAACTTCGATATTGAAGTTCCAGTGGAAAAGAAAGCTCCTTTAATCGTTTTCACTGATGCTGCTGGTAAAACCGTTGAACCACACTACGATGAAGCTAAGGTACGTAAGTACGTTTTAGATTTGGCGGTAGAAACTAACGAAGTTCCTGAACCTGCTTTGCATAACGTAAACAGTAAGGGCAAGGTTGTGCAGGTGGCTACTGAAGGTAAGCCAGGTTGGAACGTGAACAATGCTGAAGCTGTGGCGAACCAGACGGTAGCAGCTTTGAAGGAAGGCAAGGACTTCCGCGGCGAGTTCACCTACGACAAGGTTCCTCAGTCAGTGGAAACCCGCTTGATTGCTGATGGCGCTGAAGGTTTGGCGTATCAGGCTGCTCCGGGTGAACGCTGGATCGACATTAACCTTTCTAACTTGACCATGACTGCTTACGAAGGTTCTACTCCGGTTTACCACACGAACCAGATTGTTCCGGGTGCTCCAGAAACCCCAACTGTTACAGGTAAGTTTGCAGTTTACTTGAAGTACCACATTCAAGATATGCGCGGTACTAACGTTGATGGTACCCCTTACCTCACTGAAGATGTTCCTTGGGTGACTTACTTCCACGGCGGTTACGCAATCCACGGTGCACCTTGGCGAGCTTATTTCGGTTTGGGACACTCTGCCGGTGGTTCTCACGGTTGTGTGAATACTCCAAGCCAGCACGCGAAGTTCATTTACGACTGGTCTAAGATGGGCGATCCGGTAATCGTTCACTACTGATTCGTAACATAATCTTGGTAATACGCTCATAGCTACTAGAATGGTAGGTATGAGCGTATTACCTTTTGTATCCGATACTTTTGACGCTTCTCGTTGGCGAGAAGTTGCCGGTTTTGACCTAACTGACATCACCTACCACCGGGGTATTTCCCGCGGTGAGGATGTGGACGGGAAACCGGCGGGTGCTGATCTGCCGGTGGTGCGGATTGCTTTTGACCGTCCTATTTTGCGTAATGCTTTCCGCCCGCATACGGTTGATGAACTCTATCGTTGCTTAGATCATGCGCGGATGGCTTCTGACGTGGCAGCGGTGATTATCACGGGTAACGGGCCTTCGCCTAAAGATGGTGGTTACGGTTTCTGCTCCGGCGGGGATCAGCGGATTCGCGGCAAGGATGGGTATCGTTACGAGGGCGCCGATTTAGGCGAAGATGCTTCGGTGGAGGCTCGTCGTGAGACAATCGATCCTGCCCGCGCTGGTAGATTGCATATTTTGGAAGTACAGCGTTTGATTCGCACGATGCCGAAAGTAGTGATTGCAGCGGTTTCAGGTTGGGCTGCTGGAGGCGGTCACTCGTTGAACGTGGTTTGTGATCTGTCGATTGCTTCTATTGAACATGCTCGGTTCATGCAGACGGATGCGAATGTGGGTTCTTTTGATGCCGGTTATGGGTCGGCTTTGTTGGCTCGTCAGGTGGGGGATAAGCGGGCGCGGGAGATTTTCTTTTTAGCGCGCGAGTATTCTGCTGTTGATGCGGAGCGGTGGGGCGTTGTGAATGAGGCGGTTCCCCATGAGAAGTTGGAAGAAACTGCTTTAGAGTATGCGCGGATTATTGCTACTAAGTCGCCGCAGGCCATTCGGATGTTGAAGTTTGCTTTCAACTTAGCAGACGATGGTCTGGCTGGGCAGCAGGTTTTTGCTGGGGAAGCGACCCGCATGGCGTATATGACTGAAGAAGCTCAAGAAGGTAGAGATGCCTTTGTGGAGCGTCGTAAGCCGGATTGGTCGCCGTTCCCGTACTATTTCTAAAACTTTCGGCATCCGCCCTCATGCTCTGTTTTCGCATACGAAAGCCGTTTCCCGTGCGAAATTGGCGGGTGTAACCCCTGAATTCGCATACGAAACGCGTTTCCCGTGCGAATTCGGGGGTTCTAGGGGCTCATTTCGCATACGAAACGCGTTTCCCGTGCGAATTGAGGGTAGCAATATGGGGTGTGGAAGATAACTTCCACACCCCATATTGGTGACCTAGAAAATTAACTTAGTGGTACTTAGAAAGCTCCGACCATGACGCCACCGGCAACAGCGCCGAGGACACCACCGATCATTGGGCCAACTACAGGTACCCAAGAGTAACCCCAGTCAGAGTCACCCTTACCCTTGATTGGCAGCACAGCGTGTGCGATACGTGGTGCCAAGTCACGAGCTGGGTTAATGGCGTAACCGGTAGGACCACCCAGGGAGATACCGATACCAACGATCAAGAAGGCTACACCCATTGGAGCCAGCCAGCCCAGAACTGGGTTGGAGACATCTGGGTTGCCACCGATCAGACCAGCAGCAACGATTACGAACAGCAGAACGAAGGTGCCGATGGCTTCCGTTACGGTGTTCCAGAAGTAATCGCGATCTTCTGGGCCGGTAGCGAATACACCAAGCTTCGCAGCCTTGTTGTCGGACAAATCAAACTGCTTGCGGTAGGTCAGCCAGGTCAGTACAGCACCCAAGAAAGCGCCCGCAAACTGAGCTGCAATCGCAACCAGAATCTGCACGAAGTCAACGGAAGCACCTTCAACCATTGCCTTAACTGCCAAACCAACGGTAACTGCAGGGTTCAGGTGGCCGCCGGTCTTGAAGGCAACAATGACACCCATCCAAACTGCGATACCCCAGCCAAAGTTGACGTGCAGGAAGCCGGTGCCTCCACCCTTGGTCTTTGGCAGAATGTTGTTTGCAACAACACCGCCACCCAAGAGCAGCAGCATCGCGGTACCCGCGAATTCAGCCAGGAAGACCTGGCCCAACGTTAGATTAGCCCACATTAGAGGACTCCTTTTCATTGTTTGACGCTTATGCGTACATTAAATGGCAGATTCGCTACACTGTGAATCTGAGACGGGAATGCACCTCATTGTGTAGTAAATACATTTGCGGTTTGGATTTTCCCCGTTACGGATTATTGTATCGGATAAAGCGATAATTTCGTGCAAATGTTCAAGCAACTGGAATTAAGTCCTGTTATAGAACACATAAATGCAAAAACGTGCGACCCGGCAGAGCCGATTTTCAATGCGGTAGGAAGCCCGCAAATACACTAGAATTAACGCAGTTACATTTCCAACTTCTTCTCAAACAATCTCACGGCACAAAGGAGTCAGCGTGACCTGGTCAGCTAAATTCCCCTCGCAAGCCTTCTTCCGCAGCGGCACAGTAGCCTATGGCGGAGACTGGAATCCCGAACAATGGTCCCCAGAAACCCTCAGCGAAGACTTCCAACTGATGCATGAAGCCAAAGCAAACTTAATGTCCCTGGGCATCTTCAGCTGGGCTAAACTTGAACCCACCCCCGGGAACTACCAGTTCGACTGGCTAGAAGAAATCCTCAACCGCTGCCACGCGGAAGGCATCCAAATTGACCTGGCCACCCCCACCGCCGCTCCACCAGTATGGCTTTTCGCCACAGACCCCACCGCCGCGGCAGTCACCAAGAACGGGGTGAGACAAAGTTTCGGCAGCCGTCAAGAATACTGCCCCACCAACCCCACTTACCGCGAGGCAGCCCGCAACCTCGTTACTAAACTGGCACAAAAGTTCGGTGACCACCCGGCAGTTACCATGTGGCATGTTAATAACGAATACGCTTGCCATACCCTGCGCTGTTACTGTGACAACTGCGCACAGAACTTCCAAACCTGGCTGGCAGAACACTATCAAACTATCGAAAACCTCAACTCTGCCTGGGTGGGCGCCTTCTGGTCAAATACCTACACCGACTTCTCACAGGTGCTTCCTCCCCGCGCCACCGCCACCTTCACCAACCCCGCCCACGAATTGGATTTCTGGCGTTTCGCAGACGAACAACTGCTCACTAACTTCCGGGTCGAAGCCGACCTGATCCGCCAATACAGCCCCGGACGCCCGGTCACCACAAACTACATGGGCGAGTTCGCAGCCTTAGACTACGCAAAATGGGCAGAACACCTGGACGTAATCTCTGACGACGACTACCCAGACCCAGCTAACCCGGCAGCCGCCCACCAAGTGGCTTTCAACGCCGCCATGATGCGCGGCTACGCCGAAAACCAGCCTTTCATTCTGATGGAACAAGTAGCGGGAGCCGTGCAATGGCGCCGTAAAAACACGCCTAAACGCCCTGGCCAATACCTGTTGTGGTCACTTTCTCGCATCGCCCACGGAGCCAACGGCATCATGCAATTCCAGTGGCGACAAAGCCCCGGCGGAGCTGAAACCTTCCACTCAGGGATGGTTAATCACGCCGGAAAACTCTCTTACTTCTGGCCAGAAGTTACCCAAACTGGGCAAGTCCTTCAACAACTGGGGGCAGTTAGCGACCAAATCAGCGAAAATCAAGTAGTTGTCTTAACCGACGCGGACAGTGCTCGCGCTCGCCACCTGAGCATCGGCCCGAAAGAAAGCCCCCTCAACTATGCGGGCGCGCGCAGCTGGCACCGCGCCCTGTGGGAAAAGAATATTCCCGCTGACGTAGTCGCCGTTCGCCAGCTACTAAAACTGGCCCCAAACCGCTATAAAGTCATCATCGTTCCCGACATCTTCATCGACTACCCGCAGCTCAGCCAGTATCTGGCCGAAGCAGCCCAAGCGGGCGCCCAAGTGCTGGTGACAAAAGAAACCGGCGTTGTAGACTGCACCCTGAAAGCAGTTCTGGGAGGCTACCTGGGGTCCTTAAAAGAACTACTGGGAGTACACGTTACCGACCATCGCTTGAACGCTTCGAATTATTCGAACCCCATCGGCCAAGGGGAGACCAACTCACCTTACCCGCAACCAGACCCGCGCGTCAGCCACATTTCCAGTGCAGTTGGCACCCCCGGGGCTGAAGCCACTATTTACCTGGATACGGACTTTGCTCCGTTGACGCGCGCCCTCGAAAAAATCGGCAGACCTACCCCGCGGATCACCGGCTTTGAATGGGGAGAATACGTGGTGGCAACCCAGCCGGCAACGCAGGCAACCTTGCCAACTTGGCTTAACGACCAGGTGGAAGTCGTGGCCCAGTTTGCTGGCGATAACGGCAATGACCTGGCGGGCTGGCCAGCGATTACGCGCCGCCGCTTGGAAGGAACGGGCGCCGGGGCAGCTTGGTATATTGCCACCGAGTTGGACGAGGTCGGCAAAGCCAGCTTACTTGAAGTAGTCTGCGCCTATGCGCGGATCAGCCCCGCTGCCGCACAAGTACCAGCCGGAGTAGAAGTTACGCGACGCGGAAATATCTGCTTCTACCTGAACCACTCGGATAAAGCCGTACAGTTAGCAGGTGTTGCCGGTTTCGAACTAACAACTCAAAAAGAAGCCACCGGGCACGTCATGCTACCGCCGCGAACGGCGATTGCGGTTGCGGTACCAAGCGGGCTGTAAAAAGAGCGGGATCTTTTTCCCGAACAAGCCCGCTACGGAACCACCCAGCCCCACGGCTGCCATAAGCGCTCCCAAAGCGGATAAAGTCCAGTAAATCCAGGGGATTTCTCTAGACAATCCGCCAATGGAAAGCAGGGACAAGCCGACTAAAGCCAGGGAGAATGAAGGTAGGAAAACGAACGCAAAACGGGCGTCGATAATCCCGTCTTTTTCCTCCCAAGCACGGGAGCTGGGGGTATCGCGGCGCAGATACCACGCGCCTAAACCGGCGAAAATACCAAGTAAAAGTGCAATTACAAACATGTTTTAAGAGTACCTGGTTTACTGCAGGAAGGGGATACTGTGCAAGCACTCTTTGCGATTGACAAAGCCGAGCTAACGGCACAAACGCAGGCTGCCTTAGCGCAGATTGATCGCTTGGCATTCTTTAGTCTGCCTTTGAAGAACCGCTTCCGCCGGGTGACTTGCCGGGAAGGCATTTTGTTGCACGGACCGGCCGGCTGGGCTGAAGTTTCACCGTTTTGGGATTATCAGGCAGCGGAATCGGCGCATTGGTTAGCTGCCGGTTTAGAACAAGCTACTGACACCCAAACGTTGCCAACCTACCGCACGCAGATCCCTATTAACGTGACGATTCCGGTGGTGGAGCCTCAGCGAGCCGCCCAGATTGTTCAGGAATTTGCTGCTTCTGTCCCGGCAGATGCGCCGATCACTGCGAAAGTAAAAGTGGCAGACCCGGGAGTGGATTTAGCAGCGGATGCCTCACGCCTGGCAGCAGTACGCGCTGCCTTAGGGGCGCGCGGGAAGATCCGCATCGACGCGAACGCCGCCTGGAGCGTAACTGAAGCCTTAGAGGCGCTACAAGTTTTAGACAAAGCTGCCGGTGGTTTGGAATATGTGGAGCAGCCGTGTAAAACCGTGGCAGAACTGGCACAGGTACGCCGTAAAAGCCAGATTCCGGTGGCAGCAGATGAGTCTGTGCGTAGAGCTTCGGACCCGTTGGCGGTGGCGCGCGCGGAAGCTGCTGATCTGCTGGTAGTGAAGTTACAACCGATGGCGGGAATCCGCAGGGTTTTGGAAGTCGTGGAGGAAGCTGGCCTGCCCACAGTGGTGTCTTCCGCACTGGATTCTTCCGTGGGAATCGCCGCGGGGTTGCGTTTAGCTGCCAGCTTGCCACAGCTTCCTTTTGCTTGCGGGTTGGGGACAGCGCGGATGTTCACCGCGGACGTGGTTAAGAATCCTTTAATTCCCGAGGGCGGTTACTTGCCTTTGAGTGAACCGGAAGTTCTTTGGGAAGAAGCCCAGTTAGCTTCGCGTTCAACTGAAGTAGCCCAGCGGATTACCGCGTGGAGGCAGCGCCTTGACGAAATGGTAGCGTGCTTAAACCCCGAAGGTACGCGGTAAACTATTAAAGAAGCTGAGCTGGAAAGGCTGATTGCATGGACACTACCGCGAAACTGGGGAATCACAGTAACTCTGTAACCGACGCCCGCTATCTGGTGGCGCTATTAGCTTCCTTAGGAGTACGCCATTTTGTCTACTGCCCCGGCTCAAGGTGTGCGCCTTTTGCCTATGCTTTAGCGGATTTAGAAGCTGCTGACCCCAGCATTAAAGTTCACCCGAAAATTGATGAGCGTAGCGCTGCCTTTTTCGCACTGGGAATTGCGAAGGCGGCTGATGCGCCGGTGGCAGTAATTATGACTTCCGGTACCGCAGTTGCTCATACCCTCCCAGCGGTGATGGAAGCGCATCATACGAATACGCCGCTACTGATTATTTCGGCTGATCGCCCGTATGAAATGCGCGGGGTGGGAGCTTCGCAAACAACCCAACAAGTGGGGATCTTTAGCCATTTTGTGCGTTCGACAGTGGACTTGCCGGCGGGCCTAGACTTGCCCGCTGAAACGGCTACGTCCGGTGAACTTTCGCCGGTTGTAAACTCAGAGGTTAAACTGGCGCCCTCGGCCCGGAAAGTGTTTAACCAACTGCGACACTTAGCGCGAGCTTGGCAACTTAACGGACCTGCCAGAGGGCCAGTGCATTTAAATGTGGCGTTTCGTGACCCGTTAGTTCCCGTGGACGCAGCTTCTGTAGGGGCACAATCAGCAGTGCACTTCATGCAGCAGATTCTGCAAGCGGTGCAAGCTACTTACCCGCTGGGCCCCGCCCCGACAGCTTTCGCAGACGTTGACGCAGGCGGCGGGGGAGAGTTGCTTAACCCAAAGCTTCGCACCGCTTTAGTAGTCGGAGAACACCGCAGTGCAATGGGATGGGACTGGCAAGACTACTTAGAAAAAGGTTATCTAATCTTAGCGGAACCCGGGACAACGCCTTTTTCCACGGGGGTATCTGCCGCTGCTCAACAGCAGTTGGTCACAAAATACGGGGATGAGATTGAACAGCTGGTAGTGATTGGCCGCCCCACGCTGTCACGCCCCATCACGGCCCTTATTAACCGCGCTGACCGCCCGGTAATTGTGGTGGCAGAGCCAACTGACTACCCGGACTTAACGGGGGTAGCGACCTTTGTGACAGATCGGCGGATTGACCTTCCGCCACTGGCTTTAGAAGCCCGCAACTGGGCAAAAGCATGGCAGGAAAAAGCCACCGCCTACGTGCGCCAAGTTGGGAAAGAAATCGTCTTAGCAGACGGCTTACGAGCTGCGCAGATCGTGTGGGATACGCTGGGGATGAATCGTCTTATCGCCGGGGCATCTAATGCGATTCGCTACCTGGATTTAGTGGCAGATACGTCTACCAAACACGGGCAGATCTACGCGAACCGTGGGCAGGCGGGGATTGACGGCACGATTGCTTTCGCTCGCGGAGTGCACGCATTCTTCGCGCAATATCCGGTGGAAACTGGGAATACGGCAACTGGCAATACGGCAGTTGGCGATGCGCCGGAACCGTTGCGTACCGTGGTGCTTTTGGGAGACATTACTTTTTTGCACGATGCTTCGTCACTTTTAAACGGGTTGGCACAGTCCTGTCCGGCTTTGGATATTGTAGTTTTAGATGATTTCGGAGGGCGCATTTTCGCCTCCTTAGAACATGGTCAAGCTGCTAGCGAAACAACCTATGAGCGCTTTTTCGCCATGGGACAAAAGGTTGATTATCAGGCGTTAGCCACCGCATACGGCTGGAGCTACCAGTGTGTTCGCGGTTTAGAAACGGCTTCCCAGCGGGCGCAGCTGCAGGCTATGCTCAGCGAAACGCAAGTCTTAGGTGGCCGGATTATTCACGTGGAATGTAATCACACCAACATTGCGCAGCAGATTCGCGAGCTTTTCTATTAAGTGATTTTCTGCTCCCCAACAAGACAATTGTTAAGTCAGGGGAGCAAAATAGAAAAGCAAGTTTTAAGTTCTGACTGAGGAGACTTATGTCTGATTGGAATAGTCAAGTGCCAGGCGAGCCGGTTACTCCACGTCCAGCTGAAGGCTTCACCCCACCAGTTCCCCCTGCCCAGCCTGTGGCGCAAACGCCGCCCCCCAGGGTTTACCAGCCGGTAGCCCCCCAGGTCGCTACACCCGCACCTGCCTGGCAAGCACCTGCAGCGCAGCCGCTGCCCTCGCCTTTGCCACCGCGAATTGTGGTTAAACGCGGACCGGGCTGGGGAGCCTTGATTATTTCCATGTTCCTCACCGCCGTACTAACCGCCGTGGCAGTTGTAGCCACCGGAGTAATGGGAACTCGTTTCACCACCAGCTCACACAGAGAAAGCTCTCTGATGGAACCACAAACTACGGGGCCACTGGCGGAAGTTGTGGATACTACCGGAGAAGCACCCGACTGGGAGGCAGTTGCAAACGCGGTGCGCCCAGCTACTGTGTCGCTTTCAGTTACTACCAAAGGCGGTGGCTCTACCGGCTCAGGCGTTATTTGGGATAACCAGGGGCACATCGTCACTAACCATCACGTAATCGATGGGGCTGACGGGGAAGATGCCATTACGGTAGTGCTTTCTGATGGCCGACTGTTCAAAGCTAACGTAGTAGGTTCCGATAAGAGCACTGACCTAGCAGTAATTAAACTAAAAACCCCTCCGCAAGACTTAGTCTCAGGTAACTTCGGAACTTCGGCTAACCTGCGCATTGGACAGGCAGTTATGGCTGTCGGGTCCCCACTGGGACTTTCCGATACGGTAACCACCGGAATCATTTCCGCGTTAAACCGCCCCGTAGCAGTAGCTGGTGCCAACCCGGAAACCCCCGGTTTAGGCGAAAATAAGACGGACAAAAAAGCCGTCGCAGAACCAATCATCACTAACGCAATTCAAGTCGATGCTTCGATTAACCCCGGTAACTCTGGGGGACCACTGTTTGACGCCACCGGACGCGTGATTGGGATTAACTCTTCAATTGCTTCAAACCGCAGCGCCGGAGAACAAGCTGGCTCAATTGGCTTAGGATTCGCGATCCCTGTGGATTTAGTGCGTAATGTAGTGACCCAAATTATTGAAACTGGCAGCGTAGCCCACGCGCAGCTGGGAGTCTCAATCTCTAACGGAGTGGGGGCAACTTCCGCAGAAAGCCGATTCGGCGCAGAAATTCAACAGATTGTACCTGGTTCAGCAGCTGAAAAAGCCGGTTTGAAAGTAGGCGACGTAATTACTTTTATTGACGGTAATCCGGTGAACTCGGGCAGAGCCCTCACCGGTTATGTGCGCCGCTACCGTCCCGGTGACGAAGCCGTTTTGCAACTGGTCCGGCAAGGTAAAACCATGGAGCTAAAGATTAAACTGGGCAAGAAATAAACCCAAACGTAAAATCGCACCGAAACTTAGGTTTCGGTGCGATTTTAGTTAGGACTTTAAAACCTGCCCTTGATAGAGCAGTTTACCCGGCGGAATAAACCCCCAGGGAAACCGTGGCTTACTGCTGCATATCCAAGTAACGAGTTGGGACTGCAGGTTCCCCCTCGGATAGACGCCACGCCTGATAAGGAAGTTCATTACGCGCCTTAACGTGGTGCGCCGCAGCAGTTTTAACAGCTTCTGCCCCCAGGAACTTAGGATCAATAACCCCATCAGTTACATAGGAAACCTGCAGCGGACGCGCGTTATGCTCTGCCAAAATCTGCTGCGCTTGCTCGGCTGAACAGTTCACTACCAGCAGTTCTTCAGCAGCATAACCGGACTCACCCAAAACTCGGCCAGCATACTTTTCGCCGCCAACCGTGGACTTAGAAGCAGACTTCTTCGCCACGTCAATCCAATTACCTTCGGAATCCTCACGCTCTACCATCTTGTAGACCAAGGCGGCAGTAGGCACACCCGAACCAGTAACTAAACGAGTCCCCACCCCGTAGGAATCAACAGGGGCCGCCCCTAAAGCTGCGATCGCATACTCATCCAAGTCAGAAGTAACTGTAATCTTAGTTGAATGCGCGCCCAGTGCATCCAACTGACCGCGGACCTTAAACGCTTGCGCCACCAGGTCACCAGAATCCAAACGTACCGCGCCCAGTTCACCACCGGCTTCACGGGCAATCTGGACAGCTCGTTCAACGCCCTCGGCAATATCGTAAGTATCCACCAGCAAAGTTGTGGACGTTCCCAGGGAATCGATCTGCACCCGGAACGCGTCTGCTTCCGAATCATGCAGCAAAGTAAACGCGTGCGCAGAAGTCCCAATCGTAGGAATATCGTAGCGAATGCCAGCTTCCAAATCGGAGGTCCCCACAAACCCGCCAATTACTGCTGAGCGGGCAGCTGAAACGGCAGCTCGTTCGTGGGTGCGCCGCGCTCCCATATCCAGACAAGGGCGGCCGTGCGCAGCAATCGTCATACGTGAAGCTGCTGAAGCCACCGCACAGTCATGGTTCAAAATCGACAGCGCCAAAGTTTCAATCAAAACAGTTTCCGCAAAAGTGCCCTTCACAGTTAAGATCGGGGACCCAGAGAAATAACACTCACCTTCGGCATAACCGGAAATATCGCCTTTAAACTCGAAGCTTTCCAGGTACTTAATGGCCTGCGAGGAAACAACCTGCTTATCGCTTAACCAACGCAGCTGTTCTTCAGAAAAACGAAAACGCTGCAGGGCTTCTAAGAAACGACCCGTGCCGGCAACAACTCCGAAGCGGCGGGTAGCGGGCAGACGACGCCCGAAAAGTTCAAAAACAGTTTTACGATGAGCCGTGCCGGCTTTCAAAGCGGCATCAACCATAGTGAGTTCGTACATATCCGTAAGGAATGCCGTTGAATTTAAAGAAATCATACTATGAGGATACTTCAAAACCCTCCGCGCATTAGGAATTTCTCATAACCTTAGAAGTATGAAAGTTGTGACAGAAGTGGCGGAGGAAGTCGAAACCACCCCGGAAATACGCCGGTTTTCGTCGCAAGAATGGGCGACGATTGTGTGGAATGACCCAGTGAATACCATGCAGTACGTAGAAGCTGTATTCATGCGCCATTTCGGATATTCACGCAGCGCCGCGCACACTCTTATGATGCGCGTTCACGTTGAAGGTAGCGCCCAAGTTTCCAAAGGGGCGCGCGAACGTATGGAAGCTGACGTGCTTGCGATGCATGGCTTTGGGCTCCGCGCTACTATCGAACCTTTAGAAGCTGCGGGGAAGTAAAGGTAGGTGAACATTGCATTTCGAGTTTGAAACTAACAGCGTGGTCGAAACGCAGGAACCCTACCTGCTCCCAGTGCGCAAGGACCTGAGCGAACTGGTTATTCACCTCACCTGTTCTTTAATCTTCACTTTGGATCCGCCCGTAGCCGGAATGGACGTATTAGCTGCTCTGTCGACAAATACGCCGATTGAACAGCCTCCTACAGATCCGGTTTTGCAGCACCTGCTCCCCGATATGAGTATCGACCCCGACGATGCCATGGAATTGCGGAGTTTAACTGAAGAAACTTTACGGTTTGAGAAAGCCCAGCGCCTGATTAAAATTCGGCAAAAGCTTTCGGAAACCCTAAAAGAAAGTGCTTTTATACAGGAAATAGAGATTCCCGCCCAGCAGGTTTGGGATTGGCTTAGTGCGTTTAATGACCTGCGACTTTTCTTAGCAGTTCGACTTTCGGAACTGGCTGGAAGCCCGGAACTGATGGAAATGGACTGGGAACAGTTAGAGCGCAAAGCAAATCTGGAAGCTAATGAGGATGCTGCCCTAAGTGACGAAAACGCTTTAGAATCAGCATTATCTGTTGCCTATCTGGTGGTCTCGTGGTGGCAAGATTCACTTCTAGAGAGGGTTAATTCCACCCTCTAATCCGGTTAGGCTTGAAGTATGTCAAACCAGCCGATTGGGATTTTCGATTCAGGCTTAGGCGGTTTAACCGTAGCCCGCTCTATTATCGATAAACTCCCACAAGAAGAGATCCTCTATGTAGGGGATACAGCTAATACCCCCTATGGAGATAAGCCGCTTGCAATGGTGCGAGAACTGGCTCTAGGGGTGATGGATGAGCTTGCCGCCCGCGACGTAAAAATGCTGGTGATTGCTTGTAACACTGCTTCTGCCGCGGTACTTCGCGATGCGCGGGAACGCTACGAAGTCGATGCGGGGATCCCGGTAGTGGAAGTAATTCAACCTGCTTCGAAAGCAGCAGTAGCCGCCACTCGCAACCGTCGCATTGGGGTGATTGCTACGGAAGCTACGGTAACTTCCGGAGCCTACAAAGATGCTTTCGCGGTAGTACCTGACTTAACGGTTGTGCAGCAGGCCTGCCCGCGGTTCGTAGAATTCGTTGAAAAAGGGATTACCACCGGCGATGAACTTAATCAGGTAGCGAAAGAATACTTAACTCCGGTGAAGGAATCCGGTGTAGATACCCTGGTACTAGGTTGCACTCACTACCCGTTGCTAAGTGGTTTAATCTCGCAGCATATGGGCGATGGGGTGACTTTGATTTCCTCATCAGAATCAGCTGCGAATGAAGTGTATCAGCGGTTGGTACGTGAAAATATGGTGGCTACCGGAGTTGACCCGGCAGCCGTTCAACATCAGTTCTATGGCACGGGTTCTTTGGAATCCTTCGCCCCGTTAGCTCGTCGTTTCCTGGGACCGATTGTAGGAGACGTACACCGAATGGAGGTTTCAGGATGAAGCTTACGGTAGTTGGTTGCACGGGTTCTATGTCGGGCCCGTACTCAGCAGCTTCTTGCTATCTGGTACAAGGGCGGGGGATCTGCCCTGAAACCGGTGAAGACCGCGTATACAGTGTTGTCTTTGACTTGGGACCGGGCTCTTTTGGCCAGCTGTGGCGTTACGTAGACCCTCGCAAGATCGATGCTGTGATCTTCTCGCACCTACACGCTGACCACATGGCTGATGTTATTTCCCTGCAGGTTTATCGCCGTTGGCACCCAGAAGGTTGTTTAGGACCGGTAACTTTGGGCGGTCCTACAGATCTAATGGATCGCGTGCGCGGTATCGACGGGGTTGACCAGACGGAAACGTATGAAACGGAATTCGCGCCACTGATTTTGGCAAATGGTGAAAGCTTCGAAATCGGTCCGTTGCGGATTACCCCATTTTCAGGCTGGCATACGGTGGAGTCTTTTGGATTCCGCGTTGAAGGCCCGTCTGAAGGGGATGCTTCTAAGCGAGTTACGCTTGCTTACACGGGGGATACCGACTACTGCCAGTCGATGGAAGATATGGCTGCCGGGGTAGATTTACTGCTTTCTGAAGCTGGTTTTACAGCCGCTGATAAAGTTAGGGGCATTCATTTAACCGGAGCACGCGCGGCCGAACTGGCGAAGAACGCGGCGTCGCAAGCACTGGTACTGACGCATATTCAGCCTTGGACGGATACGGAAGTAGTTCTGCGCGAAGCACGCCAAGTTTGGTCGGGACCGATTTCCGTAGCCTACGCCGGGGCAACTTACACCGTATAGGGTGAGTTTTCTGGCGAAATACTGGTTATGCGTATGGGGTCTAATCAAGGGAAGGGAGATTCCCGGAAGATTAGACCCCACACTGCAGGAGACGAAGTAGCTCAGCCCTCGCGGAACATGATTCCGTGTCCGCCACGCGGGTAGCGCCACTTCAACGCGCCCGGTGCCGCCACTGCTAAACAGGTGCCGCACTCTAAGCACGCCGCATATTCGACACTAATCGTGCCATCTTCTTCCTCAGCGTAAACGTGAGCTGGACAAATCCGAACCAGAAGTTTGCCGGTGCCAGTGGCCTTAGCAATCTCTTGGTTAATCTCAATGTGAGATTCTTCTTCATCCAAGTTGTAAACGTTTCCATTTAGTCGCTCTACAACAGATCCAAAATAAGCCATCTGAAATCTCCTTAAAGTGACTTAGCCGCAGAAATAGCGTCGCGGACAACGTCCAAAACCTTTAACCCAGAGCGTTTGAAAGCCGCGAAAGCAACTTTCACCGCTGGGCGAGCCGGTTTAGTGTCCATGTTGAACAGGTCGAATAAGATACTGGAAAGCAACGGTCCGTAGCTTTCGTACATGCGCTTATTCTCAAGGAAATGCGGCGCATTCTTATAGGTCTTCATATCCTGGCCGACGAAGCTGGTATCCAACTCAACCTGGTATTTATCCATCGCAGCTTGAGAGAAATCATTATTTTCCAAAGCTGCCAAAGCAGCTTTAACCGCTGCTAAAGCTGAACCGGCAGCAAGGTCCATGCCACGGATAGCTAAACCAGTGTTCAAGGTAAAGCCAGCGGCGTCGCCTACCAGCATTAAGCCTGGAGCAGTAAGCTTATTGCGGACCATGGCGGGACCGTCCTCGATAGTTAAATGGCAACCGTATTCAAGCAGTTCTCCACCTTCAATCAGCGGAGCAATAGCTGGGTGTGCCAAGAAGTAATCGTGGACTTCGGAAGAGACTTTACCTTTCGCTGCTAAGTCATCTAAGCGCATTACAACGCCTAAAGATACTGAATCTTGGTTGGTGTATAAGAACGCACCCCCGGCAATACACTGGGTGGCATCGCCAACAATCGCGTAGGCAACGCCCTCGTTACCGGTTAACCGGAAGCGATCTTCAAGTACCTGCCTATCCAACTTAACAACTGATTTAACACCTACTGCCAAGTGCTTCATCGGTTCTTGTTCGCGTAGACCAGCGTCACGAGCAATGAAGCTGTTAACGCCATCAGCGGCAATGACCAGGCGCGCGCGCAACTCATCTTCGCCGGCTCTGACACCTACGCAGGCGCCGTTTTCCATTAGCAAGCTATCGACGCGGACCCCCGGCATTACCATGATTCCGGCTTCTTCGCACTGTTCTACCAGCCAAGCATCTAACTTAGCGCGTAAAACAGTAACCGCATTTGCCGGTTCAGTGAGCCGCTGATCCCAATAGTCGATATTTACGTGCGAGGTTTTATTTAGGAACGAAATCACGTTGCGGGTGATGACACGTTCTACCGGAGCAACATTGATGAAATCCGGGAAAACCTGTTCCATTACCTGGCAGTAGAAAACTCCACCAGAGAGGTTTTTTGAACCTGGCTCAGCGCCGCGTTCTATTAAAACCACCTCTTTACCGGCTTGAGCCAGCTGGTAAGCGGCAACCGCGCCAGCTACGCCGCCACCGATTACGATGACATCAAAAATCTCTTCATCCATGGCAATCCTGCCTTTACAAAGCGTCGTTTAGAGCGGGTAATACCTGGTAGAGGTCGCCTACGATCGCATAGTCAGCGTGGTTGAAAATTGGAGCTTTTTCGTCGTTGTTGATAACCACGATTTGTTTTGCGTCGCGGCAACCCACCATATGCTGCAGCTGGCCGGAGATACCGATCGCCACATATAGTTCGGGCGCAACATGTTGCCCGGTAACGCCAATGTAGCGAGCTTTTTCAATCCAGCCCTGTCCTTCTGCAAGTGGGCGCGAGCAGGCAATTTCCGCACCCAGTTTAGCTGCTAGCGTGCGCGCCATCTCTAGGTCAGCTTCATTCTTGAAGCCGCGTCCTAAAGCGACGATCCGCTTAGCGGAAGTAAGTTCTACCGGAGCTTCGCCAGAATCGACTACCCCGGTTACTGCAGCGGTGAAAGTTTCGCCGGAGATAGTTTCTGCAGTTCCATCGAGGGCGGTTTCCTTACCTCCATCCATGACACAAACTACCGCGCCAGCCGGAGCTAGGGTTTGTTTTACAATCCCACCGAAACCGGAACGGTGTACGTTTACTTTTTCGCCTGAGAGGCTGAAAGACTGTGCTCCGGAAACCACTGCGGCTCCCAACCGGGCCGCTACGTAGCCCGCTAAAACACGGCTAGACGCATTATTAGCAGCCAAGATTAGGTCGTTTTCAGTGGCGGTGATGGCGGCAGCTACTGCTGGGGCCAAAGCTTCAACTGGTTGGTCGGCGGCGAGGGGGAGGGAAAGAACCTGGTCTGCGCCGCTTACCTTTGCAGCGGTGTCTCCCACAGCGATGACAGTTACTTTTCCGCCCAGTGGCTTTGCTACTTCTAAGAGGTTGGCGATGCGGGCATCGGTTGCAATGATCCAAGTGTTATTTGCCATGATGATTATTCCTTTAACCTCTTAGAGAACGCCGTTAGATTTCAAAGCTGCAACTAAATCAGCTGCCGCAGATTCGCCAGTGAATACTTGGTGAGCGCGCTGCGCCATTTCGGGCAGTGAAGCGCTGACAACTTCAGCGTGGGCTTCGCTGGTAGCTAAATCTGCTACTGCCACAGTTGTCATTTCTTTCTTACCGGCAGCCAAAATGTCTTTCATACCCGGAGTCCGTGGGGTCGTGGCATCAGCTGCTACCGCAACTACTACTGGTGCTTCTACCTTCAGGGCTCGTTTCCCGCTTGCTGAAACCTGTTCTAAAGTGACTGTATTTCCGTCGACAGCAACTGAGGTTACTTCTTGGAAACACGGGACGTTCAGGAAACCAGCCAGTAGGGCAGAGGTGAGGCGTGCTCCTTCATCTACTGAGGAGTCGCCGGTGAGGATAACTTTTGCGTCTGCCACTTGGTTTACAAGTCCTGCCAAGGCAGAGGCGACTTTGGTGGGATTCCACCCTTGGGTGGTATCGTCGGCAACTACCAGTGCGCGGTCTAAACCGCGAGAGATAGCGCCTTTCTTTGCCAGTGCGGATCCGACGGCTTCAGTCCCTACAGAAATACCAACCAGGTCTGTACCCAGCTGATCAGCCAGATTACGCCCGATTTCGATGGCTACGGGATCGTAATCGCTGATAGATGCTTTTGCACGAGACCAGTCGATCGTTCCAGCTGCGTTTACTGAGGCGTCCTGTGGGTTCGCTGCCCACTTGTATGCAACTACAACAGACATGATTTCCTTTCGTGGCTCACTTTCTTCGGTGAAGAGAGCCTCACTATTACTTGGTATAGGTATATACCTATACGCTATTGTTTGGAAGTTTGTTTTGGTTGAGTTCCGCAGGGGAGCGGTCAAACTTCGAAATATTGTTAAGTCATAATATGTCAGTGGAGGTATACCATTTGTAATTTGGAATGTTATACCTGAAATCAATCAGCTAATTGACCTCAGTTAATACTCTAAATGCTTGGTATACCTATTTCTTAGGACGATAGTCCTCACGTATCATATATGTTTACACAAATTGCGAAATTGCAGTGAATAAGTTGCTCAAAACGATGTTGAAATAAGGGCGGTATACCGTATGCTCAAAATGTGCGACAGTCGCTACACCCTCAGCTTCATAAATGAGATTTATAAAGAAGCCGGGATTCCCCTTCAAAAAATCAAAGCTAAAACAGTGCTTTTGCGCTATGACTCAATGGAGACGAAATGCTCAAAATGCTCAAAATGGACCGCCAAGCAAGCGAGTTAGCTCGCGGTCACATTATCTTCTTACTCGTGCTGGTATCCATGGGAAGCTCCATTATCTACTCCCCGGCATACCTCAAATACGTGTTCTACAACCAACTACTTGAAGCTCTTCAAATCACCGACGGACAGCTGGGTAAAGTCACCGCCGCCTACGCCCTCACCGCCACCATCTGCTACCTCCCCTCAGGTATCTTGGCAGACAAGATCCGCGTCCGTATCCTCGGCTGGGTCGGCTTTGGCGGCACCGCGTTACTCACCTACCTCTACGCCATGGTGCCCAGCATCGCCGCCTCCCAAGGCAGTGAAGTAGCCTACGGCATCCTGTACTTTATCCACATTGCAATGGGTGTAACCACCATCTTGATCTGGTGGGGGATTCGCTTCAAACTCATCCGCCTCATCTCAGACGGCGACGAAGACTACGCAAAGAAAATTGGTTTCTCCTACGGTGTCTACGGCGCCGCCGGTCTAATCATGGGTGTCATCAACGCCGCTATCCTCAACTACCTCCACCACTCGGTAGGTCTGGGCGTCCAAGTCCTGCTGACCTTCTTAGCAACGGTCATCTTGGTATTGGGCCTCCTAACCTTCCTCTGGGTACCTCGCTTCACCGGTGAAATCGGTGCCGGAAACGCCGGGTTCTCACTAGCAGTCGTAGGGCGCGCCCTCAGCCTCCCCGTAGTCTGGATCGCCGCCATCGGCCTCTTCCTGGTCTACTTCTTCTACTCCAACATGTACTTCATCACCCCGTACTTCACGGACATCATCGGAGCAGACCAAGCTACCACCGACATGGTTTCAGTAGTACGAACCTACGGCGTAACCTTGCTCTCTGGCCCAATCTTCGGCATCTTGGCCACCAAGTCTAAGTCCCCCTCGAAGGTTATCTTCGCCGGATCGCTGATCGCCGCTGCCGTGCTCACCACCATTAACGTAGTACCTTCCTCGCCATCGATCATCATGATCGTCGCCGGCCTGCAGATGCTCTTAGCCTTCATCGCAAACGGTGTCTTCGGCATCTGCTCCTCCCAGCTCTCAGAAGGTCGCGTTCCCCTATCAGTCTTCGGTACCGCCACCGGTCTGCTCTCAGTTATCGGCTTCTTCCCAGATACCATCTGCCCAGTTTGGTTCGGTGGCATCATTGACGCTGCCAAAGCCAAGCACGCAGAAACCGGTAATATCGCAGACCTGGCAGCTGGCTACCACACCATCTTCTGGTACATGGCCGGCGCTGCCGTACTGGCAGCAGTATTCGCCGCCGCCCTGTTCCTCTACGTAAGAGCAAACCAAGAGAAGCTAGACGCGGCTGCCCTGGCAGAAGCTGAAGCTGCCTCCTAAACCGCGCGGCATCCGCAAAGGACAAGACGATGAGCACAAATAAACTGGATGTTCTAAACCTAATCAACCCTCAAATGCGCGCGGTCTTAGCAAAGCAGCAAGAACTCGCCGGCGATTTCGATGTCAACGTTGACTACCCAACCATGCGAGCTCGCTACACCGAAGAACGCGCCTTCTGGAATGAAGGAGCACCACAGGTTCATCAGGTCGAAGACCACTTCATCGACACCCGCCACGGGGCCGTGAAAACCCGTTTATACCTGCCTGAAACCACACAGGCACCCGTCATCGTCTACATACATGGTGGAGGGTTCGTCGTAGGAAACTGCGACACACACGATCGCATCTGCCGCCTGCTCCAAACCAAAACCGGCGCAGCGGTAGCCAGCATCGACTACTCCCTCTCTCCCGAAGCAGTCTACCCCCAAGCATTGGAAGAATGCGTCGACGTAACCCTCCACCTCCACCACCACGGTGAAAACTACGGCATCGACCCCCAGCGAATCTCGTTCGCCGGAGACTCCGGCGGAGCCAACCTGGGACTCGGAGCCTACCTAAAACTCAGAGACGACCTGCCAGAAGTCACCTGGGTGAAAACCCTCTTACTCTTCTACGGCTGGTTCGGACTCTTAGACTCTCCGAGCTTCCGCACCCTGGGCGGAAGCTGGGACGGACTCACCGAAAGCGACGTGGAGTACTACTACACCACCTACCTAGGACGCACAAAACCAAAAGACGCGCCCTATTTCGACTGCTTCCGTAAAGAACTTACCGAAAACATGCCCGCCACCTACCTGGCCTCGGCAGAATTCGACCCCCTCAAAGACGACTCAGCCCTGTTAGAAACCCTCTTAACCAGAGGCAAAATCCCCGTCAAACACGACGAGTTTAAGGGAGTCATCCACGCCTTCCTCCACCACACCAAAATGCTGGACGAAGCCAACCACGCAATCAACAATGCAGCAGCGTTCTTCTTAGCCCACAACTAAACCCTGCTGCCGCGCAAAAGATTCACAAAACGGAGCCCAATCCACGAAGGCTTAGGCTCCACAACTAAAGGAGAAAAAATGGATTTTTCATTAACTGATGACCAGCAGCTAATGGTGGATTCCTTCCGCGACCTAATGGAAAGCGAATACTGGGAATCCTACTTCGCAGAATGCGACGCCAACCACGAATACCCAGAACGCTGGGTAAAAGCTATCTGTGACTTGGGATTTGACCAGATTCTCCTCCCAGAAGAATACGGCGGCTTAGGCGCAGACTGGCAAACCCTGGCAGCCGCCTACGAAGAACTAGGGCGCGCCGGCGGCCCCACCTACGTCCTGTACCAACTTCCGTGCTGGGACACCGTACTGCGCGAAGGCAACGACAAACAAAAAGAAGCCATCCTCAAGTTTGTTGGCTCCGGCAAGCAAATGCTCAACTACGCCATGACCGAACCCTCCGCCGGCTCCTCCTGGGATGACATGCGCACCACCTACACGCGCAAAGATGGAAAAGTCTACCTCAACGGACACAAGACCTTCCAAACCTCCTCCCTCTACGTGCCATACATGGTAGTCATGGCCCGCGACAGCGAAAACATGGACGTCTACACCGAATGGTGGGTAGACATGTCCAAACCAGGCATCACCAAAGAACCACTGGAAAAGCTGGGTCTACGCATGGACTCCTGCTGCGAACTTTACTTCGACAACGTGGAACTTGACGAAGATGACCTCTTCGGCACCGAAGGAGGCGGCTTCAAACGTGGCGTAGCTGACTTCGACCTGGAACGCTTCCTGGTCGCCCTCACCAACTACGGCCAAGCCTACTGCGCCTTCGAAGATGCAGCTAAGTACGCTAACCAACGCGAACAAGGCGGCCAAGCCATTGCCCGCCACCAGCTGATCCAGCTCAAGTTTGCAGACATGAAGGTCCGCCTCACCAACATGCGCAACATGCTGTTCGAAATCGCTTGGAAACACGACAACGGTCTGCTTGGGCGCGGCGACTGCTCTATGGCAAAGTACTACTGCTCGCACGCCTCCCACGAAGTAGTCGACGACGCCCTGCAAGTACTGGCAGGCGTAGGCATCACCGGCGACCACCGCGTAGCCCGCTTCTACCGCGACCTGCGTGTAGACCGCGTCTCCGGCGGTACCGACGAAATGATGATCCTCGCAGCCGGCCGCGCCGCGCTGAAAGACTACCGCTAAACCACTACGGCACAGAAAACGGAGCACAACATGAGCATTCCAATGGAAAAACCCTCCTTCGGCGTCCTCGACGGGCTTAAAGTAGTCTACTCAGCCGTAGAAATCGCCACCCCCACCGCCTGCGAAATCATGGCCGAATGGGGTGCTGACGTCACCTGGATCGAAAACACTTTCACCGGCGACTCCATGCGCGACACCCACTTCGTGAAAGAAATGGAACGACGCAACATGCGCTCAATCTCCATGAACCCCTTCACCGAAGACGGCAAAAAAATCATTCTCGAAATGGTTAAAGACGCAGACATCTTCCTCGAATCCTCTAAAGGACCCGTCTGGGCGCGCAAAGGCATCACCGACGAAATGCTGTGGGAAGTAAACCCCAAACTCGTTATCGTCCACATCTCAGGCTTTGGCCACACCGGCGACCCACGCCGCGTAAACGCCGCTGCCTATGACCTGACGGTCCAAGACTACTCTGGCTACATCTACCAAAACGGTACGCCAGAACAACCCATGACCGCCGCCCCTTACACCGGCGACTACTTCAACGCCCTCATGGTAGTTTCCTCCGCACTGGCAGCCGTCTACCGCGCCGGCAAGACAGGACAGGGAGAATCCATCGACCTGGCCATGTACGAAACCATGCTGCGCGTAGGCGTCTACTACATGCTGGACTACCTCAATAAAGGCGTGGAATACCCACGCGCCGGCGCCCGCAATCAAAACCTCTGCGCAATTGGCCAATACAAATGCGCAGACGGATTCGTGGGCCTCTGCGTCTACGGCGTTCCACAGAACAAGTACCTGCTGGAAACCATCGGACTGGGACACCTCTGGGGAACCGAAGAATACCCAGAAGACACCTCAGCCCTATGGCTGGCATCGCCAAAAGCAGAACTCATCGAACAAAAACTCGAAGAATATCTGCTTACCCGCAATGCCGAAGACATCGAACGTGACTTCACCGAAAACCGCATCGCCGCCCAAAAGATGCTCACTTTCGACGACATCGTCGCCGAAGAACACGTGAAGCTACGCCAGAACTTCATGAAATGGGAAACCAAAGACGGCGACGAAGTCACCGTACTCAACACCGTCCCCGCCTTCAAGAACGCCCCGGGTGGCTTCTGGCGTCCAATGCCAGAACTGGGCTACGACACCCGCGACATCCTTCTAAAGGCAGGCTTCTCAGAAGCAGAAATCCAACGCATGGCAGATGAAGGCACCATTCGTTTAGGCGACTAAAACCGGCTAAACCCACTGCCTACAAAGCCAACCACAGGCGACAAAAGTCACGCAAATGACCACCGTCGCCTAAACCCAAGGCTTTGGGAGCGGCGGCGAATTACCCTCGCGCCGCCGCTCCCAAACTCCTCTAAACAAGAAAAGATACGGAACCATGGCAAACATCGCTACACACCAAACTTTGCAGACACTGTGGCAACAGCTGTCCAAAGAGCGGGGCAACCATGACTTCCTCATCTACGACGACCCCGACAGCAAACACACCGAAACCTGGACCTACGCCCAGTTCTACCGCGAAATCAAAAAACTCGCCGCCGGACTCAGCCACATTGGCGTCAAATCCACCGACAACGTCGCCGTCCAAGTTGGAAACACCCCCCAGTTTTTAGAAAGCTTCTTCGCCCTGGCAGAACTCGGCGCTACCCTCGTGCCCCTGCCCCCAGGCTACAAATGCGACGAATGCAAATACATCATCGACAAATGCACTGTGGACACTATCATTACCACCAGTGACCACCTCAGCTACTACATCGAACCAGACAGCTGCCACCCACAAACGCGCTTCAAAATCATCCTCTTAGACGCACCAGAAAACCAAACTAGAGAAAACCTCTGGTCCTACGCTGAGCTAAAGCAAACCGCCCTCGGGAAAAAAGAAACCCCAACCCCCATCCGCGCCTACCGCAAAGACCAAGCCGTCGCGGAAATCATGTTCACTTCAGGTACCACCTCACTTCCCAAGGGGGTAATGCTTACCCACGCCAACCTGATTTTCTCTGGAATCTTCCAAAACTGGCAGCTAGCCATGCGTCCCGAAGACCGCTACGCCACCACCATGACGGTAGAACACGTCAACTTCCAACTTTCGGCTCTGATGCCAGTCCTGTGCTCAGGAGCCACCCTCATCCTTTTCAAACGCTACTCGGCTACGACTTTTTGGAAATCCGTGCTGCGCCACAAAGCCACGCTGGTCCAAGGCATGGCAATGATCGCCCGAACCATGCTGGCCCAACCCAGCTTCCCGGGCGAAGACGAACATAACGTCCGCCTAATGCACTATTTCCTGCCCATCACCGACTCGGAAAAAACCCAGTTCACCCGCCGCTTCAACCTGCGGCTACTTAACTCGTACGGCTCTACCGAAACCCTGGTGGGCGTAGCTACCGACCAAGCCTTCGGACCCACCCGCTGGCCCGCCGTAGGCAGAGTTGGAATCGGCTACCAAATCGAAATCCGCGACCCCCAAGGACAAGTGCTTTCCCCTACAGAAATTGGCGAAATCTTTGTCCACGGGCAACCCGGACTCTCCCTCATGCTTGGCTACTACCAAGACAGAGAAGCCACCGCAAAAGTACTTTCCGAAGACGGCTGGTTCGCCACCGGAGACATGGGATATTTCGACGAGGACGGCTGGCTGTACTTCGTAGACCGGCAAAAGAACCTGATTAAAAGAGCCGGAGAAAACATCTCTTCAACCGAAGTAGAAGACGTCTTGATGAACCACCCGCACGTCAAAGAAGCAGCCGTAATTGGGGTAGACGACCCGATTAAAGACCAAGCAGTGGCCGCCTTCATCGTCGCCCACCCCGGAACCGACTTAACTGAAGCCGACATCCAAGCGCACTGCACCGAAAAACTAGCTCACTTTAAAGTACCGACTATCGTGCAATTCCGCACGGAACTGCCAAAAAGTCAGTACGGAAAAATAAAGAAAAGTTCATTGACACTCAATGAAGAACAATGAAAGGAATCAGGAAAATGGCAATCAACACTGAGATGGTAGGCCAAACCTTCGGACCCTTCGTCCGCGAATACACCTTCCGCGACCTGGAACTCTTTGCCCTGGGCTGTGGCGCAGGTATAGATGGCAAGACCGACCTGGTGTACATTGACGAACACGACGAACGAGACCCCAAACTGAAGGTCCTCCCCATGTTCGGCGCCATGCTAATCGTAGACTCGGAAGTCACCCGCACTATCGACTACGGATACAACTACGCCGGCTCACTACACTGGGGCTTCGACATTAAGTTCCACCAACCTATTACCAAGATGGCTGACCGCCTGGAAACTAAGGTCCGCCTGGAAGGACTCTATGACCGCGGTGAAGGACGCGGCCTGCTAGCCCAGCACATCGGCGACACCTACGATTCTGACGGAAACCTGCTATTTACCAACGAATCCTGGGACTGCCTCATCTATGACGGCGGCTGGGGCGGCCCCAAGCCACCTAAAGATGTAGTTGAAATGCCAGAGCGGGAACCAGACGTCACTGTAACCGAACGCATCCCCGAAAACCAGGCACTTATCTACCGTCTCTCCGGAGACTTCCACCCCCAGCACATTAACTGGGAATACGCGGCAGAAAACGGCGAACCCCGCCCAATCCTGCACGCCATTTCCTACGCTGGCGTAGTTATGCGCCACTTCATTAACGAGTTCATTCCGGGTGAACCAGAACGCCTCACCCGCTTCAAGACCCGCATCACCTCACCAGTTCACCCCGGTTCCACTTTGCGCACCGAAATCTGGAAGGTGAGCGACACTGAGGTACGTTTCCGCCTGGTAGACGCCAACAACCCAGACGCGAAACCACACCTCAACTGGGGTATCATCGAATACCGTTAATCCGCCTTTAACGGGTTTTCGAATCCCCCATTTTTAGATTTTCCCGAGGGCGGACGTGTGGTGCTAGCCGCCCTCGGGAAACTAAAAATCCCCGCCTCCCCAACTGCACGAACACTGCCAACTCCCAAAGAAGGGAAATAAGCCATGCGAAAGAAACTAGACGACGTAGAAATGACCCCATTTCTAAGGAAAGTCACGCTGTTTTCTTCCGGCGGACCATTCCTTGAAGGCTACGTGCTATCCATCATCGGGGTGGCTTTGATCCAACTCACCCCCGCTTTAAATATCGACGCGCATATGGCCGGTATTTTGGGAATCGCCTCTTTAGTTGGCCTCTTTGTAGGCGCAGCCGGGGGAGGGTACTTAACTGACTTAATCGGCCGCAAGAAAATGTTCGTCCTGGACCTGGTGACGATCATTATCCTCTCAATCCTCTGTATGTTCGTAGCGGACGCCTGGCAGCTAGCGTTACTACGCTTCCTAATTGGGGTAACTATCGGCGCCGACTATCCGATTGCTACCTCGATGATCGCCGAGTTTACGCCGCGGCGGTACCGCTCGCACTCTATGGGGGTAATCGCCGCCATGTGGTACATTGGGGCGAACGTCGCCTACCTGGTGGGATACTTCTTGATTGACATCGCGGGTGGCTGGCGTTGGATGCTGGGATCAGCAGTCATTCCATGCATCATCATTTTGCTGGGCCGCGTCTCTATCCCCGAATCGCCGCGCTGGCTCTATTCCAAAGGCAGGATTGAAGAAGCCAACAATATCGTGCATCAGCTTTTCGGCGAAGACGTGGAGCTGGAAGACGAAGAAACGGTCCAAACTTCCTGGGCTAAGATTTTCCAACCCGCCTATTTAAAACGCGTCCTATTCGTGGGTATTATTTGGCTTTGCCAAGCTATCCCCATGTTTGCCGTCTACACTTTCGGCCCCAAGATTATTGAATCCTTCGGCCTTTCAACTTCCCACGGTGAAGCTTTAATCGGTGAGTTGGTCATCGGCCTGTTCTTCATGTCCGGAACGATTCCCGCCATGTTCTTAGCTGAATCTTGGGGACGCCGCCCACTGATTATCGTCTGTTTTGCCGTCATGTCGGGGGCTCTAGCAGTCTTGGGTTGGTGGCCGGCCGCCCCAATGCTGGTAGTAGTGGCTTGTTTCGGAATCTACGCGCTGTTTTCCGGCGGACCGGGTAACTTGGAATGGCTCTATCCGAATGAGCTTTTCCCCACTGATATTCGGGCGTCGGCAATGGGCGTGGCCATGGCGCTTTCGCGTATTGGTACCGTGGTATCGATTTATGGTCTGCCAGCTTTCCTAGAGACTTATGGCACCGGCCCGACTATGCTGGTAGGGGCGGGGATTTCTGTTCTAGGCTTCCTAGTCTCGTGGGCTTGGGCACCAGAGACGAAGGGCTACACTCTCGCGGAAACAGGACACCCGGACTTTAACGCACGTAAACCAAACTTGGCGAGGTAAATATGACCGGGGAAGTGATCTTTGCAGGAACTGCCGCAGGATCGTTAGCAGAAGTCAGAATCGAGCTGCGCACTACCGGCATTTATCAGGCGAACTGCTATTACATTTTAGCTGGGGGACAGGGACTGCTAATCGATCCCGGCGCTAACTACCCGTTGCTACAGCGGCTGGTAGCGGGCCGCCCCGTAAACCAAATCGTCGCCACCCACTGCCACTCAGACCATATCGAGTCAATCGACCCGTTCAGAGCTGACACCGGGGCCACGGTTCTGGTAGCAGACGCTGATGCCGAAGCTGCGATGGACCCGGTTTTGAATGGGGCAGTAGATGACGATTGGAATTTTGCGGTAACGACTATTGACCGCCGGCTGGTTGATGGGGATGTAGTAGCGGTCGGGCCTTTGCAATTTCAAGTCCTGGCAACTCCGGGGCACACTCCGGGTTCAATTTGCCTGTATGAGCAGAGGCAGAAGTGGCTTTTTAGCGGGGATACTCTCTTTAAGGGAAGTATTGGTCGCACGGATTTCATTCGCGGTAACTCACGCGATATGGTTGCTTCGCTGCGCCGTCTAAGTGCCTTACCGGATGAGGTAGTGGTTTTTTCTGGGCATGGGCCGGAAACCACGATTGGGATTGAAAAACGGATGAATCCGTTCCTGCGTTAACCCTATTTGTAAATAGCTTTGTGAAATCGGCATGTAATATTTGTCCTCTTTTTGGGGATGCGGGAACGGCCGTTCCCGCATCCCCAAAAAGAGGATTAACTAAAATATGTAAACCGTATGTATTGCTTACGCTAAATGCCGAGCCGTAGAAGCCCAAGCATACTGCGGACGCAAGAATGGCTCAAAACCTAACTTCACAAAAGCACGATTTGGCCAAGTTGGATCCGCCAAAAGCTGACGACCCACCAAAACCGCATCCAAATCGCCCTCGGAAACTAACTCCTGCGCCCACTCAGGTTCGGTTACGCGACCAACCCCCGCCAAGCAAACCCCGGTAGCTGCTTTCACCTGGATCGCCTTGCTGATCTGATAATCGCGCGCCCGATCCATCCGCAGCGGCAACAACCCACCGGTTGAACAGTCAATCACATCAACCCCTAAAGAGGCTGCAATACGCACTAACTCAACCGTTTGCGCCACCGTCCAAGACTGCGCAGTTTCTAAACCTTCCGGCACCTGCGCTCCCTCGAACTCATTAGCCTGGTTTTCCTCTAACCAGTCAGTTGCTGAAAGACGCAGAATCAAAGGCATTTCCTCAGGAATCGCATCGCGAATCGCAGTGATCACCTCAACTACCAAACGCGTCCGATTCTCAAACGAACCACCATATTCATCAGTGCGCTGGTTTGCCAACGGAGAGAGGAACTGATGCAGTAAATACCCGTGCGCAGCATGGATTTCCACTGCCTCAAAACCCGCTTCCACCGCGCGAATCGCCGCCGCAGCGAAAGATTCCACCACATCTGCAATACCGGCTGCATCCAACTCAGTCGGAGTCACCGAACCAGGGAAAGGAACCGCAGAAGGTGCCACCGGAGTCCACTTCAAAGGCTCCAACGCAGCCTCGCGGCTTTGCGCCGTCTCATCCGCATACTTCCAAGGGCGGTCAGTCGAAGCTTTCCGCCCCGCATGGGCCAACTGCACCGCCGGAACTGCGCCATGGGCTTTAATAGCTGCTGCGACCCGCGCAAAAGCAGGCACCTGAGCGTCATCCCAAAGACCTAAATCCCAAGGAGTAATTCGCCCTTCTGGGCAGACGCCGGTGGCTTCTACAATAACCAGTCCCACGCCCCCGGCAGCGCGACCGCTGTAATGGGCAACGTGAAAATCATTCGGCTGCCCCACAGTTTCACCCGTAGCTGCCGCCGAATACATACACATGGGAGGCATCCACACGCGGTTGGGAACCTCTACTTGGCGAAGCCGCATCGGCTCATTTAAATTCGTCATCATCGACCTCTTTCATCTCTAGAAGGAGCGCTTCCCTTACCGCCAGGAACTTACCTGCCGGTTTTACCTGCCGGTTGTCTAACCGACAGGTGTAAACCCGCGGCTAAGAAAGCAACTTAATCAGGTGTGGTGCTAGAGAAGTGAATGCTTTTCCACGGTGTGAAATGGCATTCTTTGCGGCAGGGTCAAGCTCTGCCGTAGTTTGTGAGTAGCCACTGGGCACAAAAATCGGATCGTAACCGAACCCATTTTCACCCCGCGGAGCGTAGGTGAGCGACCCACGCATTTCACCGATTTCCACGGTTTCAAAACCACTCACTGGATCAACCAAGGCAGCTGCACAAACGAAGGCAGCCCCGCGGTGCTCAGGTTTAATATCAGCTAGTTGCGCCAACAACAGCTGCAAATTCGCTTGATCATCGCCGTGACGACCAGCCCAACGCGCCGAGAAGATCCCCGGTGCCCCGCCCAAAACGTCTACGGCAATCCCAGAATCATCAGCCACACAGGGTAAACCGGTGGCTTGCGCCAGCGCCCGCGCCTTCAACAGCGCATTACCAGCGAAAGAAACTTCATCCTCCACCGGGTCAGCCACCGTGAAATCCCGCAAAGTAGCGATCTCTTGGCGAGCTAAATTCGGCAGCAGCGGCCCTAAAATCGCAAATAGTTCGTCTACCTTGTGGGCGTTTCCAGTAGCTAAGATCAAACGAAAATCAGCCATTTAGATCACTCGCTTAAAGCAGCTTGTTGCAAGCGGGAAAGCTCTTGACAACCGCCCTCGGCTAAATCTAAAAGAGAAAGCAGCTCGGTACGCGAAAATGGCGCGTGCTCAGCCGTTCCCTGCACTTCAATGAACTCTCCGGACCCGGTGATGACTACGTTCATATCAGTTTCTGCGCGCACATCTTCTTCATACGGTAAATCCAAGCGTGGCTCTCCGTCGATAATCCCCACGGAAATAGCTGCCACGGTATCTTTCAAAACCTTCCGATTCGCCTTATCCAAAGCAATCAGCCCCTGCTTTTGCCCCCAGGAAATGGCATCTGCCAAAGCCACAAAAGCACCGGTAATCGCGGCGGTACGAGTGCCGCCGTCAGCTTGTAAAACGTCGCAGTCTAAAACGATGGTATTTTCGCCCAGCGCCTGGGTATCCACCACAGCACGTAAAGAGCGTCCGATTAACCGCGAAATTTCGTGGGTGCGCCCGCCAATCTTACCTTTTACAGATTCGCGTTGGGAACGCTGCGCGGTGGCGCGTGGCAGCATCGAGTATTCGGCGGTAACCCAGCCTTCGCCAGAGCCGGCGCGCCAGCGGGGGACTCCTTCAGTTAGGGAAACTACGCACAGTACGCGGGTGCCGCCAAACTCGATGAGGCAGGATCCTTCGGCGTTGGAAATCCAGTTACGGGTGATTTTTACAGGGCGCAGTTCGTTATTGGCGCGCCCGTCTGCTCGGTTACTAGTCATACTTCAACACTACCTTGTTCTGGCTTTAATAGCGTAGTTTATAAGTATGCAGATTATTCCTCCGTTGGGTGCCGGACAGTGGGAACACAACCATCGTCATGCCAGCATTGACTGGCAGGCGTATGTAACTGTAGGCGCTGGTAAGGAAACGCAGATTTCCGCTAGTTTCTTTGTGGTGGATGGAAAGGGAAACTACTGGATTCCGGCGGGCGGGCAGTTACCCGCGGCGACGAAGCTGTGCGCGGTTTATCTGGGATCATTGCGGCAGTCGCAGCTGGTGCCGCAGGTGGTAGTGTTTGGCCCGCAATTGGCGGGGCAGGATGTGCCGTGGACGGCGATTCGCGATGGGCAGCAGCTGACTTCTTCGCAGGCGCAGCTTTATGCAGCCGGCAACGGGTTGGCAGCATTTCACTTGGAATACCGGTTCTGCCATGCGTGTGGCGGCTCTTTAACTATGTCCGAGGGCGGTTGGGCACGCACTTGTACAAAATGTCAGCTAACCGTGTATCCGCGTCAGGACCCGGCCATTATTGTGGCGATTATGGATGAGCAAGAGCGTTTGCTTTTAGCTCATAACGCTAACTGGCCGGCGGGGCGGGTTTCTTTAATTGCTGGCTTTGTAAATATGGGAGAGGCTGCGGAGCAGACGGTAGTTAGAGAAATTGCAGAGGAAGTTGGTTTAGTGGTTAAACCAACTGAGATAAAGTATTTGACTACCCAAACTTGGCCGTTCCCGCGTTCTTTGATGCTGGCTTATAAAGTGGTGCTTACTAATCCGCCGGATCCACGGGTGGATGGGGAAGAGATTACTTGGGCGAACTGGTATAGCCGCAAAGAGTATTTGCAGGCGGTAGCTTCCGGGCAGATTAGTGGTCCGGTGAATCGTTCTGTAGCAGCGGCTTTAGTGGGGGCGTGGCTGCGCGGAAGTTTGTAGGGGCTGGTTTGGTCTCTTTTTGGGAGGGTTTGCCTGTTTTGTGGTGGGCTCTGCTTTTGCGATGCGATTCTGTCAGTGTAAGTCGTTAGACTTTATAGAGAGTTAAGACTTACTAAAATGTCTGGAGAAATAGATGCCAAGTGGGAAGCACTTGCTGGAAGCACTGGATCCGGAACAGCGCGCTGTAGCCATGCAAGTAACCGGGCCATTAGCCGTGTTAGCTGGAGCTGGCACGGGTAAAACCCGTGCGATTACCTACCGTTTAGCCTACGGCATCTCTCAAGGAGCCTTCGCGCAGAACTCGGTGCTGGCAGTAACCTTCACCGCGCGTGCCGCGGCAGAAATGCGCCACCGGCTGCGTGGGTTGGGCGTTCCTGCGGTTCAAGCGCGTACGTTTCACGCTGCGGCCTTGCGTCAGCTGGGCTATTTTTGGCCGCAAGCTATCGGCGGTGACGTGCCCCAAATCGTTAAACATAAAGCCAGCTTGCTTACCGCCGCGTGTTCTCACCTGGGGGTAGGGGTTGATAAGCAGTTAATTAGAGATTTAGCGGCCGAAGTTGAATGGGCTAAAGTTTCTATGCTTAGCCCTGCCGATTATTTGGAAACTGTTAGCACCCAAAAGCGGTTGCTTCCAGGTGACCTGGACGCTAATACTATGGCGGACTTGCTGCGCGTCTATGAAAATATGAAAACTGAAGCTGGCAAAATCGATTTTGAAGATGTGCTGCTGCTGATGGTGGGCATCATGCAAGAAAATGAACCGATTGCGCGGCAAGTCCGCAGTCAGTACCGCCATTTTGTGGTGGATGAATTCCAAGACGTTTCCCCGCTTCAATATGAGCTTTTAAATCAGTGGTTGGGCGGCCGCCATGACATTTGCGTAGTTGGCGACGTGGCGCAGACAATCTACTCTTTCACTGGGGCTACTCCGAAGTATTTAGTGAACTTTGAGCAGGATCATCCGGGGGCACGCCGGGTTGAGCTTAACCGCAACTACCGTTCCACCCCCCAGATTGTGTCTTTTGCTAACCAGGTTCTAAAGACTAGTAATACGGGGCGTTTAGGTACTGAAATGCCGGCCGGTTCAGTGCAACTGGTTTCGCAAAAAGACAGTGGTCCCGCCGTTTCTTTCCACGTTTTTGAACATGATGACGCCGAAGCTGCAGCGGTTGCTTCGATTATTAAAAACCTCCAGACGCAGGGCACAAAGCTTGAAGATATTGCGGTACTGTTTCGCACGAATGCTCAGTCAGAGGCTTTTGAAAACGCGTTTGCAGAAGCTGGGATCCCATTTTTGGTGCGCGGCGGGGAGCGTTTCTTTGAACGTCCTGAAGTAAAGCAGGCGCTTTTAGAGATCCGCCGCGCTGCGACTTTGGCTTCGAAACTGGGAGCCGCAGATGCCGGTGAACTGGTGGAAACTGTGCAGAATCTGGTGACCCCTTTGGGGTGGACACAGGATGCTCCCAAAACTGGGGGAGCGGTGCGGGAACGTTGGGAAGGTTTAGATGCGTTAGTTAACTTGGCGTATCAAAAACAAACGCTTTCGATTATTGAGTTTAATGGCGAACTGATGGAGAGAGTGGAAGCGCAATTAGCTCCAGAGATTGCGGGTGTAACCTTATCTAGCTTGCATGCGGCTAAAGGTTTGGAATGGGAAAACGTGGTTTTAGCGGGGATTAGCGAAGGTTTGTTACCCATCTCTTTAGCGGAAACGCCGGCAGAGATTGAAGAGGAAAAACGCTTGTTGTACGTGGGGGTTACTCGTGCGAAGCAACGCCTGTTTGTCACCTACGCTAAGGCTCGGGGGGAAGGGCGCGCTCAGAAACGGCGAGTTTCTCGTTTTCTCAGTGCAGTTTGGCCACGGGACGAGGCGCCTGCAAAAGTGGGGAAGCCAAAACCTGCCGGCAGTAAAAAAGCTCAAAAACAGGCGGCGTTAGAAGAGTTAAACGAGTTAGAAACCGCGGTTTTTAACGCTTTGAAAGAGTGGCGTAAAAGTGAGGCGGAAGAGCGGTCTGTGCCACCGTTCGTGGTTTTTGGGGACGCGACTTTAATTGAGATCGCTCGGTCACAGCCACGGAATTTAACGCATCTGCGCGTAGTGCGGGGTGTGGGGGCGGTTAAGCTCGAAGCCTTTGGAACTGCAGTTTTGCGGATTGTGAAGAAAACCGTGGCGGAGTACTCCGAAACAGTTTAGAAAACTGCCCCACTGTGCTGAAACAGTCTGTTAAACCTGCAATAGGCTGTTAAACCGCCGGCAAGGCAAGCGGGTGGTTATCGCACTGCGGGTTAAAAGGCCACAGCGTACGCTCTATTAGTAAATCCTCATCCACATAGCGCACTTCTCCCGGCAGCAGGCACTGTGCGGTTAAAAGGTGCTCGCACGCTGCGGCTACCAGCGCCGCCCCCAGCACTAACCTTGCGGCTGCTAGCTGCGGGTAGGCACCTTTAGATAGTTGGCTTGCCGGCAAGTTAGCGGGCTTGCTTAGCTGGCAGGGCAGTTCCTCTTCCCGAGGGCGCGCCACGCACTGGCTTTCAAATAAATCCAGGCATTTTAGACAAGGCGCGTCAGCAGGTTTTACTAACGGGCCAACCTGCAACGTATCTGCCCACAGGCCGACCGCTAAAAGCGGAACGCCTTTTTCTTGCCACATTTGCGCCCTGCGAACCCAAGGTGAATTTATGCGGTCAGTGGGGGAAGAGAGTTTAGATAGTGAAGCGACCGGCTCTGTTAGGCCGCCAACAGGCTCTGCTAGTGAAGCGACCGGCTCTGCCTGTGAAGAAGCGGGCGCGTGTGGAAGAGAAGCTTGCGCGTTGCGCGCAGAAACACTAATCACCAGATCAGGGACGAAAACAGTTTCTTTAGAAAGCAGTGCCTGAAGTTTCCCAGGTAAATTCTTTTCAGCCAGGGTGCCGCTATAGGAAAGAAGCACTGTATTTTGGCGCGAAATTAGCAGTAAATCTGCTGCAGTAGTTAAAAACGGAGCCAGTTTCAGCGCATCCTCTGGGCTTTCCAGATTCAAAACTTCTAACAGAACTTTCAAACCCGCCCCGGCATTTGCGTCAGCAGCGCTCGTTTGGGTGGGGTGAACTGGTAATGAGGTTACCCTTGAACCTGTATCGCCAAAACCCGCAGAAAACTCCCTTAGGAACTGATGCTGTTTTAGGATCTGCAGCAGGTTATTTGTAGCTTCGGGTGCTAACCCCAAACTTAACGCCAATGCTTGAAAGGACTCTAACTTCCAAGGCATCTGTAGATGACGCAGCAGTTCTTTTTCTGCCGCACTCAAATACCGCAACTTAAGCTGCAATCTTCCACTCTTTAGAAGGCAGACAGCAGAAGAAACCTCTTGCAATACCGTATCAGGGCGCAACTGTAACATAACGAAAACCTCACATTGGAATCAGTTGATTCCAATGTGGCAGGTGGCGCATGCCCTTGACTACCCCCAAAGAAAAACTGTGGATAACCCTGGCAGGGCAGTGGCTTTGAAAGAGACTAGAAACGACCGTTAGATTTGACGATCGCCCTCGGAATCATCTTCGGGACTCAACCCCTCTGCCCAGCCCAACGTGCCATCTAAAAGCGAGGATAATTCGTCGTCAATGGAAGTCTCAACAGCAGCTTGCAACTGGCGGTTTTCCAAGAAATCCGCGGGCTTATCCAACTCAGCGGCAGAAGGCGCCATGTCAGGATGCTGCCAGTAAGCGTCTCTGGTAGCCATCCCCTCAGCACCCAGCAGTTCCCAAACTTCTGCCGCATTGCGAGCCTTAACCGGGCGCAATTGCAAGCCGATTAGCTGGGTCAAAACCTGCTCAGCAGGGGAACCATCAATACGGCGCCGGCGCATAATTTCACGCAACTGCGCGGCATTTGGAAGGTAGGCGCGGGCCGCTTCGAAAGTAACCGTCTCCACCCAGCCTTCAATCAGCGCCAAGAGCCATTCGAGCTTCGCTAACTGAGCCTGCTGCAAAGGTGACGGCTGCGGCTTAAAAAGACGTCCAGTCAGCGCTTCTTGCATCGCTTCTTGATCCATCATGTCAACTTCACTCATGGCTTGGCGGATGGCGTCAGTGTCAATGGAAATCGCTGCCGCATAGGCGCGGATCGCAGCTAAGAATTCTGCTTTAAGCCAAGGAACAGAAGCGAAAAGACGGGCGTGAGCACACTCGCGCAGAGCCAGGAACTGGCGTACCTCATCGACTGGAATATCGAAACCGGCTGCAAAAGCATCGACGTTCGGAAGCACCAAAGCGGTAATCGGTTCTTTAACTCCGGGGATACCTACGTCAGTAGAACCAAGGGAGGCGTGGGAAAGCTCCCCTAAGGCACGGCCAATGTGAATACTGAAAATCGCGGAGCTAAGTTCTGCCATCAGAGTTTCACTTTGCGACAGCATGGCTTTTAAGCCGTCTACTCCCTGCATACCCGGCAGATGTTTAAGCATCTCAAACTGAGGTTGGTTAGACAGATGCTCTAAGTCAGTATCATCTAAAGACTCGAAGTGTTTTGCCTGCTCTGCCATGGTTTCTTTGAAAGCGCGCTGCACGTTTTCTGCCACAGGTTCAACGATGATTTTCCAAGTGTCGAGGGTTTCATCCGCCCAGTCAGAGCGACGCCAAACTTTACGTTCGGAAGCTACCGGGGCAATGTCAGTAACTGCATCTAGCCACAGGTCAGCAATCTGTAGGTTTTGGCGAGCTTGGGCAGCCTGTGCAGCGGAAAGCTGCGGATCGCCGTCTCCCCAGGCCTTTTGGCGAATCATTTGCTGGGCCAGCTGCCAGTTGATTGGGCCAGAGGATGATTTCATTAGGAAAGTTGCCTGCTGCATCATCTGTTGCAGAGTTTCGGCAGAGAGATTCTCAACTCCACCAGGAATCACGGTATTTGGGTCAATACCCATTTCGCGCATGAACTGCGCCAGCTGCTTCGGATCGAAGCTATTGGGGTCAAAGGGATTGCCACCGAAGGGGAATGGAGAATTAAAGTCACTCATAGAACCAAAATACAAGGTTTTGCGGGGGTTTGCCGGGTGAAAACCAGCTAAAAACCCAGATTTCGCTGAGTGTGAAATATAGAGAGTTTAGAAAGATAGGGAATAAACTAAAGCGATAGCAGGTTAAGCTAACAGTAGTATTTTGTAACTGCGTGAAAGCAGATAGGCATTATGGAAGCAAATAACGCACCACAATCAGGTTCCGGTTCTTACGATCCACGGCAAGGTAGCCCCTACGGGAGCCAATATCCTGGTGGCCAGTATGGAAGTGGACAGTATCCCGGCGGGGCGTATGGTAGTGGACAATACCCCGGCGGGGCGTATGGAAGCGACCAATATCCTGGCACGCCGGGCGGATTGGGTTATTATCCGCCAAACTACCAGCCAGGTGGCAACTACCCACAGCCAGGGGGAGAAATTTACTCACCAATCCAAATCCCCGGTGAAAAGAAACGCCCCTGGAAGAAGTTTTTTGCAGTATTCACCCCACTTTTAGCAATGGGTGCCGGCGTGGGGCTGGCTTTGATGCCACTTCCTTACGTGATTGCTTCTCCCGGGCCAACGGTGGACGTATTTCTAAAAGACGGCGATGTGCCGCTTATTGAAATTGACGATGCGAAAGCCGATAACGATCCAGAAGGACACCTGCATATGGTGACGGTTCGCCAGTATGGGGACCCAGACCACTGGATCTCAGGCTGGCAGTGGCTACAGGCAAAATTCACGCCCGGTTACGACCTGATTCCAATGGAAGAAGTCTTCCCCGATGACCTAACGGCCGAAGAATTGGAAAAGTACAACAAGCAGGCTATGGTTTCTTCGCAATCCACGGCAGCTGCTGCGGCTTTCCACTATTTGGATCTGGAAGTTCCTGCAACAGTCACTATTTTGGGGGCAACGGAAGGTTCACCTTTGGAAAATAAGGTGCAAGAAGGCGATATTTTGCGCGCCGTTATTTACGATGGGAAAACCACTTACGTAAATGACGCTTCAAGCATTTTCGCTTTAACCCGCCAGATGCCAGCAGGGTCGAAGATTGAGATCCAGATTGATCGAGCCGGCAAGCTCATAACTATCCCGGCTGAAACCTACCGTCCTAAGTCGCTTTCTGAGTTTGACCGAGGTTCTCGCTTGGGAGTCTACCTGGATGTTGACTTCAAACTTCCGATCGACGTGCAGATTCACTTAGAACGCATTGGCGGTCCGTCAGCTGGGATGATTTTCTCTTTGGCAATCATCGATAAACTAACTGAAGGTTCTTTAGTTGGTAACCACGTGGTCGCTGGCACCGGCGCAATTGGGTATGACGGTGAAGTGCAGCCAATTGGTGGCATTGTCCAAAAGATGCATGGCGCAAAGCGTGACGGTGCCCAGTACTTCTTGGCTCCGATTCAAAACTGCGATGAAGTAGTGGGTAACGTTCCAGATGGTTTGCAGGTTTACTCAGTGCAGCATTTAGATGATGCGGTGCGAGTACTGCAGGCAATTAACGACAACGATACCGCTGGTTTGCAGACATGTGAGATGGTATTAAGCCACAAGTAACACATCAGCAGCTCATTTCGCACGGGAAACCCTTTTCCCGTGCGAATTTGCGGGGGCTGGGGGCTAATTTCGCATACGAAACGCGTTTCCCGTGCGAAATGAGACCTTAGAGAACCGCCCTCGAGAAAATTCCCGAGGGCGGCAACCAAACTATTCAGCGCAAGAACAATCCTCGCACCCACCAGAGCCGCAAGAATCTTCTGCCAAACGGTCCTCAGCAGAAAGGAAAGTGGCTGCCAAAGCCTCTACCAAACCCGGAACCAAGTTAGAGCCTTCGCCCACCTGATCATCGAAGTCATGCGAACGAGCCCGCACCGCACACCAAGCTTCACCGCTGCGCATCACCGCCGCCACTAAACGCACCTCATCGCGATCGGGATGATTAGCGAAATATTCCAAAGCCTCCAGCGGATCTTCCGGAGCTTCAGCCTGCGCTGCCGGGGGAACCATCACCCGCTCAGTACAAACCGCAGCCCCCGCCACCGATTCAGGCCAAGCTAACTGCGCCAAAGTCTCTTCCAAATCCGCACCCGGCAGATCCTCTTGAATAATCGCCGTTAAAGCAGCCGGATTTCCATCCCAAGCTGCTTCTAAATGGTCGCGCATTTCAGCTGGAAGCTCGGGAACTGCCAGCAGGTCCTTAGTAAAAACTAAAGCGTAAACGGTTGCTGCGCGATCCCAGCCCAGCGCCGCAGCGCCGCGTTCGATCTCAAAAACTGCCTGGGATAACGCCAACTCAATGTCAGTGGGAAAATGTGCTTCACTCATAGCAATATTGTGCTCCAAATGCCCTTACGCATTCCAGTCGGTACACTGGATAATAGTGTAAATGCTCAAAAGGAGAGCGGACGAAAGGCAGCTTGTGTTCAACTTTCCACCACAAAATAACGATGACAACGGTCAGCGCGGATCGGGTTCCGGGGGCTCGGGCGGTTCCGGCGGCGGCCGCGGAGGATTCAATAATTCCGGCGGTGGCTTTGGAGGCTCCGGTGGCAGCGGCGGCGACGGATTCCCCTTCAACTTCGGTTCGTTTGGCTTCGGCGGTACCGGTGGCACCGGAAACGGCCGCCCAGCCGGACCAAAACGCGAACCAATTAACCCTCGCGAATTATTCACTCCGCTGCGCGTAACTATCTTTTCCCTAATCCTCTTAGCGGGGCTTTTCTACCTGCTGAGCGATTTTATTACCGAAATCTTGTGGTACAACCAAGTGGGCGCCCAGCAGGTCTTTTGGACTCGCTGGATCCTCATTGGCGTCCTCGTTCTGCTGGAGACGCTGATTAACGGCTCTATCGTGGGGCTGGTTATGCAACTGGCCTACCGCTCGCGGCCCAAGGTAGATTCGGCGCAGTACAACCCACAAATGCGCGAATACCAGCGCCAAATTGAGCCTTTACGCAAACTCATCTTCATTGTGGTTCCGCTCTTTATCGGCTTTACCACCGGCACCGCCTTAGCATCCGAATGGCCGACTTTGCTGGCCTGGTGGAATGCTACTCCATTTGGGAAAGTAGATCCCCAGTGGGGCATCGACATTTCCTTCTACATTTTCACTGTTCCCGTATTGCAGCTACTGGTTTACCTGCTGCTGCGCGTTGTGGGCTTCAGCTTAGTGGCTGCGGTAATCGTGCACTACCTGTATAGCGGCATTTCTCTGTTCCCGCGTTACAGTGTTTCCGCCGCAGCTCGCCGGCAAATCGGGATCCTGGCGGCATTACTTTCCCTGGTGGTAGCTGGGCGCTATTGGCTAGGGCGGTACCTGCTGCTGTCTACTCAAGGTGAGCGCTTTGACGGTGCCCTCTACACGCAGATTAACGCACAGATCCCAGCGCAGACCATCCTGACAGTAACTTCAATTCTGGTGGCAATTCTTTTCCTAGTCGCCGCTTTTAAAGGCTCCTGGCACCTGCCTGCCACGGGCGTTGCGGTTACGGTAGTATCTGCCTTGGTCGTCGGCTACGCCTACCCAACTTTGATTCAAGAGTTCCAGGTGAAGCCTAATGAACGCGCTATGGAAAGCCCGTACATTCAGCGCAATATCGACGCCACTTTAGACGCCTACGGGATTGCAGATGTAGAAATGCAAACCTATTCGGCAAAAACGGAAACTACCCCGGGACAGCTACGTGACGACGCTGCATCTACCCAGCAGATTCGCCTAATCGACCCGGACGTGATTTCTCCAACCGTGCGTCAGCTGAAACAATCTCGTTCTTACTACACGTTCCAAAGCCAACTTTCCGTTGACCGCTATGAGATCGACGGGGTTAAGCGCGACACGGTGATTGCCGTGCGTGAACTTAACTTGGAAGGCTTAGACGAAAACGAACGCAACTGGGTTAACGAACACACTATTTTCACCCACGGTTACGGGGTAGTGGCCGCCTACGGCAACAAGGTTGACTCAAAGGGTGAACCATCTTGGTGGGAAGAAGGCATTCCTTCAAAGGGTGACATTGGTGAATACGAACAGCGCGTCTACTTCTCTCCTTCTTCACCGAAATACTCGATTGTAGGTGCCCCAGAAGGTGCAAAACCGCTGGAGCTGGATTACCCAGATGAATCCGCAGACGGGCAGGTGCCCACCACCTTCACCGGCAATGGTGGCCCATCCGTAGGTAACTTCTTCAATAAGTTGCTTTACGCCATTAAGTTCCAGTCCACTAATATCTTTTTTGCTTCGCAGATTAACGAAAAGTCGCAGATTCTTTACGACCGCGACCCTTCTTTGCGCGTTCGCAAAGTAGCTCCTTACCTGGAACTGGACCAAAACCCATACCCAGCGGTAGTGGATATGGACGGTGACCCAGCCACTCCAAAACGCCTGGTCTGGATTATCGATGCTTACACCACGGCAAATAACTACCCATACGCACAGACCATGAACCTGTGGTTGGAAACTGAAGATTCAAAGACTAGTCATCAGCGCGGCTACAGTCCAACTAACGACCTGAACTACATGCGTAACTCTGTCAAAGCAGTTGTTGATGCCTACGACGGTTCAGTGAACCTTTACCTGTGGGATAAGGAAGACCCGATTATCGCCACCTGGATGAAAGCTTTCCCCGGCCAGGTCCGCCCACTGGAAGATATTTCTGGTGATCTGATGGCGCATATGCGTTACCCGCAGGATCTCTTCAAGATACAGCGTAGCTTGCTGGCCGCCTACCACGTGAATAAAGCGGATAACTTCTACACCGGTGGTGACCGTTGGCGTCTTTCTGAAGACCCGACTTCTAAAGGTAGTGTTGGCGCGTCACAAATCCAGCCACCGTACTACCTGACCATGCAGATGCCGGGACAGAAAACAGCTGAATTCTCACTGACTTCCGTATTCGTCCCCGGTGGTAAATCTGACCGCGAACCAATGGCTGGCTTCCTGGCAGTAGACTCAGAAACTGGCTCTGAACCCGGGAAGATCCGCGAGGGCTACGGGAAGCTGCGTTTGTTGGCCCTGCCGTCTTCTACAACTGTTCCCGGCCCCGGCCAGGTACAGAATAACTTCAACGCTAACTCTGAAATTGGTAGGGAACTGAACCTGCTTGACCAGCAGGGCTCAGAACTGATTTTGGGTAACTTGCTCACCCTACCAGTTGGTGGCGGTTTGCTTTACGTGCAACCGGTTTACCTACAGGGTACGGGTACAACCAAATACCCGGTTTTGCGTAAGGTACTGACCGCTTTTGGTGACTCGGTTGGTTTCGCTGACACGTTGGAAGCTTCTTTGGACCAAACCTTTAAGGGGAACTCGGCAGCTCAGTTAGCTGACGGGGAAGCGGGCGGAAAGAAGCCCGAAGAAAAGCCAAATGAAGAAACGAAGCCAGAAGTCAAGAATCCGGCGCAGACTGCGAAGCTTCTGCAAGAAGCACGCCAAGCCATGTTGGATTCTGAAAAGGCTTTGCAATCCGGAGACTGGGCAACTTACGGCGAAAAGCAAAAGCTGTTGAAGCAAAAGCTGGAAGAAGCTATTAAGTTAGACTCAGGCAACTGAAGTTGAAACCAAAGTGGGGGGGCTGCGACGCGTCGCAGCCCCCACCTTTTACCCTGAACTAACCCTGATCTGACCCTGAAAAACGCTGAAAAGAATGGGTTTTCAAAATTTCTTGTTCTACTATTTAGGTAAGGAGCTAATCAGAAAGGCAGATCATGACTTACGGTACGAATCCTCAGCAGATTCCAGACCCAGAGGCTGGGCACAACCAGCAGTCGGGTGAAGGAAGCAATGATGCCTTCCAACAACAGGCATCTTATCAGCCACCAGCTGACCCATACGCGCAACCCTCTTACGGTCAGGCACCATACGGGCAGGCCCCCTATGGGCAGGCCCCCTACAAGCCCGGAGCACAGGGAACCTATGCAGCAGGAGCGCAGGGCACCTATGCGGCAGGAGCCCAGGGGCCTTACGCTCCCGGAGTTCAAGGCCAGTACGCCGGAGCCTACTACGGGGGTGCGCCAGTAGAACAACGTTCTGCAATCGTCGCTGGTATCTTGGGCATCTTAGTGGGAATCTTCGGCATCCATAACTTCTATGTGGGCCGCACTTCCACCGGTATTGCTCAGCTACTTATCACACTTTTAAGTTTCGGAATCCTCAGCTTCATTACCGGAATTTGGGGTCTTATCGAAGGTATCCTGTTCTTAGTATCTGACGATCCAAAATGGCGTTACGACGCGAGAGGAATCCTGCTGAAACGATGAGTTTAAAGCGCAAGCTACTCAGTCTGAAAGTATGGCGCCTCGGCGGTTGGGGTCTTTCCGTTTTCTTAGCGGTAGCGACCACTATCCAACTGCTCGGGGTGCTTCTTTCTGCGATCCCCACGGGACTATTAGTAACTAACTCAAACCTCTTCTTAGAAGGCACCGACCACGCGATTGAGTTCCCCCGCAGTTTCGGGAACTTCACCGTTTTAATCTTCGTGGACTTAGCAATGGGGTTGCTAAGCCTCATGGCCTGGTGGTTCACCTACCGTGCATTTGAATCCCTACCTTACTTCGGGCAAGTCTTCACTGAAAAAAGACGGCGCGACATGGTCACCCAGTGGCATGAAGCGGCCATTGTGCTACTTTTTGTCGGCATTATCGGTAGCTTTGCCAACCTGATCCAACGCCTATGGCTATGGTCTCAAGTAATCGCTCCAAACCTGCACGCAGAGTCGATTAACCACCCAGAGTTAAGCCTCTCAGCGATTCTCTTTAACGACTGGGGGCTACTCTTCAGCGCCCCAACCATCATGGTTTTCGCAGCCCTATTTACGCTACTGTTCTTTGAAAAACTGGAATCGCCTGAATCGATCGTTGAATACGAAGTCGACTACTACGCGCCCCAGTACGAAGAACCACCCTTAACTACCGGACTGATGGCGTTGCAAGCCCTGCCAGGCAGTATGAAACAAATGCCGAAAGACCTGCGCGCTTTACCATGGAGACTCTGGCAGCGGACCGTAAACTTCTTCCAAAGCACGCGCCGCTAAAACCTAAGAAGCGCACAACTTGATACTGCAACACAGGGGGGCTTCGCTAGTTAACCGATTTAACTAGCGAAGCCCCCTGCTTACAGTTTTTTTAAATCAGTCCGCAGTGAGCGAAAGCCTGCGACAAACCGCCCTCGGAAATATCAAAGGTAACCCAGTCGGCAGCCTGCTTCGCATCCAACGTGCCGTTCCCCATCGCCACGCCCACGCCCGCAACTTTCAGCATTTCCACGTCATTAGCGGAATCTCCCACCGCAATGGTTTCTTCCAACGGGAACCACAGGGAAGACGCTACTTCCTGCACGGCAGAACCCTTAGTAATCCCCGCCAACGTGACCTCTACCGAAAGCGTATGCGCGTTAATCGAAGACGGCACCACGCAAAAACGCGGCCCCACAGCGCGGCGGAAATCTTCCAACCCCACGCCCGTCCACGAAGGCAACATCGCCACCAGCTTTGAAGCGGCCGCCGGAGTTTCCAGCCGCACATACGGCGTCACCTGTTCAACGTAAGCCTGCCACGGAGTGTTCGCCTGCCCCGCCTGCTGCGGCTGAAAAGCCTGCAAAAACTTCTCATTCGTGTAAATCTCACTGGGCGTAGACCACCAGGGCAGCCCGCCGATTTCCGCTAAGTAGCTTTCCAAAAACGCGATTTCTGCCGCCTCAATGCGGTGGTCGAAAATCATATTCTCAGGCTGTTCGTGTACAGTTCGCTGCCCCGCCCGATCCTCATCCGTCAGCATCTGCGCGTACGAGCCATTCGCCCCTACGATTCCTTGGAACCCGAACTCTAACAGCCACGGGTAAATCTCGCAGTTAGCGCGCCCCGACGCGATCCACAGGCGATGCCCCTGTTTAACGGCAGCTTCCAACGCGGCCTGCGCGTCATCAGGCACCTGCTGGTGGTGCGTCAGCAGCGTGCCATCTAAATCCAAGAAAACTAAGCGTCCCATAGTCTTAACTTTGCCACCCTTTGTCAGGTTCTGCCACTTGTTCGGCTTGGTTTCGAAGAGATTTCCCGAGGGCGCCCACCGGCGTAAAAGTGTGGTCTTCGGCAACCAGATGGAACTTCTAGCTGGGGAAGATTAAAATAAGGCTCGTGACTAACAGCGAAACTTTCACCAAAGACCCACTGATTTTGGGTATTGAATCAACCTGTGATGAAACTGGCGTAGCCTTGGTGCGCGGCGGCACTCTCTTAGCAGACCGCACGGCGACCTCGATGGATCAGTATGCCCGTTACGGCGGTATCATCCCTGAAATCGCCTCCCGCGCTCACTTGGAAGCCTTCTTGCCAACTTTGGAAACGGCTTTAGAAGAAGCGGGCGTTACTTTAGGTGAAGTTGATGCGATTGCTGTTTCGGCCGGTCCCGGTCTGGTGGGTTCCTTAACCGTGGGGATTTGTGCTGCGAAAGCCCTGGCGACTTCATTGGGAATCCCCATCTATGGGGTGAACCATGTGCTGGGACACTTGGCAGTCGATGAACTGGTGGACGGGCCACTGCCACAGCGTTTCATTGGCCTGGTAGTTTCTGGCGGGCACTCAAACTTGCTGTTAGTAAATGACCTAGCCACTGACGTAGTGGAACTGGGCGGCACTTTAGATGACGCTGCCGGTGAAGCCTTCGATAAGGTAGGGCGCTTGCTGGATCTACCATATCCGGGTGGCCCACACGTAGACCGCCTATCCCAGCAGGGGGACGTTAACGCGATTAAATTCCCGCGCGGTTTATCAGCAGGTAAAGATAAGGAACGTTACAAATACGATTTCTCTTTCTCTGGTTTGAAAACTGCCGTTTCACGGTACGTACAGGGCGTTCAAGCGCAGGGCGAAGAAATCAATCCTGCAGATGTTTGTGCCGGTTTTTCTGAAGCGATTAACGATTCGCTGACTGCTAAAGCTGTGCAAGCTTGCCTGGACCACCAGATTGACACGATCATCGTGGGCGGAGGTTTCTCTGCCAATAGTCGGATCCGGACGCTGTTGAATGAACGCGCTGCGAAACACGGGATTACCGTGCGGATTCCGCCGCTGCGTTTTTGCACTGATAATGGGGCGCAAATCGCCGCAATGGGTTCTACTTTAGCCCGCGCCGGAGTGGCTCCTTCTGATTTAGAGTTCTCGCCGGATTCGGGGATGAGCTTGCAGAAAATGAGCATGTAGCGCGAAAGCGTAGGTATTTGTTCATTAACTGGTGGTTGCCTGTTTGTTGCTAACTGCCAGGTTACTGGTAACGGGCTGTGTACTGGTAAAGGACTCTTTACTGGTGCCTACCCACTCATTGGCGGCGGGTGAGGATCGCCAAATGGTCCCCGTTAAAGCGGGTGGCAACTACCGTGATCGGGTTTTCAGCAGAGGTTTTCTTTAACTTCAACACCTTTAATAGGTCGCGTTGCCACGCCGCCGGGTCAATTTCAGCACCGCGCTTTTTCACTTCCACATTCGTTGCCCCCAAAGCGCGCAGTTCGGCGGCAATCGCCTTAGGCTTCAGTTTCGTAGCTACCAGCACTTCATAAACGGTCACTGCCTGAGCCCACTGCGCAGTTGGCAGTTGGTCGGTTAACAAATAGGCAATGCCTTTGGAAACTACAGAGGCGTTGGCAGACTCCGCTGCTAAATGTAGTAAACCGGCGCGGATGATCGCTGGATCAGCTTCCCATAAATAGCGCTTTAATGCACCGCCCTCGGGAATCTCAGGAGCAGGTTGCGCGGGGTCTGTGGGGGCGAAAAACTGCGTCACCTGCTGCCCGCGGAAAATCGTGGCGCGCCGCCCAGCCCCCGCAGGACTACAAGCCGGCGACCACAGGGAAGCTTCTAAAAGCGCGCCATCTACACTAATCCACTGCGCTTCCATGTCGGCGGGCAGGTAGCGGTGCTCAATCCCCGGAGCCAGTTTCATGCCCAGGCGCTCCTGGCTATGTAAGCGCTGCAGGTCCTGTCGCCACGCTAAAACCTGGGGGAGTGACGGGGACCAATCTTCCGGTGCGGCAACTCGTTGATTGCCTCTGCCCGCGCCCGTGCGCCGAGCTGGATCGGCAAAAATCGCGTCTACTCCTTGCGCTGCCAAGTCATCCATGCGCAGTTGCGTGACGTCTCCTAAATGCGTGGTCGCATGCGGGAATGCAGCTAGGTTCAAGGTGGCGGCGGCGTGCGCGGTGGCGTCTAAATCCCAGGCGCTGACACTCAGGCCGGCAAAGGCAAATGCGCGGGCATCTGCACCGTTGCCACACCCCAGGTCGGCAACGTGGGTGGCACCGGCAGTTACGAAACGCTCTGCGTGAAGCTGGGCAATCTGGCTGCGGGTTGCCTGTTCCATACCGTCGCGGGTGAAGAACATTTCCAGCGCTTGCGGGCCCAGTTTAGCCAGGGCTTGGTGGCGTAGTTGCACCTGGGTGAGTAAAGAAGCGCGGGTAGCTTGGTCAAGTTCGCGTTTTTGCACGGTTTGGGTGGCTTTTTCAATCCCGAGGGCGGTGAGCTCGGCGCAGAGTTCGCGCATCTGCGGATCAGCGAATATGCTCAGGGGGTTAAAATCCATGGAAGCTCTTTTCGATCGGGGTTGTTTTAAGTTTACTGGATCGGCGGGGGAGTTTAGAGCGGGGTTTGGCACTCAGGTTGCAAGAGTGCTAAGTGGGGTCTTACCCTATAAGGGTAGAAGTAATTATTGCTCTAAGAAGAGGGGACTCACATGTCTATCTCCATTAAGCCACTGGCAGACCGTATTGTTGTAAAGCAGCTGGAAGCTGAACAGACCACCGCTTCTGGCCTGGTTATTGCCGGTGCTGCAGCTAAGGAAAAGCCACAGGAAGGTGAAGTTGTAGCAGTTGGTCCAGGTCGCGTAGACGACAATGGTAACCGCGTGCCAATGGATGTTAAGGTTGGCGATACTGTTATCTTCTCTAAGTTCGGTGGTACTGAAGTTAAGTACCTTGGTGAAGAATACTTGATCCTGGAAACTCGCGACGTTCTGGCTGTTGTAGAACGCTGAGTTTAGATTTTTAAAGCCCCCGGCCATCTGGCCGGGGGCTTTCATTTCGCACGGGAAACGCGTTTCCGTTATTTGCCAAGCTGGTTGTGAGTCGTTCGTATTCTGGTTT
>JAUNKY010000040.1 GCA_030532515.1 Actinomycetaceae bacterium
CCACAACAACGAAAAACCCAAACAAAATCAATAAGAACTGTCCAATAACCCAAAAGCGTTTCCCGTGCGAAAACGTGGCGCATGCTTAACAAAACAAAACTGGGACTGGTAAAACCAGTCCCAGACTTGTCGGGGTAGCGGGATTTGAACCCACGACCTTCCGCTCCCAAAGCGGACGCGCTACCAAACTGCGCCATACCCCGATATTCATTTATTTTCATAAATGGAGCGAGTGACGGGAATCGAACCCGCACCATCTGCTTGGAAGGCAGAGGCTCTACCATTGAGCTACACTCGCAAAATCTCAAACGCGAACGTTTTAAGACATAAAAGACTATACCGAAGGTTACCACCGAATGCAATTTAACCCAGCCCAGAACCCAAACTAATAGGGCGGTAATCACATTTTCAAGCAAATTAAAATCTAAAAACAGCGAAAAATCAGGCTTTTACCCGGAATCTAAGAAAGCTCTAATTAAACCCTCATTCAGTTCTTTTTTACGACTGCCACTATTTCAGTTATCAGGCTTCAAAAGAAGCGCCCTCGGAAATAAAAAGAACAGAAAAATGAGCGAAAACCCGCTGAAAATCGTCCTCTACAGCCACGACTCCCAAGGACTGGGACACGTGCGCCGCAACCTGGCGATCGCCCACCAACTGGTCCAAGACCTGCCCGGCCTCACCGGCCGCAGTGTCAGCGGACTGCTAATTTCCGGCCTGGCTCCCACCCACCGTTTCCCCCTGCCAAACGGATTCGACTGGGTAACCATCCCCGGAGTCTCCAAAGGCGCCAACGGCTACCAGGCGCGCTCGCTAAAAACTGAAACCGGCCGCCTAATTGGCCTACGCTCAGAACTAATCAAAGCCGCCCTGCTGGGCTTCAACCCCGACCTGGTCATCGTCGACCGCCACATCTATGGGGTTTGGAACGAACTGCGCCGCCCCTTAGAAGCCCTCAAAGAACAAAACCCACAGGCAAAAATCGTTCTGGGTCTGCGTGAAATCCTTGACGAACCAGAAGTCGTTGCCAAAGAATGGGCCGCCCTGGGTGACCTTACCGAACTGGCAAACCTACTTGACCACGTGTGGGTATACGGCGACCAAGCAGTCTACAACCCGCTGGAAAACGGCCAAATCCCAACCCAGCTGGCGTCACTAGCAAAATTCACCGGCTACCTAGCAAACGGGCGTCGCAAAACCGACTCGCAAGTCGCGGAGACGCAGATCTCAGCAACCACACGCCCCTTTATCCTTACCACCGCAGGTGGCGGAGAAGACGGCAAACGCATCCTCAGCGCCACCGTAGCCGCGAAAGTACCCAGCCCGTATCGGCACCTGGTAGTCACCGGCCCTCAACTGGATGAAAACGCTGTCAACGAACTGCGCGCCGAAGCTCACGAAAACACGCAGATCATCGAAAGCCTACCCGGCTTAGGCCGACACATTTCAGAAGCCAGCGCTGTAATCGCCATGGGCGGATACAACACGGTCTGCGAAATCTTAGCTACTGAAGTGCCCGCCCTGATCATTCCTCGCGAAGTTCCCCGCAAAGAACAGCTGATTCGCGCCCAAGCTTTAGGACGTATCAAAGCCGTGGACTATCTGCGAAATGAAGCTGCTACCGCCACTGAGCTAGAGAACTGGCTAAACGAAGTCCTGGGAACTCGCAACGAACGCTTAGAAATCAACAAAAACGGCCTTTACGCGGTATCTGCCTAAGCCGTCGAACTTCTACACCTCTACTAAACACAGATACTAAACACATCAGCTTTACACGACAGGAAAAGAAAATGACCAAGATCGGATACGTACTGAAAGTCTACCCACGGTTCTCAGAAACCTTCGTAGTCACCGAAATCCTGGCCCGCGAGAATCAAGGAGAAACCCTGGTAATCTTCGCTCTGCGCCCCACCACTGACACTCGCTTCCACCCAGAAATCTCAAAGGTGACAGCTGAAGTTAAGTGGGTGCCTCGCCCTTTGAAACCATCGCAATTCTGGGCGCAGCTAAGCGAAGACCTGGTGCGCGCTGACCTTACCGAACAGTTCGCTAAAATCTGGTCGATTGTGGCTGAACTGCCCGCAGACGAAGTGGCCCAAGGCGTTGCGTTAGCAGTTGCCGCCAAACAAGAAAACGTCACGCACCTGCACGCTCACTTCGCTTCACTGGCGGGACGCACTGCCTGGATCGGCTCACAACTAACCGGAATCCCATACACCGTAACTACCCACGCGAAAGATATTTTCCACGAATCCGTGGATGAAGCTTGGCTGTTGCGAGTGGCAACCGGAGCCGCCCAGGTAATCGCTATCTCTAAATACAACTACGCGTTTTTGGAAAATAAGTTCCGCGGACACAACGTGAACCTGGTCTTGCAGTACAACGCGCTGGAATTGGCCCGGTTCCCTTTCAAAGCCAAGAACCACGACCTGGCGCAACAACTTAAAACTCGCCCGTTACGAGTCCTGGCAGTGGGGCGCTTGGTTGAAAAGAAAGGCTTCGACCTGCTACTAGACGCGGTGAAAAACCTGGTTTCCGCGGGCATCAAGTTGGAGGTGAAGATTGCTGGCGAGGGCGTCGAAGGAGCTGATTTAAAAGCGCAAGCGCAAGCTCTGGGATTAACTGACATTGTGAAGTTCCTGGGCGCGTGTACCCAGGCGGAAGTCCGGGACCTGTTGCTCTGGGCAGACGTACAGGTCACCCCATCTGTTCCTGCTCAAGATGGCAACTTAGATGGGCTACCCACGGTGACGTTAGAAGCTATGGCCATGGGCACGTTGGTAATTGCTAGTGATGTGACTGGGCTTCCCGAGGTCGTCCGCCCTGAGATCTTCAGCTCACCAGGGGGTGACCAGAATACATGCGGTGACCATGCTGGCGGTGTAGAAGGTGAAAATGTCCTGGCGCCTACAGGGATCTTAGTTCCCACCGGCGACCTCGATGCCCTTACTAACGCTCTGCGCCGCGTAGCTGCCGCGGAAGTTGACTACGTGAACCTTGTGCGTAACGCCCGTCGCCTAATCGAAACCGAGTTTGACTCTACCAGGCAAGCTGCCCACTTGGCACAACTACAAAAGTGAACCGCCAGGAAAACGAAAGCAAGAAATGAGCAGAAAAACCTTGAAAATTGCATACGTATGTGCTGACCCAGGTATTCCAGTATTCGGTAGTAAAGGCGCCAGCGTGCACATCCAAGAAGTCGTCCGCCAGATGCTGGAAAAAGGACACGAAGTAACTGTATTCGCTTTGAAGAAAGGTACCGAAATTCCCGCGGACTTAGCGGCCCTTCCGGTACGAGAATACCCGCTTCCAGCAGCCGTGAAAGCAGATCCAGCTGCCCGTGAAACCGCTCAGATAGAAGCCGTGCAGCAGATGGCTCGCGACATTATTCAAGAAAGGTACGCAGTAGTCTACGAACGCTATTCTCTCTTTTCATCCGCGTTAAAAGTAATCCGCGAAAACCTGCTGGGCAGCAAATTAATCCTGGAAGTAAACGCACCCTTAATTGAAGAACAGCGTAAACACCGGATTTTGGTACAGGCAGATCAAGCACAGGCATGCCTCACTGACCAAGTTAGCGCCGCCGACGTAATCATTTGCGTATCTGACCCGGTAACTGCCTGGGTACAGGCCACAGTGCCTAACTATGCGCACAAAGTCTACACCGTCAATAACGGAGTGAACCCTAAGCGCATTACCGCCCAACCAGAAGCTAACGAAGTTATCGTGACATTCGTTGGTACTTTGAAGCCTTGGCACGGCTTGCATGACTTGTTGAAAGCCTACGCACTTAAAGAAACCAGCTGGAAACTCCGCATTATCGGCTCTGGGCCTGAAGAAAATGACCTGCGCCAGCAGGCTCATGAACTGGGATTAAACGTGGAATTTCTAGGGGCAGTCCCCCCACAAGAAATGCCCCGCGCCTTAGCAGGAAGCGCGATTGGCGTAGCTCCTTACCCAAGCCCACACAGCCCCGAAGAACACTACTTTTCTCCACTAAAAATCTATGAATACTTAGCTGCCGGACTGGCTGTAGTTGCCACTGATGTAGCAGATATTCCGGAGCTTTTAGAAGGCTGCGGGATAGTTGTTTCCGCTTCGAACCCACTGGCGCTGGCAAATGCGATTGACAACTTAGCAACCAATCCGGCTTTGCGTCAGCAACTGCAGTCCCAGGCACGAGAAACCGCGGTAGCGAAGCATTCTTGGGCTCAGGCTGTGGACCGCATCTTCACTTTGGCAGGAGTCACCCCATGAGTCAGGAACCAGCAGCAGGCAAACGCACTGTGAAACTGGTGCTACCTGAGTTAAAAACTCAGCTACCACTGATACTCATGGGCATATTAGCCCTGCTTCTTGAAGTTGCATTCCGCGTCCTTGAACCATGGCCACTAAAAATTGTTATCGATAACGTCCTTCCACAAGGCTACAACCAAGCAGCTATGAGGTCGCTTTTTATGGCTGCAGGCTTACTGGTAGGAACCGTGGTTCTGCGGGCAGCTAGTAATTACTTGGCAACAGTTTGCTTTGCTCTGGTTGGTTCGCGCGTTTCAGCTTCTTTACGAACCCGCGTATTTAGCCACGTACAGAGCCTGGACCAACAGTTCCATGCTCGCAACCGCAGCGCCGACACCGTACAGCGGATCGTCAGTGACGTCTCCCGCCTACAAGACGTGTCAATCACCGCTGGCTTACCGCTGATTGCAAACATAATCACGCTCCTAGTGATGGCGATTATCATGTTCTGGATCGACTCACTGCTGGCTTTAGTCGTCCTGGTAGCGATTCTGTTCTTTTTGGCTTTTGCGCAGGGAACTTCCGATAAGATTTCGGCAGCTTCTAAGCGTAGCCGTCGCGGCGAAGGCCAGCTGGCAAATACCGCCCAAGAATCTTTAACCTCTATAAAAGTTGTCCAAACTTACGGTTTGGAACAGCTCTTAGAGACTAAGTTTGCAGACGCGAACCAAAGTTCGTTGCGCGCAGGCGTGCGTTCACTGCGTCTTTCCGCCCGTTTAGAACGCTCAACTGACGTTATCGTCGGTTTGGCTACCGCCGCGGTAATTATTGGAGGTGGCTTACGCGTGATTACAGATGCTATGACTGTAGGTGAACTGGTGCTCTTTACCACCTACCTGCGTACCACCATGAAGCCACTACGCGACATGGCAAAGTACACGGGCCGAATCGCAAAGGCTTCCGCTTCCGGGGAACGCGTAGCAGACCTTTTGGAAGTCCAACCGCAGATTCTCTCTCCGGAAACTCCTACCGCTCCTGATGTTGTGCGTGGCCGCGTCGTCTTTAATAACGTAGTTACCCACTATGAGGAAAAGCAGATTCTTAAGGGCGTTGACCTAACCATTAACCCCCACGAACACGTGGCAGTGATCGGCCCTTCTGGCGCCGGCAAATCCACCTTAGTCTCTTTGCTAACCCGCTCACAGGATCCTTCTAGTGGCGTGGTTTCTTTAGACGGACACCCGCTGCCAGAATTTTCCTTGGAAAAACTCCGCGCACAAGTTTCGATTCTGCATCAAGAAGCCATGCTCTTTACCGGTACGATCCGCGAAAACATTCGCTTTGGACGCTTCGACGCAACTGACGCAGAAGTAGAAGCCGCCGCTCGCGCCGCTAACGCAGAAGAGTTCATTTTGCTACAACCCCAGGGGGACGACACTTCACTGGGCGAACAAGGTGGCACGCTTTCAGGCGGGCAGCGCCAGCGGATCGCTATTGCACGAGCTCTGCTACGTGACTCGCCGGTAGTAGTTCTGGATGAAGCCACCACCGGTTTGGACCCCGAATCGGCAGTCCAGGTACTTGACGCGATTGACCTGCTGGTAGCAAACCGCACTACGATCGCTGTCACCCACGATGTGGAAGTAGTACGCCGCGCGAGCCGCGTGATTTGGTTGGAAGACGGCCAGGTACTCCTTGATGGCACAGTGGCTGAACTGTTGGAATCTTCCGCCGAGTTTCGCCAGTGGATGGCTTCCGGAGCACCGGAAATCCGGGTGGGAGAAACTTCGCAACCTGCAAAGGACACCAAATGAAACTAACCAGAGAAATCATCGGCTTTTTAACCAATCACCGTAACTTGACCGCGTTACTACGCGGCACTTGCGGAGCCAAAGACACTGTAAAAGCCACCTCCTTACGAGTAAAACCGGATGTTTCAGTGATCTTTAGCTGGGCAGATGAACAGACGCAAGCACAAGGGTGGGGCAGGGTCCTGTGGTCCATCAGCTACTCGAAAGCAAAGCAAGTTGTAGCCCTTAGCGCCCAGCAGCTTTCCGTAGCAAAACTGTTAGGGCTTTCTTACCAGATCTATACCCTGCCCCTAATCGGCTTCCAAATCGACGGTGAGCCCCTACTAATCCAGTGGGGAAGCTACGCTTCAGATCCGGTTTTGGCAAAACAGTTCGCTGACTACATTGAAAACCAGCCAGCCGAATCTTTAGCGGATTTCAAAGTCCTACGTTACAACCCCTTGCGGCGTATCCTGATCAGCTTCAACAACCAGGTGGTGAGACTGGCAAAAACCACTAAACCAGCGGAATTCTTCACCCTCTGGGAAGATTTTGCGGCCAGTAGCCTACCGGTTGTACCACTGCTAACAGCTAATCCAACAGCACCAGTTAGCAAACTTCTGCGCGGAAAAGACGGCGAAAAGTACCTGCAGACGGCAAACACCCAGCAGACAGAAGCTTTCCACCGCCACGCTGGAAAACTCTTTGCGCAGCTTCATCAAATCAAACCAGATTTTAGTTTGCCAGCTAAAGCCGGGCTAGCAGATTTACTACAGCAGGCCACTCCCAAGACTCTTAGCCAAGTGGATGCCCACCGCCGCATCTTAGGAGAACTCGCCGCTCGCGGTTCAGCTTTGGAAAACGTTTTAGAAACAGAACTTCCTAAGCTAATCACAAAAATCCGCCCTTTAGTGGGACCTGAAAGGTTAGCTCATGGTGACGCTTCAGCAGACCAGCTGATCGTAGTCGCCAAGTTTGGAGGAAACGAAATGTACCTCAACGACTTCGACAGAGTTTGCCTGGCTCCAACTGTCTTGGACTTAGGCTCGTACCTGCAAATCCACGCCGTTACTGCGCAAACAGAAACCGCGTTCTTAAACGGCTATCAAGAAGCTGGTGGCAGTCTACCAAGCGGCACAAACCTGCAGATGGCGAAACTGCACGCGGCTCTGCAACGGCTAGCGAACCCGCTGCGCCGTGCCCAAGCCGATTGGGAACACCAAATCAATACACAGATTCACAGGTTAAATAAGGAATACATTCATGGAAACTCAGCCTAACTTGCTAACGCAAGAAACTGTTAGAAAAGAGGCAACTCCTTTCGAAGTAGTGCGGACCTTACCTGGAATCACCCGCGCCTGGCCCGGAAAAAACGGGAGACTCACCTTCGAAATGCGGGCACAAACCGCTAGTGAAACTCCCACTGTGCAACTGCGCGCCGGACAAATTAGCAGAAACGGGGAAGTAACTTTACTTCCGGCGGGAACTGACATAAAGCTTACCGCCCTCGAAACGGAACTGGCAGCCAACCCACAGGCTTCCTTAGCAGTCCACCGCTGGGGAAAACGCGCCGTCTTAATCGACGAAAATACGGTTACTAAAATAACTCGCCCCGGCAAAACTCCGCTACCACCAAACCTGCCTTCGCTACCCACCGCGGCAATTACAGCCGCTAACCCAGCCGCGGGAATCACAAAATTCGTGAAGCTACCAGGCAGAACCCTACACGACTTAGCAGAAGGAGCTGGACCGGGATGGATGCAGTTCATAAAACAGCTGGAAATCCTCCCGACACTTACCACCGGGCTAAACGAAACCAAACCCTTCACCGCCGCAGATGAACAGCAGCACCTAGAAACTTGGCTAAAGCACGTAGAAAACTACGGTACTTTAACGCATTTAGAAAACGTTCACGCGCTGCGCCAGACCGTTCAGAAAGTACAGACCCTGCTCACCAACCAGCCCCAAAAACTGGTGGCAACCCACCGAGACTTGCACGACAAGCAAGTGCTTTGGGACGGCAAAACCGCTTACCTTTTGGACCTAGACACCTTCTGTTTAGCTCCTGCAGGCCTGGACTTGGGCAACTTAACCGCCCACCTGGAACTGCGGGAAATCCAACGAAAAATCAGCCCAGAGTTTAAAAACTTCCTGATTGGGCAACTATCCCAACTACCAGACTACGAACTTCATCCCATCTACAAAGCAGCCAGCCAGCTTCGCCTGGCTTGCGTTTACAGTTTCCGCCCGGGAGCCGCTACCTGGCTTCCCACCTGGATTGAAACCAGCCTTGAAACTGTAGCAAAACTCTAATCTCAAAAACTAGCAAAGGAAACAATCATGGAAATCTCAGTAATCGGATGCGGCTACCTGGGGGCTGTACACGCGGCTTGCATGGCCTTTTTAGGACATGACGTACTTGGAATCGACGTAGACCAACGCAAAGTTGCTAACCTGAACGTCGGAAAAGCCACATTCTATGAACCAGGCTTCCCCGAAAAACTCTCTGCCGGCCTAAACAGCGGGAAATTCGTTTTCACAACTGCACCTTCTGCCGCCGCCCTCGGGAAAATAAAAGTCCACTTCATCGCCGTGGGAACTCCGCAGGGAACCAGCGGCGCCGCCAACCTCACCTACCTTTGGGAAGCCGTCGATCTGATTCTGAACAACTACCCCCACCCTCAGGCAGTAATCGTCGGTAAATCCACCGTCCCAGTCGGGACGGCCGCACAGATCAACGCTCGTCTGCAAAGCTACAACGCGGAAAACAGCACCCAACTCAGCCTCATTTGGAACCCTGAATTTCTGCGTGAAGGCTACGCAGTGGCAGACACCCTACACCCAGACCGGATTGTGTACGGAACCGAAACTGGTTGCGAAAACTGGGCTACCCGCCAACTCGACGAAGTATATGCGCCTGCTTTACAGGCAGGCACGCCCCGCATCATCGCCGACTACGCCACCGCGGAACTGGTGAAAACCGCCGCTAACTCTTTCCTCGCAATGAAAATCAGCTTCATCAATGCCATGGCAGAACTTTGTGAAGCTACCGGCGGAAACGTCACCACCTTGGCACAGGCAATCGGTAAAGACGAACGCATCGGACACCGTTTCCTAGGCGCCGGCCTGGGGTTCGGCGGAGGCTGCCTTCCCAAAGACATCCGTGCATTCACCGCACGCGCCACCGAACTGGGCGTCCCCGAAGCTATCTCTTTCCTCACTGACATAGATGCCATTAACCAACGTCGCCGCGACCGTGCAGTAGACCTTGCCCGGCAAATGCTAGGGGGCAGCGTCACAGGTAAGAAAATCGCGTTATTGGGAGCGGCTTTTAAACCAAACTCCGATGATATTCGTGACTCGCCGGCTTTGGAAGTAGCCGTTCGCCTGCACGAACAGGGGGCGCTGGTAACTGTAACTGACCCGCAAGCCCTGCCACTGGTTGCCGGCGCTTACCCACAGCTGAATCAAGCCGACAGCTGGGAAGCGGCCGTACGCGACGCTGAACTGGTGATTTTGGGAACCGAATGGGACGAGTTCAAACAGCTAGACCCCGCTCAGGTAGGGGAACTGGTACGTAGCCGCAAGGTCGTAGATGGGAGGAACGTCCTGCCACCGCAAGAATGGAAGTCCGCCGGCTGGGAATACCACGGTATGGGCCGGTCATAACCTTTCAAAACTAGGCATAAAATAAGTATGAAAAGCATCAGCCAAACCAGCCTCCACACGCGCATCGTGTGGTCGCTGGTTGTGGTCTCAACCGTCGCCCTGCTGGTCTGTGGCACCTTGGTCTTCATCTTGCAAGAAAGATCAATCGCGAATAAAACCCAGGCTTCCTTAGAAGAAGTGCAAAATAGCGTCAGCCAATTAGCCGCTGAAGGGATTGACCGACGCACGGGTAAACCATTCGCTACTCCGAAAGACCTGCTGTACCACCAGTTCCGCACTCACGTGTTGGGCAGAAATGAAGCAGAACTTGGGTTTAGAAGCGACAAACTGGCTTTGATACCAGCAGCTGATGTAGATTTCCGACCTGAGAAAGATCCAGAACTGCTGCAGAAACTCTCTTCTTTAGCAGTTCTGGATCAAACCACTATCACCAGTTTGCGCACCAGTGAAACCGATTACCGGATTATCGTGGTGCCGATTAAAACAGAGACTGAGCAAGCCGCCTTGGCTCATATTGTCGATTACCGTGGGGTCACTGCTGACCTGCGCTATTCGATGTTGGTTTTTACCCTCACCGCGCTGGTAATCGTGACCAGCGTGTTTATTGCGGCCTGGATTATTGTTAAACGGCTACTGAAACCGATTGAAGACTTACGTAACGCTGCAGAGAATATTCACGAATCAGATTTAACTTCCCGCGTGCCCCAGCGTTCCCAAGACGACTTAGGTTCTTTGGCGGGCGCCTTTAACCGGATGCTTGATCGGGTGGAAACTTCAGTTACCGCGCAGAAAAACCTTTTGGCTTCGCAACGCAATCTCTTAAACGATGTGGGGCATGAATTGCGTACGCCGATTACGATTGTGCGCGGTCATTTGGAACTGATTGACGAAAATGACCCTGCTGACGTGGCGGAAACGAAACAGTTGGCGATTGATGAACTGGACCGCATGTCTTTGCTGGTAAATGATTTGCTGCTACTGGCTAAGAGTGCTCAAAGTGACTTCATTAACCCGATCCCTACGGATATTGCTGACTTGACCGAGCAGGTTTTTAATAAGGCGAAAGGTTTGAGTAACCGGACTTGGAAACTGGAGGCGGTTGCCGAAGGAGAAGCAGATTTGGATGCTTCCCGGATTACGCAAGCCTGGTTGCAGTTGGTTTCTAATGCTGTTAAATGTTCTGAACCGGATAAGCCTATTTCGCTGGGGTCAACTATCGTGGGTAACTATTTGCGCATGTGGGTGAAGGACCAGGGGATCGGCATTGATCCTTCGGAGGTTAATAGCATTATGGAGAGATTTACTCGTGCTTCTAACGCGTTGAATTATGCGCATGGTACGGGTATTGGGTTGAACATCGTGGACTCTATTGTTAAAGCGCATCAAGGCAGGGTGATTATCCAATCTACTTTAGGAACTGGTTCGACTTTTATCATGCAAATCCCATTGCGTAGTGAGCAAACTTCTCCCACAAGTAATGACTCAGCTCAGCTTTGAGCTAACCCCACCTTTTTAACTAACCGTGAGGAAAAATGAGTACCATCTTAATCATTGAAGATGAAACCCGCATCGCCGCCTTCATCGCCAAAGGATTAAAATCGGCTGGATTTACGACCCGCCACACTGACCAGGGAATTGATGGCATCCACATTGCCATGGAAGAAGATATTGACCTGATTATTCTTGATGTTGGACTGCCTGATATTGATGGCTTTGAAGTGCTTGAGCAATTGCGTGGGCAGGGTTTGGATACTCCGGTGATTATGCTTACTGCCCGCACTTCGATTGAGGATCGGGTGACTGGGCTTTCTTCCGGAGCCGATGACTATATGCCGAAGCCGTTTTCGTTTGAAGAGCTTTTGGCGCGGGTGCGTTTGCGCCTGCGAGTGGCTACGGAAACGGTGGCGCCTTCGGTGAATCAGTTGAGCCATAAGGGGTTGAGTCTTGATTTGCGTACTCGTAAGGCCAGTGTCGATGGGGTAGAGGTGGATCTTTCTGCCCGCGAGTTCACGCTTGCAGAGACTTTCTTACGCAATCCTGGTCAAGTGTTAAGCCGCGAGCAGCTGTTGAATACTGTGTGGGGATACGATTTTGATCCGGGTTCTAACGTTGTTGACGTTTACGTGGCGTATTTGCGAACCAAACTGGGGAAGGAACGCTTCCAGACGGTGCGCGGCATGGGGTACCGATTAGCGTAGATGCGAATTCGGCGGGTTTGGGTTCTCAATTCGCATACGAAAACGGTTTCCCGTGCGAATTTGGCGGGTTTGGGTGC
>JAUNKY010000010.1 GCA_030532515.1 Actinomycetaceae bacterium
ACTCTGGCCTGCTCGGAGTGCAAGGAGCGCAACTACATCACCAAGAAGAACCGTCGTAACACGCCGGATCGTCTGGAACTCATGAAGTACTGCCCGCGCTGCCGCCGCTCCGTGGCTCACCGCGAGACCCGCTGAGTTTAATCTTTAACGGCCCCCACTCATGCAGTGGGGGTTTCGTCATATTTAGGGCGTGGCTTTGACGAACGCCCCGCTAGGTTACAACCAATCAGCATAGCTCCGCTAACCAATCAGCACCGGCCGTCACTAATCAGCACCGGCCGTCACTAATCAGCACAGCCCCGTGAACCAACCACAGCCCGTCACTAACTTAGGTACCCGAATGACTGAAGCTAAAAGCCCCAGCCAGCACCCCGGTTTAAAAGCTCGGGCATTGCGCGCCTCTAAAGCCACCCTGGCTATCTTTTTCATCCTCGGGCTGGTGCAGGCTACTTTCCTTTCTGAACTGCCCACCTTGCGGGACCATTTCGCATTCTCACCGGCCCAAATGGGGAACCTGTTGATCTCGGCAGCTTTGGGGCCCTGGTAGTGATTCCCGCTGCCGGCCCGCTGGTGGGGCGCTTTGGACCCACCCGGATCGGCTACCTGGGATTCACCTTATGGATTAGTGGCTTAGGCGGGCTTTTAGGTGCCTTTTACCTCACTTCCTTACCCTTCCTCATTGCGGCTTTCCTAACTGCAAATATCGGGGTCTTCCTACTTAACGCCGCGATCAACGTTGAGGCGGGTTTTGTAGAGGTTACGCTACGTAAAGCTCGCATGGCGTGGTTTCACGCAGCCTTTTCGATCGGTACGGTCACGGGGGCGCTGCTGGGGGTGGCGTCGCTACGCGCCGGCATTTCCATTTATTGGCATTTACTGACTTTAATGCTGGTAGCTGCCTGCTTCGCCGTGTGGGTATTTCGTAACTTTCTGCCGGCGCAGGCGGTGACGGCGATTACCTCCACCAGCAGTTCTGCGCCAGAGAGCGCGTCCACCGCGCGGGCAAAGATTCCCGCCAGTGAAGCTTGGAAAGAAAAGCGCACGCTTTTAATTGGCGTGATGGTTTTTGGTACGGGGATTATGGAGGGGTCTGCGTCGGACTGGCTGGCGTTGGCTATGGTAGATGGCTTCCACCTGCCCAGCTGGTACGGCACGGCTTCTTTAGCGGTCTTTTTAAGCGCTCTTACCGCCACGCGCTTGCTATCGCCGCGTCTGCAGGCTACTTTCACTCCCGACCGGTTGTTGCGCCGTCTGCTGACTTTGGGGTTGGTAGGTTTGGCGCTGTTGGCATTTAGCCCCTATTACTGGTTGGCATTGTTGGGGGCGGCTCTGTGGGGGATCGGAGCAGCCTTAGGGTACCCGCTGAGTGCCTCGGTGCTGGCAGTCGATCCTCTGCGCAGTGCAGGGCGGCTTTCGGTGATGAGTACGATTAGTTTTGGCTCGGCAATCGCAGGGCCGGCGCTGATTGGCTACCTGGCAGAGTACGTGGGCTACCAGCAGGCGCTGGGGATCCTTTTGGTCCCGGCATTTGTGGCTTGGCTGCTGACGGGGCAGTTGCGCGCTGAGGCACGCGCTTGAAGTAGTTGGCTTCGGCCCGGCGGGTTTGCTAAATAGTTAGTTTTCTGTCCGGTGGGTTTTCCGAGGGCGGTGTTTTAAAGCCTTTATTTCCGCCCAAAACACTTTGTCCGCAATTTGTTAGCATGAAACGCCTTTTGTAGCACCAGCACGAGAATAGTGTGTTGACAAGAGTTTGCTGGCAAGGTGTAATAATCTGACATTTTGGTAGAATTTCAGCTCTAATTGCTAATTCTTTCAACTTTTCACGAATTGATTTTGTATTTACTTATAGAAGATACTTTCTGTCAAAAAACCTTTTTCTGTATATTGACCCTGGTTTTTTAAACGAAAAACGAAGCCCATGCCTGTATGCTGTTTGTGCCGAAAAATCGGACTGTGCTGGGCTTCACCGCACAGGAGGTATTTATGAGTACACGCAAATTCGAAAGCGTTGGGCTCAAGAAAGGAATCCTGGCAGCCATCTTTGGTTTGTCAGTGATCCTCACCGGAATCATCCCCGGACATTTCGCTGCCGCAGCGGAACACAACCCAAATGTCGTCGTCGAAGTAACCTCGATCGTTACCCGCGGCGGCGGACAAGACATGCCTGACCAGTCCCTTAAACAGTGGAACGAAGCCAGCCTCTACTTTACTTGGGACGCAACCCAAGCAAACGTGAAGGCTGATGACTACTTCACCATCGACCTGCCAGAGGTCTTTGACATCCCTGACGCAGCGGGTACTTTCCCGATTGAAACCAGCGGCAAAACCGCCGGTATCTGTACCCTTACTGCATCACAGATCAAATGTACTTTCACCAAAGACCAAGCTGCCGCAGATGCGGAAAAGCTGGTGCTTAAAGGTAGTGGCAAAGCCATTATGCGCGCCACTAAAGTTACCGACTCTGCCAACGTACAGTTCGTTCTGAACGGGGTCTCTAAGTCCATCACCCTCCCACAAAATAAGGGCATCGCCCCCACGGTAGAAGGTGGACAGTTCTATCAAGAAAAGTTCGGCAAAAACGCAGAAACCCTTACCCCCAATAAGAACGAACTAAAGTGGACCATCCCCTTCGGTCTAGCTGATATCAACCAGCACCGCGAAGCCGCCGGCCTGGCACCACTGCCATCCGGAGCAGTCAGCACCATCGAATTCCGCGACAAGCTCTCTGCTGGACAAAGCTACCTGGAAAAAACTCGTATGGAACGCTACCGCAAAGACAACAATAGCGTCATGGAAGTTGTGCACCAGAACTTTGCCCCCGCCGCAACCTTGGACGGCTTCGTAGTTGAATCCACCTACAATGCCGCCAAAACTGAAGTCACCTACAAGATCACCGGTCCATTTGCCAACGAAACCAGCTACTACTTCATGTACTGGACTGCCTTCGACGGCGACAAGCCAAAGACCGGCGTGGAATACAAGAATGAAGTTCAACTGGTAGGCACGAAGGAAGTTCGCACCGAAACCCGCACCGCCGTATCCAGCTTCGAAATCAACGTGCTGGAACGCGAAGGATACGGTACCTTCAACGTCTTGAAGTTCCTCTCAGGCAACGCAGCTATTTTGGCGCCCTCGGGATATGCCGCGGACGGACTGCAACCTGACGGAAAATACCAACTGCACGTCAAGTACGTAATTCCCGAATCCTTCACCGCGAAAATCCCAGCCGAATTCACCCCACCTGGGAACTATGACGCAGCTTCTCGCACCGGTGAAATGGACATTCCAATTGCCCCCGGCAAAAAGTTCACTTTCGACCCAGTGCTTCCTGAAGGCACCGAAGTAACCCTCAGTGAAAAGCCAGTCGAAGCCGTTCCAAACGCCCAGTGGAAAGACGAAACCTTCACTTCCACCGACCAGGCAGCCCCACAGGGATTTGCCCCCGGAAAATCCGTCCAATTCACCATTGCAGACCGAAAGAACTACAGCTTCAAGCTAACTAACGTATTGGACTACCAAACCGGCGTAATCAAACTAACCAAGACCATCGCCGGCATTACCCCAGCCCCAGCTGGTAAGGAATTCACCTTCAACTACACCTGCGCCCCCAGCAACCAAACGGGCAAGATCGTAGTAACCGCCGGTGGCCCAGCCGTAGCTTCTGCACCAATCAACTACGGCGACACCTGCACCCTCACCGAAGATGCCGCCACTGCAGAGGTAGCTGGCTACGAACTGAAGCCACTGACCATCCCCGCAGTAACTATTGACGCAGCGGAAAAGCCAGTAACCGTAAACAACGAATACAAGCTCTCCCAAGGCTTCTTCTCAGTAAAGAAACTCGTTGAAGGCACCGAAGGTAATGACGGAGCTAACAAGCAATTCACCGTCGAAGCCACCTGCACCGGCCCAATGCTGGCCCAGCCACAAAAGCTAACCTTCACCCTGGGACACGACGTAAGCATCCCAGGTGATCCGTTGCCAGTAGGAACCTCCTGCCAGTTCAGTGAAGACCAAACTACGGTAGCGATCGACGGATACAACTTCGTTGAAGTTACCTTCTCAACGAACCCACTGGTAATTACCAAGCAGCCACAGGTCGTCACCGTTACCAACACCTACGCAAAGCAAAAGCTGGGCAACCTGAAGCTTTCTAAGGTAGTTGCCGGAGCCACCGTAGCAGATGACCGTGAATTCACCGTCACCGCCACCTGCACCAACGCGCTCACCCAGGCTCAGGTTATTGAAGAACTGAAGGTATCCAAGGGTACCCCAGCTACTTTGAAGAATCCGCTGCCAGTTGGTTCTACCTGTACCTTCGCAGAAGATAAGGCAACTGCTGCAATTGATGGCTACACGTTAGCAGAACCCGTCTTTGCACCAGCTCAAGTAACTATCGCTGAACAGCCTGCGGAAGTAACCGTAACCAACACCTACACCCGCAAGCTCGGCAACTTGGAAATCTCTAAGGTAGTTGCCGGTGCCACCGTAGCAGATGACCGTGAATTCACCGTCACCGCCACCTGCACCAACGCTGACACCCAGGCACAGGTGACTGAAGAGCTGAAGGTATCCAAGGGAACTCCAGCTTCTTTGAAGACAGCTCTGCCTCTGGGCTCCACCTGTACTTTCACTGAAGACACCGCGGGAGCCGCAGTAGCTGGACACACCTTGAAGGGACACGTCTTTGAACCAGCCCAGGTAACGATTGCTGAGCAGCCAGTGGCCGTGAAGCTTACCAACACCTACGAACTGAATAAGAGCACCTTTAAGGTACTCAAGACAGTCGCAGGGGATCTGGGCAAGGCTAAGGACAAGTCCTTCAAGTTCACCTACACCTGTAACGCTCCAGCCGGAGTAACCGGGGACGCAATCGAAGGTGAACTGACTGCAGTTGCCGGTGGCCCAGCCGTAGCCGCAAAGGAAATCCCCCAGGGATACACCTGTACGGTTAAGGAATCCGCAGCGGAAGCACAGCTAGCGGGATTCACTCTGACAGCCCCAGGCGAACAGACTGTCACCATTGGTGCCACCGCACAGGAACTCACCTTCCACAACGCCTACGTCGCTAAGACCGGCAACCTCAAACTAACCAAGGTAGTTACTGGTGCAACCGCACCAGCTGGTAAGACTTTCAGCGTTACCGCTAACTGCACCAACGCCCTTACCAACGAAAAGGTAACTGAGACCCTGACGCTGACCCCAGGTACGCCAGTTGCTTTGCAAACTGCTTTGCCACTGGGCTCCACCTGTACCTTCACCGAAGATACCGCGGCAGCCGGCATTGCACGCCACACCCTGGAAAGCAGCGTATTCGCTCCAGAAACCGCCACTATTGGCGAACAACCAGTAGAGGTCACTTTGACGAATACCTACTCCCTCAACAAGGGCACCTTCAAGGTACTGAAGACGGTAACCGGTGATCTGGACAAGGCTAAGGACAAGTCCTACGTCTTCACCTACACCTGCAGTGCACCTGCAGGCGTAACCGCTCCAGACGTAACCGGAGAACTCACCGTAGTAGCCGGCGGACCAGCCGTTGCCTCCAAAGAAATCCCAGAAGGCTTCACCTGCCACGTTAGCGAAAGCGACCAGGCAGTACAGTTGGACGGATTCACTTGGAAGGCTCCCGCAGCCCAGGACGTAGTCATCGGAACTGACGCTAAAGAACTCAGCTTCGTAAACACCTACGAACGTATCTTGGGGAACCTGGTACTTACCAAGCAGGTAAAGGGCGCTGAAGTAGCTGACGATCACGAGTTCACCGTTGAAGCGACCTGCACGAATGCTGATACCGGCGAAAAGCACGTTGAAAAGTTGGTTGTAACCAACGGCAAGTCTGCCTCTTTGGTAAACCCACTGCCAGTTGGTTCCACCTGTACTTTCGTTGAAGACCAGGAAAGCGCTCAGGTAACCGGCTATGACTTCGTAGGCGCCGAGTTCAACACCAAGGAAGTAACTATTGCAGCTGATGAAGCCCAGGTAACCTTGGTAAACACCTACAAGAAGGTAGTAGTTCCACCGAAGCAACCAAAGGACACTCCAAAGGTAGAAAAGCCAAAGCCAAAACTGCCAAAGACGGGTATCACCTCTGAAGCCCTCTACCTAGCAGCCGGCTTAGCACTGTCCGGAGCAGCGCTATTGGTACTGCGTCGGAAACAGACCCGCAACTAAAAGCGGAACATAACTAAATAGTTAGTCATAAACCTAGCGGGGTGTGGAAACGGCAAATGCTGAATCCACACCCCGCTAAACTACGCAAACTGGCGTTGCTTCGCTAAGCTGGAATGAAGGAATACGCAAAGGAGAATCATGGCGAACTACGCAGACGAAGAAGCATGCTCGCTCACTTACAGTCTTGACCCCGCGCAGGTAGAGAAACTGCCTCGCACTTTGTCTAACCGCCAATACCAGCCTGAATCTCTGCTCCTAAAAGACTGGACTACTCTGGGCGTGGGCGGACCAGCCGAAAAGTTGGTCAGCGCCCAAAGTGAAGCTGAAATCATTGAGACGGTAAAAGCTGCTGACGCGGCCGGCATCCCAGTAATGATGCTGGGGGGTGGCTCTAATATTGTGGCCGCTGACGCGGGTTTTCCGGGGATTGTGATTCGCGATATGCGCTCTGAAATTAAACTCACTCACGACTCTGCCTGTGGCGGTATTTCTTTTACCGCTACCGCCGGTGTTGACTGGGATGATTTAGTGGCAACTGCGGTTGAACGCCACTGGGGTGGTGGTCTGGAAGCGCTCGCGGGGATTCCGGGAACTGTGGGCGCAGCCCCCATGCAAAATATTGGCGCTTACGGGCAGGAAGTTGCTTCAGCGATCGCTTCAGTGCGTGTCTATGATCGTTTAGAAGAGCGCGTGAAGACTATTTTTGCGGCTGATATGGAAGCTGGTTACCGCACTTCGATTTTCAAGCGTTCTGTTTCGGATCCAAGTCTTTCAAACGGGCGTCTGTGGGGTCCTTCTGGCAGGTGGATTATTCTGGCGGTTGAGTTCGCTACCCGCGCTGCTTCGCTTTCAGCTCCGATCGCCTATCAGGAACTGGCTGATAAGTTGGGCGTGCAGTTAGGTGAACGCGTTGACGTGCGCGCTGCCCGTGAAGCGGTTTTGGAGCTGCGTCGTTCCAAGTCGATGGTGTTAGATGACGCTAACCGGAATACTTATTCTGCTGGTTCGTTCTTCACCAATCCGATTTTATCCCCGCAGGTGGCGGCAACTCTTCCGGCTGCGGCGCCGCGTTTCCAGGTGGGGGAGCAGGTGAAAACTTCCGCTGCTTGGCTGATTTCGCAAGCTGGGTTTACGAAGGGATTTAAAGTTCGCCTCGAGTCTGGCGCGGCTTTATCTTCGGCGCATGTTTTGGCTTTGACGAATCAAGGCGGGGCTTCTGCAGGCGATATTTTAGAGTTAGCAGCCGCGGTACAAGCAGGCGTGCAGCAACAGTTTGGTATTGAGTTAGTTCCTGAACCGGTATTTATTTAATGGTTTTAACTCCCCATTGATGTGGGAGTTCGCGTTCCCGCATTTGAGCGATGTGGGAGTTCGCGTTCCCGCATTAGTGGTCTGCGGGCCTATGCGTTCACGCAGTAGAGGGGTGCTTACAAAGGGTGACACAGAGGGAGTGGTTTTTCGCTCTTTGTCTTCTTTGTCTGCTTCTATACCGATGCGGGAGTTTGCGTTCCCGCATTTTAGCGATGTGGGAGTTCGCGTTCCCGCATTAGTGGGGTGCTGACAAAGGGTGACACTTAGGTGAGTCGTAATACAGCTTTAGCTTCTCGAGGGCGCCCTATAAACGACTAAGATCCACTAAACTGGCTACCACCTGATCTTCAAAGCAAAGCACAATCGAATGTGCCCCTCCGGGGATTTCTACTAGTGGCGCTGCTGCCTGCCCGCGCTCGGCTAAGCTAGCTTGAATCCGCTTAACCCACTTACGGGATGCCACGTAATCGTATTGTCCGCGGATTAGCGCTACCTTAGCTTCCGTATAGTGCAACCGCTCTTGCAAAGAAAAGCCAATTACCGCTGGAAGCGTCACTGAAAACCAGTAAATTCCAGAACGTGCGTAGGCAGACAGCGCAAAAGCCGCAACCTTTGGGGCTTCATGGACGGAAGAACGCACAAATCGCCAGAGCAACAGTGGAAAACTATGACGTTTTAAATCTACCGGCGGCCCCACCAGCAGGATCCTGCGTGCCATTTCCGGAGCGCGTACGGCCAGTTCAGCCACCACTTGCGCGCCCATAGAATGACCTAAAATCACTGGATCTTTCAGTTCAGCAGCAGCAATTACATAGTGTAAAACTGCCGCGAAACCCGCAATCGACAAAGGTTGCGACGGGCGCGGTGAAGCCCCAAAACCCGGTAAATCCACTAAAAGGACTTCCCCAAATGGAAGCAGTTTTTCGGCGACCTCGTAAAAATAACGAGAATCCACCCCAATGCCGTGTACCAGCACAAACGCTGGATCACCAGGTTGGAAAGCGGCAGAACGCAGCCGCGCCGTACGCACCTGCACTCCGTGAACACTGTAAATCCCTTTAATTACGCGGGGGAACTGGTCAACCACTCTTGCACCTGCTTAATCCACTGGGTTTTCAAATCCTGCGGAGCCAACGAAATCTCAATCGAAGAAGCCGCCAAAGTAGCCAACTCAGCGTCACTGAAGCCATGTGCCCGCGCGTACTCGTACTGCGCTAACAGGCGCGAACGAAACAGCAACGGATCGTCTGCCCCTAAAGCAATAAACGCACCCGCAGCAAATAAATCACGCAAAGGAAGCTGCGATAAATCAGCGAAAACCCCTAAAGACACATTTGAAGCGGGACATAGCTCAAACCCAATCCCAGCGGTAATCAACTCATCCAAAAGACGCGGATCTTCCACCGCACGCACACCGTGCCCAAGCCGGCGCGGTTGCAGGTGAGAAACTACTTGCCGCACATGCTCTGGCCCTAAAAGTTCCCCACCATGAGGCACCCCGGGTAAGCCAGCTTTACGCGCCAACCGGAACGCATGCGCAAACTCTGAAGTGACCCCGGCAGCCTCATCGTTAGAAAGCCCAAAAGCGACCACCTCGCCGTTCGCAGAACCCGCATATTTCGCAGCCAAACGCGCCAAAGTCCGCGCATCCAACGGGTGGCGAATCCGCGAAGCCGCCACAATCACCCCTACCGACAGGCCGTGCTGGCGAGCAGAAATACGCACCTGATCCAAAATGATTTCCAAAGCGGGAGTTAAACCACCCACCCAAGGAGCGTAAGAAGTGGGATCCACCTGGATTTCTAAGCGAACGGAGCCTTCTTTAACGTCGTCTTCAATGGCCTCATCAATCAGCCGGCGCATCACCGCTTCAGAACGCACTAAAGCGCGGGCGGCATCGTAGGAACGCTGGAATCTAAACCAACCGCGCGCGTTCGCGGGAACTGTGAGAGGATCGTTTTCCAAAAGATGCGCGGGCAGGCGAACTCCCTGTTGCTGCGCCAACTCAACCATGGTGGTGGGGCGCATAGCACCGGTAAAGTGCAGGTGCAGGTGAGCTTTGGGGAGTTTCGCTAAATCTTTCACCGTGGGACTTCTGAGGAAAACGGAATATGAGGATAGAATTTATTCTAAGACATTGCGCGGTAAATGCTAACCGCTGCAAACGTGGACCGCGCCACCGCCAGGAGGTAAGAATGAAACTTTACGCCTATAAAACCACGCGCACTCCGGTGGCAGATATACTGCTATTACATGGGGTGGCGGAGCACCACGGACGCTACCAGCATGTGATCCATTGGTTTAACGAGGCTGGTTTTGATGTCTATGCCTACGATCAGTTGGGGCACGGCACTAACCTCTCCAAAGGTGGGCAGCCGGTTGCGCGTTGCGTAGTTGACGTGCAGACGTTGATCAGCGATCACCTGCGGGCGCGCCAAAAGGTAAGCGAAGTTTCCCGCACCCACCGGTTGTTCCTCTTCGGGCACTCGATGGGCGGGTTGATTACGGCTGTGTCAGCTTTGCTGCGCCCCGAAGGAGTGCTGGGGGTAGTGCTTTCTGGGCCGGCGGTAGCTTCTGACATTCCGCGTTGGCTGGTGCGCCCAGCCTTAACCTTGGCACGGAAACTTCCGGCCCTTTCTACGGTGCAGTTAGATCCCGCAGAAGTAGCGCTGTTACCTGAGGTAGTGGAAGCCTATCAACAAGATCCGCTGAACTACGTGGGGCCCATGCCGCTGCTTACGGCTGCGACGCTCACAAAGTGGTCGCATTTTATGTACAGAAACGCTGGAAAGTGGCGTCTGCCGCTGCTGGCTTTACATGGAGAGTTCGACTCAGTAGTTCCCCCGCGGGGCAGTGCCCATCTGGTGGCGCAGGCTCAGGCAGCTGGCATTCCTGCTAGTTTTATTTTGGTCGAGGGCGAAAAACATGAGATTTTTAATGGCCCCCAGGCTCCGCAGTTGTTAGCCGCTACGGTTACTTGGCTAAAAGCTCTGCTGTAGCTGGCGCAGTTAAGTCCAGTACTTCTAGCGGAAGGGCTTCAAAAGAGGGGAATCCTTCGTAGCAGAAGCGGGTAGTTTCCCCCGGCATGGGGTAGTTGACAGTCCCAGCGCAGGTGAACCCCAGGTTTTCTAACAGGCGGTGCATACGAATATTGCCCGGATGGGTATCTAGACGCACGTGCCAAGGAGCCGTCAGTGAGCTGTTGCCAGTTTCCAGAAGCTGCTGGTGATTGCGACGCTGCGCTTCGGCCAGGGCAAAACCTAGAAGTTTACCGGCCAGACCCTGGCGCGCATAGTTTTGATGTACGGCTAAGCGGTTTACCTGAATATAGGGAGCCTCTGGGTAAGTCCAGCCGCGTCCTGCGACCTGCGGGTAGAAGGTACTGGGAGTGTCAGAAAGTGCGCAGTAGGCGGCAATATTCGCATCGACTTCGCAAACTCGCCCTTTTTGTGCGGCGATGTCAGCTTCAAAGTGTTGGGCGCTGGGGACACCCAGCTGCCACTGGTCGATGCCGATAAGTTTCAAAGCATCTTTTGCAGAGTGGAATACTTCAATAACTGCCGGGTAATCTGCCGGGGTTGCAACACGTACCAGCTTAGGCTCCTTTAACGGTAAGAAGAGTGAAGAAAATACTGAAACTAAAAAATACCTGGTACGGCGGTTAATTCCAAACCAGCGCAGCTGCGGTGTAAAACCGGGGGCTGCGTTGCATGGGAAGTGAAAAATACTGGAATATTAAGGTTTTAGAACCTAAAAATCGGTGGGGGCAACTTTTTAGAGCTGCCCCCACCGAAGTGTTTTAAGTTGGCGTGAATAATCTATCAGCCGCCGATGAGCTTTTGAATGCGCTTTACGCCTTCTTCAAGTTCCGCGTCATTTAGCGCGTAAGAGAGGCGAATGAAGCCGGATGGGCCAAAGGCTTCACCAGGAACTACCGCCACTTCAGCCTTGTCCAAAATCACATCGGAAAGTACTGCTGAAGAGGTGATAACCGTTCCACCGATTTCTTGCCCGATCAGTGCTTCCACCGAAGGGTAGGCGTAGAAGGCACCCTTTGGATTAGGAACTACTAGACCAGGGATTTCGGAAAGCATCGAAACCATTAGGCGGCGGCGCCTGTCGAAAGCCTCACGCATTTCGTAAACCACGTCTAAAGAACCGGAAACGGCTTCTAACGCAGCCATCTGCGCAATGTTGTTTACGTTTGAAGTAAGGTGCGACTGGAAGTTGGAAGCTGCCTTAATGACGTCAGTAGGACCAAACATCCAGCCCACGCGCCAACCGGTCATAGCGTAGGTCTTAGCTACACCGTTCATGACGATGCAGGTGTCAGCAAGTTCTGGAACCAGCTTCACAATGTGAGCTGCCTGCGCATCTTCGTACACCAGGTGTTCGTAGATTTCGTCAGTTAGCACCCAGATGCCCTTTTCTACCGCCCACTTACCAATCGCGGTAAGTTCTTCAGGCGTGTAAACCGACCCGGTGGGGTTGGAAGGAGAGCAGAGTAGCATAGCCTTGGTTTTCTCAGTGCGAGCAGCTTCCAGCTGGGCAACTGTTACCTTATAGTCAGCTGCCGCGTCTGCGAATACCTCAACGGTTTTACCGCCAGCCAGGGCGATAGCTTCTGGATAGGTAGTCCAGTAAGGGGAGGGAAGCAGTACTTCGTCGCCGTCAGAAACGACTGCTGCGATAGCTTGGAAAACCGCCTGCTTACCGCCGTTGGTAACCAAAATGTCAGTAGGGTTGATTTCGTAGCCGGAGTCGCGCAGAGTTTTTGCTGCAATTGCTTCGCGCAAAGCAGGTAGGCCGTCATTGGCCGTGTACTTGTGCATGCCGGGATTACGAGCGGCTTTCACCGCTGCTTCAACAATGTAATCAGGAGTGGCGAAATCTGGTTCCCCAGCGCCAAAGCCGATTACGTTCTTACCTTGCGCAGCTAGTTCTTTTGCGCGCTTGGTAACAGCCAAAGTTGCAGATGGCGCAATGGCGCCCAGTCGTGCCGAAACACGAGGATATGGATTTAAAGTACTCACATATATTAGTGTGCCCTATGCCACCAGTTTTGTCTGCCAGTTCCACATTTTGATTTAGTTTCATACCATTTTCATTTCTTTGATTTTCGAGGGCGGCAAATAAATGTAATGAGATTGCTAAGTTGTGCACGTCACGTTCTGCTGGTCTGAGTTGTATTTATGCACTAGAATCATTTAGACTCATTAAGCACACAGTTTGCACTTGACTTGTCGCAAGAGAAGTTAATGTGAAGCTGCAAGTGTCTAGGGTAGTGGCGCAATTGGTAGCGCACCGGTCTCCAAAACCGGCGGTTGTGGGTTCGAGTCCCTCCTGCCCTGCTAGGCATAATTACCGAACTAACAAATCTGGAGGATCCGTGGCAGATAAGGCTGCACAGAAGGCAGAAACCCTAGGTTTCTTTGCGCGCATGGTCCTGTTTGTTAAGCAGGTGATTGGCGAACTGAAGAAGGTCGTTTGGCCAACCTTCCAAGAGTGGAAGACCTACCTGATCGTAGTGCTGGTCTTCGTGGGAGCCATCATGGTTTTCACCGGTCTGCTGGACCTATTCTTTGGCTGGCTTTCCGTGCTGGTCTTTGGCTAAATCACATTTTTAATACAAACCGCTGGATAGCTAATCCAGCGGTTTTGTTTTACACTTAAAAAGAATCATTTACACACCCGTTCAATGCGAACTAGGGTGTGTTACTTTTTATCGTTTCTAAACAGACACAGGAGGCTTTGGCGTGAGCGAACAGTTCGACACCGAAGAAACCGTGGACACCACTGTAGAAGCAGTGGAGACCGCCCTCGAAAATGACGTAACCGAAGCAGCTGAAGCAGAAGTTGCCGAAGCAGAAGCAACCGAGGCTGAAGCAACCGACGCAGAACCAACCGAAGTTGATTTCATTGCCGCCAAGCGTGCGGAACTGGAAACACAGCTGGGTGACTGGTACGTAATCCACACCTACTCCGGCCACGAACGCCGCGTAAAGGCAAACCTGGAACAGCGTATCCAGACCCAGAACATGGAAAACTACATCTTCGAAGCTGAAGTTCCCATGGAAACTGTAACCGAACTGACCAAGGCCGGGAAGAAGACCGTGGAACGCCCTCGCGTCCCCGGATATGTGCTGGTACGCACCATCATGAACGAAACCTCTTGGCGTGTAGTTAAAGACACCCCAGCAGTTTTGGGCTTCGTGGGAGACGCACAGAACCCTGTGCCGCTGACCATTGATGAAGTAGTCAACCTGCTGACTCCAATGTGGGAAGCCAAGGAACTCAAGAAGGCAGTTTCTGCAGAGATTATTACCTCTCCAGCCATCACTTTCGAAATTGGCGAATCCGTCACAGTTATGGACGGTCCATTCGAATCTATGGAAGCGTCCGTCACCGAAATTGACGCTGCGCACCGGAAACTCACGGTTTCCATCATGGTCTTCGAACGTGAAACCCCAATTGAACTAAGCTTCGATCAGGTAAAGAAACTTTCCTGACCGGATTGATTGCGCCCCGCGCGCAAGATAAGATAGAAGACTGTGTACTGTCTAAATGGGGGCAGTATGCAAACCAGGTACTGGGCAAAGCGCGCAGTACAAAACTAGATAAGTAAAAGGACCCAATTTTATGGCACCCAAGAAAAAGGTTGTCGGCCTGATCAAACTTCAGATCCAGGCTGGTGCTGCTAACCCAGCACCTCCGGTTGGTCCCGCTCTGGGCCAGCACGGCGTTAACATCATGGAATTCTGTAAGGCCTACAACGCGGCGACTGAATCTCAGCGTGGGAACATCATCCCAGTTGAAATCACCGTGTATGAAGACCGTACCTTCACCTTCGTCACCAAGACGCCACCAGCGTCCCAGATGATTAAGAAGACTGCAGGCGTTCCAAAGGGATCTGGCGTACCACACACCCAGAAGGTAGGCTCCCTGTCTGAAGCTCAGCTGCGCGAAATCGCAGAAGCTAAGATGGTTGACCTCAACGCAAACGACGTGGAAGCAGCAATGAAGATCATCGCTGGTACCGCTCGTTCCATGGGCATTACTGTAGAAGCCTGATTCTGACAAAAAACTATTAAGTGGCAGGGCAAGCTTCGTCCAGCAACCACGACTGCAAGGAGAAAGCAGATTATGAAGCGCTCAAAGAACTACCGCGCTGCGGCCGAAAAGGTGCACGCAGGCGAACTCTACTTGCCTCTAGAGGCAATGGAACTGGCAAAGGCAACGTCAACCACCAAGTTTGACGCTACCGTTGAGGTTTGCTTCCGTCTTTCCGTCGATCCCCGTAAGGCTGATCAGATGGTTCGCGGTACTGTAAACCTACCTCACGGCACCGGTAAGACCGCTCGGGTCCTGGTCTTCGCTGTGGGTGACCGTGCACAGGCAGCTTTGGATGCCGGTGCAGATGAGGTCGGCGGCGACGAACTGATCGAAAAGGTAGCTGCAGGCTACACCGATTTCGACGTTGCTGTTGCTACCCCAGATCTGATGGGTAAGGTTGGCCGTCTGGGCCGCGTACTGGGTCCTCGTGGTTTGATGCCAAACCCAAAGACCGGTACCGTGACCATGGATGTGGCTAAGGCTGTTAAGGAAATCAAGGGTGGACGTATCGAGTTCCGTGTTGACAAGCACTCGAACTTGGCATTCATCGTTGGTAAGACCTCCTTCACCGCTGAACAGCTGGTACAGAACTACGCAACTGTTCTGGATGAAGTTCTGCGTTTGAAGCCATCCACCGCAAAGGGCCGTTACCTGAAGAAGGGTACCGTTTCCACCACTATGGGTCCTGGCATTCCTTTGGATGTTACCAAGACTCGTAACCTGGATACCGACTCCCCAGCCTGATTCTGAATCTGGATAAAGAGTTCTGAAGCCCCAGCTCGCACTGCGAGCTGGGGCTTTGCGCATTCCGGGGAAGTGTTGCCCCGAGTCGCCCGTCCGGCGCTGATTCCGCATGGATGCCATTGCAAACGACTCTCATTTCGCACGGGAAACGCGTTTCGTATGCGAATTGAGGGGGTTGCCGGGCTGAATTCGCACGGGAAACGCGTTTCGTATGCGAAGCTGGAAAATTGCCTTCGAGACCCTCTCCTTGCCACGAAAAATTTGGGGGATCTTGACCTTGTGGAAGAGAAACGGAAGAGTCATTGAAACCTTAAAAGACGCTGGGAATGTCTATTTGTGGCAGCTAATAATTACAAGACTTTAGTCCGACAAGTTCCTGTATTTCCATACGTTTGGTTAACTTTCCTGTGTTACAACATGAAATAACCTTAAAAAAGCCTGTATAAACGGGTTTGATGGGGTCGATAGGGATATAATATCAATTACGTAATAACAAAAGCTCACGCATAGTTCTCCCATATTGCGCCGGAGGCCTAAGCGTTCTGGGCGTAATTACTTGGAGAACCTATGAAAACCGCATCTACGCTGCGAAAGTTAAGCATGCTCGTAACTTTTGCGCTTGTTCTGGCAGTAGCAGGCGTTATTTCTCCGTTTATGAGCCTAGCCAACGCGGCACAAAATAACGATATTCGCGTATACGACGTTGTTATCGAGCGCTGGACCGGAGCTGGAGCCCCACCGAAGTGTGACGGGCTACCAATCGACAACTCCGGAGCCCGCGCTTGTGTCAATTGGAAGTGGGATGCTTCAAAAGCCAACCCACAGGCCGGAGATAGCTTCTATCTACAGCTTCCAACTAACTTCACCCCAATCGATCCCGCTGACTACGACATCTTGGTAACGCTGCCAAATGTTCCAGAAAAGCAGAAGATCGGTTCATGTGTCTTTACCAAGGGAACCAAAACCGAGGGCGCAAAAGTAACCTGTACTTTTGACGACGGTTTAACCAAGGCGCAAGCCGCCGGTAACGTTAACCTAACCGGTACTGGCTGGATTGTAGTGCGTGCTTACCGCACCGGCGATTCAACCAGCCACGACTTCGACCTCAACGGTAAAGTCACCCCGATTCAAAACCCAGGCAACAAGCCGATTCCACCATACGTACCGGGCCCAGGTTCATACCGTCCTGCAAACCCATACAAGTATGCTGACTCGGTCTTCTCAAGCCACAAGGAAATCTACTGGCACATCGGTTTTACCACTGAAGAACTGGCTGCTAAAGCCGGTGGGCAGATCCCGAACCCACTGGTAATCACCGACACGCTATCCGAAGGTCAGCGCTTCTCAGAAACTGAAGCGGTCGACATTCGCATCATTAAATCCAAAGCAGTGCCAATCCCACCACACAACATCCGGGTAGGTACCTCAGATCCAAAGCGTAAAGCTCTTTCCAACACTGATGGGCACACGGTCTTTGACGTCAAGCGAGTTATCACCAATGACGGTCGAACCATCACCATCACCATCACCCCTCTAAACGGGGGTACCTGGGAACCAACTACGCACTACCACATCAACTACAATGCAGTACCAACTACGCCAAATGGCCTAGTTGACCGTGGTATCGTCTACAGCAATAAGGCTACCGTCAACGGTACTAACATCAACTTGAATAACAAGACTGTTTACATCGCAGCTGCCGGCGGTACTGCTCATATGGACCCAGGCTTCGGTACCTTCTCCATCACCAAACTGGTTGATGGTCCAGCTGTAAACGACGTTCCAAAGGACGCTAAGGTCCGTGTCGCAGTTAAATGGACTCTGCCAAACGGTAAGCAACCAAACGAATTCGCAGGTTGGACCGCTCCAGCAGAGAACCCCATCATTATGGAACTACCTATTGGCCAAGAAACGGTTTACAACCCCAATAACCGTCCTTTCCCAGCAGGCACTGAAATCGAAATCAGCGAACTCGATTCCCAGCCTGGGGCAACGGTAACCTGGACCAACCCACGCTTTAAGGTTGGCACCAATACGGTCACCAACGCCAAGGCGAACTTCAATGTTTCCGGCGGCACCGTTACCCCCATTGAGCTAACCAACGAAGCAGTCGTAAAGAAGGCTTCCGTCTGCGTTGGTGACTACGTCTTCGAAGACGTTAATAAGGATGGTTTGCAAGATGATGGTGATAAGCCAATCGTCGGCGCAAAACTGGAAATCCTGGCACCAAATAACCAGCCAGTAGTCGATATCGCCGGTAACGTAGTTGCCCCAACTACCACCGACGATAAAGGTATCTACAAGTTCCGCAACCTGCCTGTTTTGGGTGCTGGTGAGAAGTACACTGTGCGGGTAGTTGAGTTGCCTGCTGGTTATGAGGCTTTTGTTCCTACGGTTGCTGGTCCTAATAATGGTGAGGGTGAGAAGGACTCTTCTACGGGTTCTGCTGTTACTGTTAAGCCTTTGACTACTGATGGGGCTTTCGACTTCACTTTGGACTTCGGTTATGTTCGTACCGTTCCTGGTATTGACATTGAGAAGTACGTGGGTGACTGGGCAGGCGTTAAGTTTGACGCTGGTGTGCCTCAGTTGAAGGATGGTCAGCCGGCTGTTTTGCCAGTTGGTGATCATGACACTGCTGCTGATGCTTTGTTGCTGAAGGCTGATCAGAAGGCTGATGTTAAGTTCACGGTTACTAATACTGGTACTGCTGAGCTGACTAAGGTAACGGTTTCTGATAAGACTAATGCTGGTCCTGCTTTGACTGATTTCAAGTGTGAGATCGAAGGTAAGACTGTGGAAGCTGTGAATGGGGTAGTGACTGCTCCGGATCAGTTTAAGTTTAAGCCTGGTGCTTCGTTTGAATGTACTGCGGTAATGCCTGCTTTGGGTGATGCTCTGGTGCATGAGAATAATGCTGTGGTTGAAGCTGTTCCAGTTGCTGGTGGTGAACCAGTTAAGGATGAGGATCCATTCCACGCTAAGCGTCCAGCTAAGGTTTGTGTTGGCGACTACGTCTTCGAAGATGTTAATAAGGATGGTTTGCAAGATGATGGTGATAAGCCAATCGTTGGTGCAAAGCTTTCTATTGCTGATCCAAAGGGTAAGCCAGTCGTTGACGTAAATGGTGCTCCAGTTGCAGATACCGTCACTAATGACAAGGGCATCTATCAGTTCTGTAACCTGCCTGTTTTGGGTGCTGGTGAGAAGTACACTGTGCGGGTAGTTGAGTTGCCTGCTGGTTATGAGGCTTTTGTTCCTACGGTTGCTGGTCCTAATAATGGTGAGGGTGAGAAGGACTCTTCTACGGGTTCTGCTGTTACTGTTAAGCCTTTGACTACTGATGGGGCTTTCGACTTCACTTTGGACTTCGGTTATGTTCGTACCGTTCCTGGTATTGACATTGAGAAGTACGTGGGTGACTGGGCAGGCGTTAAGTTTGACGCTGGTGTGCCTCAGTTGAAGGATGGTCAGCCGGCTGTTTTGCCAGTTGGTGATCATGACACTGCTGCTGATGCTTTGTTGCTGAAGGCTGATCAGAAGGCTGATGTTAAGTTCACGGTTACTAATACTGGTACTGCTGAGCTGACTAAGGTAACGGTTTCTGATAAGACTAATGCTGGTCCTGCTTTGACTGATTTCAAGTGTGAGATCGAAGGTAAGACTGTGGAAGCTGTGAATGGGGTAGTGACTGCTCCGGATCAGTTTAAGTTTAAGCCTGGTGCTTCGTTTGAATGTACTGCGGTAATGCCTGCTTTGGGTGATGCTCTGGTGCATGAGAATAATGCTGTGGTTGAAGCTGTTCCAGTTGCTGGTGGTGAACCAGTTAAGGATGAGGATCCATTCCACGCTAAGCGTCCAGCTAAGGTTTGTGTTGGCGACTACGTCTTCGAAGACGTTAACCACGACGGCCTACAGGACGCAAAGGACAAGCCAATCTCAGGCGTAGAACTAACTATCTCCCGCACCGACGGTAAACCAGTAATGAACATTGCTGGCGAAGAAGTTAAGACTACTCGCACTGACGAAGACGGCAAGTACCACTTCTGCGAACTCGAACTGCTCCCAGATGGTGTGAAGTACGTAGTTACCGTCACCCCACCAAAGGGTTACATCGCAGCTAAGGCAAATGTCGGAACCGACCGCGCCATCGACTCTTCCACCGGTAAAGAAACCGCCATGGAACTGAAGATGGACAAGGCAGAAGACCTCACCTTGGACTTCGGCTTCCGCAAGGTAAAGCCAGTGCCACCACCAGACTTGCCACGCACCGGTGCTGACACTGTAGCCTACGTGGTAGGCGCCCTGATCCTAGCAGGCATTGGCGGTGCACTGATCGCAGTACGTCGCAAGAAAACTGACTGAATCAGTGACCTAGGTGAACTGTTAGTTAGCTAAACAACCAGCTAAACTAACCGTCAAAACAATAAATAAGCCGGAGGGGTGAGTCCAAAAACTTACCCCTCCGGCTTATTTTGAAAACGCTTCGAATCTCAACTGGGAAGCTCAAAACACCGCCCTCGGAAAAGAAATCTTGTGACCGGTTGCACGTGTAAAAGAATTGGAATTCACGAGCTAACCCGATAACCTAGAAGAAGCCAAAGACCGTCGGTACCTCTTTGAGGTGTAATCTCGGAAACGAAACCTACGTAGGTGAGACTAAGCGAAACTCATTTTGAGGACCCTTGTATGCCTACGTATGCGAAAGGCAGCAGGGGCTTTTTTATTGCCTCGGGATCGGAAAGAGACGGAGCCAACAAGTGGCACCGATGGATGATCACGGAAGGAGGGCCCATGGCAAGGCCTGACAAAGAAGCTGCAGTAGCAGAGCTCGCGGAACTGTTCCGTAGCTCTTCCGCTGTTGTGCTGACCGAATACCGTGGCCTGTCCGTTGCGCAGACTTCTAAGCTGCGTCGCGCACTGGCTGGTAACGCTCAGTACGCCGTGGCGAAGAACACGCTGGCAAAGATTGCTGCAAAGGAAGCCGGTTTGGACTTCCTGGCAGAATCCCTGAACGGCCCAACCGCAATCGCATTCGTAAATGGCGAAGTTGTCGATGCGGCTAAGGTACTGCGTGATTTCGCTAAGGAAAACCCAGCACTGGTACTGAAGGCCGGTGCAATGGAGGGCGTTGCGCTCTCTGCTGAAGATGTTAAGAAGCTCGCTGATCTGGAATCCCGCGAAGTACTGCTTGCCAAGGCTGCAGGCGTACTCAAGGCTGGCCTGTCCAAGGCAGCGTTCCTCTTCGCTGCGCCTGCTACCAAGGCAGTACGCACCATCGACGCCCTGCGCGAAAAGCAGGAAAAGGCGGCCTGATTCGGCCCCAACAGGTAAAACCACCCGGTTTCACCTTTCGAATGGCTGGTTAAAGAACACTGGCCGCCAACAAAATAAAATCTGCTTATAGCAGGACCTAATGGAAGGAAGTGCCAAAATGGCAAAGCTGACCGCTGAAGAATTGATCGACGCGTTCAAGGAACTGACCCTGGTAGAACTATCCGACTTCATCAAGAAGTTCGAAGAAGAATTCGACGTAGAAGCTGCAGCTCCAGTAGCAGTAGCAGCTGCAGCTCCAGCAGCAGCAGCTGAAGAAGCTGGCGAAGCACAGACCGAATTCGACGTAGTTCTGGAATCCGCAGGCGACAAGAAGGTTGCAGTTATCAAGGCTGTTAAGGGCCTGACCGGTGACTCCCTGGGCGACGCCAAGGCAAAGGTTGAAGGTGCACCATCCGTAATCCTGACCGGCGTTTCCAAGGAAGACGCTGAAAAGGCAAAGGGTGAACTGGAAGCTGCTGGCGGTACCGTAACCGTTAAGTGATTTCACTTTAACTAAAAGCTAATCCCCCGCTCCTGTGAGTGGGGGATTACTTAATTCCCTGCGCCAGTGCTTGGGGTTACTTAGCTCCCTGCGTCAGTGTAGCCCCGGCATTATCGCAAGTTTAGTTCGTGAGTGGTAGTTCGTGACCGGCATTTCGTGCTGGTGTTAAGCGTTCAAGCGAGGTACCACAGGTGTTTACCGAAACTCGTATCAAATTTTCGTTTTGATACGAGTTTTGCTTATTTTTCGCGTGTTTTTGCGGATAACTCGTATCAGTTTGGCATTTTGATACGAGTTTGGATTTTTCTTTGGCGGGAGCGTGGTTTAGGGCGGAGACTTGGCAGTTTTTCGCCAGGCCTGGGCGGTCCGCCCTCGTAAAAATTTCCCGAGGGCGCCCGCCAACCTCTCAATTCGCATACGAAAGCCGTTTCCCGTGCGAAATGAAGGGGTAAACCAGCTGAATTCGCATATGAAAGCCGTTTCCCGTGCGAATTTAGCCTTGTGACCCTGCCAATTCGCATATGAAAGCCGTTTCCCGTGCGAAATGACGTGACTTGCCACACCCCACGGAAAATGGTATAGCGCGAAACTTGATTTGCGCGTAATATGAATAGTTGCACCAGTTTGTCCGAGGTGACCCATAACCACACGCTATAAAGCGCTATGCGTACCCTGGGATGGATTCAGAGAGGGGCAACCGGTGCGGCGCGCCAACCCGTGAAACATAGGGAAGGATTTCCTTTGGTTGCAGTGAGCAAGAATGCCTCAGGGCATACTAAGCAACGTATTTCCTTCGCGAAACTCCGCGAACCAATGCAGGCTCCAAATCTTCTCAGCCTCCAGGTCGAAAGCTTCGAATGGCTACTCGGCACTGAAGAATGGCGGAAGCGAGTAGAGACCGCAAATGCATCCGGCGACAACCTACTTCCAACCACCTCTGGTCTGGAAGACATCTTCGCCGAAATTTCCCCAATTGAAGACGCGGGACAGACTATGTCCCTCGTATTCCGCGAATTCCACTTCGAACCACCGAAGTTCTCAGTAGAAGAATGTCGCGAAAAAGACAAGACCTATGAAGCTCCGCTGTACGTACAAGCAGACTTCATGAACCACACCACCGGCGAAATCAAGGGCCAGACCGTCTTCTTGGGCGACTTCCCACTGATGACCGACCGCGGTACCTTCATTATCAACGGCACCGAACGTGTCGTGGTATCCCAGCTGGTACGCTCCCCAGGTGTATATTTCGAAGCGATCTCTGACAAGACCTCAGACCGCACCATCTACTCCGCAAAGATCATCCCATCGCGCGGTGCATGGCTGGAATTCGAAATCGATAAGCGCGACTCCGTAGGCGTGCGTATTGACCGCAAGCGTAAGCAGCCAGTAACCCACTTCCTCAAGGCATTGGGGATGAGCGAATCCGCTCTGCGCAAGGAATTTGCTGACTTCCCAGTTCTGCTGGAAACCTTGGAAAAGGACACCGCAAAGACTGAAGAAGAAGCACTGACCGATATCTACCGTAAGATTCGCCCCGGCGAACAGGTATCCGCAGAAGCAGCTCGCAACCTGCTGGAAAACTTCTACTTCAACGCCAAGCGTTACGACCTGGCAAAGGTAGGTCGCTACAAGCTGAACAAGAAACTCGGCCTGGAAGCACCACTTTCCGAATCCGTACTGCGCATTGAAGACATCGTCACCACCGTGAAGTACCTGCTCAGCCTCCACAAGCGTGGCCTGGCAACCGGCTTCGACCGTGAAGGCATGAAGTTCCCAGGCATGCGCGGGGGCAAGCCAGTTGAACTGCCACTGGAAACTGACGATATCGACCACTTCGGTAACCGTCGTATCCGCGCAGTGGGCGAATTGATCCAGGCACAGGTCCGCACCGGTATGGCACGTATGGAACGTACCATCCGCGAACGCATGACCACCCAGGATGCAGAAGCTATCACCCCAACTTCGCTGATCAACATCCGTCCAGTAACCGCAGCAATTAAGGAATTCTTCGGAACCTCTCAGCTGTCCCAGTTCATGGACCAGAACAACCCACTGGCAGGCTTGACCCACAAGCGTCGTCTGTCCGCACTGGGCCCAGGCGGTCTTTCCCGTGACCGCGCCGGCATGGAAGTTCGAGACGTGCACCCATCCCACTACGGACGTATGTGCCCAATCGAAACCCCAGAAGGTCCAAACATTGGTCTGATCGGTTCTTTGGCAACCTTCGGTCGCATTAACCCATTCGGCTTCGTAGAAACCCCATTCCGCGTTGTCCGTGATGGTCGCGTCACCGACGAACTGCTGTACCTGACCGCAGACGAAGAAGACGGACACCCAATCGCCCAGGCTTCCGCAGAACTTACTGCAGACGGCCGCTTCGTTGAAGACCAGGTACTGTGCCGTATTTCCGGTGAAGACCCAGCTTTGGTACCAGTTGAAGAAATCTCCCTGATGGACGTTTCCGCCCGCCAGATGGTTTCCGTAGCAACCGCAATGATTCCATTCTTGGAACACGACGATGCTAACCGTGCACTTATGGGTGCTAACATGCAGCGTCAGGCAGTGCCTTTGCTACGTACTGAAGCCCCACTGGTAGGTACCGGTATTGAACGCCGTGCAGCAACCGACGCCGGTGAAATGGTGCTGGCTCGCAACGCAGGTGTAGTTACCGAAGTTTCCGCAGACCTGGTAACTGTAGCTACCGACAACGGTTCCTACGACTCTTACCGCCTGGAAAAGTTCCAGCGTTCGAACTCTGGCAACTGCACCAACCAGCGTGTAGTCGTTGTTGAAGGCGAACGTGTGGAAGCTGGCGACCTAATCGCAGACGGCCCAGCAACTGACGGCGGCGAACTGGCACTGGGTAAGAACCTGCTGGTTGCTTACATGTCTTGGGAAGGTCTGAACTACGAAGACGCGATTATCCTATCCCGTCGCGTAGTTGAAGAAGACCTGCTGACCTCGATTCACATCGAAGAATACGAAGTTGCTTCCCGTGAAACTAAGCTAGGTGACGAAGAAATCACCCGCGACCTGCCAAACGTATCTGAAGATGCCCTGGCAGATCTGGACGAACGCGGCATCATCCGCATCGGTGCAGAAGTTTCTTCCGGCGACATCTTGGTAGGTAAGGTTACTCCAAAGGGTGAAACCGAACTTACCGCTGAAGAACGTCTGCTGCGCGCAATCTTCGGTGAAAAGGCTCGCGAAGTTCGCGATACCTCCCTGCGCGTTCCACACGGTGAATCCGGTATCGTTATTGGCGTTCGCGAATCCAACTCTGACGATGACGATTTGCAGCCAGGTATCATCCGCAAGGTCCGCGTCTACGTGGCACAGCGTCGTAAGATCACCATCGGTGACAAGCTGGCTGGTCGTCACGGTAACAAGGGTGTTGTATCTAAGGTTCTGCCTGTTGAAGATATGCCATTCTTGGAAGACGGTACCCCGGTAGATATCATCCTGAACCCACTGGGCGTTCCCGGTCGTATGAACGTAGGTCAGGTTCTGGAATACCACCTGGGCTGGATCGCAGCAATGGGTTGGGACGTTCGCGAAGCAGTTAAGAATGGTGAAAACTGGGCTAAGTACATTCCTGAAGAAGGTCTGTCCGCTCCAGCACGCACCAACGTAGCTACCCCAGTATTCGATGGTGTAGAGCAGGATACCCTGATGGGTCTGCTGCGCAACACTTTGCCAAACCGCGATGGTATGCGCCTCATTAACGAGGACGGCAAGGCACGCCTATTCGACGGTCGCTCCGGTGAACCATTCCCATACCCAATTGCAGTTGGCTACACCTACATGCTGAAGCTGCACCACCTGGTTGACGACAAGATTCACGCTCGTTCAACTGGTCCATACTCCATGATTACGCAGCAGCCACTGGGTGGTAAGGCCCAGTTCGGTGGTCAGCGTTTCGGTGAAATGGAAGTTTGGGCATTGGAAGCATACGGTGCTGCATACGCTCTGCAGGAACTGCTAACCGTTAAGTCTGACGACATGAAGGGTCGTGTCTCTGTCGTTAACTCCATCGTTAAGGGCGAAGACATTCCGGAAGCTGGTATCCCAGAATCCTTCCGAGTCCTCATGTACGAAATGCGTTCCCTCTGCCTAGACGTTGAAGCTCTGGACAAGGAAGGTAACGCCATCGACTTGACCACTTCCCGCGACGTAGGCCGTTCGGCAACTGAGGAACTGGGGATTACCCTAGACACTCGCCCGAATGCCGGCGCAACCCTGGACGATATCTAATAAGGAGCAACTACTGTGATTGATGCAAATGCGTTTGACAAGCTCCACATTGGACTGGCAACCGCCGACGATGTACGCGCCTGGAGCCACGGCGAAGTAAAGAAGCCGGAAACCATTAACTACCGTACCCTGAAGCCAGAAAAAGAAGGTCTGTTCTGTGAACGTATCTTCGGCCCTACCCGTGACTGGGAATGTGCTTGTGGCAAGTACAAGCGTGTCCGCTTCAAGGGCATCGTTTGTGAACGCTGTGGTGTGGAAATCTCTCGTGCTGACGTACGTCGTGAACGTATGGGGCACATTGAACTGGCCACCCCAGTAACCCACATCTGGTACTTCAAGGGTGTACCTTCCCGCCTGGGCTACCTGCTGGATCTGGCACCAAAGGACCTGGAAAAGGTTATCTACTTTGCTGCCTACATGATCACTTCCGTTGATGAAGAAGCACGTCGTGAAGACTTGCAGACCCTCAGCAACGAACTTGAAGTAGAACGTAAGCGGATGGAAGCTCGCCGCGACGCTGAGATTAATGCTCTGGCAGAAGCTCTGGAAGCTCGCCTGGCAGAAATGGAAGCTAAGGGCACCAAGCAGGATACCCGCGACCGCGAACGTCGTAGCGTAGAACGCGACATCGCTAACGTGCGTCGTAACTGGGAAATGCGCCTTGAGCGCCTGGAAACCGTATGGGATAAGTTCCGTGATCTGAAGGTCGGTGACCTAGAAGGTGACGAACTGATCTTCCGCGAACTGCAGTCCCGCTACGGTATCTATTTCAAGGGCTCGATGGGTGCAGCAGCTATCCAGGAACGTTTGAAGAACTTCGATCTGGAAGCTGAAGCAGAAGCCCTGCGCGAAATTATCAACACCGGTACCGGTCAGCGTAAGACGCGTGCGTTGAAGCGCCTGAAGGTTGTTAACGCCTTCTTGACTACCGACAACGTACCTGAAGCCATGGTTCTGGATGCAATCCCAGTGATTCCACCAGACTTGCGCCCAATGGTACAGCTTGATGGTGGCCGCTTCGCTACCTCTGACCTCAACGACCTGTACCGTCGTGTAATCAACCGTAACAACCGTTTGAAGCGACTACTGGAACTGAATGCTCCAGAAATCATCGTTAACAACGAAAAGCGCATGCTGCAGGAATCTGTAGACGCACTGTTCGATAACGGTCGTCGTGGACGCGCCGTGGCTGGCCCAGGCAACCGTCCATTGAAGTCGATTTCTGACATGTTGAAGGGTAAGCAGGGTCGTTTCCGTCAGAACCTGCTGGGTAAGCGTGTTGACTACTCTGGCCGTTCCGTTATTGTGGTTGGTCCGCAGCTGAAGCTGCACCAGTGTGGTCTGCCAAAGCAGATGGCTCTGGAACTGTTCAAGCCTTTCGTAATGAAGCGCCTGATCGAAAAGAAGTTCGCTCAGAACATCAAGGCTGCACAGCGTAAGGTTGATCGTTCTCGCCCAGAGGTTTGGGACGTACTGGATGAAGTTATTCGCGAACATCCAGTTCTGTTGAACCGTGCACCAACCCTGCACCGCCTGGGCATCCAGGCCTTCGAACCTCAGCTGATTGAAGGTAAAGCTATTCAGCTTCACCCACTGGTTTGTGGCGCTTTCAACGCGGACTTCGACGGTGACCAGATGGCAGTTCACTTGCCTTTGGGTGCAGAAGCGCAGGCTGAAGCACGTATTCTGATGCTGTCTTCAAATAACATTTTGAAGCCATCTGATGGTCGCCCAGTAACCATGCCTTCTCAGGACATGATTATTGGTCTGTTCCACCTGACCTCTGAACCAGATCCAGATGTAGCTGTAGAAAAGGACAGCGAAGGCAACGACATTGTGCCTCGTTACACCTCTATGGCCGAAGCCATTATGGCTTTCGACCGTGGCTACCTGCACCTGAATGCGCGTGCACGCATTCGTCTGGAAGGCATTGTTCCTCCAGCTGATTGGGAAGCTCCAGAAGGTTGGGAACCAGGACAGCCAGTTGAACTGGAAACCTCTTTGGGCCGCGCCATCTTCAACGAACAGCTGCCAGTGGAATACCCATATGTAGAAGCAGTTGTTGACAAGAAGAAGCTGGGCAAGATCGTTAACGATCTGGCTGAACTGTACCCGAAGGTACTGGTTGCAGAATCCCTGGACGCACTGAAGTCCGCAGGTTTCTACTGGTCTACCTGGTCCGGCATCACCATTGCCTTCCCAGACATTGTCAGCCCAGATTCTAAGCCTGAAATTCTGGCTAAGTACGAGGGCAAGGCAGCTAAGATCCAGCGTGACTTCGAAACCGGTTTGATCACCGCGGACGAACGTTACAACGGTCTGGTTGAAACTTGGACTGCTGCGACCAAGGAAGTTGCTTCCACTATGGAATCTGCTTTCCCTGCACGTAACACCCTGTTCCGGATGGTTTCTTCCGGTGCTCGTGGTAACTGGGATCAGATTCGTCAGGTTGCTGGTATGCGTGGTCTGGTGTCTGACCCTAAGCAGAAGCTGATTGAACGACCAATTAAGTCCAACTACCGTGAAGGTCTTTCCGTTCTGGAATACTTCATTGCAACCCACGGCGCTCGTAAGGGTCTGGCTGACACCGCTTTGCGTACTGCAGACTCCGGTTACTTGACCCGTCGTCTGGTTGACGTTTCTCAGGACGTTATCGTTCACGAAGCTGACTGTGGCACCCGCCGTGGTCTGGTAATGCAGATCGCTGAACTGGACGCCAACGGTAAGGCTGTACAGCTCGACACTGTAGAAACCACTGCTTACGCACGTACCTTGGCTGCTGATGCTAAGAACGCTGCTGGTGAAGTTGTGGCAGCTGCCGGCGCAGATGTGGGCGACGTCTTGATTCGTGAACTGGTTGAAGCTGGTATCACCGAGATCAAGGTACGTTCCGTACTGTCCTGTGAATCTGCTGTAGGTACCTGTGCTGCTTGTTACGGTCGCTCTTTGGCAACCGGTAAGCGCGTGGATATCGGTGAAGCAGTAGGTATTATTGCGGCACAGTCTATTGGTGAACCTGGTACCCAGCTGACCATGCGTACCTTCCACACTGGTGGTGCAGCATCCGCGGCTGACATTACCCAGGGTCTGCCTCGTGTTCAGGAACTCTTCGAAGCTCGTACTCCTAAGGGTGAAGCTTTGATGGCTGAAGCAGCTGGTCGCGTGAAGATCGATGATACTGATCCTACGAACCGTAAGATCGTGATTATTCGTGATGACGCTGAAGCTGACCTGGTGCTGGAAGTATCCCGCCGCCAGGAACTGCTGGTTGCAGACGGTGAACACGTTGCAGTTGGTACCGCGCTGACTGCTGGTCGTATCGATCCTAAGAAGATGCTGCGTATCCGCAACAAGTCTGAAACTCAGCGTCAGCTGGTGAACGAAGTGCAGGAAGTGTACCGTTCCCAGGGTGTAGACATTCACTCCAAGCACATTGAAGTGATTGTTCGCCAGATGCTGCGTCGCGTAACCGTTTTGGATGATCCAGGCGACACTAACTTGCTGCCTGGTCAGTTGGTTGACGAGATTGAGTTCAAGCGCGTTAACCGAGCAACTGTTGCTGAAGGCGGTCGCCCAGCAGCAGGTCGTCCAGAACTGATGGGTATTACCAAGGCTTCCTTGGCAACCGATTCTTGGTTGGCAGCGGCTTCCTTCCAGGAAACCACCAAGATTCTGACCGAAGCTGCGTTGAGCGGCAAGTCCGATCCGCTGATCGGTCTGAAGGAAAATGTCATCTTGGGTAAGCTGATCCCAGCAGGTACCGGTTTGGCTCGTTACAACGATATTCGCGTTGAACCAACTGCTGAAGCTATGGCTGCGTCTAACTACTCTGAAGCAGATTTTGTTTCCGGAGAAGTGGATGAAGATTTCCTAGCTTCCCTAGAGAGCATTGATTTCAGCTCCGCGTTCTTTAACGGCGAGTTTTAAGACTTTCCGTAGAACCTAGAGTCCGGCGCATTCACCGTAAGGTGGGTGCGCCGGATTTGTTTGTTTTGTTCTGTTGCTCAGCGATGTGGGAGTTGGCGTTCCCGCATTGGTTGGGGGTTGGGTAGCTGGGGGTTTGTTTGTATTGTTCTGTTGCTCAGCGATGTGGGAGTTGGCGTTCCCGCATTGGTAGGGGAACCGGGTAGCTGGGGTTTGTTTGTTTTGTTTTGTTGCCCAGCGATGTGGGAGTTGGCCTTCCCGCATTGGTGATGGGGAATGGGAAATTTTGCTTCCGAGGGCGCCCTCGGAACTGAAAAAATCGCGAAAAGCCGAATTTGTGGCTTACCTAACCCGCCTGCCAGCCCACCCCGTATTGTTTAGAAGCCTAAAAATCTGTAAACTTAAATCCGGTACCCGCGTCGCCGGGTATCTCGAGACTCTTGTAGAACCTCGATCGGGCTCCTTGATGTAACCGTCGGAGCTCCGGGCGTCATTCTCCGAATCGCACTATCTCGCGAATCGTCATGGCGGGCCGGCCCCTGACGGACACCAGTATGTCCGAATGGGGGAGGGGACTTACCCAGTAACTCCCTAACCGGCGTCGCGAAGACTGAAGTAAAAGATCGAAAGTATGGAGAGATAGTGCCTACTATTCAGCAGTTGGTGCGTAAAGGACGCAGCACCAAGCGCGCGAAGGCAGCCACCCCAGCGTTGAAGGGCTCCCCTCAGCGCCGCGGTGTATGTACTCGTGTGTACACCACCACCCCTAAGAAGCCTAACTCAGCACTGCGTAAGGTTGCTCGTGTGCGCCTTTCTTCCGGTGTTGAAGTAACCGCTTACATTCCAGGCGAAGGCCACAACCTGCAGGAACACTCCATCGTGCTGGTGCGCGGTGGTCGTGTAAAGGACTTGCCAGGTGTGCGTTACCGCATTATCCGTGGCGCACTGGACACCCAGGGTGTTCGTAACCGCCAGCAGGGACGTTCCCACTACGGTGCTAAGAAGGAGAAGAAGTAATGCCACGTAAAGGCCCAGCTCCAAAGCGCCCACTGGTAGATGATCCAGTATACGGCTCCAAGGTAGTTTCTCAGTTGGTTAACCGCGTACTGCTCGACGGCAAGAAGTCCGTTGCAGAACGCATCGTTTACGGCGCGCTGGAAGGCGTTGCAAAGAAGACTGAGCAGGATCCAGTAGTAGTGCTGAAGCGCGCTCTGGAAAACATCCGCCCAACCCTGGAAGTTCGCTCCCGCCGCGTTGGTGGTGCAACCTACCAGGTTCCAGTTGAAGTTCGTGCAGCTCGCGCTACCACCTTGGCACTGCGCTGGTTGGTTGACTACTCTCGTCAGCGCCGCGAACACACCATGACCGAACGTCTCATGAACGAAATCATCGACGCATCCAACGGCTTGGGTGCAGCATGCAAGCGTCGTGAAGACATGCACAAGATGGCGGAATCCAACAAGGCTTTCGCTCACTACCGCTGGTAATCACCACGGTCCTAAGCAAACCGAAGAGCGAAGGAAGAGAACGTGGCACTCGAAGTGCTTACCGACCTCAAGAAGGTCCGCAACATCGGCATCATGGCACACATCGATGCTGGTAAGACCACCGTGTCTGAACGTATTCTGTTCTACACCGGTATTAACTACAAGATCGGCGAAACCCACGATGGTGCAGGCACCATGGACTGGATGGAACAGGAAAAGGAACGCGGTATTACCATTACCTCCGCGGCAACCACCTGTTACTGGGCCGAAAACCAGATCAACCTGATCGACACCCCTGGACACGTTGACTTTACCGTTGAAGTTGAACGCTCTCTGCGCGTTCTGGACGGTGCTGTAGCAGTGTTCGACGGTAAGGAAGGTGTTGAACCACAGTCCGAAACCGTTTGGCGTCAGGCTGACAAGTACAACGTTCCACGTATTTGTTTCATCAACAAGATGGACAAGCTGGGCGCTGACTTCGAATTCTCCATCAAGACCATCCGCGAACGTCTGCACGCAACCCCAGTGGTTATGGTTATGCCAATCGGCGCAGAAGCAGAATTCAAGGGCGTTGTTGACATCCTCAACCAGCGCGCTATCTACTTCCCAGAAACCGATGAAAAGAACCAGCCAACCAACGGTGCAATCCTGGAATACGCTGAAATCCCAGCTGACCTGCAGGATCAGGCAGAAGCTTACCGTGAAGAAATGATGGAAGTTGCTGCTGAAGCAACTGAAGAACTCATGGAAGCTTACTTGGAAAACGGCGAACTGTCCGTTGAACAAATCCAAGAAGGTATCCGTAAGCGCACCATCGCTTCCGAAATCTACCCAGTGTTCTGTGGCTCTGCTTTCAAGAACAAGGGCGTTCAGCCAATGCTGGACGGCGTGATCGCTTACCTGCCATCCCCACTGGATGTTCCTGCAGTTGAAGGTCACCTGCCAAACAACGAAGAAGAAGTTGTCACCCGCGAAGCCTCTGAAGACGGACCATTCTCCGCCCTGGCATTCAAGGTTGCTGTACACCCATTCTTCGGTAAGCTGACCTACATCCGCGTTTACTCCGGTTCCGTAGAATCCGGTACCCAGGTGATTAACTCCACCAAGGGTAAGAAGGAACGCATCGGTAAGATGTTCCAGATGCACTCCAACAAGGAAAACCCTGTTGAAATTGCACACGCTGGTCACATCTACGCATTCATTGGTCTGAAGGACGTTACCACCGGTGACACCCTGTGTGCAGCTGATGCACCAGTGATCTTGGAATCCATGACCTTCCCAGATCCAGTTATCCACGTGGCAATCGAACCTAAGTCCAAGGCTGACCAGGAAAAGCTGTCCACCGCTATTCAGAAGCTGGCAGAAGAAGACCCAACCTTCTCTGTGAAGCTGGATGAAGAAACCGGCCAGACCGTTATCGGTGGTATGGGTGAACTTCACCTGGACGTTTTGGTTGACCGTATGCGTCGCGAATTCAAGGTGGAAGCAAACGTTGGTAAGCCACAGGTTGCTTACCGCGAAACCATCCGCAAGACTGTGGACAAGGTTGAATACACCCACAAGAAGCAGACTGGTGGTTCCGGTCAGTTCGCTAAGGTTCTGTGTAAGTTTGAGCCTCTGGAAGTAGACGGCGAAAACACTTACGAGTTCGCAAACGAAGTTACCGGTGGTCGTGTTCCACGCGAATACATCCCATCTGTTGACTTGGGTATTCAGGACGCTATGCAGAACGGTGTTCTGGCTGGCTACCCAATGGTTGGCATCAAGGCAACGCTGCTTGACGGCGCTTACCACGATGTTGACTCCTCTGAAATGGCGTTCAAGATCGCCGGTGCAATGGTATTCCGTGAAGGTGCTAAGAAGGCTAACCCAGTTCTTCTGGAACCAATCATGGCCGTTGAAGTTCGTACCCCAGAAGAATACATGGGTGACGTTATCGGTGACTTGAACTCTCGTCGTGGCATGATCCAGTCTATGGATGATGCACATGGCATTAAGGTCGTCCGTGCACAGGTTCCACTGTCCGAAATGTTCGGCTACGTGGGTGACCTGCGTTCCAAGACCCAGGGTCGCGCTGTTTACTCGATGCAGTTCGACTCCTACGCTGAAGTTCCTCGCGCAGTTGCTGACGAGGTAATCGGCAAGGCTACGGGCGCCTGATCCCGTTTTCTGCGCGGGAGTCAGGTGGCTTCCAAACAGAGTTTTTTCAATATTTCCGAGGGCGGTGCGCAGCCCTAAAGTCGAGAGCGGATGCCTCACTAGCGGAGCTTTGACCGCCGCCCTCGGGAATATTACCCGCGTTATTACGCACACACTAAGATAAAACCCTGTAGCGTGGTATCCACCTTGGTGTTACTCTATTAGTAGCCATAGGCTGAATATCATCTACCCAAGTCCAGGAGGACCAAGTGGCTAAGGCCAAGTTCGAACGTACTAAACCACACGTAAACATCGGTACCATCGGTCACGTTGACCACGGTAAGACCACCCTGACTGCAGCAATCACCAAGGTTCTGCACGACGCTTACCCAGAACTGAACGAATACACCCCATTCGATCAGGTTGACAACGCTCCAGAAGAACGTGAACGTGGTATTACCATTAACGTATCTCACGTTGAATACCAGACCGAAGAACGTCACTACGCACACATCGACGCTCCAGGTCACGCTGACTACGTTAAGAACATGATCACCGGTGCTGCTCAGATGGACGGCGCAATCCTGGTTGTTGCTGCAACTGACGGCCCAATGGCTCAGACTCGCGAACACGTTCTGTTGGCTCGCCAGGTTGGCGTTCCAAAGATCTTGGTTGCTCTGAACAAGTCCGATGCTGTTGACGACGAAGACATGCTGGAACTGGTTGAAGAAGAAATCCGCGAACTGCTGGTTTCCCAGAACTTCGACGAAGATGCTCCAATCATCCGCGTATCCGCTCTGAAGGCGCTGGAAGGCGACGCAGAATGGGGTGCAAAGGTGAAGGAACTGATGGACACCGTTGACACCTACATTCCTACCCCAGAACGCGACTTGGACAAGCCATTCTTGATGCCAATCGAAGACGTGTTCACCATTACCGGTCGTGGCACCGTTGTTACCGGTCGTGCAGAACGTGGCACCCTGAACATCAACTCTGAAGTTGAAATTCTGGGTATCCGCGATCCACAGAAGACCACCGTTACCGGTATCGAAATGTTCCACAAGCAGATGGACTACGCACAGGCAGGCGAAAACTGTGGTCTGTTGCTGCGTGGCACCAAGCGTGACGAAGTTGAACGTGGCCAGGTTGTAGCTGTTCCAGGCTCCATCACCCCACACACCGACTTCAAGGGCCAGGTTTACATCCTGAAGAAGGAAGAAGGCGGCCGTCACAAGCCATTCTTCTCCAACTACCGCCCACAGTTCTACTTCCGTACCACCGACGTTACCGGCATCATCGAACTGCCAGAAGGCCGCGAAATGGTTATGCCAGGTGACACCACCGAAATCACCGTTCAGCTGATTCAGCCGATCGCTATGGAAGCAGGCCTCGGCTTCGCTATCCGTGAAGGTGGCCGCACCGTTGGTTCCGGTCGTGTAACCGAAATCATCAAGTGAGCTAACTTTTAAGTTACGCACTTAGAAAAGTTCCCCCAAGGAGATCCTTGGGGGAACTTTTTCGTTCTTAGCAGGTGGGTTACTGTGTTGAGTGGTTCAATTCGCATATGAAACGCGTTTGCTGTGCGAATTGGGAGGGTGAAGTAGCTCATTTCGCATATGAAACGCGTTTGCCGTGCGATTTGGGAGGGTGAAGTAGCTCATTTCGCATATGAAACGCGTTTGCCGTGCGAATAGGGGAGAACTACCGCTACATCACATTCCAAATAGATATTGCCGCCAATAAGGTCATGACGAAGCCAGAGAAGAGCGTAAAGATCTGCATCCGGCGCATTTCCTCATCCGAGCGCGACTCAATATATCCCACCAGATATAGTACTGAGGCGATCCCTAAAGCGATGATAAGAGACAGCTTCAACGTTGAACCTGTGAACCAAGCAACCAACCCCGCGACTACGGCTCCCAACACTGGCGAACCAAGTCGCTGTAAAAAGCGTTTGTTCATTTCTACACTCCTTCCGTAAACTAAAGGGGTGGTAATTAAATATTACCGACAACTACTTTGACGCCGGGTCAATATCGCCGGGGCATTTATCTTCAACTAAGAGTTGGGATGAGCGCCCTCGAAAGAAAAACCCGGGGTAACGCGACCTGATTCACACGGGATAAAGCAAAAACCCACTTGGAAAATAACTGTTTCCATGGCAAACTAGAGTAGTTGTCTTGGTAGAGGTATAACTACCAAGCAGAAATGACCTTCCAGAGGTTGGATGTGTCATAAGGGGCAATCTGCTCCAAGTTGTTCAAATAGATCGGATATTCGCTTAGGGAATAGTCTGCATTTTGCACACAGCATAGTGCGACACGCCCGAGTGCGGGATACCGGTCAAGTTAAGAGAGGTAAGACGGTATGGCGGGACAGAAGATCCGCATCCGGCTGAAGTCCTATGACCACGAGGTCATTGACAGCTCGGCACGTATGATCGTCGAGACTGTACAGCGTGCAGGCGCAACCGTAGTTGGCCCAGTGCCACTGCCAACGGAAAAGAACGTTTTCGTTGTTATTCGTTCGCCACACAAGTACAAGGACAGCCGCGAACATTTCGAGATGCGCACTCACAAGCGTCTCATTGACATTATCGATCCGACTCCGAAGGCTGTTGACGCACTGCGTCGCCTTGACCTTCCAGCGGACGTAAAAATCGATATCAAACTCTGAGGAAACCTGTAAAAATGACTAAAGACACCAAGCATGCGGTAGCGCCAGTTAAGGCGCTTCTCGGTCGCAAGCTCGGCATGACCCAGGTATGGGACAACGACGGTCGCGTCGTTCCTGTAACGGTTGTGCAGGTGGGCACCAACGTCGTAACGCAGGTGCGCACCGAAGAAGCAGACGGCTACACTGCCGCACAGATCGGTTTTGGCGAGGTTGACGCTCGCCGCATCACCAAGCCATTGGCTGGACACTTTGAAAAGGCAGGCGTTGCGCCACGCCGTCACCTCGTTGAAGTTCGCACTTCCGAAGTAGACGCATTCGAACTGGGCCAGGAACTGCTGGCATCCGTATTCGAAGCTGGCGACAAGGTCGACGTCTCTGGCAAGACCAAGGGTAAGGGCTTCGCTGGCGTTATGAAGCGCCACGGCTTTGGCGGCGCACCAGCATCTCACGGTGCACACCGCAACCACCGTAAGCCAGGCTCCATCGGTGCTTGTGCAACCCCAGGACGCGTATTCAAGGGCGTTCGTATGGCAGGTCGCATGGGCAACGTAAACCGCACCGTACAGAACCTCGACATCTTCGCTGTCGACGTTGAAAAGGGTCTGCTCTTGATCCACGGCGCGATCCCAGGCCCTAAGAACGCAGTAGTACTGGTTCGTAACTCCGTGAAGGGTGCGTGATTATGTCCGCGAATGTAAAGATCACCGGAGTTGACGGCAAGGCTGCAGGCACCATCGAACTGCCAGCAGCGTACTTCGATGCAGAAACCAACGTACCCCTGATTCACCAGGTTGTTGTAGCTCAGCTTGCAGCTGCACGCCAGGGTACCCACGCAACCAAGACCCGCGGGATGGTTGCTGGTGGTGGTAAGAAGCCTTACCGCCAGAAGGGCACCGGTCGTGCTCGTCAGGGTTCCATCCGTGCACCACACTTCACCGGTGGTGGCGTAGTACACGGCCCACAGCCACGCGACTACAGCCAGCGTACCCCTAAGAAGATGAAGGCCGGCGCACTTTACGGCGCACTGTCTGACCGTGCACGTAACGATCGTATCCACGTAGTATCCGCTGTGGTAGAAGGCTCTAAGCCATCCACCAAGGCTGCACGTACCCTGATTGAAGGCATCTGCGCACTGCGCAACGCTTTGATCGTGGTAAACCGCGATGAAGAAACCGCAGTACTGTCCGTACGTAACCTGCCACAGGTACACGTACTGTTCGTTGACCAGCTCAACACCTACGACGTAATGCGCTCTGAAAACGTAGTCTTCACCAAGGCAGCTCTGGAAGCCTTCCTGGCAGCTAAGGAGGACGACAAGTGAGTCTCGAAAAGGCAAAGAACCCACGCGACATTATCCTCGCACCGGTTATCACCGAAAAGTCTTCTGGACTGATGGACCTGGGCAAGTACACCTTCCTGGTAGATCCACGCTCCAACAAGACTGAAATCCGCCTCGCAATCGAAGCAATCTTTGGTGTAAAGGTTTCTCACGTTGCGACGCAGAACCGACAGGGCAAGCGTTACCGTACCCGTAACGGCATTGGTCAGCGTAAGTCGACCAAGCGCGCCATTGTCACCGTAAGCGAAGGCACCATCGACATCTTCGGCGATCTTGCCTGAGAACCGGAGAATAGAGGAAAACAATGGGAATTCGTAAATATAAGCCAACGACCCCAGGTCGTCGCGGTTCCAGCGTAGCGGACTTCGTGGAAATCACTCGTTCCACCCCAGAAAAGTCTCTGGTTCGCCCGCTGACCAAGACCGGTGGTCGTAACTCTAACGGTCGCGTTACCGCTCGTCACCGTGGTGGCGGCCACAAGCGCGCCTACCGCGTAATCGACTTCCGTCGTAACGACAAAGATGGCGTACCAGCAACTGTTGCGCACATCGAATACGATCCAAACCGTACCGCACGTATCGCTCTGCTGCACTTCGCAGACGGTACCAAGCGTTACATCTTGGCACCAGCTAAGCTGAACCAGGGCGACTTGGTTGAATCCGGTCCAGCAGCTGACATCAAGCCAGGCAACAACTTGCCACTGCGCAACATCCCAGTAGGTACCGTTGTGCACGCAGTTGAACTGAAGCCAGGCGGCGGTGCAAAGATTGCTCGCTCTGCAGGTACTTCTGTACAGCTGGTAGCTCGTGAAGGTCGCTTCGCGCAGTTGCGTATGCCATCTGGCGAAATCCGCAACGTTGAAGTTACCTGCCGCGCAACCGTAGGTGAAGTTGGCAACGCAGAACAGTCCAACATCAACTGGGGTAAAGCTGGCCGTATGCGCTGGAAGGGCCGCCGCCCTCACGTGCGTGGTGTTGCCATGAACCCTGTTGACCACCCACACGGTGGTGGTGAAGGCCGTACCTCCGGTGGTCGTCACCCAGTATCGCCATGGGGTAAGCCTGAAGGCCGTACCCGTCGTCCAAACAAGCCTAGCGACAAGCTCATTGTGCGTCGTCGCCGGACTGGCAAGAAGCGCTGATAGAGGAGCTAGAATATGCCACGCAGTCTGAAGAAAGGCCCATTCGTAGACGACCACCTCATGAAGAAGGTGGACGCTCAGAACGAAGCGGGTACTAAGAATGTCATCAAGACTTGGTCTCGTCGCTCCGTCATTACCCCAGAATTCCTGGGTCACACCTTCGCGGTGCACGACGGACGTAAGCACGTGCCAGTCTTCGTTACGGAATCAATGGTTGGCCACAAGCTCGGTGAGTTTGCTCCAACCCGCAACTTCCGTAGCCACGTGAAGGAAGACCGTAAGGGCCGTCGCCGCTGAGGCGCCGCACTTACGAGGCTATAGGAAGTAAGGCAGGTAAATATGGAAGCCAAGGCACAGGCACGCTTCGTGCGTGTTACGCCAATGAAGGCACGCCGCGTTGTGAACGAAGTTCGCAACCTGAGAGTACTAGCGGCAGCCGACTTGCTGCAGTTCGCACCGCAGGCAGTTGCCGTTGATGTCCGCAAAATTCTGATGAGCGCAATCGCTAACGCACAGGAAAAGGCATCTCGCGCCGGAGAAACCCTCCGCGTTGAAGATCTCTTCGTAGTTGAAGCCTACGTAAACGAAGGCCCAACCATGAAGCGTTTCCGCCCACGTGCACAGGGGCGCGCATCTCAGATCCTCAAGCGTACGAGCCACATCACTCTGGTGGTAGGCACTAAGGACAATGGGAAGGAAGGCCGGTAATGGGTCAAAAAGTAAATCCAACCGGGTTTCGCCTCGGTATTACTACCGAGCACCGCTCCCGCTGGTTCGCTGACTCCACCACTGAGGGCCAGCGCTACAGCGACTATGTTGCAGAAGACGTTGCAATCCGCAAGCTTCTGAACGAAACCTTGGAACGCGCAGGTGTTGCTCGCATTCAGATCGAACGCACCACCCACCGTGTTCGCGTTGATCTCTACGCAGCTCGCCCAGGCATCGTTATCGGTCGCCGCGGCGCTGAAGCTGACCGTCTGCGCATTCAGCTGGAAAAGCTGACTGGCAAGCAGGTACAGCTGAAGATCATCGAAGTTAAGAACCCAGAACTAGACGCAAAGCTGGTTGCACAGGGCATCGCTGAACAGCTGTCCGCTCGTGTATCCTTCCGTCGTGCAATGCGTAAGGCTATGCAGTCCGCAATGCGCGCCGGTGCAAAGGGTATCCGTGTACAGTGCTCCGGTCGTCTGGGCGGCGCTGAAATGTCTCGTGCAGAGTTCTACCGCGAAGGTCGCGTACCTTTGCACACCCTGCGCGCAAACATTGACTACGGCACCTTCGAAGCAAAGACCACCTTCGGCCGCATCGGCGTGAAGGTATGGATCTACAAGGGTGACGTCACCGAGCGTGAATTCGCTCAGCAGCAGCTAGAAGCTGGCAACCGTGGTGGCGCACGTCGTGGCGAACGCCGTGGTGGCGCACGTCGCGGTGGTCGTCGCAACGAACAGCAGAAGAACACTCCAGCTGAAGCACCAGTAGCTGAAGAAGCTGCAGCTCCAGCTGAATCTAACGGAACGGAGGCCTGAGCCGTGCTTATCCCAAGGCGGACTAAGTACCGCAAACCGCACCGTCCTACCCGTAGTGGTATGGCCAAGGGTGGCTTCGAAATCAACTTCGGTGACTACGGTATCCAGGCTCTGGAACCTGCATACATCACCAACCGTCAGATTGAAGCTGCTCGTATTGCAATGACCCGTTACATCCGTCGTGGCGGTAAGGTCTGGATCAACATCTTCCCAGACCACCCACTGACCAAGAAGCCAGCTGAAACCCGTATGGGTGCTGGTAAGGGTGCTCCAGAATTCTGGATCGCAAATGTTAAGCCGGGTCGTATCATGTTCGAGCTGAAGGGTGTGCCAGAAGACGTAGCTCGCGAAGCTATGCGTCGTGCACAGCACAAGCTCCCAATGAAGACTCGTTTCGTAGTCCGAGAGGGTGGTGACAACTGATGGCTAAAGAGAAGAAGACTGCACCGCTTGATAAGATGGATGACGCGCAGCTAGCAAAGGCTCTGGAAAAGGCAAAGGCTGAACTATTCAACCTGCGTTTCTCCAAGGCTCTGGGCCAGCTGGAAGACCACGGCCGCATGCACGCCGTGCGTGCTGAAATCGCACGTATCTACACCGTGGCGCGTGAACGTGAGCTTGGCATCCGCACCGCCCCTAACACCAAGGAGTGAGCCAAGTGAGTGACACCACTGCAGTACGTAACGAACGTAAGGTTCGTCGCGGCTACGTAGTATCTGACAAGATGGACAAGACCGTTGTCGTAGAACTAGAGGATCGCGTAAAGCACCCTCTGTACGGCAAGGTTATGACCCGCAAGAACAAGGTTAAGGCACACGACGAACACAACGATGTTCACGTAGGCGACTACGTTCTGATCATGGAAACTCGTCCACTGTCCGCAACCAAGCGTTGGCGCGTGGTTGAGGTCATCGAACGCGCTAAGTGATCGAGCCCATCTCAAAGAGAAGCTAACCGGGAAACCCCCGCAGGAACTATCCTGCGGGGGTTTCCCCATAGTTGCTACCACGTTTACTTCCCACGTTAGGGAATCATCTAAGGTCGATTCCAAGCCTCCCCAAAAACCATAACTCGTATCAAAATCAAAGTTTGATACGAGTTATTGACGATTTACCTGGGTTTTGAGCGATAACTCGTATCAGTTTGCGATTTTGATACGAGTTTCGTCTAAAAACACTGAAATTCTTGGCATAACTCGTATCAGTTTTGGAATTTGATACGAGTTTGCGTTAGGCACCCGCAGATATGTTTAAAGGGCGCCGCAGCGCCCTTTAAACAACCTAGAAAATCCGCCCTAGGAGCGATTTACCAACTTCCAGGCCGCTGGAGCTAACCCGGCAGCCAACGCACACTTAATCACATCGCCGATGATGAATGGTACGAAACCAACCAACCAAGCCTGACCATAGCCCATCGCAACACCGGTAATATTCAAAGCCGCCCACATGTAGTTCACACCCACTGCAAAAATAATCAAAGAGGTGCCTAAGAACATGAAGAATCCCGAGACTGGCTTACGATCAAAACCGCGCTCAGCGAAATAACCAACTACCCAGGCAGTGACAATGAAACCAAGAATGTAGCCAAAAGAGGGCTTCAGAATATACGCTGGGCCACCGCCAAAGTTAGCAAACCAAGGCATCCCAGCAACCCCCAACACTGCATAAGCCAGCATGGAAAGTGCACCTCGGCGGGCGCCCAGAGCAGCAGCAACCAAGCTGACCCCCAAAGTCTGACCGGTAATCGGCACTGGCCACAGTGGAATCGACACCTGCGCTAACAAGCCGACAAAAGCTGCCCCGCCCAGCACTAACGCAGTATCAGTTAAGACACGGCGCTCGCTGGCGCCAAAACGGTCAGCAAGAACGTCAAAACGGTTCGCAGATAATGCAGTATTCAAAGGAAACCTCACTCTTTAGTGGACACTAGCGTTACTACTGCCAGTGCATAATCGTGGTCATGTGAAAGAGAGAGCAGCGGGGACAGTCCAGGACAAGAAAGAACGAAAGAATCCTTAACTGTCCCCGCCACGTTCAGACCCGGCCGGCCCCAAGCATCGGAAAAAACCGAAATTGCTTGGAACAGATCGGGAGTATCAGCCACCACCGGTGGCTGGCCAAAAAGCTGGTTAGACCAAGCTTTAATAAAAGCTTCTCGCGCCGCCCAACGGGCAGCTAAAGCCGGTCCCCACAGGCCGGATTCGGCCGGCTGGAACCACTGGTCCGGGCATTTCTCATGTGCCTTACGGATCTCAGTGCGCGTGAAAACGCTGGTGAAAACAGAGCCCGGCTGTAGGCATTGTTCGACAAAGGAGGGAACGTGCACCAAGTCAGCGCCGAGTGCACGCACGCCATTTAGTGAAGCAACTAAATCGCTTCCGGTATCAGCTGGATACATCATTCCCTCCTTCCAAATTCGCCCAGTGAGCGGGTAAAGCCAGCCGGCAACCCGGGTAAAGCCAGCAGGCACCCCAAGTTACGCCTGCGGGTAAACTCCGTCAGCCCCCAAACGCGTCTGCGCATCAAGCAACAGGGCAATTTCTGCGCCGTGCGCATCGCCAGCAGGCAGACGGCGAGCCTGCGGCTGCTCGTACAAAGCTGCCCGACCCAACATGCCCGCTTCCAAACGACGCGCCCCCGCCGCCAGGCGGGTATTAGCCTGAGCCCGCCACGCATCCGCAGACAAGCCAGCGTTCTCAAGAGCGCCCTCGAAAACGGAAACGTGTGCCAACACCACCAGCGCTGCCACGTGGCCGAATCCCAAGGAAGTCAGCGCCGCGGCCTTCACCGCGCCCGCCCCCAAGGCCAGTGGAGAACGCAACCAAACCAAGTCAGTTGCCTTCGGAGCGATTGCCGGATCCACACAATCCAAAGCCGCATTTCCAGGAATCACCCCGGAAGCCAACACTTCCGTAAGTCCTGCCACCTGGAACAAAGCTGCCCCGCCCTTAGCGTGCCCGGTCAACGACTTTTGACTAATCACGTACAGCGGATTACCAACCGTACGGCCAATCGCCGGCCACAGCAAGGAATGCAACTCTGATTCATTTGGATCATTCGCGTTCGTAGAAGTATCGTGCTTAGACACTACGCGCACATCATCCGCAGTTAAGCCCAGAGCATGCAAGGACCGTGCCAGCGCAGAGTGCGCGCCGCCGCGAGCTGCCCCCAGCGCCCCAATCCCCGGAGCCGGAATCGAAGTATGCGCTCCATCAGAGTAGGAAGCCGCATGCGCCACAACTGCCAAAACTGGGAGCCCCAGCTCAGCCGCCACGTCGCCGCGCGCCAACAGTACCGTGCCACCACCTGCAGCTTCCACGAAGCCACCGCGACGACGGTCATTAGCACGCGAGTAGAAGCGTTCCAAAATACCCTTTTCAGCCATCTGCCCAGAATGCGCAGTAGCATTCATATCCCCGAAGCCCGTTAGAGATTCAACTGAAATATCGTCAATACCACCGGCAACTACGAACTGAGCTTTACCAACGCGAATCTTATCCACGCCTTCTTCAATGGAAACCGCAGCCGTAGCACAGGCAGCAACCGGGTGAATCATTGCCCCGTAACCACCCACGTAAGATTGCATCACGTGCGCAGCCACCACATTTGGCAGTGCTTCTTGGAGAATATCCTGCGGGCGATCCTCACCTAAGAACCTTGAGAGGAAGACCTGACGCAAAGATTCCATCCCGCCAATCCCAGTGCCCTGCGTTGAAGCCACTTCAGACGGGTGTACGGCCTGCAATAATTCCGCCGGAGTGAAACCGGAAGAGAGGAACGCATCCACTGCAGTAACCAGATTCCACACGGCAATGCGGTCTAAAGAATCCACCATATTCGCAGGAATACCCCAGGCAGCTGGGTTGAAATCAGTAGGCAACGCGCCGCCCACGGTACGTGAAAGCGTGGCCCGTTTAGGCACGCGCGCGACCGTCCCCGCCGGCTTAGTTACCTGCCATTCGCCGTCCACTTGGCTGATTACCGCAGCTGGGTCGGCCAACTGGTATTCCACTGCCTCGGCTTCAGAAGCGACAGAGAAAGTAATCTCTTTATCCAGGTAGACGGTCGCCACGTCATTAGAACCGCCATCTACCAAAGTGGAATCATTCGGGAAAGACCGCACACCACAGCGGGCAGCCACTTCATCGCGGAAACGTTCAAAGATCGTATCTTCAGGAATTTCCACGCCCTTTGCGTCGTACCAGCCCGGAGCTGGGTCTTCACTCCAGTTGACCAGACCCATCATCCACGCCAATTCCAGTACCCCGGCGGCCGTGAGCTCAACGGAACCATCCCGCTGGATTCCCAGTTCCGCTTCCAGACGAGTTCGCCCTGAACCCCAGGCGCTAACTTCACCGGTACCGACAATGACTACCATATCTTCCAAGCGGGCGGTAACTTCACCCACTGGTACGCGCTTAGCCAAAGTGCGGGTTGCCAAGTTTGGCAGGGCAGCAATGGTTGCGCTCGCGGTAGCTTCAGCATTTTCCCGAGGGCGGTTCGCCTGGTCTGCCATTACAGACTTAGCCAGTTCTGGCAATGAGACTTTCGCGGTGGCTAAGCCACCGGTAAGGTCCACATCCAGAGGGGCCTGTAGTGCCTGGGCCTTAGCATCAGCAGAGCATAGGGCCAGCAGTTCCTGGGTGATTTCTGCCGGAGTGTAAACGTGGATGCCTGCGGCCTGGGCGGCTGGAACCAGCATGTCGTTGCCACCCATGAGGTGCGTGCCCCGTACCCAACCGATGCGGGCTTGCGCTAAGGTAACGCCTTCAACCCAGCCCTTTTCAGCCTGCCACTTATTCAAGATCGCGTCGAAGGCAGCTTTAACTTCACCGTAGGCGCCGTCTCCGCCGAAAGTACCGCGGTTTGGAGACCCGGGGAGGACTACGTGTACGCGTCCGGCGTTCACCGTATTCACGACCTTGTCAGCGAGCTTCGCGATCAGGCGTTCAACGCTCCACAGCAACAGACGAGCTTGGGATTCTGCTTCGGCACCCGCGTCAGCTAACGACCCGCGCACACTGGGGGCGGCGAAGGGGAAAGCTAGGGTAGGTAGCAGTGCCGGTTTGGTGACAATCGTTTGATTGCCGCGGGTTTCAGACTGTTCAGTCGAAATCCATTCAACTACCGCATCTACGTCGCGGAATGAAGACAAGTTAGCTTCAACCGCGTATAAGACGGCTCCGGCCAGCGCATGTTCGGCATAGAGTTTCCGAGCAAAATCAACGCGAGCTGCCGTGAGACGGGACGTAGTCATCACTACGGTAGCCCCTCCCGCAAGTAAAGCGGCCACGATAGAGTTTGCAATGGATCCGGGGGAAGCCCCGGTAACTAAAGCGACTTCTCCGGCGTAGCGACCGCGTGCAGTGGTCCGCGCCGCTTCAGCCGCGGCTTGCAAAGCGGCGGATACTTCACCGCTGGTGCAGTTCGCCCACCAAGCGGCGTGGCGGGCCACAGTCTCTCCTAAACCGGTGAAACGAGCTGGGTCTACAACGGTGGCTGCCGCCCCCGCGCGAGAAATTTCCTCGCGGGCGCTGGCCCAGCGGTCATCGAAGAGAACTACCTTATTGGCATTGAAAACTGGGGTGACTGATTGCAACCACTTAGGCCCCAGCTCTGCTTCAACCGCCGCCACCAGGGCAGAGAAATCTTCAGATTCAACGCTTTGCGCTACCTGGTTAAGCCCCAGCTTCGAAGCAATCGTATTAGCAATCGCCGCTAAAACCCCAGATTCACCGGTGACTTGTTCGGCAAATGCATTCAATGCGGCTGAATCAACAACGGCGCCGCCGCCAGCGGAGCTACCGCCGGCTTTCGCTACTGCCATTCCTTCGCGCGCAGCAACGCGCTGCACCGCTGCATCGATAAGGTCAAAGACCTGCTGCTTAGAACCGGTAGGCTGACCCGCTAATGCGCCCAGCTCGCCACCACGCACGGAATCCCCGGTACGGGTTTCCAAAACGATTTCGGCTTCTACCGGGCTGGTCCATGAAGCGGGCAGATTCCAAGTGCTGCTCAGTCGTTCGGCTACAGCGGTTGGCTTTAAGCCCACCCCGGCTACCAGGGTGCGCAGTTTGGCGCGCACCAGGTCGCCCAGTACCGAACCGAAAGGCTGGTAGGTAGGAGCCGCTTGATTTGCGCGGACGCAGATAGTGGCAATGTCGGCTTCTGCAGCGCCGTCAATCGAAGGTACGCCCAGTTCAGCTGCCATATCCATCAGCAGCTGGTTGCGGCGAGAAGAAACCCCGTTGGTAATGGAATCCGCTGTGTCAGTTCCTCCAACTTGGTCGATACGCAACTTAGTTTGCAACGCGATGAGGGTTAGCAGCGCGGCATCTGGTCCGAATTTAATATCCGAGGGCGCTGCCGTACCACCGGTAGGAGTCGCCACTACTGGTGCCGCAGCTGCTGGCGCCGCTGTTGCTGGGGCAGGAGCTTCCACCGAGGTTTCAGCTGGGACTGGCTCACCCTCAGCTGCTCCCACAGTTTCTGCAACGGCGGTTTCACGCGCTGGAACAGCCAAAGAATCGGTGGCGTAAACGCTGGCTTCGTCACGTTCGACGTTGCGTACCACCACCTTGGACAGCTGGTACTGAGGCAGGCTAATGGTCTTAGAAGCCAGGTTTGCCAAAGTCGGAGCCGAAGCCAAACCGACCTCGATAATCTGGGAAACTTCCAACCCACCCAACTGCTGGGACTTTACCAACAGGTCTTGGGTTTCAATCCAGCGTACCGGAGAAGCAAACTGCCAAGAGAGCAACTCCAGCATCAAAATACGCGCTAACTTACCTGGCTGGGTCTGCGCCATTTGCTCAAAACGATCCCCGTCACCTAGCAGCTGTTCCAAACCGGTCGCCGGCACGGTATCTAAGATCGCTTGCGCGAACTCGCGGGTTAAAGCGAAAGGACGTGCCACCAGGTTCGGAATGTAACGGCCCACCAGAGCCTGTACATCTAACTCGGCAGGCAAAGTAGCATCCAAAGTCTGGGCGAAGGCAGCTACGCCACCGCGCAAAACAGAGGAGTGGAACGGTACGTCAATACCCGGGATATCCATGTAGGGGCGCTTCCCACCCACAGCGTCAGCAGCTGCTTGCGCCGCTTCTGCTAAAGCTTGCAGGCCCTTCACCGTACCTGCTACGGCATACTGTTGGCCAGCTAGGTTGAAGTTAACGATCTGCAAGAACTCGCCACTTTCCGCAGCTACCTGAGCTACGAAATCAACCACCTGCTCCGCACTTACGCCGCACTGGTTCGGGCGCAGCGCTCCTAAACGGTAGTTTGAACGTCCCTGCGCATCGCGCTCTACCAGCGCATGCATCGCGGAACCACGTGAGTAAACCACGTCGATTACAGCTTCCAAATCGAAAATATTCGCGCAGGAAGCCAACGCTGTGTACTCACCTAAAGAGTGACCCGCGTAAATCGCGTCAGGAACTAAAGAACCAGCTTCTGCCAGGCGGGCAGTTTGCGCGTAAGCAACTACGGCTAGTGCTACCTGAGTGAACTGAGTGAGGTTCAAAACCCCCTGTGGATGACGCAAAACCGTCCCCAAAACATTGATTTCGGTGGGGTTTTGCTCCACAATCTGGCTAATCGAAAAGCCCAGGTTTGCCCGCGTATGAGCATCTGCGCGTTCCCACACGGCTTTAGCAGCCGCGCTCTTAGCCCGGTCAGCGGCGCCCATCCCCACACTTTGAATCCCCTGACCGGGGTAAACGTAAGCGACCTTCGCCGGAGCTAACAAAGCAGTGCCGCGCGAAACCACGTTTTCACCGATACGACAGGTTACTTCCAAAGCGGCTGCGCCTTGACGCTTACCCACGCGTTCAACGATGATTTCCACTTCATCATTGAGCTGCACCATGCCGTACATAGAGTAGGTCCAGCCTTGCAAAGCGGCTACGTCACTCTTACCCAAACCGGCTAAAGCAACGGCCTGCGCAGTGGCAGAAAGCCACATACCGTGTACCAGCGGAGCAGACAAGCCCACTAAACCAGCTGCACGGGTAGAAGTGTGGATCGGATTATAGTCGCCAGAGGCAATCGCAAACGGAGTCATATCCGCCGGAGCCTTAACCAACGCACGGCGAATGTACTTGCGCGAAGTTGGCTCTACGTCAGTGAGCACTCCACCCCAAGCACCCACTTGCGAAGGCGCTGCCTGCGAAGTAATGCGACCGCGAATCGCGAAGCGTTCAATCAACGTTGCCAGTAGCTTACCCGCCTGCTGCGAGTTATCCGCTGCCGGTGCATGGAGAGCTACATTAACCGTGACAATCCGCCCGGAAGAAGATTCTTCCAAAGGAGAGGTATGGGCGCGGACCACCAAACGTGGGTTAGTGGCTAAATCAGCCAAAGAAGTCTCTAAGTTAACGCAGTGATCCAAATGCACGGCGTTTAGCAAGCCTTCGATAACCGGGTAACCATCTGGAAGGTAAGCAGACCCCAGCGCCGCGTAAATCGTTGGCCAGCATGGGCCCACCAGCGCATCAGCTAACTGGGTAGGCAGCGCATCCAGCTGTTCTTCATTACCCGCGCCAGCGCCCTGTCCGGTGGCCGCAAAGTGGGTAGCGAACATCTGAGGGTTAATCGAAACAACGTCAGAAACCGTGCCGAAAGGCTGGTGTGCAGGCACCTGGTCGGCAGTTAGCTCACCGGCTTTCGTAACCAGTGGCAAAGCAGTTAGCTGATCGCCACCTACCGAATCTGCCCCAATACCAGCGACCCCGGCCAGCAGTGCGTACACGGCTTCTGGCAGACGCTCAGGAGAGACCACCGGAGACGCCCCCGTGTAGGTAGCTTCTGGCAGGTCGATAGGAATCCGCACATTCTGTACCGCATAAGGGTGCGGCTGGGGAAGCCCATCCCAGTAAGTATCGCAGTTAATTACCAGTTCCAAACCGGCTGCAGTTTCCACAATCGCACAAGCTTCTTCCCCTAAAACATACGCGGGGTTGTCGATTAAGTGACCATTCCACACGATGTGAGGCGCTTGACGCAAGAAACTGTGGGCATCCACCGCGGAAGACAAACGTGAGAACACGGGCTTCGGAGCAGCGCCCTCGGAAAGCTGCGACATAACGCAAGCGGACTCAAAGCGACTCAGCAAAGCCGCCACCGGTTCGTCAACTTCCGTAATGCCAGCTACCGAAACCGGACCGGCAATAATCCGCACTGAATCTGCCGGGTAACGCGCATCCTGGGACTGCCAAAGCGTATCCAAACCCCACCAGCGAGCCACATCCGCATCGATTACCGGCACGAATGGGAACGGCTTGTGGTGCTTGCGGCACAGGCGAATGAACCAAGCTGCGTCCTTCGCACCCACCAGCGTAGTTTCCGCAGCCGGGTAAGTTTCCAACAGCTTCTGCAAAGCCGCCGGACCATCTTCCACCGCAGCAACCGTGGGGAAGAGAGTCTCAATCTGCCCGTGATCAGCCGGGTTCAGGCGCGCTTCAATACGCTGCAACAGGTCAAAGAAACGATCCGACCAGGTTGGGTCCGCCCACGGGAAGGCTAAATCCACGACTCGCTGCGCCCACTGCGCGTAAGTCATCTGGGAAACTTCCCCAAAGTAAGGCTTAGCAGTCTTATTCAAAGCGGCAATGATTTCGTCGCGACGCGCGTTAATCACGTCCATGTCGGAACCCACCTCAGCCAGCAGCTTCGAACAAGCCGCAGAATGGTTCGCTACTTCGTACAAGTCAGCGTGCAGGTGGGAAAGCCCCGAAGTCATGCCGCCGGACAACTCTCCCTTACCAACCCAGCCACCACGCTGATCCAAGGTAATTCCGGGGGTATCTACCAGCAGCTGCTTTACCGCTGGGGAAGTCTTAGCTTCCTTAGCAACCATGGCCGCCGTACCAACTAAAATACCGTCAACTGGCATACGCACGCCGGTGGTAGCTTCAGACCAAATACCTAGCAGGTAGTGGGCCGCCAACTGCGGAGTCCCAATACCGCCGCCCACAAGTAAAACCACGTTCGCACGGTTACGAATTTGCGCATAGGTGGCCAGCAGCAAGTCGTCGAGGTTCTCCCAAGAGTGGTGTCCACCGGCGTGACCGTCCTCTACCTGCATAATAATTTGGCGGTCTGGGTTTGCGTCCGCAATCTTCAAAACGCTGTGAATCTGGTCGACGGTACCGGGTTTGAAACACACGTAGGTGAAACCGTCAGCGGCAAGATCCGCCAGTAACCCGGTGGCTTCTTCAACTTCCGGAATACCCGCTGAAACGGTGACGCCGTTGATTGGTGCGCCCGCTAAACGAGCTTTAGAAACGATGCGTTGTACGCCAAACTGCAGGTTCCACATGTAGCGGTCAAAGAACATGGAGTTGAACTGGGCGCTGCGGCCAGGCTGAAGCTGCGCTACCAGATCAGACTTGTTCTTTTCGAAAACTTCTGCCGAATACTGGCCGCCACCGGCCATTTCCGCCCAGAAACCAGCGTTGGCGGCAGCGGCGACAATATCCGCATTTACCGTCGTGGGGGTCATGCCCGCCAAGATAACGGGAGAGTTACCGGTTAGCTTGGTGAACGAGGTTTCCACTACCACTTCGCCACTTGGCAGCTCCAGCAGCTGCGGAGCGAAGCGATCCCAAGAAACCGTGGGGGCAGGCAGGGTGGCGCCGGGAACCAGTAGCTTATCGAGGGCGTCAAAATCGGTTCCATTGGCAACGATCAGCCCCTTGCCCTCTACCAGCGGAGTCAAGAGGTTGAGCAGGCTCTTACCTGGGCCCAGACACAGCAGCACACGCTCTGCGCCGGCAGTAGCCGTAGCAACCGTTTTTACCCAGTCGAAGTGGTCTACGAAAAGCACTTGCGCAGCTTCGACTACGTGAGGCAGGATAATCCCGTTTGCGATTAAGCGCTCATTCCAGCTGGAAACCAGGGCCAGTGCGTCTTGCAATAGTTCACTGTGGAAGGGAGCAGCTACTGGCAGTTCATCCCAAATTGGCTGGAGTAAAGAGCCCCCGCGCTGCTTGGCAGTGATTTTTTCATTGTGTGCTTGAACTTCTGCTTCAAAGAAGTTGCGCGTAGCCTGTAGGTCTGCGGCGATACCAGAGAGAATGAAGTGGCGGCTACCGTTTTTTACAGCCAGATTCACCGGCTGGGAAGTTACTTGCTGGAACTTTGCTAACCCGCTTTGTAAAACTGCTTCGGTTAGCCCACGGACACTAAGCATTTGGCTGGCCGTTGCTAAGGAAGGTAGCTGACGTAGCGCAGTGGACAGGGCCGCACCTAAAACCAGGGCTCGGGCAACTACTTTCGCCAGTTCTTCTGCTCGCTGCTGGGGGGAAACCTGCTGGCGGTAGGCATCGACAATGTCCGCACCTAAGATTCCTTGGGAATGGCCGATTACCTGCGCGTCGGTAACGGGGATGCCCGCAGCAACCAGTTCTTCTACTAACGCGATTTGTGCCAGCGTAATAGCGGGCATAGAAACCGCGGTGGTGACGTCAATGTCAGCGTTAGTTGAGGTAAAGCTGGTGAGTAGTTTATCTAGACGTAAGCTGGCTCCGGTAACGGCAGTTTCTACTTCTTTAGCTAACGGAGCTACCAACGTACGTGCTTGAGCGAGTAACCCGGTGAGGAACGGGCTGTGCCCGGCTTGAACAGCTTGGTTTAGTACTTGTTCCCAGCCGCTTGCTTGACCGGCAAAAACCAAGGTGAGAGGGGCCTGACGTAAGTTGGTGTAAGGCTTGTTTTCAGTCATATTTCTTATTCTTTCTAGGTGGTTATTTGCAGGCTTACAGTGGTGGGTTGGCCGCAACGCGAGGTTCGCGGAACGGACGCCGTTTACCAGCCAAAACTGTGAGCGAAGAAATGATTACGTTGCGGGTATCTTCGGGGCGAATCAGACCATCCAGTTCGCCGATTTTCAATGACAAGTTAGGGTTAACCGATTGTGAAGCGTAGCGTTCTTCCAGTTCTAAACGCAGCTGTTCAACGTTCTCACCCTGTTCTTTAGCAGCTTGAAGGTCCTTACGGTGAACGATATTCACGGCTCCTTCAGCGCCCATTACGGCAATTTGCGCATCTGGCCAAGCGAAGTTCAGGTCGGCTCCCATCGCCTTTGAACCCATCACAATGTAGGCGCCGCCATAGGCTTTGCGCAGGATAATCGTCACTAAAGGTACGGTGGCAGTGGAGTAGGCGGTAATCATCTTCGCGCCGCGGCGAATAATCCCCGCCCGTTCTTGTTCAGTGCCCGGACGATATCCGGGTACGTCCACCAAAGTGATCACGGGAATGGAAAAAGCGTTGCAGAACTGCACAAACCGCGAGGCTTTTTCAGACGCATTCACGTCTAAAGTGCCGGCATCAGCGATGGACTGGTTGGCAACGATCCCCACGGAACGGCCGCCAAAAGCGCCGAAACCAATCACGATGGAAGGGGCAAAAAGCTCCTGCACCTGTAGGAACTCACCGTGGTCAACCAGGTGTTCGATCACTTCCACCATGTCATAGGGTTGCTTGGGAGATTTGGGAACTAAATCGGCAACCAGTTTGGCGCGTGCTTCGTCCTCGGCAGTCGGCACGTAGGAGAAACAAGGAGCGGATTCTTCAAATGAAGAAGGTAGGTATGACAGTAAAGAACGCGCGTAATCTAACGCATCGTCTTCATCTTCAGCCATGTAGTGGGCTACGCCCGTTACTGCCGAGTGTAGTTTCGCTCCGCCCAGTTCTTCAGAAGAAACTGCTTCCCCGGTGACTGCTTTCACCACTTCAGGGCCGGTTACGAACATGAAGGAGGATTCCTTCGCCATAATCACAAAGTCGGTTAAAGCCGGGCCGTATACCGCCCCACCCGCGCAGGGCCCAAGAATTAACGAGATCTGTGGGACTACGCCAGAAAGTTCCGTGGACTTTTTGAAAATACGCCCGTACTGGGCCAGGGCAGCTACCCCTTCTTGAATCCGCGCGCCGCCAGAGTCCAACATGGCGATCACAGGGATTCGCATAATGAGTGCCTGTTCCATCAGGTGCAGGATTTTCCGTCCTTCTACTTCACCTAAGGAACCGCCGCGAATAGAGAAGTCCTGGGCATAGATGGCTACGGAACGACCACTGATTTTGGCAAAGCCGGTGATTACGCCAGACCCCAGGTAGCCGGCATCAATATCTCCACCTAAGAATCGGTTGATCTCAGCGAAAGTTCCTGCGTCAGCTAAACATTCGATGCGTTCACGAGCCGTTTTCTTACCCTTGGGGTGCTGCATCGCGCGGGCGCGCTGTTCTGCAATATCTTCTAACTCGTCGTAGCTTTGGGTAGCTGAGACGGCGGGTTCAACCACTTCTGAATGAGCGGGGAAGTGGAAGGCCTTTGCCAAGCGCTCGCGGGCAATCGAAAGAATCGAGCGGCTCATGCTGCTTCTCCTTCACCTTCACTAATCACCAGTAGCACTTGGCCGCTGGTAACCGCCTGTGCGGCACTTACGTTTACTTCTTTGACTACGCCCGAGACACCGGCGTAGAGGGGTTGTTCCATCTTCATAGCTTCGATTACGCATACCAGGTCACCGGCGTTAACGGTTTGTCCGGCGGTGACAGCTACGCGGGTGACCGTAGCTTGCATTGGGGCGGTGACGGCACCGGAATCTGCGGCCAGATTGTCGCGCAGACCGCGGCGGTTGCGGCGAATCTGCGTGGGGGCTGGGCCGGTTGCGCCAGCTCCGGTTGCAGCGGTTAGGCCAGCCAGTCCGGACAGTCCAGCGCCGATTCCCACTCCGGTGCCTGCCTGGGCTAAGTGCTGTAAGAAACCCGCTGGCAGGCGCAGTAGGGAGCGTTTTCCGTCCAGTTCGATGGGTACTTCAATTGCATTAGCTAAAGAAAGCTGGTTGCTGCCCGCGTCGGCAAGGTGAGTACTATTGCCAGCAGCTGGTTGGCTGCCTGCGTTTGCCGGATTTGCTGAAGCAGTGCCAGGATTAGTGTCTGCTTTAGCGGCGAACTGTGCTAACCCCGCGGGAGTTAAGAGGGTTTCTTCTAGCCAACGGGTGTGAATTTGGCCTGCTCCGGCAGTAAAAGCGGGGTCTGCCAGGATTTCTTTGTAAAGCGGGGCAGAAGTTGGGACGCCGCTGATTTGCATTTCCGCCAGAGCACGCAGTGCCTTAGCGATTGCCTGAGTGCGGCTAGGTGCAGTGACGATTAACTTTGCGATCAAAGAATCGAAAGCTACGGGGATTTCTTCGCCGGCGGTTAAAGCAGCGTCGATGCGTACCCCGGCGCCGCTGGGCCAGGTGATGGCGCGTACTTGCCCAGCTTGTGGAAGCAGATTCTGGGCGGGGTCTTCGCTGGTGATACGTAGTTGAATTGAGTGTCCACGCGGCTGGTTCGCGTCACTTACGTAGTCAGTGAGCGATTCGTTTGCGGCAATTGCCAGTTGTAGTGCGACCAGGTCCACGCCGGTGATTTCTTCAGTTACGGTGTGTTCTACCTGCAGGCGCGGATTTACTTCTAAGAAGTAGGCGTTTCCGGATGCGTCCACTAAGAATTCGCAGGTACCGGCCCCCACATAGTTGACGGCGGCAAATAGAGTGGCTGACCACTTCGTTAAATCTGCCAAAGTTTGTGCAGATAGTCCGGGGGCGGGGGCTTCTTCAATCAGTTTTTGGTTGCGTCGCTGCACAGAGCAGTCGCGGGTAGAAGCTAACCAGAAGTTTCCGTGGCTATCGCGCAGACACTGGGTTTCAATGTGGCGGGCGTTTACCAAACGCTTTTCTAAGAAAGAAGTGGCTAAGAGGGCATCAGCAGGTAAATCGGCGTCGGTTGGTAAGCCCCGTTCAATAAAGAACTGTTTTGCAGCTTCGGCGCTGGCGTATTCGATAATGCCTTTACCGCCGCCTCCCGCCGGATCTTTGGTGACGATGGGGAAGCCAACTTGCTGCCCGAACTCGATGAGTTCAGCTAAGTTGCGTAGTGGCGTCTGCGTTCCCGGAATGACCCCAACCTGCTGTGAGATAGCTAGTTTGCGGGCTTGGGCTTTGTCCCCAAGCGCGTTAATTACTTCCGGTGCCGGCCCCACCCAGGTGATGCCGGCAGCTTGTACAGCGGCAGCAAAGTCAGCGTTTTCAGAGAGGAAACCGTAGCCGGGGTGAATGGCGGTAGCCCCAGCGGTTTTGGCGATTTCTAAGATTTGTGCGCCGTTTAAGTAGGTTTCGGCGGCGGTTACGCCCTCTAACCGGTAGGCTACGTCGGCTAGTTTTACCCAGCCGGCCTCTGGCTCATGCTGCGTATAGATCGCTACCGTGCGGATACCCAGTTCTTTCGCGGTGCGGAAAATACGGGCGGCGATTTCTCCGCGGTTGGCTACTAATAGGGTAGGAAGACTCATTTCGCCTCCTGAGCTTCGGGGGTGACTGGAGTGTTTAAAGACTGTGTTGGGGCGAAAGTAATGTCGGCGCTAGAAATTTCTACAACGGCGCCGGGTTGGTTGAGAGGTCGAACCAGCGCCCAACCTTGGGCAGAGACCCCCAGGAAAATCGCGTCGTAGGTGTCAGTTGCGTCGGTCAGCTGAGGCTGGTTGTTTTCTGAAAGGACTTCGGGACGCAGGTGGGTGACGCGCACCGGCTGGTCCAGGCCAGTCAGTAGCTGCTGGTAGGCGGCTTGGAAGATCTTTCCGTCCCAGTTCGCTGCTGCGAAGCGTTCTAAGTTAAAGGTCAGCACCGTCAAGAAACGTTCGTTGAAGTCGGCTACGGAAGGTAGGGGAGTGAGCTGCTCTGCGGCAAGGGAGGTGGCCTCTGCAGTGGGCAAATCTCTAACGTCTTGCAATAGGTTCACGCCGACCCCTAGGCTAACGTAGGTGAAGTCTGGGTCGTTGGCGGAAAGTACGGTGGCCAGGATGCCACCAAGTTTGGCTCCCTGAAACAGCACATCGTTGGGCCACTTTAGTTTCAGGGAAGTCTGGGTACTGGGGAAGAAGTCGCGCACAGTTTCGGTGACGCTTAGGGCCGCGACGATAGTGAGCCAGTGGGCGTTTTCCAAGGCTTCGTTGGGGAGCTTCACTACTGTTGACGTGAGTGAGCAGGTGCCGGGTTGGTCTTCCCAGGTGCGGGTAAAACGGCCTCTACCAGCGGTTTGGTGGCTGGTGGTGACGTGAAAGAGTACGCCAGCCGGGCGCTGCAAGTAGGTTTCTTGCAATAGCCGCTGGGCCTCCAGCTGCGTGGAATCCAGCGCTGGAGTGAAGAATATTTCCTTAGGCATAGTTCGTCTTTCTTTACGTTTGCACGTTTTACCTAAGGTATGGCAAGGCTAATTCCAGGGGAAATACATTATTGTTTTTTACCTGTGGGTTAAGCGGGTGGTTTTGAGACTGCTCCCGAAATAGTAGGGAAAAGTGGGTTTGGCAGGTCGATACATTTTTGTATCCTGTGAGACTGCACACACTGCATCGTGTCGCGGTTTAGGGATTGAAAATTATTACGAGGGCGCCGCCCCAGCTTTCGTTTCAGAATGGAAACTGACCGCGGTGCAGCGCCCTCGGGAAAAATCTGCGGAACTAAAGGTCTCCCTGCTGCTTTGTGCACCCCAGCAGTAGGGGCACGATTAACTCGGTTACTTCCAGGGCTACGGAAGAGCCGGTGCGACGCCCAAAAGCAGTGCTGGCTAAAGTGTCCTGTTCGCGTACCTGCGCCCAAGAAGCAATCCCGTTGGCGCGCAGTACAATCCCGATAACCGCTTGGGCTACAGCTTCGGCGGTATGCGTAAACTGCAAACCCAGGGAATCGACAATTGTGTGCAGTACCTGGGCTAAAGCGATTACGAACTGGCGGTTAATTTCGGCGAAGAGAGCTGCCCAATCGGGAACGCGGGCAGAGCGGATCATGAACTCTGAATGCAAAATGAAGAACTCGCGGTTGAGTCGCATGTGGTCTAAGAAGCTGCGCAGTGCGTCGGCAAAAATATAGGCCACGATTTCGCCGGTGAGAGGTTTGGGGAGGGGGTGTTCGGCCATGCGGGTGGCCCACTGCGTTCCGAATTCTTGAATGCGTTTAATCCCGGCGGCGTATTCGTCTTCGGCAACGGCGACGAAGAGTTCTTCTTTAGAGCGGAAATTTGAGTAAAAGGCCCCGCGGGTGAAGCCGGCTGCTTCGGTAATGCGTTCTAAGGTACAGCCTTCTACACCATGGGTCACCATGATGCGTTTCGTGGCTTCGATGAGCCGCTGTTCGGTTTCCAGGCGGTCACTCATCCGGGGTCTCCTTCCATGGTGTAAACACCAGGTACTTAACCTAGATTAGCGCAGGAGGGAAACAGACGGCTAACCACACTTTGTGGTGAGACACTGCACAGCTAGTTTTGCTTGAAGTAACTTCACATTTGGCTCCTTTATAGCGTAATCTAAATAAGTTGCAGTTTATTTTGCGCGGGTGGAGTATGTCCGCATGCTCTCCTAGAGTAGGTAAACCTTGCAAATGCAAGTAAAGCAACCTTCTTTCTGTGCAGAGACCAAGCTCCGCTTCGTTTGGAAGCTGTGAACTCGCGTCTGCACAAAAGAAGCAGTTACGTAGCAACCGCTGCGTAAAAAGTCCGTACACGTTCGGCTAGGCTATGGCGGAGTTTCCGTCACAGAACCAGCTCGACGACAGGAGAAAACGAATGATTCAACAGGAGTCGCGACTAAAGGTTGCCGACAACACGGGTGCAAAGGAAATCCTCTGCATTCGCGTACTCGGTGGCTCGGGTCGGCGCTACGCGGGTGTTGGCGATACCATCGTCGCAACCGTGAAGGACGCTATCCCCGGCGGCAACGTGAAGAAGGGTGATGTCGTCAAGGCGGTAGTAGTGCGTACCCGTAAGGAACGCCGCCGTCCAGACGGTTCATACATCCGTTTTGATGAAAACGCAGCTGTCATTTTGAAGAACGATGGCGAACCACGTGGAACTCGTATCTTCGGCCCAGTCGGCCGCGAACTTCGCGATAAGAAGTTCATGAAGATCGTTTCCCTCGCTCCGGAGGTGATCTGATGGCAGCCAAGATTAAAAAGGGTGACCTGGTAGAGGTCATTGCTGGTCGTACCGCAGACCAGAAGAAGATCGACGAACGCAATGCACGCCGTGCAGCTGAAGGTCTGGAACCAATCAAGCCAGGCGATAAGGGCAAGCAGGGTCGCGTAATCAAGGTCTTCCCTAAGGAGCAGAAGGTTCTGGTTGAAGGCGTAAACCTGAAGACCCGTCACGTACGTGAAGGCCAGTCCGCTCAGGGCCAGGTAACCGGTGGCATTCAGCTGATTGAAGCCCCAATCTCCCTGTCCAAGGTGGCATTGGTTGACCCAGAAACCAAGCAGCGCGTGCGCGTTGGTTTCCGCGTTGACGTTGACGAAAACGGCAAGCGCGTGAACCGTAACCCAATCCGCGTTATTCGTGGTGGCGCAAAGCGCGGCCTCGAGACTGGAAAGGAAATCGGCGCATGACCCCTCGCCTGAAGACTAAGTATGTTGACGAAATCCGCCCTCAGCTGGTTAAGGAATTCGGCCACGCAAACCCAATGCAGGTTGGCGGCCTGGTAAAGGTCGTTGTAAACATGGGTGTTGGCGAAGCCGCTCGTGATTCCAAGGCACTGGATGGTGCAGTGCGCGACCTGACCGCAATCACCGGTCAGAAGCCAGTTGTAACCAAGGCTCGTAAGTCTATCGCACAGTTCAAGCTACGTGAAGGTCAGCCTATTGGCGCACACGTAACCATGCGTGGCGACCGTATGTGGGAATTCATGGATCGCTTGATCTCGTTGGCACTGCCACGTATCCGCGACTTCCGTGGCCTGTCCCCAAAGCAGTTCGACGGTAACGGTAACTACACCTTCGGTCTCACCGAACAGTCCATGTTCCACGAGATCGATCAGGATAACATCGACCGTGTTCGTGGCATGGATATCACCATTGTCACCTCTGCTAAGACCGACGAAGAAGGCCGCGCGCTGCTGCGCGCTCTGGGCTTCCCATTCAAGGAGGACTGACCATGGCAAAGACTTCGCTGAAGGTAAAGGCAGCTCGCAAGCCTAAGTTTGCTGTGCGCGCCTACACCCGCTGTAACCGTTGTGGCCGTCCACGTTCGGTATACCGCAAGTTCGGATTGTGCCGTGTCTGCCTGCGCGAACTCGCTCATCAGGGCGAACTGCCAGGTGTGACCAAGAGTAGCTGGTAAAACGACTACATCGTAGGTCCGTCAGTGCGAACCACTGGCTGGAAACCCCGATGAGGAAGGGGATCTCCCCAAAATGACTATGACTGATCCAATCGCAGATATGCTTACGCGTCTGCGTAACGCGAGTGCGGCACACCACGATTCGGTGTCCATGCCTCACTCCAAGCTGAAGGCAGCAATTGCCAAAATCCTGGTAGCTGAAGGTTACATTGCCGCAGCTAAGGTTGAGGACGCACGTGTGGGCAAGACCCTCACGCTCGAACTCAAGTACAACGCGCGCCGCGAAGCCGCTATCACCGACGTGAAGCGTGTTTCTAAGCCTGGTCTGCGCGTTTACGCAAAGTCCACCGAACTGCCAAGCGTACGCGGCGGCCTGGGTGTTGCAATCTTGTCAACCTCCTCCGGCCTGCTGACTGACCGCGAAGCAGCTAACAGGGGAGTAGGTGGGGAAGTCCTCGCCTACATCTGGTAAGGAGGAAACCCATGTCACGTATTGGTAAAGCTCCCATCACCATCCCTGCTGGTGTTGACGTAACGATTGATGGTGCAAACGTTACCGTTAAGGGTCCTAAGGGCACCCTGGAACACGTAATCGTTTCCCCAATCACCGCTGTAATTGAAGAAGGCCAGATTCTGGTTTCCCGTCCAGACGATCAGCGCGACTCCCGTGCACGCCACGGTCTGACCCGCACCCTGATCGCTAACATGATTACCGGCGTAACCGAAGGTTACTCTAAGGGCCTGGAAATCGTGGGTACCGGTTACCGTGTAGCAGCAAAGGGCACCGCCCTGGAATTTGCTCTGGGCTTCTCTCACCCAGTGATCGTTGAAGCTCCAGAAGGCATCGAATTCAAGGTCGACAACCAGATTAAGTTCTCGGTTAACGGCATTGATAAGCAGCTTGTTGGCGAGGTCGCTGCGAACATTCGCAAGATCCGTAAGCCTGAACCTTACAAGGGTAAGGGTATTCGCTACGCAGGCGAAAACGTACGTCGCAAGGTCGGAAAGGCTGGTAAGTAATGTCTTACACCGTTAAGGGCAAGGGCAAGGTAGTTGCTCGTAAGCGCCGCCACCAGCGCGTTCGTAAGAACGTAAACGGTACTGCAGAGCGTCCACGTCTGGTTGTAACCCGTTCTAACCGCCACATGGTTGCACAGGTTATCGACGACTACAAGGGTCACACTCTGGTTTCTGCTTCCACCATGGAAGCAGCATTCGACGGTTCCTCCACCAAGGTTGAAGCAGCTCGCCGCGTTGGCGAACTGGTTGCAGCCCGTGCGCAGGAAGCTGGCATCACCGCTGTGGTCTTCGACCGCGGTGGCAACAAGTACCACGGCCGTGTCGCAGCTGTAGCAGAAGGCGCCCGCGAGGGTGGCCTGGCGCTCTGAGCGACCAGAAGGAAGAAGGCATACTGATGGCTGCAGCGCAGCGAAACAAAGCTCAGGACACCTCTGAAGGCCGCGACACTGAACGTCGTGAACGCCGCGGAGGACGTCAGTCTGAACGTCGCGACAACCGTCGCAACGAAGAAAAGAACCAGTACATCGAACGTGTGGTTACCATTAACCGCGTTTCCAAGGTAGTTAAGGGCGGTCGTCGCTTCAGCTTCACCGCACTTGTTGTCGTTGGTGACGGTGAAGGTACCGTTGGTGTAGGTTACGGCAAGGCCAAGGAAGTTCCTCAGGCTATTGCAAAGGGCGTAGAAGAAGCAAAGAAGAGCTTCATCCGCGTTCCAATGATCCGTCGTACCATCACTCACCTGGTACAGGGTGAAGACGCAGCAGGCGTAGTTCTGCTTCGTCCAGCCGCTCCAGGTACCGGTGTTATCGCCGGTGGTCCGGTCCGCGCCGTTCTGGAATGCGCCGGTGTCCACGACGTACTCTCGAAGTCTCTTGGTTCTTCGAACGCAATCAACATTGTCCACGCAACTATTGCCGCTCTGAAGCAGCTGGAACAGCCTGAAGCAGTAGCAGCACGTCGTGGACTTCCACTGGAGCGCGTTGCTCCAGCTTCCATGCTGCGTGCACGCGCAGAAGGTGAAGCTGAAAAGCGCGCCGAAGCTGAAAAGGCCGAAAACGAAGCGGCAGCGGCAGGAGTGAGCAAGTAATGGCTAACCTAAAGATTACCCGCGTCCGTTCTGATATCGGTCGCCCACAGGAACAGCGTCGCGCTATGCGAGCACTGGGTCTGCGTAAGATCGGCCAGTCGGTCGTTCACAAGGACACCCCAACTCTGCGTGGCCAGATCCTGGCTATTCGTCACATGGTTACGGTAGAGGAGGTCAACTGATAATGGCTGAAGAAATTCTCCGTCTCCACGATTTGAAGCCAGCCCCAGGTGCTAAGAAAGCCAAGACCCGCGTTGGTCGTGGTGAAGGCTCCAAGGGTAAGACCGCTGGTCGTGGTACCAAGGGTACTAAGGCTCGTTACCAGGTTCCAGTAGGCTTTGAAGGTGGCCAGATGCCAATGCACATGCGCCTTCCAAAGCTGCGTGGTTTCAAGAACCCATTCCGCGTGGAATACCAGGTTGTAAACCTGGACGCTTTGCAGCGTCTGTTCCCAGAGGGTGGAGACATCACGGTTGAGGACCTAGTAGCAAAGGGTGCTGTGCGCCCACGTCAGCTGGTTAAGGTTCTGGGTGAAGGTGAAGTTACCGCTAAGTTCAACCTGGTTGTTGACAAGTGGTCTTCCTCCGCAGAAGCAAAGATCACCGCTGCTGGCGGTTCTTTGACCGCTCGCTGATTCGCGAACAAATAGTGAAGGGCTTCCCAACTTCGGTTGGGAAGCCCTTTCGCATACGAAACCGATTTCCCGTGCGAATTGGGGATGTGGACGTCCTCATTTCGCATACGAAAGCGTTTTCCCGTGCGAATTGAGGGGGCTGGACGTCTTCATTTCGCATATGCGTTATTTGCCAAGCTGGTTGTGAGTCGTTCGTATTCTGGTTTGGAGGTTTTTGT
>JAUNKY010000041.1 GCA_030532515.1 Actinomycetaceae bacterium
GTGGGTGAAGTAGATGGTCCTGGTTGTTTCTGGCTTCAGGGATGACTGAACGTGGTTGGTTGGTAGTGGTTTTTGGGGTGGGTGGTGGGTGGGGGCTTTTTGCTGAAGTTGGTCGATCTGTTGAGTTAAGCGTATATAGCACTTCTAGCCAGGTGGTGTGTATAGAGTTCGCTGATTAGCCTATAACAAACAGCAACTCAAAGCCCAGATTTTAGATACACAACCTGCGACAGAACTGAGAACTTAGGTAAATGAAGTCTCGCGATTTAGGTAAATCACCGATATAGGAATAAAACAGATCCAGCCAAATAAGGACAGTAGCTTGGCAATAGAATGCGAATCCTAATAAATCCAGACGAAAATATTGGCAACAATCAGTAGTAGTGTAATGAGAATATGATGCCAGCGAATCCATACCGAAACGCCTTGGAGGGATGAGGCTGACTTTTCACCTTCGATTAAAGCGACGCCCTCGGGAGAAAATAATCCCTTATCCTCAGCATAACCGGGCACCTGCTTTGCCAACCTCTCATGCTCATCGTGCAAAAATCGCCACTGCGTGAGAATCTCAACCAACTGCTGCGCGTGCACGTGGAGGGAAACCTCGGGCTGTGAAAAATCAATATGCGGCACCGGATCAATGCCGGGGCTACGTAACTCGGACAAACGGTTCTTGGGCTGCGCCGTGGAAAGGCGGAAATCCCCGGCGCTGGTTTCCAGAATCGTCCCCAAATGCAAGCGTGCCCCCTTGAACTCAGACCACGGAATCCGCACTTTACGCCACACGTTGAAAGCGACCAGCGCCTGCTCGGTCACCACCAGGACCGGCGACCACCACAACATATAGAAAAGCCACACAATCAAACCAATTAGCGGAAGAGCCTGTAAACCATGAAAACCATCGAAATAAAAGAACTGAATCGACACTGCCACAGCAATTAAAACCGCAAAAAGGAAAGCCACGCGCGCAAAAAGCGAATAAATCTTTAAAGTAGGGTGCATGCTTATAGTCTGCCTTAAACCCCTTGGAAAACCAGCGTAAACCCGCGTAACGTGGCGAATTTCGCACCGCTAGAACTATTAATGCGTACGCATACAGGACTATTCTTAATGAGTTATAGAAAAATAGGGCGGGGGAAGTATGCCTACACGTAAAGACATCCGAAATGTAGCGATCGTAGCACACGTAGACCATGGGAAAACCACCTTGGTGGATGCCATGCTCTGGCAATCTGGAGCGTTCTCAGCACACGATTCTGTAGAAAAACGCGGCGAACGAGTTATGGATTCGGGGGACTTAGAACGCGAAAAAGGCATCACAATTTTAGCTAAGAACACCGCTGTACACTACCGGGGTCCGGCTGCGCAGGCGATGGGTTTAGAAGATGGCATCACTATTAACGTAATCGACACCCCCGGTCACGCTGACTTCGGTGGGGAAGTAGAACGCGGTTTGTCCATGGTCGATGGGGTACTGCTACTGGTGGACGCTGCGGAAGGTCCGCTGCCACAAACCCGTTTCGTGCTGCGTAAAGCTTTGCAGGCTAAACTTCCCGTAGTAGTAGTGGTTAATAAGGTGGACCGCCCCGATCAGCGTATTGCAGAAGTAGTTTCCGAAACCACTGACCTTTTGCTTTCCTTAGCTGAGGATTTAGTTAACGAGGGCGTCGATGTTGACTTAGACGCAATGCTGGATGTTCCAGTGATATACGCTTCCGCTAAGCTTGGTAAATCCTCTTTGGAATGTCCACCTTTCGGTGAAGTACCCACCGAAAATCTGGAACCTTTATTTGAAACGTTGCTGAACCGCATCCCCGGTCCCACCTATGAAGAAGGTGCGCCCCTGCAGGCACACGTTACGAACTTAGATGCTTCCCCCTTCTTAGGTCGTATTGCGTTGCTGCGTATTCACAACGGCTCTATCCGCAAAGGACAGACTGTCGCCTGGTCGCGTGCTGACGGGCAGCTTTCCAACGTGCGTATTACGGAACTTTTGGTGACGGAAGGTTTGGAACGAGTTCCTGCCGAGGTCGCTCACGCAGGTGACATTGTTGCGGTAGCCGGGATTCCTGAGATTACTATTGGGGAATCGTTAGTAGATGTAGACGATCCTCGTCCGCTGCCATTGATTACGGTTGATGACCCAGCAATTTCCATGACTATCGGGATTAATACCTCTCCCATGGCGGGGCGGGTGCGTGGCTCTAAAGTTACGGCGCGCCAGGTGAAGGATCGTTTAGATCGCGAATTGATTGGCAACGTTTCCTTACGAGTATTGCCCACTGAACGCCCGGACGCTTGGGAAGTTCAGGGTCGAGGTGAACTGGCTTTGGCTATTTTGGTTGAACAGATGCGTCGGGAAGGCTTTGAACTCACGGTTGGTAAGCCACAGGTTGTGGTCCGCGAAATTGATGGGGTGAAGTGTGAGCCGATGGAAAAGCTAACGGTTGACGTGCCTGAAGAGTATTTGGGGCAGGTTACCCAGCTGTTGGCTGCTCGTAAAGGCCGGATGGATTCGATGACCAACCACGGTACCGGTTGGGTGCGGTTGGAATTCACTGTACCTGCTCGCGGTTTGATTGGTTTCCGCTCTAAGTTCCTCACTGAAACTCGTGGTACTGGCATTGCTTCTTCTTTGGCTGCTGGCTATGAGCCTTGGCAAGGGCAGATCGTTACGCGTACCACGGGTTCTTTGGTAGCAGACCGTCCCGGCCCGGCCACCCCATATGCGATGATTAACCTACAAGAGCGTGGTTCTTTCATCGTGGAAGCTGGTTCAGAGGTTTATGAAGGTCAGATTGTGGGAGAGAACCCTCGTAATGAAGACATGGATGTAAACCTGACTCGTGAAAAGAAGCAAACAAATATGCGTGCTTCTTCTGCTGACAACTTCGAAGGTTTAATTCCGCCGCGCAAGCTAACTTTGGAAGAATCCCTTGAGTTTGCTGCTGAAGATGAATGTGTGGAAGTTACTCCAGAGGCGATTCGTATTCGTAAGAATATTCTCTCTGCACAGGAGCGTTTCAAAATTGCTGCGCGTGAACGCCGCGAACGCAAAGCAATCGAAAACGGCTGGGTTTAAACCAACCGGTTTCGACGCGCCCTAAAAGTAACTCTTTGCTATAGTCGCAGTAAGACCCAATCACCTTGATACCCTTGATACCTTGGTGAAAAACGTTCAGAAAACTAACTGCGACGGCAGGTGAGTGAGGTTAAAAATGATTAAAGATTTAGGTCCAGCAACGCGTACTTTCGCATACCTGGCACTGGGCTACACCATCTTAGGACTGGTCTCAGGCGTTGCCTACCGGGAACTTACCCGCGGTGCTGAAGTGGTAGTGAAAACTCAACTTTCAACACTACACACGCATATCCTGGTACTGGGCTTAGTAATGAGCCTACTGTTCATGCTAAGTGAAGCAGTCCTGCACCTGAGCGAACGCAAATTTTTCACTGCGTTCCTGTGGGTGTACAACCTGGGAGTAATGGGCGTAGCCACCATGATGGCAGTAACCGGCCTGCGCCAACTGTGGGGACACGCGGAACACCCAGCCATCGCAGGGATCTCCGGCCTGTTCCACATTACCCTGACCGTTGGACTTATCCTCTTCTTCGTAGTGCTTCTAAAAGCGTTGCGAAACGAGAAGTAAACTTAACTAGCTTGTGGGGCTCCACCTCTATTTAGGTGGAGCCCCACAACTATCAGACAACTCTAAACTGCCGCAGTCCCCGGATAATGCACGGGGAAAGGCGATTCTGGCACTCGCTTACCAGTAACCATCGTTTCTGCTAATACTTTCACCACACCCCGACGCGTATTTACAGTGACGTGCGTAGGAGCCACCTCAAGCAAATGCCCCAAAGCATCGTGGCGACCGTCCTCCAAACGATAACGAACCACCACCCGCTCGCCAACTTGCCAATCTAACCACGGAAGCTGACGCCGCTCAGTGGCAGTGGTCTCTAAATTCGTTTCTTCCGCCTTCTCAGGTTTTGAATGTGTGCCCATAGTGGGATAATAGTAGAGAACTTTGCCCGATGCGAACCGGCTTTACAAAAAAGCCTCCCAAGCATAAAGACAAATCCTCTCAGGAGCCTGAAATGACTTACGTTATCGCACAACCATGTGTGGATGTGAAGGACCGCGCCTGTGTCGACGAATGCCCTGTCGACTGTATTTACGAAGGGCAACGTTCCCTATATATCCACCCAGAAGAGTGTGTAGACTGTGGCGCATGTGAACCAGTTTGCCCCACCGAAGCAATCTTCTACGAAGACGACCTCCCAGAAGAATGGTCAGACTACTACCGCGCCAACGTCGACTTCTTCAAAGACCTGGGATCCCCCGGCGGAGCCCAGCGTGCCGGTGTGCAAAACTTTGACGACGAAATGATCGCCGCCTTACCACCGCAAAACCAAGACTAAGGTAAATAGTTAAAGCCCCGCATCCAAACTGGATGCGGGGTAGCTTTTTGGGCGCCCTCGGAAGAGAAAAACCCCGCAAAATCCGTATCATGGTAAGACCAACCCCACCCGCGGGCGAAAACCTCATTGCAAACAATCTGGAAACCGCACTTAGGCGGCGGAACCAACTAAACTAACTAGCAGCTAAAGGAAGCTTATGCGCACCTTCTACCACGACCCCTCCCGCTTCTACGTCGACCCCACGCAAGACGAACAGGGAAATATCACGGTGCGCTTGCGAGCATACAACCCGCCCGCCGTTAAAAGCGTTGCGGTGCGCATCCTCGACGACGCTGAACCACGCCACTTCCCAGCCCACCAAATCGAAGTGCCCCACGCAGTCCCCGGCGAAACCTGGTGGGAAGCCAAAATCCCCGTCGTAGGCGCAACCACCCACTACCGCTGGCACATCGGATTGGCAGACAAAACCACTCGGTGGGTAAACGCACTGGGAGAATTTAAACGCACTGTCCCAGACCACGGCGACTTCAAAGTCCTGGTCACCGGTTTTGCCCCCAAATGGTACCAAACGGCGCGCATCTACCAAATCTTCATCGACCGCTTCGCCCGCTCAAAAGCACCCGCTGAAATCGAACTACCACAGTGGTCAACCGGGTTAATCAGCGACGACCTTTCCCAATTCGACGAAGGCCCGCGCCACCGAAACCTCTATGGCGGCGACCTGTGGGGCATCATCGCACACCTCGATCACATTCAAAGCCTGGGATTCGACACCCTCTACCTCACACCCTTCTTTGAAGCCCGCTCAAACCACCGCTACGACGCCCACTCTTTTGACCGCGTCGACCCCTTCTTAGGCGGTGATGCTGCGCTGATCGCCCTTATCGAAGCCTGTCACGCTCGCGGAATGCGGTTCATCGGCGACCTGACCACCAACCACACCGGTAGCAGCCACGAATGGTTCGAACGCGCCTTGCAAGACCCCAACTGTAAGGAACGCGACTACTATTACTGGGATGAAGCCGGAGACTATGCCTGCTGGCTGGGCTTCAAATCCCTTCCGAAGCTCAACTACCACAGCGAGGCTTTAAAAGAAGCTATGTTTGGCCCCGGTGGAGTCATCCGCCGCTACCTGGAGCCCCCTTTCAACATGGACGGGTGGCGTATCGACGTGGCCAACATGACCGGCCGCTACCGCCTGGATGATATGAATCAGCAAGTTGCCAGCTGGGTAGCTGAAAGCGTGCGAGCTACCGGAGCAGATAAAGCCCTGATTGCCGAGCATTGCCATGATTTTGGAACCGACGTTAAAGGTGACACCTGGCAAGGCGCCATGAACTATGTTGGCTTTACTCGTCCGATGTGGGATTGGCTTTGCCCTGAAACGGTGATTCCGCGATTCTTGGGAACTATGGCGGATATGCACGAACTTCCCGGCAAGGAAGTGGTAGATACTATCGACGCATTTGGGGCTGAAACCACCTGGCAGGTCCGGCAAGCTTCTTACAACTTGGTTTCTTCACATGACACGCCACGTATTAGCGATACTCTGCGGGGGCCACACGGACCACGGATTGGGCTGACAGCTGCCTACATGCTGCCGGGTGTGCCCATGGTTCTGTATGGGGAAGAACTGCAGCTACCTAATGCAGATGGGGATAACTGCCGCGTTCCGATGCCGTGGGATAGCTTGGCTGATTACGATCAAAGTCTGCTGGCATGGCTTCCGCAGTTGGCAGCTTTGCGCCAGTTACCGGTTATTTCCGAGGGCGGTTTGCGCTGGGCACACGTAAGCGATGATGTGATCGCATTTTGGCGTGAAACTGCTACGCAGCGACTGCTGGTAGTGCTGGCTCGCAATGAGGAAACTAGTGTTGAATTTGCGGATCCTCTGTGTCTGCCAGGGGCAGCGCAACAGGTCTTTACCGGCAACGTGGCCCAAGCTGAGAAAGGAAACCTTTCCATTAGCTTGGACCACGGGGTTGCGATTGCTTTATGGGAAATTTAGGGTGGCTGCCTCTAGCAGTTGAGAGTGGCTGCTAGAGGAGGCCAAGGTTAGTTATTGGGCTGCGGTGGCTGGGGTTGGTACAGGTGAGCGAAGCGCATTTCATCGCGACGCTTATTAACTAGAATCAGCCAGATGATGCCACCAATAATCATGGCTAGACCAGCGATCCCCAGGATTATACTGATAATGAAACCCACGAAGATGCCGGTGATAGCGCCTTTGGCAAGCTTGTTCGTGTCCATGTAGTACAAAGAGAAGTTCTTAGTGGAGTCTGGAGTTTCACAGTTCAAAGTGTAATTTCCGCGAGGAACATCGATGGCAGTGAAAACCGTGGCGTTACTGGAATTGTCTTGACTGCGGGCAAGCTCAATAACGTGGTTATTTGACTTCAGTTCACAATGGGTGGGGATAACCGTATCGGTTGGCAAGGTGGTGAGGGCTACCAGTCCCAGGTCTTCTACTTTGATGTTGTCACCGTTTTCTACCCGTTGCAGTAGCGCATTAGAAGAGTTCGGAATATGTGCGTAGTCTGCTGCCGAGCTTACCACCCCGAAGGCGGAAGAGATTATCAGGGCAAGTGGGGCGAGTATGAAAGTCATAACTAGCCCGGTTACGAGCAGGATGATTGAGCCAGTGCGGCTGGGGGTGTTGGGCAGTGGCTGAGGCGTTGGAGCGTACATGATAAACCTTTCGAGAAGAACTATTTAAGAAAGTATCTGTTAATCCTCAGTATATTTTCCAGGTCCTTTATAAAATAGGTTTTTCCTTGATTCTCAGGGGAAAATAAGGGGTTTTCGAAGCTGTCTCAGGGCTGTCTCAGGGGTACTCAGGGCTGTTTCAGGGGGTCTTAGGGTGTCTTAGGGGTATGTAAATAAAGGTGGCTGGGGCGTAACGGATCGTCGGAGTTGTTGTGCGGAGTTGGGCTTAAGTAGTCTGTTTTTTACTTTTCCATGCGGGAACCGTCGTTCCCGCATGGAAAAGAAGGTAGACAAAGAAAACAAATAAGGGGTCGAAAACCTGCATGCGGGGAACACGCTGTAAATAAAATCCCCTTGGTGTTGATGCGGGAACTCTTGTTCCCGCATCAACACCAAGGGGATAGAACTGAAAGACGGCTACCTAACCAAACTTACAAACGCCGATTCCAAAGAGTCGGCCAAGCAACTCCCAGCTTGGTAGCTAAATCCCGCAGCAACGGTAAAGAAATCCCCACCACGGAATGAGGATCACCCTTCACCCCACGGATAAACGGGCCACCTAAACCATCAATAGTGAAGGAACCAGCCACAAATAACGGCTCGCCAGTAGCAATATAAGCAGTAATCTCGGTATCAGTTAAATGCGTAAACTCAATCTCAGTGCTCTCACACTGCGACAAAGTCGCGGTCTCTTGCAAACGCAACTTCCCCGGAGAATCGCTGCTCTCAACAGGCGAAACCGTCAGAAGCGTCATAGCATGACCGGTAAAAAGACGCACTTTCGCACCAGAAAGCTGCTTAATGCGCGCAAACGCAACCCCTTCAGTATGCGGCTTACCGACTAACTCGCCGGCAACATCCAACATAGAATCACAGCCAACAACCACAACCTGCGTCGGTACCGGCATATCCTGAGAGACAGCGAAATCAAGAACCTGGTCAATCTGTAACCCCGCCACTACATCCGCTAATTTAGCCTGCGCCAAAGCAGTAACCTTTTCAGCAGCGTCCTCGGCAGAAGAAACGTCCTCAAAACCAGCCAAAATCGCATCCTCATCCACGTTAGAAACGCGGATCAGCGGTTCAATGCCAGCTCGGCGTAAAGTGCCAGCCCGCCCCGGCGACGCAGAAGCCAACACGAAAACAGTGCTGGCCTCTGGCCGCGTAAAACTGGTCGGTACCTGCACATCTGGATGAAGCCAACGCGCGGACATAGCAACCTACTTCAGAGCCTGATGCAGAACTTCCAGCGGCAGGCCACCAAGTAGCAGCGCCTGATCGTGGAAATCCTTCAAAGATTTCTCAGGGTGAGCCGCCTGGAAAGCATCGCGGATTTCTTCCCACTGCTTCTGACCCACCTTGTAAGAAGAAGCCTGTCCCGGCCACCCTAGGTAACGAGTAACTTCGAAAACCAAGAAACCTTCAGCCATAGCCACATTGTTATTCATAAATGCCCACACGTGGTTACGATCCCACTCGTTTTCAGCGGCTCCGGTGTCACCTAAAGTAGCAAACGGACTCTTCGCCAAAGACGCTTCGTAAGCTTCCTTAGTGATCCCAATGCTTGCAAGGTACTCCCAGCCAGGCAGTTCCTTCCCAGTGTGGCAACCAATATCAATGATTACGCGGGCTGCCCGCAGACGCTGCGCATCCAACATCCCCATACGATCTGCGGGGTCCTGCATGTAACCCAACTTATCCATCAGGTCCTCCGCATACAGAGCCCAGCCTTCGCCGTGGCCAGAGTACCAGCAGAAGTTACGGCGCCAAGAATTCAGCTCTTCCTTAGCGGCAGTAGCCAAAGACACCTGCATGTGGTGGCCGGGCATACCCTCATGGTAAACCGTAGTCTTTTCCTGCCAAGTGTGGAAAATTTCCTGATCCGGCGGGCAAGCCCACCACATGCGACCCGGGCGAGAGAAATCATCCGACGGCCCGGTGTAGTAAATCCCGCCCGAACCAGTCGGCGAAATCATACATTCCAAAGCCCGCATCTCAGGTTTGACCGTGAAATGCACATTCGCAAGGTCTTCCATTGCCTGATCGGAAGTTTCCTGCATCCACTTCTGCAAGCCATCAGTGCCGAAAACCTGGTACTTCGGGTCATCATCCAGCTTCTGCATAGCTTCAAAAACGCCCGTTCCCGGCCCAAAGAGTTCTTCAGTGATCTGCAGCTGCTGGGCGTGAATGCGCTGCAGTTCGCCCTTTGCCCATTCGTAGGTTGCATCTATGTCGATGAAAGCACCTAAGAAAGCTGCTGAAGCGCGACGGTAACGGTCTAAACCAACGCGATCATCATTCTTTGCCTGCGGAGCCAGTTCGGCTTTAAGCCAGTTCGCGAATTCTGTAGCTGCCGCAGTTGCAATGGCGGCAGGTTCATCCAACCAATCCTGGTTTTCGCTAGCCCATTCGCGGTATGCATCGCGCATCCGGTTGAAAGGATTCGCGCTGCCAAGAGTAGCTCCCAAATCCTCAATAGCTGCCCGGGTTTGTACACGGGTTGGGAAGATGCCCAGTTCAGCGCCTGCTTCTAAGTTCAAACGATAGCTAGCGTAAGCCGCTGGTACTGCCAGTAGACGGAAACGAATATCCTGCCAATCCTCAGAGGTTTCCGTGGGCATCAAATCGAATGCGTCGCGAATTCCCTGCAGGGGGCTGGCGATATTGTTTAAATCTCCCAGGTAGTCATTCTCTTCGAAGGAACGAATAGCTTGATCTAAGCTCCACAGCATTGCGGCCTTGGTTACTTCATCGATTTCATCCGCAGGTTCGCAAGCAGCGATTAGCTCCCGAGTTTCTTTATCCAGCTGGTAAAACTTTTCACTCCCAGCGGGTGACATATCGGAAAACCCGGCTTCCCCAGCGCGCATACCTAACGCGACGCGCATCTCAGGGCTGAGGGCGATAAATTTTTCTACGTATGCTTCAGCCAAGGCATCTAGTTTAGTGGTCGCACGAGTCATCTATGATCCTCCTTGAAATATATCTAAGTGACTCAACACTCTAACGATACCGCACAGGTTTTTCCCATGCGACATGTCATTAAAACACGGTAATTTTCGGCAAATTCCGGGAGTTTTTGTGTTTTTTGTCTTAAAATGGTGATTTTTCGCGGAAAACGCATTATATTTACTTTTGAAGATAATCAAATGCGAACTACTACGACTGCCTAAGGCTAACAGCCGACAGTAGTTTAGTGGGGAGGTTGATCATCGATCACCCCTAGTAATTTTCCGATAGGAAGGATCCATCATGTCCGTAAATCGCACTCAGCTGGTAGCCGCAATCGCTGACAAGGCAAACCTGACCAAGGTACAGGCAGATGCAGCACTGGCAGCATTCCAGGAAGTTCTGATTGAATCCCTAGCAGCTGGCGAAACCGTTAAGGTTACCGGCCTGTTCTCTGTAGAGCGCGTAGAACGTGCAGCACGCACCGGCCGCAACCCACAGACCGGCGCTCAGATCAAGATCCCAGCAGGCTTCGGCGTAAAGATCTCCGCTGGCTCCACCCTGAAGAAGGCTGTTGCTAAGTGATTTAACCTATCTGGTTAGACTTTAAGAAATCCCCGGCAGATTCGCTGTCGGGGATTTTGTCACCCGGTAAACCCTTCATTGCGGGTTATAGGGGTCAATCCACAGTGGCACAGTTTGTCGTATAACCTTCTAACCCTTTAACCCTTTAACCCGGCAGATTGCAGTTCTGATACTCTGCAGATCTGGAAGCTTTGTGGCCCGGTTCTGGGGCTGTGCGGGGCGTCAAGTCCGCCGGTTTTGCTCCCTTTTTGAAACTCGTATCAAATTCGCGTTTTGATACGAGTTATCCCTGGTTTAGCCCCCGTTTTACCCATAACTCGTATCAAAATCAGTTTTTGATACGAGTTATCCTCATTTTGCGTTGGTTTTGGGCGATAACTCGTATCAGTTTGCGATTTTGATACGAGTTTGGATTTTTCTTTGGCGGGAGCGTGGTTTAGGGCGGAGACTGGGCAGTTTTGCGCAAGACTTGGGTGGTCCGTCCTCGTAAAAATTTTCCCGAGGGCGCCCCCGAATGCTCAATTCGCATACGAAACGCGTTTCCCGTGCGAATTGGGCCCCCAAACTCTCTCAATTCGCATACGAAAGCGGTTTCCCGTGCGAATTGGGCACCCAAACCCTCTCAATTCGCATACGAAACGCGTTTCCCGTGCGAAATGAGGGGGCGTAGACCCTGCCAGTCAGTTATTCTCACCGCCCTCGGAACTTGAGTTCTAGGGATCGTTGCAACGCTGGCCTTGGAAGGGGTTGGTTGTTGT
>JAUNKY010000042.1:0-7296 GCA_030532515.1 Actinomycetaceae bacterium
TACACCTGAAACAACTCACAACAACTTGACACCCACCGTTCCCGTGCGAATTGAGCACTTACCAACCCTGGATTCGCATACGAAACGCGTTTCCCGTGCGAATTTGGGGGGTTTGGGGGCTGGATTCGCATACGAAACGCGTTTGCCGTGCGAATTTGGAGGGTGTAGGTCCTCATTTCGCATACGAAAGCGGTTTCCCGTGCGAATTTGGCGGGTATAACCCCTCGATTCGCATATGAAACGCGTTTGCCGTGCGAATTTAGGGGGTTTGGGGGCTGGATTCGCATACGAAACGCGTTTGCCGTGCGAAGTAAATAAAAAGGGGAGTGATCCAGTTGGATAACTCCCCGTAAATGTTCTAAGTCTTAGGCAGTACGGGCCTTGCGGTTAGCAGCTAAGTACTCGCGACGCTCTTCTTCGCTCATTCCACCCCAGATACCGTATGGTTCCTGAATGGAAAGTGCGTATTCACGACACTGCTGCATTACCGGGCAGGTCGCGCAAATTGCTTTAGCGTTTTCAGCTCGGCGGCGGCGAGTGGAACCGCGCTCACCTTCAGGGTGGAAAAACAGCTCGGTGTCCATTTCACGGCAAGCGCCAGCTTCTTGCCAGTTGCGTGGATCGATCGAAGCCGATGCTGCAATAGGCAGTTGAGTTACGTTAGACATGTGTTTCTCCTTTCTTGTGTAAGCCTTTAGCACCTAACAGTTAGGACTAAGTGCTCACCTAAGAAATATTAGCAAACTATTCAATACTTATTCAAGCATGTTTCACAGCATAGCCAATTATTAGTTTTTGTTTATCGAATACTGTTTCGAATAGCGCAAAATCTGTTTTCAGGTAACAATATACTAGTAGTTTATGAATCTTAAAGATTGCTGAGAGAAAGTTAAGGATTGACTCATGCCTCGTCCCGACCTAACCACAAACCTCTCTCCAGCACCCCTCTCACTTACAGTAGTTGCCCAGAAACTCGGCGTTTCTGCCTCTACTCTGCGCACCTGGGAACGCCGCTACGGACTGGGACCCGAAAGAGAAACCGGCACCCACCGCCGCTATTCAATTTCCGAATTTGAACTTATCCAAACCGTAGTTGAACTGGTCCGCTCTGGAATCTCACCAGCCGACGCCTGCCAAAGCGTGCGTAACGCCTCAGAACTATATAAAGCCGCCCACCAAAACGTGGACGTGGACAGCCTCATCCAACACGCCGAAGCCGGCAACTACACGGCGCTCCACGCCGACTTAGACATCCTCATCACCCGGGACGGGTTACTGCGCACCTGGGCAGAGTTCATTCAACCCGCCCTCGTAAAATTCCAAACCGACCCAGATGGTGAAATCCCGGGAACTTCCCCCCGCGCCCTGCTTTCCCAAGTCACCCTGCAAGTGGTGCGCGAAGTTGCCGAACGCGCCGAAGCTGGCCGCATGGATGCCGCCAAAGCCTCAGACCTAGCGGTAGTAGTCGTCAGCGACGAACCCCGCTCGCTCCTGGCCCACATTATCGGCGTATCCCTCAACTGGGAAGGCATCAACGCCCGCCTGCTGCCCGCCATTTTACCCGTCACCCAGCTGCACCCCGACGTGCCCCAGATGGTGGAAAAAACCCTGCAACTCACCCGTAAAATCAGCGCCGACGTAGTAGTAATCGCCGGATCATCCATCCACAACGAAGAATACCTGCGCGAACTGGAAAAAACTCCCCTGCAACTGGTGCTAGTTGGCCCCACCAAAGTCAACTACCTGCCGGTAAACGCCACCCAAATGCGCTCGGCCGGAGCCTGCGTAGACGAAATCGTGGCGCACTTCCGCGGATACTGAAATCCTACAGACTTGTCAGCCTAAAGGCTTATACTGGTAACGGCTAAAACTTCACCGCACCCGACCAATCTCAAAGAGGAGAAACCAATGGGCATCGTCAACGAAAAAGCAACCAGCTTCACCCCCGCCGCCCGCGATCTGCAATGGGACCACCTGCTAGAGTTCGCCCAACACGCTAAAGCAGAAACCGGGTTCGGCTACCTGCTAGACGACGCCACCATCTCAACTGAAAAACCCGTAGAACTGTGGATTTCCTGCCGCATGGTCCACGTTTTCTCTCTGGGGATGCTCCGCGAAGCCAAGCACCCTCAGTCAAATGCCGAAAAAATCGCCCAATGGCAGGCTCTTGCCGAACACGGCATCCACTGCCTGCGCGAATACTTCCATGACCACGAATACGGCGGCTGGTACTCGGCGATTGCCCGAGAAAAGAACGCCGACGGCACGGTGACAGCGGTAGACGAAACCAAAGCCGCCTACGCCCACGCATTCGTCGTGTTGGCAGCTTCCTCAGCCACTATCGCCGGTATCGAGGGCGCCGCGGAACTGCTGGGAGACGCATTAGAACACCAAGAAACACGCTGGTGGGAAGCCGATCACCAAAAGGTAAAAGAATCCTACAACCGTGATTTCACTGAAACGGAAGCCTACCGCGGAGTGAACGCCAATATGCACACCGTGGAATGCTACCTGGCCGCCTTTGACGCCACCGGAGAACGCATTTGGCTAGACCGCGCCCTGCAAATCCTCAAATGGGTCCTAGATGAACAAGCCCGCGCCACCCACTGGCGCATCGCCGAACACTACGACAGCAACTGGAACCCACTGCCGGAATACAACATCGACCGACCCACCGACCCCTTCCGCCCCTACGGGCATACGCCGGGCCACGGTTTAGAATGGGGACGCTTAGCCCTGCACGCCGGCGCGGAACTTGACCGCCTGGGCGAACCTATCCCCATGTGGATCCTTGAATGCGCCGACCAAGTAATCGAACGCGCCATTTTGGATGGCTGGGACGTTGACGGCAAACCTGGATTCGTGTACACCACCTGTGAAAAGGGGCAGCCAGTTGCGCGCGAACGCATGCACTGGGTTCTTTGTGAAGCCCTGGGCGCAGCCACAACTTTAGCTGAAGCCCTGGCGGGGGCTAACGGCTATGGACGTTTAGTTGGTTCAGAAGCGCGAACCCACGCCCTCGTGAAGAAAATCGACCTGTGGTGGGAGTACGCCCAGCAGTATTTGATTGCCCAGCCGGGGCAATGGCGTCACGAACTGGGCACCGAAAACCAGCCGACTGCCGTCACCTGGGGTGGCAAGCCCGACGCCTACCACGTGGCGCAGATGCTGCTGCTTCCAGACCTGCCACTGGCCCCGACTTTCGCATTGGCGCTGGTCTGACAAGGAAGCCTCAGCCACCCGCTCAGTAGACTGACAGGAAGAACTCTGCTTACCGTATTAGATGGTGAACAGGGTTGGAAACCGCACCCAAAAATGCGGTATTATCCAAAAATGACAGAGTTTAACCCTGACGCTTTCGCGCTAACTGGCTTGACCTATGACGACGTGCTGCTACTGCCTGAACTCACTGACGTGGTTCCATCAGAGGTAGACACCACTTCACGACTTACTCGCAACATTAACCTGCGAATCCCCATGATCTCTGCGGCAATGGACACCGTTACCGAAGCTCGCATGGCGATCTCTATGGCCCGCCAAGGTGGTATTGGTATTCTGCACCGCAACCTCTCTATCGAGGACCAGGCAGAACAAGTCCGCCTGGTGAAGCGCTCAGAATCCGGAATGGTAAACGACCCAGTAACTATTCACGCCGACGCTACTATTGAAGAACTCGACTTGCTGTGTGGACGCTACCGCGTCTCTGGCCTTCCAGTAGTAGACGACGATGAAAAGCTACTGGGTATTATTACGAACCGCGACCTGCGTTTTGTGCCCACCGAAGAATGGGGCACTCGCCAGGTTAAAGACTGCATGACCCCCATGCCGCTGATCACCGGTCACGTAGGCATTTGCCGTGAAGAAGCTAAGGCGCTGCTGGCTCAGCACCGCATTGAAAAGCTTCCGATCGTTGACGAAGACGGGCGCCTGGCGGGGCTGATTACCGTTAAAGACTTCGTTAAAACCGAACAGTACCCGAATGCTTCCAAAGATAAGGAAGGCCGCCTAATCGTTGGCGCAGCCATTGGCTATTGGGGAGATTCTTGGGAACGTGCCGTGGCGTTGGCTGAAGCTGGCGTCGACGTGTTGGTAGTGGATACCGCAAACGGCGGCGCCAAGCTGGCATTGGAAATGATTTCCAAGATTAAGGCAGACCCACAGTTCGCGGGGATTGACATTATCGGTGGCAACGTGGCTACTACCGAGGGCGCTCAGGCACTGATTGATGCCGGTGTGGACGCTGTGAAGGTAGGCGTTGGGCCCGGTTCCATCTGCACGACCCGCGTGGTAGCAGGTGTAGGCGTGCCACAGCTGACTGCCGTTCACCTTGCTTCAAAGGCTTGTATTCCCGCAGGTATTCCGCTGATCGCTGACGGTGGTTTGCAGTATTCGGGCGATATTGCCAAGGCATTGGTTGCCGGCGCAGACACCGTGATGGTTGGCTCTATGCTGGCTGGTTGTGAAGAGTCTCCGGGCGAGCTGGTTTTCACTAACGGCAAGCAGTTCAAGCGCTACCGTGGCATGGGTTCTTTGGGAGCCATGTCTTCACGCGGCCGCAAGTCATACTCTAAGGACCGTTACTTCCAGGCAGATGTGTCTTCTGACGATAAGATCGTCCCTGAAGGTATTGAAGGGCAAGTTCCATATTCCGGTTCGTTGGCATCCGTCATCTACCAGCTGGTCGGTGGCCTGCACCAGTCCATGTTCTACCTGGGCGCGCCAACTATTAGTGACTTGAAGCGCAATGGTCGTTTTGTGCGGATTACCCCTGCGGGTCTGCGCGAATCCCACCCTCACGACGTGGCGATGACTGTTGAAGCACCGAACTATCACTCTTCTAAGAACTGATTTTGGTTTAAGTCGGTAGTTTTTGGTAAGTGCCCCGGGTTTGTAAGGCCCGGGGTGCTTTGTTTTTGGTTGGTTGGGGGTTTGGGTCTGGGGCAGCGTGTCTGCTTGGGGTTTTGGTAGAAATACAGTTGTTTTTTTCATGAGGTATGTGCGTCGCCCTCGGAAAAATCCTGAGTATTGCGGATATGCGGGTGTTGCCGGGGTGCTGCGGACTATCCCGGGTGCTCTGCCTGGGCCGCGGGGTGCTCTGGGTGCGCTGTTTGGGGGCACAAAATCGAAACTCGTATCAAAAACCTGTTTTGATACGAGTTATCCCTACTTTTGGGGGGATTTTAGGGATAACTCGTATCAAATTTCGATTCCGATACGAGTTATCCCCAAAACCGGCGTGAAATAGCAGATAACTCGTATCAAATCTCGATTTTGATACGAGTTTGGAATTTCAGATTTCTCGAGGGCGTCGCGGAACGTCTACACCAAGTTTGGAAGCTAGAATCTGCAGAGCACTACTTGAGGTAAGTTCTTTCCAATGCATACGGATAACTCTATAGCCCGCTCGGGTGAGGATAGTTTCACGTTCCTTCTCAGTTCGATACGCATGAGCATCTGCATATTTTCCAGCTCCGTCGGCTTCACAGATAGTTTTCAGCTCTGGGATAAGAATGTCTCCGTAAAAGAAGCCACCGTGTGGATTGATAACTTCGTGCTGAGATTGCAACGACGCAAAGCCTAGCTGGAGCAGAAGTAGGCGCAAAATAGACTCAGCCGGCGACTCGGCGTAGGGATCCAAAAGCGGAATCCGGTGGGTGACGCGTTTAGTTAATCTGCCCAGCACCTCTGGCGTAGCGATTTCTAAGAGTGCTTCTTTAGCCTGCTGGATATCGTATTGGCGAAAGTTAACTAACCGATGATCAGTTGCAAGGAGGCTACGTAAAATCGCATCGGCAGTTACAAATGCTGCAAACGCATCGGGTAGGCGCAAGACTTCTAATATCAGGTAGTTCGGCGACACCATGGGGAAACCTTTGATCTCTGTGTAAGCCTCTGCAGGATAGGCGCGTTGCAGGCGACGGATTTGCTGGTGGCTATTTTGAAAGCTGGTGCGCCGCGGGTTCGAAGGCGCTTTGCTGATAACTTCAATGGTGTCTGGGGCTTTGAGAATAGGTAGTCCCAGCAGTCTGGCTGCGGTAAGACCGGTTGCGTATTGTGGGTAGCGACTGCGCTGGTTACTGGCTTTCAAAATGGTGATAACTCGCGCCCGCTCGAGTTCCCAGGCGGGGGTGTCTTCGGGGTGGATGAGCGTGGCGGCGCTGGTGACCGGCGTGGTGTGCAGCGAGTGCGCGGTGGGGATGACTTGGCTGATTAGTAGGTTCTGCATAAGAATAGTTTGGCAAGTTTTCCGGCGAAATAGCCGGGGAGGGGGCGCGGCCTGTGGATAACTTTTTGTGCGCTCGGGCTGGGGACAAACATTCGGCGACGAAAATTCGGCGGGCAGCATCCGGCGGGCACAAAACCGGGCACAACACCGGGGACATTACCCGCGCGCTACATACGGCTACCGGACACTGAACACGCCAGCCACGCCTTGGCTAAGTGCCCGGATTCTGTCAGTGCGCCACGGTAGGCTAGAAAAGTAAGCCAACCTGGGCTGGGACTGTGCACCGCGCTAAGCTGGTAGTAATGAAAGCAAAGGAGTTGTAATGAGTTGGATTGACGGGGTTTTGCTGGGGTTCGACGTGGAGTCCACCGGCGTGAACCCGCAGCGGGATCGGATTGTGACGGCATCTTGGGAGCTGCGCCGCGGCGACCAGGTTTTGCAGCAGGAAACGCTGCTTTTCAACCCGGGGGTGCCGATTCCGCAGGCGGCGATTGCCGTGCATGGGATTACGAATGAGCGCGCCCAGGCTGAGGGGTTGGATCCGGCGGCGGGGTTGGAAGAGTTGGCGGGGAAGTTGGCTTCTTTTATTCTCGAGGGCGCCCCATTGGTCGGTTTTAATGTGCAGTTTGACGTCACTATGTTGGAAGCTGAGCTCAGCCGCTATAACCTGCCGACTATGGCGGAACGTTTGGGCGGTAGGTTTGCTCCGGTAGTTGACCCGCTGATTTTAGACCGGGAGTTTGACCGTTGGCGGAAGGGGAAGCGGAAGCTGGTTGACCTGCTGGATGTTTACAATGTGCCGGTGGATGCGGATGAGTTGCATCAGTCGGATGTGGATGTGGCGGCGACGCTTAGTTTGTTGCAGGAGATGGCGTTTAAGTTCCCGAAGTTGGCGCAGATGGATTTGCTTGAACTGCACGATTTCCAGAAGATCGCGTACTTCCGCTGGGCGTCAGATTTCTCTGATTGGCTGGTATCTAAAGGTAAAGCTCCGTTAGATTCCGTTAACTGGCTGGACTAAACCCAGATATAACGCTGGACTGACCCAGCTCTACGGCTGGGTTAGCAGG
>JAUNKY010000042.1:7306-9853 GCA_030532515.1 Actinomycetaceae bacterium
TCCCACCGAAAGTTTCCCACCGAAACGGCAGGAAACCCCGTAAAACAAATATTTTAAACAAACGCTAAGACGATTGAGGTTACCGCCCAGGCGACTACTACTAGGAAGGAAATGCTGAACTCGATCAGCACGGACCAACCGGTAGCTTTGAGGGTTTTAATGATAGATCGTTTGGCGTCCTCGGGATTTTGCAGACGCTGGTATTCTGCCAACGCCACCCCGCCAATGAAACCTGCGGGCAGACCAACTACGGGAATCACGAAGAAACCTGCTACCGCGCCCACACCGCCAAGCAGCAGCGTACTGGTGGGAATCCCCGCGTTTTTCAGCTGTTTTCCGGGGATGAGGAACTTGAGGATCATTGCCAACACCAGCAGCACGGTGGCTCCGATGAAGAAGATCCAGGCCGTGTAGCCGCCCAGGTAGATGGCCCAGATAAGCAGGCCGGCGAAGATGAATGGGGTAGAGGGCCAGATTTGCACCAGCGCACCGGTTAGGCCGAATGCCAACAAAAGTGCAACGATAATGTACATAATTGTCATGGTTTCAGCATAGCGTAGAGGTTAGACTGTTGCTATGACTTATGAGATTGAGATTGGGCGAGGCAAGCGCGCTCGCCGGGCGTACACGTTGGATGATATTGCACTGGTGCCGTCGAAGCGGACGCGCGACCCAGAGGACGTGAATATTTCCTGGCAGATTGACGCTTACCATGTGGAAACCCCGATTTTGGGGGCGCCGATGGACTCGACCATGAGCCCCGAAACCGCGATTAAGCTGGGGCAGCTGGGTGGCATTGGGGTGCTGGATTTAGAGGGTTTGTGGACTCGGTATGAAGATCCGACCAGCATTTTTGAAGAGATTCGGTCGCTGCCGGCGGACGTGTCGAATGAGCGTTTGCAGCAGATTTATTCTGAGCCGATTAAGCGTGAGCTGATTACCCAGCGTTTGCAGCAGATTCGTGAGGCCGGCGTGGTGGTGGCGGGGAAGCTGAGCCCGCAGCGCACGCAGGAGTTTTATCAGGATGTGGTGGATGCCGGCGTGGATATTTTTGTGATTCGCGGGACTACGGTTTCGGCTGAGCACGTGTCTACGAAGGTGCAGCCGTTGAATTTGAAGCGTTTCATTTATGAGTTGGATGTGCCGGTGATTGTGGGTGGGGTGTCGACTTACACGGCTGCGCTGCATTTGATGCGTACTGGCGCGGCTGGGGTACTGGTTGGTTTTGGTGGTACGGCGGCGCATTCTACCCGCCAGCTGCTGGGGATTCATACGCCGATGGCTACGGCGATTGCGGATGTGGCGGCGGCGCGCCGGGATTATTTGGACGAGTCCGGGGGCCGTTACGTGCATGTGATTGCGGATGGTTCGATTGGACGCACGGGTGATTTGCCGAAGGCGATTGGGTGCGGCGCGGACGCGGTGATGTTGGGGGCGGCTTTGGCGCGGGCTACGGATGTGCCGGGCGGCGGCTGGCATTGGGGTTCGGAAGCGTATCATCCTGAGTTGCCGCGGGGTTTGCGCGCGCAGGTGGGTACGGTGGGTACGTTGGAAGAGATTTTGCACGGCCCGTCTTCCCGAGCTGATGGCACGGTTAATTTCTTGGGTTCGCTGCGGCGTACTATGGCGGCGGCGGGGTATTCCGAGTTGAAGGATTTGCAGCGCGTGGATTTGGTAGTGAATCCGTACGATCCGGCGTAGCAGGTTTTTTCTTTTCTTTTTCCCGAGGGCGCCGGCCCGGGTTTTCTTTCCCGTCAACGTCTATGCAGTAAGAGGTAAGCGATGAAGCAGTTGAAGCAGCGTATGAATTTGATGCTGGCAATTGTCATTTGGGTGTTTTTCGCTGTTTTGGTGCTTTTGGCTGTGTTTGTTTCCCTGTGGTTTTTGTCCCCAGTCGATAAAGAGACTGGGCTAAAACCGCTAGTGGCGATTGTGACTGCTTCACTGACTTCAGTAGGCGGCATTGGTGCGGTTGCCTATTTGGTGATGAAATACCGTGAAAGACAGGATAAGGAAAAGGAACTTGAGCAAGAGGAAGCAAATCAGCGACGCGCAGTTGTGGCTGAGGCTGACCGTAAGTTAAATGACGCGGTTGCGCAGTTGGGAAGTGAATCTCCACAGGTACGTTTAGCCGGTGTGTATGCGCTGGCTGATGTAGCAGATACATATCTGGGTGGGTACAAACAGCGCGTTGTAGATATTCTTTGTGGTTATTTGCGTACGGACCGTTCTGATCAGTTAGTTGGCGGTAAGTTTAAGGACGCAGCGGTTGAATCGGCGATTATTAAAGTAATTGGCGAGCACCTGCGGAAAGACCGCGAGGAGCTTAAAGAAAAGGTGCAGACGCTTGCAGATGAAAAGCTGTGGTGTGATTGTAGTTTTGATTTCCGCGGCGCAACTTTCACAGAACCCGTTTTATGGGAAAAGACTCTTTGGAATAAAACTGCAGATTTCTCAGATTCTGAGTTTAGTAAAGACTTACGGTTTCAGTGGGCAAAATTTGCCGGTGAAACCTGGTTTGATGGGGCGAGTTTTGCCGGTGAAACT
>JAUNKY010000011.1 GCA_030532515.1 Actinomycetaceae bacterium
TACAGAACAGACTATTAAAATATTGAACCATCAATAAAATCTGTCCTATAACCCGCATTTCGCACGGGAAACGGTTTTCCCGTGCGAATTTAGGGGGTTCGGGTGCTGAACTCGCATACGAAAGCGTTTTCCCGTGCGAATTTAGCGGGTTTGGGTGCTGAATTCGCATACGAAAGCGTTTTCCCGTGCGAAATTAGGTGCTGGCGCAGAATGCTAAAAAATGTATTTGAAAGATTATTTGCCGCCCTCGAATAGAAAAAGTATATGTGATCTACCACACACCTATTTTTTGGGGGGAAGTAAGAAACCGCGAAAACTCGGGCAAAAAAACCAGCCAACCACGCCTAACTCAGGTAAGCCAAGAATCCCACGTATGTTTTAACGCAAAACTCTATTAGTCTGGAAGTGCATATGACCATCAATCTAAGTGGAGTATGGAAATGCGTTTTAAGAAAACAGAAAATGGCGACAGCTTCTTCGACCTGCTAGCAAAGCAGGCGCAGCTCATGGTTCGCGGCGCAGAACTACTGGCCCGCATCCCAGGCGAAGATTTTGAAGGCCGCGTCGCCCTTCGCAATGAACTACATGACGTTGAACACGCGTGCGACGAAGCTACCCACGCAGTAGTCAACAAACTCAACCAAACTTTCGTAACCCCCTTCGACCGCGACGACATCGCTTACATCGCAGGCTGCCTAGACGACTGCATGGACTACATCGATGAAGCCGGCGACCTGATCGTGCTTTACAAGGTAAAGGAACTGCCAGCAGGTATCTTCCAACAGCTAAACGCCATCCAGCGTTGCTGTGACCTGACCGCAGAAGCCATGCCACGTCTGGAAACTCTGGACTCCCTGCGCGACTACTGGGTAGAAATCAACCGCCTGGAAAACGAAGGTGACAAGGCCTACCGCCACACCCTCTCCCAGCTTTTCGAATCAGACATGGAACCTCTGGAAGTAATCAAACTGAAGGACATCATTGCCTGCCTAGAAAAGGCACTGGACAGCTTCGAACACCTGGCTAACGGTGTAGAAACGATCGCAATCAAGGAGTCCTGACCGGTGGATCTGACTCTTATTCTGGTCGTTGTCGTCATCGTCATCGCGCTGGGCTTCGACTACACCAACGGCTTCCACGACGCAGCAAATGCGATTGCAACCTCAGTCTCAACCCGAGCCCTAACCCCTCGTGTTGCACTGGGAATGGCAGCCATCATGAATTTCATCGGTGCACTGCTGGGTACCGAAGTTGCTAAAACCATCGGTAAAGGCATCATCGACATCAGCCAGTTCACCACTTCAACAGACCACACAATGCAACTCCATGGGCTGGGGATCATCCTAGCAGCCCTGGTAGGCGCAATCACGTGGAATATGATCACCTGGTGGTACGGACTACCATCCTCATCCTCCCACGCACTAATTGGCGGTCTGGTAGGCGCCGGCATGGCATCTGCCACCACCATCCTGTGGCGCGGCATCTTGGATCAGGTGATTATCCCCATGTTCCTCTCCCCGCTGGTAGGTTTCCTCTTAGGCTTCATCCTAATGAAACTAGTGCTGGCTCTGGTTAAATCACTGCCATACCATAAGACCATGCGTCGCTTCCGCTACGCACAGACCGTCTCAGCCGCCGCCATGGCACTGGGACACGGCCTGCAGGACGCTCAGAAGACGATGGGTATCATCGTGATGGCCCTGATGGCAGGTGGCTACGGAGCAACCCACCAAATCGTAGATCCAATCACCGGCGACTGGGTAGTTCCTACCTGGGTTAAGCTAGCTGCCGCAGCAGCAATTACCGCCGGTACCTACTCTGGTGGCTGGCGCATCATGCGAACTCTGGGACGCAAGGTTATTGAACTGGATCCAGCACGTGGCTTCGTCGCTGAATCCGTAGCAGCCGGCGTGCTGTACCTAACCGCCTTCGTCTTCCACGCACCCATTTCCACCACCCACACGGTAACCTCCGCGATTATGGGTGTAGGCGCAACCAAGCGACTGTCCGCAGTACGCTGGGGCGTGGCCGGAAATATCGTAGTGGCCTGGTTCCTAACCATCCCCGCAGCGGGAGCGGTGGCAGCTATCATCTACCTATTACTGCATCTAGCTATTCCATAAACCGATGCGCAATAGAGTAGTTAACAAACTACTGGTCACGGCCGCAGCTAGTGCGCTTCTGCTCACCGGCTGCGGCTCTGCCGTAGTTGAACTTTCCAAATCAGACTGTCTGGAACTTCCCGACGGCGCTTTAGCAACCGGAGTATTCGAGCTGGAAAACCTCACCACGGTAGCCTGCACAGCACCCCACAACGCAGAGGTCGTTGATACCTTGAGGTTGCCAGACGGACCTTTCCCGGGCACTGAAAAACTGATGGAAGAAGCCACCGCGTTTTGCCCACAAGCCTTCAGCGAATACATTGGGAAAGACCCGAAAGACTCAATCCTGGATTTAGCGCCGCTGTCTCCCACTAAAGAATCCTGGGAACGCGCTAAAGACCGCACAATCATCTGCCTGGCCTTCAGCCAGCATGAGAAAATCTCTGGCACTTTCAAAAACAGTCGCCGCTGATCTACTACTTCAAAACCGTCTGCTACCACCGCAAATCGAGGACGTAGCAGACGGTTTTTAATTCTTTCTAACGCGCCTGAACCCAAGGCATTTTACATAGGCAGAGCCACAAACCATCGCCACACTTAACGCCAGAGGGTATCATGCAGATATGGGTGTAGTGATGATGTATACGCGGCTTACCGATAAAGCCCTAGACGAACTGGCTCTAAAACTTCTGGGCGTCGAAGAAGTAGACGGCTACGAACTATTCCCGGAAGACTATGATTTCTTCGAGATCGACAAATTCTGGGAAGCTCTGGACGAACTAAACGCATTCGTAAAAGATAAACGTACCCAGGCAGCCGTCACCCTAGCTATCTTTGGAAAAACCTTGACGTCTTCGCCAGAGGATAACATCTTCGGAGTTATGTGCGAAGATCTTCCCGAAGCCATCAGTGGGCTGGAAAAACTCGATGTCCCAGCCCTGGTAGAAAAAGCCAATCAGCGCCGTTGGTGGCGACGCTCCGAACTCAGATGGGACTACCGTGACCCAGAATTAGTTGAAGAGCTCAGTTTCGCAAAAAAGCAACTACTAGACTTCTATAAGCAAGCCGCCCAAAACGGTGAAAACGTAGTACTCTTTGCCGGATAAATCCAAAACCAGATCCACAATCTAGGCGGACCCCTCATGTTATTTTCTGACGCATTACCAATCCGTTACGGCACCGTAAAACTGCACCCCCAGCAAGCAGTGCAACTGGCTACAGAACACCTCTTAGCCAATGGCTTTAAACCCACAAACTACAACCTGGACGCAGCCTTACACGCACAAGGCTTCAGCCCAGCAGGCTGGACTGGGCAAATCGTCACCAAAGGCAGTGGATTCAGAGGCTTCCTGGTAGACGCCGTGCCGGTAGCAACCCTAGCAACACTCTTACCCGGCACCAAAAACCTCCATGCCACCGTGATGGTAAGCGTCCTTGCCCGAGTCACCGACCAGGGCGAAACCGAGCTTTACTACAGCTACTTAGAGCAGGATATTTCAGACAACTCCATGCAGACTCGGAAGAATATCATCAAAATTTTCGAAGCCTTCCCACAAGCCTTAGCGGAAAGAGGTATTGCCCTCACTAGCTGGCAAAGCTTAAGGGCAAGAGATCTGCCATTAGAACACCCTCTTAACCTCAACACCTGGGGGAAACTATTTAAAGCAGCGCGCCGGGCGAAATAAGCTCAACTAACAGGCTTGATTAGCTCAACCAGCTGGCTTAATTAGCTCAACTAACAGGCTAACGCCGGGCTCTTCAACGGGAAGATGCCCGCAGGCAGGCAAAACCGCTAACTGAACATGCGCCTGCTTAGTCGATAAATGGAGTGGAGTCCACAAGTCGTTTTCTGGATGCGCTAAAACTACCTGGCTCGTAGGGGAGTGTTGGTACTGAACTAAGGACTTCAAAAAGCCCAAAGGAACCTTCACTTTCCCAGAGAGAGGATCTTGCAAACAACATTTCGTAAGCTCAGGGTTAGAACTCATCGCTGACATTTTTGCCAGCCAACGCATGGGAACTTCAATCCGCCGTAAAGGTCCGCCAATTAGAAGCGTCAATGGACGTGCCATAAATGATAGCATCCCAAAATTCGAAATATAACGCAGAGCCACCGGGTCTGAACATTCAACCAAACAAGTGGCGACAGTCCGCTTAACCTGCGGGCAACGCTTGGCTACTTCGCCGGCCAGAATACCCCCAATACTCATCCCAAACAAAACTACTGGTTTACGCTGCGCATTCACAAAATCGACCAGCAGTTCAACCCAATGCTCGTAGGTAGTCTGCCTTCTGCGTCGCAAAGATGAAAAAGTAGTGCGCCCATACAGCGGGAGGTCAATCGCAATTGCTTCGGCGCCAGAAGCAGCTACAAAAGGCCACAGAACCGAAGCATGTCCTCCTGCACCGTGAATACCAATCACAACGTACTCACTAGCAGGGTTTGCATGATATAGGTAGTGAACCTGACAGTCGCGCCAAGGGTAATAAGCCGACTCGCCTATAGGAACGTTTCGCAACTGCGGCGGAAGAAAAACTTGGTATTCCATTCGTACTGCTTTCTAGCTAGCTTAAACCTTAAGTAGAAAAGCTGAAACTAAACAGAAAGTACCATGTGAAGCCGCAGAAAAGCTACCGTAACCAAGGCAGTTAAACCACACGAAATAGCTTCACCAGCGCCCTCGGAAAAATTCCCCTAATGGTGAACAAAGAGGAAAACTCTCCCCCTGCCCCCTAATCTAGAAATAGAAAATAGGAGGAAAGTATGTTTGAACGGTTTACTGACCGCGCCCGCCGCGTTGTTGTGCTGGCTCAAAATGAAGCCCGCGCGCTAAACCACAACTACATCGGCACCGAACACCTGCTGCTCGGCCTGATCCAAGAAGGTGAAGGCGTTGCCGCCAAAGCCATCGAAATGTCAGATATCGAAGGCGACAAGGTTCGCGAAGCCGTGGTAGAGATGATCGGGGAAGGAAAGAGCGCCCCCACCGGGCACATCCCCTTCACCCCGCGCGCTAAGAAAGTGCTGGAACTATCCCTGCGCGAAGCCCTGCAACTGGGGCACAACTACATTGGCACCGAACATATTCTGCTGGGCCTGATCCGCGAAGGTGAAGGCGTAGCCTCGAAGGTGCTGGTGCAGCTGGGCGTTGACCTGGGAGAACTGCGCCAAAGCGTTATCCAACTGCTACAGGGATTCCAACGTGCCGGTGGACGCGAAGCCGTGGGCGTCGGGGCAACCAGCGCCGACCCGCAGCCAGCAAACTCCGCGCTGCTAGAACAGTTCGGGCGTTCCCTCACCGCCGCTGCTCGCGAAGGCCAACTGGACCCAGTGGTCGGCCGCCACTTAGAGATGGAACGCGTCATGCAGATTCTCTCGCGGCGCACCAAGAATAACCCGGTGCTAATCGGCGAACCCGGCGTAGGTAAAACCGCCGTGGTAGAGGGCTTGGCGCAAGCAATCGTCCGCGGAGACGTTCCGGAAACCCTGCGTGATAAGCAGATTTACAGCCTGGACATTGGTTCGCTGATTGCCGGTTCACGTTACCGCGGTGACTTTGAAGAACGCCTGAAGAAAGTTCTCAAAGAGATCCGTACTCGCGGCGACATCATCATCTTCTTCGACGAAATCCACACCCTGGTTGGGGCAGGTGCTGCGGAAGGGGCAATTGACGCTGCCCAAATGTTGAAGCCGTTGCTGGCCCGCGGGGAACTGCAGACCATCGGTGCCACCACCTTGGAAGAATACCGCAAGTACATTGAAAAGGACGCGGCTTTGGAACGCCGCTTCCAGCCGGTAAAGGTGGAAGAACCTTCGGTTGACGAAACTATTGAAATCCTCAAGGGGCTTCGCGACCGCTATGAAGCTCACCACCGCATCATCATCACCGACGCGGCTTTGATTGCGGCAGCGCAAATGGCAGACCGCTACATCTCTGACCGGTTCTTGCCTGACAAAGCTATCGACCTGATGGACGAAGCGGGAGCGCGGATGCGTATTCGCCGGATGACTGCGCCGGCGGAACTGCGCGAACTGGATGACCAAATCGCTGACCTGCGTCGTCAGAAGGAATCTGCGATTGACGATCAGGACTTCGAACTGGCTGCTTCGCTGCGCGATAAGGAGAACCGTTTGTCGGAAGAGCGCGTGGAGAAAGAGAAGGCCTGGCGCGACGGTGATGCCGACATCATTTCTGAAATCGGCGAAGCAGAAATCGCCGAAGTTCTGGCGATGTCTACCGGTATCCCAGTCTTCAAGCTGACTGAAGCTGAGTCGCACAAGCTACTCAATATGGAAGAAGCATTGCATCAGCGTGTTATTGGCCAAGACGACGCAGTTCGCGCGATTTCTCAGTCGATTCGCCGGACTCGTTCCGGTTTGAAAGATCCGAAGCGCCCCGGTGGCTCCTTCATCTTCGCCGGCCCAACTGGTGTGGGTAAGACCGAGTTGGCAAAGACTTTGGCAGAGTTCCTATTCGACGATGAAGATGCGTTGATTTCTCTGGATATGTCCGAGTTCTCGGAAAAGCACACTGCATCGCGTCTATTTGGCGCGCCCCCAGGTTACGTAGGTTACGACGAGGGCGGTCAGCTAACCGAAAAGGTTCGTCGACGCCCATTCTCAGTGGTACTCTTCGACGAAGTTGAAAAGGCCCACGCAGATATCTTCAACGCCCTGTTACAGATCCTGGAAGAAGGCCGCCTGACCGACTCTCAAGGTCGCGTAGTGGACTTTAAGAACACCATTATCATCATGACTACCAACCTGGGTACGCGTGACATTAACAAGGGTGTCTTGACTGGCTTCCAAGCAGCGGGTGCCATGGTTAACGACTATGACCGAATGCGTCAAAAGGTTAATGAAGAACTCAAGCAGCACTTCCGCCCAGAGTTCCTTAACCGCGTGGACGAAACTATTGTCTTCCCACCACTGCAGAAGGAACAGATCGTGCAGATCGTTGACCTGATGGTTGCGAAGTTGGCTATCCGTATGGTTGAGCAGGGGATGTTCTTGGAAATGACCGACTCGGCCCGTTCTCTGCTGGCAGACAAGGGTTACGACCCAGTTTTGGGGGCCCGCCCGCTACGCCGCGCTATTCAACGCGAAGTAGAAGATGTGCTGTCTGAGAAGATTCTCTTTGGTGAAGTGAAATCCGGTGACACGGTGATCGTAGATGCCGAAGGTGAAGGTTCTGAAGCGCGCTTTACTTTCCGCAAGGAACGCCGTCAGATTTTGGACGTTGAACCAACTGAAGGCGAATAAAGTTAGTTAAATGGTTTGCCCCCGACTTGTTTAAGTCGGGGGCAAACTGGTTTTCGTTTTAGAAGATGATTGGCTGGGAGAATGGGCTTTTGCCTGATTGGTTAGTTTTGGTTAGTTTTGGCTGTTTCGTTAGTTTGCGCCTGCTTGGTTAGTTTTCGGATGAGCCGCGGGTGGACTGGTTTAAGCCCAGCTTCTTCGTGAAGAGAAAATCGGTTAACGCAAGCATCAGCAGGGTAACGATTAGCATACGTAGCGGCCAGAACGGAGCGTCTTGCACAAAAAATATGCCAGAGAGACAAATCCCGTAGGCAGCGCCAATTAGCAGGAAAAACCCTTTTTAGCGGCCGGATGATTTTGTGATTTATTTAGTGCAGTGATGGCGATGATAAAGGGAAGCCAGGTTGCTGCCACGAGGATTAGAGATACTACGGGCCGGCTCGTTGCTGGGACTACAGAGAGTACGGTTACAAACAGTACTCCGAAGATTCCTATCCCAGCTAGCGTATAGGGGTACTCTTTTGCTTTTAGAGCTTTAATCAAGTTCATGGTTACCTCCACGGCATAAAAACAACGCTCACGGGATAAATCTTCTAGCTGTGTCCCGATGCGGACGCACTGTTATCCCTTTTAAGTCGTCTATCTTGAGACTATTTCAGCACGTGCTTTTTTCATCATTGTATCGACAGGTTCACTTGGAGCACAGACATTTGATTGTAATTTTTAGAGAGTTTTTGAAACCCCTTAGCGGGCACCAATATCCAGGCAGTACTGAAGAAGTGCGGGCGTTCTTTGGGAAAATGGGGACTGATGATAAGGAAAAGCTGTGGATTGCTGGACTTGAACCGCCTATAGCACTTTTTGTGAAGCGTGTGTGAAAAACCGGTTTATAACTTTTTTCGTAGCGTTTCAGAATGTGCCCCAGGTCATTAAAAATTCAACTTTAGTCCCAACATTTTGGTAGACTGGGAACGTTGCGCGTAAGTGTGCACCGATGCATGTGAACAACAGATAAGAAAGCAGAGGCCATAATGGTCAAGTATGTCTACCACTTCTCTGAAGGCGACAAAGAGATGAAAGACTTGCTGGGTGGTAAAGGTGCCAACCTGGCAGAAATGACAAAGCTGGGACTGCCAGTCCCTCCAGGTTTCACCATCTCCACCGATGCGTGCCGCGAATACTACAAGAAGGGTGCAGTTCCAGAAGAACTGCACACCGAAGTGACTAAGAACCTGCGCAAGGTTGAAGACGAAATTGGTCGCCACTTGGGTGACCCAGCCGGCCCACTGTTGCTGTCGGTTCGCTCTGGCGCTAAGTTCTCTATGCCAGGCATGATGGAAACTGTTTTGAACATCGGTTTGAACGACGAATCTGTAGTTGGTCTGGCAAACTTCGCAAACGACGAACGTTTCGCTTGGGACTCCTACCGCCGTCTGATCCAGATGTTCGGTAAGACCGTTATGCACATCGAATCCGATGGCTTCTCTAACGCACTGGACCAGTTGAAGGAAGACCGTGGCGTTCACTACGACCACGAACTCTCTGCAGAAGACCTCAAGGGTCTGGTAGCTACTTTCAAGGAAATCTTCAAGGCTGAAACCGGCCGCGACTTCCCACAGGATCCACGCGAACAGCTGGACATGGGTATCGAAGCAGTATTCCGTTCCTGGAACACCGAACGTGCAAAGATCTACCGTCGCCGCGAACGTATCTCTGAATCCCTGGGCACCGCAGTAAACGTACAGACCATGGTCTTCGGCAACATGGGTGACACCTCTGGCACCGGCGTTTGCTTCACCCGTGACCCTTCCACCGGACACTCCGGCGTTTACGGCGACTACCTGATGAACGCACAGGGTGAAGACGTCGTAGCAGGTATCCGCAACACCGAACCACTGTCCACCCTGGGTGACCACGACCCAGCTTCTTACTCAGAACTGCTGGGCATCATGCGCAAGCTGGAAACCCACTACCAGGATCTGTGTGACATCGAATTCACCATCGAACGCGGCAAGCTGTGGATGCTCCAGACCCGTGTTGGTAAGCGTACCGCTGCAGCTGCCTTCCGTGTAGCTACCCAGCTGGTAGACGAAAAGCTTATCACCATGGATGAAGCGCTTACCCGCGTTACCGGCGCCCAGCTAACCCAGCTGATGTTCCCACAGTTCGATGACTCTGCTTCCAAGGAACTGCTGACCCGCGCAATGGCAGCATCCCCAGGTGCTGCAGTAGGTGAAATCGTTTTCAACAACGAAGACGCTGAAGCTGCCGCAGCAGAAGGTCGCAAGTGCATCCTGGTTCGCCGCGAAACCAACCCAGAAGACCTCCCCGGTATGGTTGCCGCTGAAGGTATTTTGACCGCTCGCGGTGGCAAGACCTCCCACGCAGCTGTGGTTGCCCGTGGTATGGGTAAGACCTGTATCTGTGGTGCAGAAGCACTGCGCGTTGACGCTGAAGAAAAGACCCTGACTGTAGGAGACCGCGTCCTGAAGGCAGGCGATATCATCGCTATCGACGGCACCACCGGTGAAGTATTCGCTGGTGACGTTCCAGTAGTTGACTCTGTAGTTACCACCTACCTGGCTAAGGGCCTAGAAGCTGGTCTGGCTGCAGCTGGAGACGACGATCAGATGGCTGACCTGGTTAACTCCGTACACCGCCTGCTGACCCACGCAGACGCAGTTCGTACCATGAAGGTACGCGCAAACGCAGATACCCCAGAAGACTCCGAACGCGCTATTGAATTCGGTGCTGAGGGTATCGGTCTGTGCCGTACCGAGCACATGTTCTTAGGCGATCGCCGTGTCCTGATCGAACGCGTTATCTTGGCTGAAGAAGGCTCTGCAGAACGCCAGTCCGGCTTCGACGCACTGGAAGAACTGCAGAAGGGTGACTTCCTGCAGATGCTGCGCGTTCTGGACGGCAAGCCAATGACCGTTCGTCTGATCGACCCACCTCTGCACGAGTTCCTCCCAGACCTAACCTCCTTGGAAGTTAAGGTAGCAGTTGCTAAGGCAGTAGATGGTAAGGCTGACCCAGCAGACGAAAAGATGCTGGAAGCAGTTCGTCGCATGCACGAATCCAACCCAATGCTGGGTCTGCGTGGCGTACGTCTGGGCATCTACCTGCCAGGTCTATTCGACCTGCAGATCCGCGCCCTTACTCAGGCTGCTGCAGAACTGAAGAAGGAAGGTCTGGACCCACGTCCAGAAATCATGGTTCCACTGGTTGGTTCTATCCGCGAACTGGCAATCATCCGCCACAATGCAGAGCAGATCATCGCTGAAGAAGCTGAAAAGGCAGGCGTTGAACTGGATATTCACGTTGGCTGTATGATTGAACTTCCTCGCGCAGCTATGACTGCTGAAGATTTGGCTCAGGAAGCTGACTTCTTCTCCTTCGGTACCAACGACTTGACCCAGACTGTTTGGGGCTTCTCTCGTGACGACGTAGAAGGCGTTTTCATTCCTAAGTACATTGAAGAAGCAGTATTCGGCGTTTCCCCATTCGAAACCATCGACAAGCACGGCGTTGGCCGCGTAGTGCGCGAAGGTGTAGAACGTGCTCGCTCCACCAAGCCTGAAATCAAGCTGGGTGTTTGTGGTGAACACGGTGGCGACCCAGAATCCATCCACTTCTTCCACGAAGTTGGCCTCAACTACGTTTCTTGCTCCCCATTCCGTGTGCCAATCGCACGTCTGGAAGCTGGCCGCGCAGCTGTAGTTAAGGAAGGCTGAGTTTTCAGTCTAAAGCGTTAAGCTAAAGAGTGGGGCACCTGCGGGTGCCCCACTCTTGTTTTCTCTAAATTCGCACGGGAAACGCGTTTCCCGTGCGAATTTGGCTGCCGCCCCCTCTGATTTCGCATACGAAAGCGGTTTCCCGTGCGAATTTGGCTGCCGCCCCCTCTGATTTCGCATACGAAAGCGGTTTCCCGTGCGAAATGGGGAAAGTAATGCCCCGAGCGGGTGCTCGGGGCATTAAAATGCGTTAATTACGCTGAACTCAGTGATGGTGGTGCTCTTCAGCTTCCATAGCTTCTTCGTAGGTCACGTGCACAGTGCCATGTTCGTGTTCTGCTGGAGCGTAAATGGAGTATAGCTTCAGATCTTCATCACCAATGTTGGTGACATTGTGGAACTGGCCAGCCGGAATGAAGATAGCGTCATCATCGCCAGCTTCCTGATCGAAAGTCAACTGATCTTCAGCTGGGCCCATCTGTACACGGGCTTTACCTTCTTCAATCCGGATGAACTGATCGTGATCATCGTGCTTTTCCAAACCAATATCGTGACCAGGTTTAATGCTCATAACAGTCAGCTGCATTTCCTGACCGGTCCACAAAGTAGTGCGGTAGTTAGTGTTCTCTAAAGTAGCCTTTTCGATATTCATTACATAAGGCTTTGGACCGTGATCAACCATGATAACTCCTAAAATTTGAAACTACCTTTAGGGTAGTTGCGGACAGTGAATAGATCTTACTCTTCCACCATACCTTATTTATTTTGAATATGTATAGCAAAAAAACTCATTAGGAACATCTATGTGTTGAAGTTAATCCATATAGCTAACCAACAGCTCTCATAGTTAGTAAACCATCACCCACCGCCCTCGGAAAGAAAAGCCTAGCAAGTAGCGAAAACCCACCCAGCCAACCCAGCCGGAGCAATACCAAACTGTCAGCGAACGTGAGAGAATAAAAATAACTATGTAATGAAGGAGTGGGAGTATGCCGCTATTTGAACTCGACGGTGGGCAGCTGATACCAGCGCAATTCGGGCGCACCGTAGACGCTGGAATTTCACCAGAAATCCTGGCAAGTGTGCGAGATCAAGTACTAGAAATCATCGGCCGGCCGCTCTTTCCCATTACCTGGGCCGAAGATGTAGTCGGCGGGCAACCTCGCCTCACCGCACTGGATCCCTCAGGACAAGTAGTCAGTGTCGAAGTGCTCCCCCTGCTGGACTCAGCCACCATGATTGAATCTCTCTCACGCCTGGCAGAAACTGCCAACATGGGATGGAACGAACTGGCTAACGCCTACCCCGGGGGAGTCCACAACTTCCGTTTCGGCTGGGCAGAATTTAGAAACCTCATGCCCCCCTCACCAGCTCCGGGTCCGCGCCTTATCCTAGTCGTTGCCGAAATCGTTGATGCCGTGCGCCCCGTACTAGATGTGCTGGCAACTTCCGGCGTAGAAGTCCACGAACTGGCCCTGCGTGAAATGAGTAATGGACGCCGTTTTGTGGAAGTCCAAGCGGTCGGCCCGCGCCTCTACGGACATAACCCGAATCTGCTCCTGCAAAGCAGCGGACAACTGGCACTACCGGCTCAAGAAGTCTTCAAAACCGCAGAAAAAGCAGCTGTGTCAAATAGCGAAGCTGTGGCAGAAACCACCCGGGAAAATACTTTGGAAAAAGCTTCCGAAAAGACCCCCGAAAAAGCTGTCTACGAACCCGACCTGGCAGAGGCAAAACCAGCTGAAACCGACGTAGAACTAAGCGTCCCAGAGTTCTTGCGAACCCACCCCCAAGAGTTCAAAGAAGGTTCCCTACCTTCCAGCCTGCCAAAGCGCACCGAACGGCGTGCCAGCCGGCACTCTCGCGTGCTGGAACACTCAACTGACGCGGCTGCGGGCGCTACAAACCCGGCAGCTAGAAACCTAGCATCCCCCAACCCAACGGGCGCAAACCCAGCATCAGCCGGCCCGGTTCTAACCGCAACTCCAACCCCAGCTGTGAGCGCACCACCAACACCGTCCGAAGCTGCGGTAGAAACCCTGCAACAGGACCAAATGGGACTCTACGCGATTGCACAAATCGTGGGGGTAGAAACCGAACTTGTCTGGCGCTTCTCAGAAGTTGAACGCTTCTACGCTAAACTCAGCCCCGAAGGAGTCATCTACACCGATAAATGGAGCACGACCGATCCTTCAGAAGCAGTCCGCCTAATCGGCAGCGTTGCTCCCTTTGACGGTTGGGAAGTCTGGCGCCTGGGCTCTGCCTCTGGGCCAACTTTGAAAGAAGCCCTGGAAGAAATCAACCTAGAAATCAAAGCTGCAGCGCAGTCTACAAAGCATTACCAAGGGCGTCGCGTAGCCGGACGTGCCAACGGTATCCGCGTAGAGCGCACCAGCCCCAAACGTTCCACGCGTGGAAACAATCCTGCTGCGGAACGGCCCCTCACGCGGCGCCGCCCCTCAGGCAGCAACTTCTAACCAACACCAGCGCGGTGAATAAACCAAACTGAGCCGCATACAAATGAGGCAGGTAGCTTCCCAAGGAAACCTACCTGCCTCAACTATTTAAACAGCCAACCTTAGCGCGGCGCCAAAGGAATATCAGCCACCACAACCGGATTATCAGGGAAAACCCCCTGCAACCACCGGTGCGTAGCCGCCCACAACTCCTGGCGGACCGGAGGGAAAGACAGCGTCAGATCATGAATGCCGCGCACGCGGCGGATCGTCACATCATTACCCAAAGTCCCCGCACGGTAAACCATCGCGTCGACATCTAAAACCGTGTCGCGATAGCGCACTTCAGGAGTCCAAGTATCGCCCTCGAACGAAGCGGTAGAAGCAAAACAAATCACCGGGCAATCCAAGTTCAACCCAGCTGCTACCTGGCGATGCCCATTAGAAATCGCGTGCAACCAACCCGCTAAAGTAACCCGGTCACCCTTCCACAAACGGTTTGGCTTCCAACCCGCCACCGACGGATCATCCGCGAAAGGCTGCAACTCTTCAGGAAGCTCACCCTCGTGCTCTTGCCAACCATCCAAAGACTCGCTAAAGAAATTATTGCCCCCCACCGGCATCACCATATGCGGATCCAGGGGCGCAACCTTATCCACGATCTGCCCCGTGGCGTAACGCATTAAAGCCGACGGATGCAGCTCTAACCACGGAGAGTTAAGCCAAACGCCGGCGAACCGCCCCGGATGATGATGGGCAAAGAGTACGGTAGTTAAACCACCCGTAGAATGCGCCATCAACAAAATCGGCAGATCATCGCCAATAATATCCAGCGCCTCAGAAATCTCTTCGTCATATTCAGACAGGTCAGTAACCCATCCGAAAACCTGCCCCGGTCGCAGCGAACGCCCATATTTACGTAAATCCAAGGCGTAGAACTGCCCGCCTGCCAAGGCAATATGGCGCGCCAACTCAGGCTGATAGAAGTAGTCATTCCAACCGTGAATATAAAGCGCCCGGAACTTCGGAACCGCTGGAGTGCCGGGGAATACATGCGGATCATTGTCAATTTCATGGCGAACTAATGTCGCCACATTCTCGCCGTCTTCATCTGGCAAAAGCTGGATTGCCTGCGCGGAAAACCCAGCGCCCAAGATGTCTTTCGTCCAGTAACCCGGACGTGGGATGGGCGTATCCCCAAATGCTTCATTGAGATCGAATTCTACTTTCATATATTTAGCCTAGCGTGATTTTGTTGGTTTTGCCCCCTTGCCAGTCAGCACATCTGTGGGTAATTTGAAAGATTATGAGCAACTTTGCTCAGATAGTTAAATCTTTGATTTTTCGAGGGCGTCAATGAAAGCTTCACGCAGGAGTAGCCGGCATCAGGCGGCGGCGGTAACCGTAGCGGTTAGTTTGATGCTATCAATGGGAACAATGTTCGTAGTATCCTCGCCGGGAGCTGCTGTGGAAGAGCCTGATTATTCGCAATACACTCCGGCGCAACTTGAAGCTGAGATTGAACGCCTGCAAGCTGAGGGGGTCGCAGCCCGTATTGAAGTAGCGCAGTCTACTGAAGAACTGACTGCGGCGCAGGAAGAGCAATTAACTGCGCAGATTGAAGCAAGTTCTTTGCAGCGGGTTGCGCAAGATGCTGAGGCTCGTTTTAAAGCCGCCCAGGCGGAACTAAAAGTGGTAGTGCAGTTTGCTTCACGTCGGGGAGATGCTGATTTGAACCGGCTGGCGCCGCTTCTTGGAGCGGAAGATTTAACTGATGCGCAGCGACGTTTCAATATTGTGAACCGGATTTCGGCTGACTCGGGGAAGAAGTTGAACCGCGTTTCGGTGCTACGTTCAGTTTCGCAAGCCTCGCAGCAAATGGCCGCTGACGCTGAGAATGTAGCCGACACCCAGGCAGAAGTAGTTAAGGATAAAGTTGATGCTGCCACCGCAAAAGCACAGGCTTTGGCCGCTCAGCAACAGAAGGCTAAGCAACAGCGCAGTGAGCTGATCCGGCAACTGGCCTCTAAACGGCATACTTCTTTAGCAGATGCTGAAAAACGGGCAGCTGAGGTAGAAAAGGCTGCGAAAGAAAGAATTGAAGCCGCAGAGCGAGCTCGGGTAGAGGCAGCGGCTGCTAATGCTGAAGCGGAAGAAGCTCGTCGTCAGGCGGCGCAGCGGGAAGAAAAATTAGCAGCAGAGAAAGCTGAAAGAGAGCGTATCGCTGAACTAGAGCGTTTAGCTGCTGAAAAAGCCCGTGAAGAACACGAAAAAGCTTCTGCGGCTGAACGTGAAGCCGCTGCAAAAGCTGCTGCTGAAGAAGCCCGTAAACAAGCAGAAGCTGAAAAAGCGCGGAAGGCTGAAGAACAGCGGAAGGCTGAAGAGGCTCGTCGTAAAGCTGAGGAAGCCCGTAAAGCTGAGGAGCAGCGGAAGGCTGAAGAGGCCCGTCTGAAAGCAGAGGAAGCCCGTAAAGCAGAGGAACAGCGGAAGGCTGAAGAAGCCCGTCGCGCTGCAGAAGAAGCTGAACGTGCCAAAGCACAGAACTCAGGGATTGGTGCACGCGCTTTGGCGATTGCGAAAACCCGCGTGGGCGTTCCGTACCTGTGGGGTGGGATTGGCAAGGGCGGATACGACTGTTCCGGTTTAGTCTATAGCTCTTTCGCCCAAGCGGGTAAACCGGTGCCTCGTGTAGCTACTGATCAATATTGGGCTTCAAAACGCGTTGCCATTAAGGATCTGCAGCCGGGAGATTTGGTTTTCTGGGGTAACGGCGGTAGCAATAAGAGTATTTATCACGTGGCGTTTTACGTGGGGAACGGGCAGATTTTGGAAGCACCTTATCCAGGTGAAGTAGTGAAGTTTAATCCGTTACGTTACTACGATTTACTGCCCTATGGGGGGCGTTTCTAACTGTTTCGCATACGAAACGCGTTTCCCGTGCGAATTTGGCGTCCGTAACCCTTCATTTCGCATACGAAACGCGTTTCCCGTGCGAATTGGGGGTGCGAAAGGGGAGTTGAGGCAATAAAAAGTTGGTGCGTAAGTTCGAAAACTTACGCACCAACTAAAAAACTGACTCAGTGCTGGTGGGTGTAGTACCCGGTTTCTTCAGCTCGTTTGAAAGAAGCAGCGATTTCCGCTTCGGCTTCTTCACGACCTACCCAGTGAGCGCCTTCAACTGACTTACCTGGTTCCAAATCCTTGTAGACTTCGAAGAAGTGCTGGATTTCCAAACGGTGGAACTCAGAAACATCGTCGATGTCAGTACGCCAAGAAGCGCGCTGATCGGCAGCTGGGATACAAACGACCTTATCGTCACCACCCATTTCGTCGCGCATACGGAACATGCCCAAAGCGCGACAACGGATTACACAGCCGGGGAAGGTAGGTTCTTCCAGCAGTACCAGCGCATCTAATGGGTCGCCGTCTTCACCCAAAGTGTTATCGATAAAGCCATAGTCGTCAGGATAACGAGTGGAGGTGAAGAGCATGCGGTCCAGGCGAATCCGTCCGGTCACATGGTCCACTTCGTACTTATTGCGGTTTCCCTTGGGGATTTCAATAGTTACGTCGAATTCCACGATATTTCCTTCCTAAAGTTCTGTGACTTCTAGGATACCGTATTAGAGATGTACAAATGTCAGTCTAAACTAGGAATAGATTACTTTTTTATTACGGGGAGTTACTTATGGGTAAAAAGACTGTGGTTAGTTTCCTCACCGCAGCTGCCTTAATCACGGGAGTTTCCGGCTATTTAGTGGCAGACACCTATGATTTAGTCCCCGGATACCTGACATTTAAAGAACCTGAGTTTGGCAACGCCCTCCCTGAACGTGAAAAGGTGCAGTTAGATACGATTCTGCCTGCACAAATGCGAACCGACCTGCCACCCCTCAAAAACTCCGATTTGTTACCCGTTTGGAAAGAACTGGAATCCTCAACCGGCGGAAAATGGAACGCCGGCGCCTACGTCATTGACGGCACCACCGGAAACGTCGTCTTTGCCGCTAACGAAAAAACCCCGGTTGTGCCAGCCTCTACCACTAAGCTTTACACTGCCTACATCACCTTAGAATCCCTAGACCCCCAGGCGCGGCTAGCCACCCGCCTCTACCAAAACGGGGACACCCTGCATCTTGTGGGTGAAGGAGACCTGCTTCTTTCCCCAGAAGCCGGCGACACTCAGCAGATTATTGGACACGCCGGATTAGAAGACCTGGTAGCCCAAGCTGCCAACAAACTGAAAACCGCGGAAGTAAAACCCACTAAACTAGTCCTCCACACCCAGCTCCACCAAGGCCCGGCCCTAGATCCGGCAATCAAGGAAGACTACCGCGTCTGGATTAGCCCGCAGACCGCCTTTGCCTTTAACGCCGGCTCAACTCCCGGTGGATACGACCAAGACCCCACCGCCGCTGTGGGAGATAAACTGGCGAAACTCTTCGCCAAACACGACCTGCAGCTGGAAGTCCAGTACACTGACCAAGCCTTAGACCCGCAGCAACAAAATGCTTTAGCCGAAGTTAAATCAGCAACTATCGCGCAGATCACCCGGATTATGCTCGAACGCTCTGACAATACCTTGGCCGAACACCTTTGCCGGCTTTCAGCACACGCGAAAACTGGTAGCTCCACCCCGGAAGCCTCTTTCAATTACCTGACGCAGCAAGTGCAAAAGCTTCCGATCCCACACGCTGGTTTTGTAATCAAATCCTGCTCAGGCCTAACTGAAGATAACCGGATCGCTCCGCAAACTACCGCCGAGTTCCTCTACCACCTGTGGACCTCAGGTAACCCGGCTGCTAAACAACTCTTCCGCATGAACCCAGTTTCCGGGTATTCCGGAACCCTTTTCTACCGCCTGAACACCCCGGTTACAGCCGGACGCGTCCAAGCTAAGACCGGGTTGATGGATTCTGCCGCAGCTCTTTCCGGAGTCGCCATCACCAACACCGGGCGCCCCCTGATCTTCCACGTCCAAACCGCTTCAGTTCCAGAAGCCGCCTATCTTACCCGCGTCGATTTAGACGCTTTCTTAGAAGCCCTGGTTAACCGGTGACCCCCCACAACCAGGCAAAAGCCCCCGCAAGCCGGCTCGTCGGCCCCAAGCCCAGCGGGTCAGTCAAAGCCGTATCCCTGGCAGTTAAAACCCTGCTGGAATCTGCGCTGGTAAAACAAGTCACCACTTGGGTAGTCGGTTGCTCTGGCGGCGCCGATTCCTTGGCATTAACCGTAGCCGCCGCAGATTTCCTAGGGCGCCAAGGGAAGTCCTGTCACGCCCTGATCGTTGACCACCAAATGCGCCCCGGTTCTGAAGCAGAAGCTCACGCTACCGCCCTCCAGCTGGAAGCATTGCAGATCCCCGCCCACATTGTGCGCGCGAAGGTAACTTTAACGGGGGGTTTAGAAGCGGCGGCGCGCACAGCCCGCTACCGGGCTTTTCGCGACTACCTGCAGGAAAATTTTCCGCAAGAAACTGTGGGGATGTTGCTGGGGCACACCCTTGATGACCAGGCGGAAACCGTGCTGCTCAGCCTCGCTCGCGGAGCCGGTACCCGAGCTTTAGCGGGAATCCGCCCGCACTGGCAAGAAACCTGCGGGGAAACGCAAATCCACTTCTTCCGCCCTTTCTTAGAGAAGATTCGGCGCGCCGACACCAGTTCTTTTTGTCGGCAACTGGGCTTAACCCCTGCAACTGACCCCACGAATGAGTTGGATGGGCCGTGGCAAACCGCCGCCGGGCAGCCCCTGCCACGAGTCGCCGTACGCCACCTGGTCCTTCCGCAACTTTCCCAGGTTTTGGGGCAAGACGTTGTCCCTTCCCTAGGGCGCAGCGCCCAACTTGCAGACGAGGACGCCACTTTTTTAGATAACTGGGCACAAAAACGCTATGCCACTGGAGAGTTTGAAATTGCCGGGGAAGTTTCAGTAGACGCCCTCGGAAAAGAAGAAAAACCAATCCGCATGCGACTTTGGAAACTAATTTTCGCGGCGCGCGCTGAAGCAATGCTGACGACTAAACACTTAGAAGAACTGGATCGGCTGGTGACTAACTGGCGCGGGCAGGGGCCAATTGCTTTGCCAGGTGGGTGGAGCGCCCGGCGGAACGACCGGGTGGAGAAAACTCAGCGTGGCAAAGTTTGGACGAAAACTGTCCACCACCGGATCGTGCTGGAAGTTGTCAGGGGTTTAAGAGAGAATAAGTAAGTAAGCAAAACTTGTCCACTGGAGGTTAGTATGGACGCAGCACACATGGGGGATTCCCTCAAAGAAATCTTCCTCACCGAAGAACAAATCAAAGCTCGCGTTGCTGAAATGGCAGCCGAAATTGACCGTGATTACGCGGGGAAGGACCTGCTGCTGGTAGGCGTACTGCGCGGCGCCGTGATGATTATGGCCGACCTGTCTCGTGCTATGAATCACCCGGTACACATGGACTGGATGGCGGTTTCCTCTTACGGCTCTGGCACCAAGAGCTCAGGGGTTGTCCGTATCTTGAAGGATCTGGATACTGACATTACCGGTCGCCATGTTCTGATCGTAGAGGATATTATCGATTCAGGTCTAACCCTGTCGTGGCTGAAGGACAACTTGAGCTCTCGGAACCCTGCTTCCGTAGAAATCGCCACCTTCTTGCGTAAGCCAGAAGCGGTGCGCGTAGATATTAACGTCAAGTATGTTGGCTTCGACATTGCTAACGAATTCGTAGTGGGCTACGGGCTGGACTACGCGGAAGACTACCGCAACCTGCCATTCGTAGGTACTTTGGCTGAACACGTATACGCCTAAGACATTTTGAAAGGTAACTGAATAGGTGGCTAAGAAACCCCAGACCCCAGGCTCAACCCCCGGCGGAAAGCCAACGGATGAGAAAAAGAAACAGGACTACCGCAAATACGGGATCCTGCTGGTTCCACTGATGCTCTTTAGCATCACTTTGTGGGCGATGTGGGCACTTTTCCAACCATCAGTTATCAAAACCTCGGAAGCCCTAGAACTGCTTAAAGGCGACACCGTACAGGCCGTCACTGTAAATGACGGCACCCGCTTCGCCACTTTGAAACTAGAAAAACCCTACGTTCACAAACCCACCCACTTAGGGGATCGCGAAGTTGACCACGGCACTTTCGTAGCCTTCACCTTCTCTCAAGATCAGGGCAAAGACGTCTTAAAACTGATTTCAGAAAAGCAGTTAAAACAAGGCTACGACGTTTCTAACCCGCAGCCATCGGTACTCATGAACATAGTATCGCTACTGCTACCAGTGCTCATTTTGGGTGGTCTATTCTACCTGCTGATGAGCCGCTTCAGTGGCTTAGGTGGCAACGGCGGCGGAATGCTGGGCGGAAAGAAGAAACGCGACTTCAACAAAGAACGTCCAAATGTGCGTTTCACTGACGTAGCCGGCGCTGAAGAAGCCGTTGAAGAACTCGAAGAAATCAAAAACTTCCTTGCCAACGCAGAACGCTACCAAAAGGTCGGGGCAAAAGTTCCCCGTGGCGTTTTGCTGTACGGTCCTCCAGGTACAGGTAAGACGCTGCTGGCTAAAGCAGTTGCAGGTGAAGCAGAAGTTCCTTTCTTCTCAGTTTCCGGCTCAGAGTTCATGGAACTCTACGTCGGTATGGGCGCTTCCCGCGTCCGCGACCTTTTCGACATGGCGAAGAAAGCTGCCCCGGCAATTATCTTCATCGACGAAATTGACGCAGTTGGTCGCCACCGTGGGAGCGGCTACGGCGGGGGATCCGATGAACGCGACCAAACCCTCAACCAGATGCTGGTAGAAATGGACGGCTTCGACGCCACCACCAACCTGCTGGTAATCGCAGCCACTAACCGTCCAGACGTTTTGGACTCGGCACTGCTGCGTCCAGGCCGTTTCGACCGACAAATTCCAGTCGACGCCCCAGATATGAAGGGACGCGAAGCGATTTTGCGCGTACACGCCCAAGGCAAGCCACTAACTCCGGACGTGGACCTACACCTAATCGCAAAGCGCACCCCTGGCTTCACCGGCGCAGACTTAGCCAACGTTTTAAACGAAGCCGCTTTGCTCACTGCGCGTAGCCACGCTGATTTGATTGATATGCGGGCAATCGACGAAGCAATCGACCGCGTTCTGGCCGGCCCGCAAAAACGCACTCGCGTAATGAATGACCACGATCGGGCAGTCACTGCCTACCACGAAGCTGGTCACGCCATTTGCGCCGCAGCTTCCCAGTACTCAGCGCCAGTCACCAAGGTAACGATTCTGCCACGTGGCCGTGCCCTGGGCTACACCATGGTAATGCCTACTGAAGACCGCTATTCAAAGACCCGCAACCAGCTACTGGATGACCTGGTTTACGGCCTGGGTGGCCGCGTTGCGGAAGAACTAGTCTTCCGCGATCCTTCCACCGGGGCTTCTAACGATATTGAGAAGGTCACTTCAACCGCCTACGCCCTGGTAACTGACTACGGCATGTCGACTTCCCTGGGCCTAGCAAAGCTGGGCAAAGCCGATTCTAATCCCTTCGGCCCCGCTGGTGGTCCCGGCGAAAACCACCCCATGTCCGCTGAAACTTCAGCAGCCGTAGACCGTGAAGTTCGCGCCCTTTTGGATAACGCCATGCGCGAAGCCTGGGAAATTCTCTCTCGCAACCGCGCGGTATTGGACACTTTGGCGCAGCGCCTGCTGGATGAAGAAACTTTACTGGAACACGATTTGGCTGAAATTTTCAAAGACCTTGTGAAACAGCCTGAACGCCCAGTGTGGAACTACCAGGCAGACGCAGCTGTACCAGGTACTTTCTTTGGACAGCTTCCAGGTAAGGAAACTTCCGCAAACTCCACCCCAACGGAAACCGGGGAAGGTCACTGAAGTGAGCTTTGATGAAGCCGCTGCCGAACAAGCAGTGCTGGCACTGCTCAAGGCAGTAGGGGAGGACCCTGAGCGGGAAGGCTTGGTAGAAACTCCCGCCCGGGTTGCGCGGGCTTGGAAAGAAATCCTCTCAGGCCTAAGCGAAGATCCCGCCGCCCACCTGGATAAATGTTTCACAGTGGAAACTGATGAAATGGTGCTCGTGCGCGACATTGAGTTTCATTCCATCTGCGAACACCACCTGTTGCCTTTCTATGGGCGCGCCCACGTAGCCTACATTCCGCGAAATAATCGCGTTACCGGGCTTTCGAAGTTAGCGCGCTTAGTTGAAGGCTACGCGCGGCGCCCCCAAGTGCAAGAACGCCTCACCACCCAAATCGCCCAGGCACTGGTTGAAAAACTAGACCCGCAGGGGGTCTGCGTGATTATGGAAGCTGAGCACATGTGTATGACTATGCGCGGAATCCGCAAGCCCGGGACCTCAACGGTGACTTCTAAACTGTGGGGAGTTATGAACAATCCCGCAACCCGCCAAGAAATGATGCATTTAGTGATGGGCGGTCGGCGCGCGTGAGCAACACCGCCTTAACTGAACGCACCCTGGTTATGGGGATTTTGAACGTCACCCCGGACTCTTTTTCAGACGGAGGACGGTGGAACCAGCCTACGGCAGCGATTGAACGCGTTCACTACCTGGTAGAAAACGGCGCTGATCTGATTGATGTTGGCGGCGAATCCACTCGCCCGGGAAGCACCCGCATTCCGGTAGATGAAGAACTCAAACGCGTACTAAAAGTTGTTGAAACCCTGGCAGAAGCTGGCCTGCGAGTCTCAGTAGATACCATTCATGCGCAAACTGCCCGTGCCTGCGTGGCAGCCGGAGCAGAAATTATTAACGACATTTCGGGAGGCTGTTTTGACCCGCAGATGCTTTCCGTTATGGCAGCTACAAATGCCCTTTGCGTCATTCAACATTGGCGCGGTTTCCCCGGCACCGACTCAGAACGGTTACTAACTGCAAACGTCTTACCCACGGTAATCACTGAGTTAAGGCAACAAATCCAGCAAGCTATAGAAGCGGGGGTTGCACCCGAGCGAATTATTATAGATCCGGGTTTTGGCTTTGCTAAAGACGTCACCGCTTCATGGCAGCTAATGGGACAGTTAGATCAGCTGAAAGCTGCCTTTCCCTACCCGATTCTGGTGGGGACTTCCCGCAAACGAATGTTGAAAGATTTAAGTCAAAGAATCGCCAGCGGGGCAAAACCAGCACACGTAGGGGTGGATGAACTAACTGCCGCTACTTCCGTCCTGGCCGCACAAAACGGTGCCTGGGCAGTGCGTGTGCATGAACCAGCGGCCAGCCGCGCAGCCGTAGAAGTAGTGCAACGTTTGCGAAGCTAGTCTCTTTTGCGCCCACGACACGAGGCAGCCCGGCATTCGCGAAATCTTGGTATAAAATGGGTACGAGCTATATCAGTGGGAAAAGTATGAGAGGGGGACCGTTGGACCAGCCGGTATATGATTTGATTACCATCAAGGGCATCACCGCTTTTGGTTTACATGGCGTCTACCCTCTGGAACGCTCTAACGGACAAGAATTTTCAGTGGATCTGACCATGGAAGTAGACATCCGTCAAGCGGCCGCCACTGACGACCTCTATTACACGGTTGACTATTCCCAAGTTGCCTTAGAAGTTTCGAAAATCTTGCAGGGAACTCCGGTAAATCTGCTGGAGTCTTTAGCTGAAACCATTGCACGTAAAGTCCTGTCCTACCCACTAGTAGCCGCAGTAAGCGTGCAAGTGCATAAACCCCAGGCTCCTCTAAACGTAAAGTTCGACGACCTTTCACTCAGCATTCACCGCACCCAAGCCTGGCTAGCTGAAACCCCACAGGTAAAGAAAACTGAAGTTGATTTAGCTGTGGCTCCTGCTGAACCAGTGGTTGCCACCGTAGCTTTAGGGGCAAACCTAGGGGACGCTCCCCGCACGTTAGCGCAGGCAATTGTCACTATCGACCGGCATCCACAGCTGGCGGTTATTGCCGTTTCTGGTCTGTTTAAAACAGCACCTATGCTAATGCCGGACCAAGCTGCGCAGCCCGACTATTACAATGCGGTGATTGAGGTGGAAACCACCCTCAGCCCGCTGGATCTGCTGGCACAGCTACACCAGATTGAAGCTGAAGCTGGGCGGGTACGCAAAACCCGCTGGGAAGCTCGCTTGCTGGACCTAGATATTCTTGACTACGCAGAAATTCACTGCGAGACCCCCGAACTGACGTTGCCTCACCCACGGGCACATGAACGTGCTTTTGTACTGCAACCTTGGAAGCAGATTAACCCGCAAGCAACTGTAGGACGCCACGGCCGGGTCGAAGTCCTGGTACAGCAAGTTCTGGACCAATCGGTGGAACAATTGGCAGAACTGTGGGTAGAAGACGCACTAAACGGAGCATTTTCTAAACCTGCTTCACCAAAAGCAGAACCAGAAGGTTTTGTACTCCCAGACTTCATGCGTACCAGTAGCGTTCCAAATTACACGCCGCAGACAGTTGCCCGGCCGGAAGCGTTGGAACTACCCCAACCAACCCGTTACACAAGCACTGGATCTGAAGCACCGGCACGCTTCGAAGAAACCCACGAAGAACTGGAAAAGCCAACGCCCGTGGCCCCGCTAGAAGCAGAGCCAGAAACTGAACTTACGGTAGCTCCGCAAACCCCAGCCGGGGGAGTAAGCGGGATTCGTCGCACGTACCTAGATACTCCCGCGGCGCAAACAGAATCCCCAATTTTTGCTGAACTGGCCGGGCGCCGCGCCCGCATGCAGACAGAGTGGATGCTCACTAAGCATCAGATCGACCGAGATTGGGAAATGCGACGCTTCGCGATTGAACGTGAACTGCGTGAAACCCAAGAACGAATTGAAGCAGCGCGTAAACGTCCCGCGAAACCCGCAGAAGCAGCTACTGACCCAGCTCAGCTTCCCAAGCCACGCTTGCGTGACTACCAGGGACAACCGGCAACGCTAGCCTCTGCTGAACCCACGCCAACGGTGCCGCAAGCACCGGAAGTACGCATCTTCGACGAACCTACCGCGGCTGAACCAAAGGAAGAATTAGCGCAACCAGAACCGCAAATTCCATCCTTCGCAGATATCTTTGGCGAAGACTATCAGACGGAAGCAGAAGAGGAAACTCCAGAGCAACCGCAGCAGCCAGATTTTGAGTCACTAATTCGCGGCCTGGCACCACAGACAGGCGATAAACCACGCAAAATGCCTTCGTGGAAGAAGGTAGTTGCTCCGCCGGAACCACGGATTGTTGACGACAGTCAAAGTAAGGACGCAGAAGCAACTGCTCATCCACAGGCAGCTCAATCCGCTGGCGAAGAACCTGCAGAAGCTACTAAGTTAGTAGATGAAAACGGTAACTTTACTTCCCGTTTACAGCGTCGGCAGATTCTGCGTCCCGCCCCAACTGGAGCAACCCCGGTGATCCCCCGGGCAGAAGAACCGCAGGCTGACGATTTTGGATTCGCTCCTTGGAGCGTCACCCCGACCGATTCTGCAACTGACCCCGACAAGTCCTAGGAACCGACTATGAAGCCGCTAAGTTGGAAACTGCTCTTAATACCGATACTGGTAATGACAGTTTTCGGCTACGCAGTTTGCCATTTCCTGCTTGTCAGCGCCTATGCAATTCCCCAAGGAAACTGGCTAAACGCCGTGCTATTTGCGGGCATGTCCGCAGTGTTACTCTACCTGGGGTGGGGCGTGCGCGTTAAGGATAAAGGCGCCCCCAGGTATCGCGGAACATTAGCCTTACGCATCGCTCAAGCTGCGATCGCAGCCGCCTGGACCGCAGCTATCATGCTGGGCTGGTACATTGGGATTTCACTTCCTCTGCTAGTAAATACCGTAAACCTGCCCAGAACCCCGATCCTGGTCGAAAACTTCCTAGTTGCCCTTACCGCTTTAGCTCTCTTGATCAGTGCGTTGATTACCGAATACTGGTGTCGCTTAGACGACGATGATGAAACACCTTTAGCTGGCAATCCCAAGGTTGCCCAAGGTTGAGCGGTACAATCATTTAACTAGCTTCTGAAGGATAAGACTATGAGTGACATGTATGATGCGGAAGGGCCTAAGCGGCGCCCTCGGGAAAGTAAAAAATCTTCCCCAGCCGACGCTGACTGGCTAACCGGTCGCTCATGGGACGATATCCGCGCGCAACTGGCTGAAAGCCAACGTACCGGCGCAAAACGCCCCACTGGAGAACCCGGAAGTCCGCGAGTTTCCCAAAATAGAGGCGGAGCGCGTCCCACCCAGCCGCCCCGTCGCACTGGGGAACCAGCGGCTCCGCGCGGGCGCAAACGCCCACCTGCCCCAGCAAACCCAGCTAATGCAGGACGCGGCGGAGCTGCCAAAGGACGCCCAGCTGCCGGCCGGCCGCAACCGGTGAAGAAACCAACTGTAGCTGGTAAACCTCCTCGCCCCGGCGCGGGAAGCCGCAAGAAGCAGGCAGCTCAGCCTGCTTCCTCGCCACGTAACCTGTGGCAGAACGTTAAATTCTGGGGGCGACGCATTGGTATCGGGTTGCTGGTAACCGCCGTGTTCGTGGGGGTACTTTTTGGGGTTTTCTATGTTGAAAAGCAGCTTTCTGAATACTTTGGCGCCCAATCTCAGGTGGACACGTTACAGGTAAATGATGAAGCCTTGGCAGTTCCGCTTTGTCAGCCGGGAGACTTAGACGTGCAGGTGACTACGAATGCCTCGACGTTGCAAACCGGCAGCCACTGGAAAGTTAAGTTGGTTATCAAAAACAAGTCGGCGCGGGCTTGCTATACCGAGGGCGGTCCTAACCGCTTCGGAATCAGTCTGAAGTCCGGCGAAGTCAGCGTTTATGAAAGCCAAAAGTGTGCAGCTAAAGACGGGCAGATCCCGCTGCTGTTGAATCCACAAAAGAGTTGGCAGATGGATCTCACTTGGGATGCGCGCGTCTGGACGAATTGCCAAGCCGGCGACGTAGCTAAACCGGGTACCTATGTGGCGACGATTTTCAACCAAGATAAGCTGGTGGGCGAACCACACGTGCTTACTGTGGTGCCGCGACCAGAGCCAAAACCAGAACCTAAGCCCGCCGACAAGCCTGCAGAGAAACCCGCCGATAAACCAGCAGAGAAGCCAGCTGATAAACCCGCATAGACTCTGCGAATCCAGCTGATAAATCTGCGTAAAACCGCTGACTTAACCGAAGCGTGTCTAAGCAAGGTACCAAGTGGCTTAAAGTCCGAATACTCCCAACAAGGGACGTAGTTTTGCCCGAGTTTCCGCCACCTCTGCCGCCGGATCTGAACCAGGCATAATCCCACAGCCTGCCATTAGCGTAATCTGCCTTTGGGAACTATCCACTTGGCCGCAGCGCAGAGCTAAACCACCGGCCCCGTTTCCAGCGCCATCAACCCAGCCAACCGGAGCAGCGTAACGACCGCGGTCACTGGGTTCTAACTGGCGAATCAGGGAAAAAGCCTGCGCAGTGGGAGTCCCACAAACCGCCGCCGTGGGGTGTAGGCTTCCTAAAATCTCAAACAGAGGATGCGCTGAAGTAGCTTTCAATGGGCCGGCAACATCGGTTGCTAAATGGCTAACATTTGGCAGTTTGAGAATGAAAGGTTGAGGGGAAACCGCCAACTCAGCGCACCAGGGACGCAGCGCCTCTACCACGGAATCAGCAGCGAATTTATGCTCTGCATGATCTTTCACAGAAGTTTCCAAATAAGTTTCATTTCCGGGCGCACAGGTACCTGCCAAAACACGCGAAAAGACTTGCCCAGAGCGCACATCAGCCAGCATTTCCGGAGTGGCACCCACCAGGCCGGCAACTGCGAACTTCCACGTAGTTGGATAAGCTGCCGCCAGTTTTCGCAAAATCCAATCCAGCTGCAAAGGTATTTCAGAACGGACCTGCACCGGACGTGCCAGCACGGTCTTATGCGCCTGCCCTGCCTGCAGTTTAGAAACCAGTTGGGCTACGGCCTTTTCCCACGCATCAGCAGAATCGTCTTGAAGTGCGAAAACAGGCTGCGCACTATTTTCAGGGCCCTTTACAGGTGCCATGTCTTCAGGAGCTAAAGCAGGTAGCTCTTGATCAGCTACCTTCGTTATCAGTAGCTCCCAAGCCCCCTGATCAGTAACCACCGTAGTTGCCTGGGGGATAAGCAAAACTGCGCCAGCAGCGGGGCTGAACCCAAAAGAGAAGAAGGCAATCGGCGCGCTTAAACCACTGGCAGTTTGAAACTCGGCTAAAGAAAGCGAATCAGTTGCTACTGAAGTGCCGGTGACTAGCTTTTCCCACTGCGAGCTGGCTAAAGAAAACTGTGGCGCCGGGAAAGCTAGTTGCGCGTCGGTTGCCGGAGCAACTTCAGCTAAGGCAGCTTGGAGCGCAGAAAAACTGGGAGCTACCAGAGTTTTAACCGCAGTGGCACTTAGAATAACCGCAACCGCGGCGCCCCGCCCTCGTAAAGTTGGTTGGGAAGCCTGCCCAACTGCGGGACCGTGCCAAGCACTCAGCAGGGGATCGTGCCCAGCCGTAGCTAAGACCGCCGCGAACGGGTCAGACTCAGCTGCTGACATTTCTAACTGAACGGGTTGAATCCGAAGCTGTAGTTGCAAAATAAACCCTTCGCACACCGGGAAACTAAACTACTAAAACAGGTGCGTGTAGACCCGCCCAGGGGCCGACGCAATCCGCCTACATTTTCCCATACGTTAGTAACTTCTGAAAGTAAACTTTCCAATAAAGGTGCAGCGCGTTAGCACTTTTTTAGGCGAACATGCGACACTAGTCCTATGACAAGTAATGAGTTCAGCCAATCATTTGAAGCAGCTGACGTTTCCCGTGCCTCGCTTGAAAAACACCCAGCCGAGATCGCGGGAATGTTTGATAAAGTCGCCAAACGCTATGATCTCATGAACGAAATCATGACGGTCGGACAGCTACGCAAATGGCGAAAAGCCGTAAAAGAAGCCCTGGACGTGGGGCCCGGAGACCGCGTGCTTGACCTGGCGGCCGGCACCGGAAGTTCTACCGCCGCCCTGCTTGATACGGGAGCGGACCTGGTGGCCTGTGACCTGTCTGCCGGCATGATTGCCGAAGGGCAACGCCGCCACCCAGAGATCACTTTCGTGCAGGGAAACGCCCTGTGTTTGCCGTTCCCAGATGACTCTTTCGATGCCGCCACGATTTCCTTTGGCATCCGCAATATTCCGCACACTGACCAGGTGTTGGCTGAGTTGGCGCGCGTGGTAAAACCGGGTGGGCGCCTGGTAATTTTGGAAAGCTCGCAGTTGGAAAATCCCGTGTTGGCAAAGGGCTACCGGTTCTATCTGGGGAAAGTTTTGATGCCCGCTGCCGGTTGGTTTTCTTCCTCCGAAGCTGCCTACGAGTACTTCATTGAATCTGTTAAAGACTGGTATGCCCAAGACGAGTTGGGTAAGCTCATGCGCGATGCCGGTTGGAAGCACATTAAGTACCGCAACTACGTGGGTGGGGTAGTGGCAATTCACCGCGCAATTCGCAGAGATTAGTTCGGTCAGTACCCGCCTGGCGGCGATTTTTCTAGTTTCGATAACTCGTAGCAAAGTCACGTTTTGCTACGAGTTTCGTTTTCGCCTGCAAAAATTTTTTCCGAGGGCGTTGCCCGGCGCTGCTGGGGGAGCGGAAGTGCTGTTGCCGGCGTGAACAGGTGCGGTGACAAACTTTGTGTTTCGCCCACCGCCCTCGGGAAGAGAAAACCCAGTGGTGTGGGCTGTTTCACGTTTATTTTCAACAAAATAAATACGTAACATTCCCCTTTCCTAATACGCTTGATAGCGGGTGTAAAACCGCCCGCACTTTTCCAAGAAATTCAAGCAAAATCGCCCTCTTTAGCGGAATGTTAGCAAGGCTAGGTAGGGTAGATACGTAAGACCTGGGTGAACTATGCTCAAAATCCGCTGGAAGCTGAGCAAAAATAACCCGCAGTGAAAGGGAACTATGGAAAACCAGCCAGTAGAAAACCAGTCAGCCGCTGACCTGTCCGCACAGGACATGCATGCTGACGTGGTTATCGTCGGTGCCGGCCCCGCCGGATCCGCAACCGCCTACTACCTGGCCCGCGCAGGCGTAGACGTAGCCCTGCTCGAAAAAGCCGAATTCCCCCGCGACAAAATCTGCGGTGACGGACTCACCCCAGCTGCCGTGGCAGAAATCAACCTCATGGGCGTCGACACCACCGGATGGGCTCGTAACAAAGGCCTGAACGTAATCGGTGGCGGAAACTCCATCTACCTGCCCTGGCCAGAACAAAAATCCACCCCCGACTACGGCATGTGCCGCGCCCGCATGGACCTTGACGAAGCCCTGGCCCGTCGCGCCCAAGCCGCCGGAGTACGCCTCTACGAAGGTTTCAACGTAACCGGCGCCCTGCACTCAGCCAGCGGTCGCGTAAACGGCGTAACCGCTAAAGTCGGTAAAGGTAAAGACCAACGCGAAGTTAAGTTCCACGCGAAAGTTGTAGTTGAAGCCGGGGGCGTAGCTGCCCGCCTGGCCACTTCCGAAGGAATCGAAAAACACCCTAACCGCCCACTGGGCGTAGCCGCCCGCGCCTACTTCAAGTCCCCTCGCGGCAATGATGAATGGATGGACTCTCACCTGGAACTGTGGAGTGGCAAACCTGGCGAGTCCGACCTGCTTCCCGGCTACGGTTGGGTCTTCCCCCTGGGTGACGGCATCGTAAACGTAGGTTTAGGTTCAGTTTCCTCAACTGCCAAAGCTACCACCTTACCCTACAAAGAAATCTTTAAAACCTGGATTGCGAACCTCCCACCAGAATGGGAGATGACCGAAGAAACCCAGCTCGGGCCGCTGCGCTCAGCCGCCCTGCCAATGTCCTTCAACCGCAAACCACACTATGCAAACGGCTTAGTAATCGTCGGTGACGCTGGCGGCATGGTATCCCCCTTCGACGGTGAAGGTATTGCTCCCGCAATGCGCGCCGGACGCTACGCCGCTGAAGCCATGGTTTCAGCACTCTCACGTCAGTCAGACGCCGGATTCGACCTGGCAATGCAACGCTACACCGAAGCCTTGCAAGCTGACTGGGGCGGTTACTACCAGCTGGGACGCGTCTTTGTACGCCTGATTGAAAATCCCAAAATTATGCAGATCTGCACCAAATACGGTCTGCCCCGGCCACGCTTAATGAAGCTGGTACACAAGCTTTTGTCAGATTCCTTCGAACGAAAAGGGGGAGACATCGATGACTACGTCATTAACACTCTCTCTCGGATCGTCCCGAAAGTTTAAGACAGACTCTACCAACGTAGAAAACAAATAGAAGAAATAAAGGCGGAAACACAATGAGTAATCCATATTTCCCGTTGCTGATCATGGGAGCAGTCGCTTTCGTGGTCGCGCTGGGCGGTCTGGCTCTGTCAGCAATCCTTGGTCCCACCAAGCAAAACACCGTTAAGTACAGTAACTACGAATGTGGTGTTGACCCGATTCACGCAGACGCTGAAATGGGCCGTTTCCCAGTTAAGTACTACCTGGTAGCCATGGCTTTCATTGTGTTCGATATTGAAGTCGTGTTCCTCTACCCATGGGCGGTTGCATTCGACCACCTCGGGTTGTTCGGACTGGCTGCCATGCTCACCTTCATCGGCCTCGTCACCGTTCCATTCGTCTACGAATGGCGTCGTGGCGGCCTGGAATGGGACTGAGAGGAGAATAGATAAATGGGTATTGAAGAAAGCTTGCCATCAGGTATTGCGCTGACTTCCATTGAGGCAGTGCTGGACCTGGCTCGCAAGCACTCCCAGTGGCCAGTAACTATGGGCTTGGCCTGCTGCTCCATCGAAATGATGTCCGCAGGTACCCCACGTTTCGACATGGCACGTTTCGGCCTGGAAGTTTTCCGCGCCTCCCCACGTCACGCCGACCTGATGATCATCGCCGGCCGCATGTCCCACAAGATGGCCCCAATCGTACGTCGTGTCTACGACTCCATGCCAGAACCCAAATGGGTAATCGCCATGGGCGCCTGCGCCTCATCCGGCGGCATGTTCAACAATTACGCCCTGGTACAGGGGGCAGACCACATTATTCCAGTTGACGTATACCTTCCCGGCTGCCCGCCTCGGCCAGAAGCCCTCATCAACTCGATTTTGGTTCTGCGTGAACAGATCGGCAAGGAACCTATCGGTGCTCACCGCGCCGAAATCGCACGCCGCGCTGAAGAAGCTGCCCTGGCAGCAACCCCCACCTCGCAGATGAAGGGACTCCTAGCATGAGTGAAATCGTCCCCACCAACGAAGGACTGGCACAGCCAGTTGAACGCAGCGCCCCAGAAGGTGAAGTCGTCGGCGTACGCCGCGGCATGTGGGGCGTAACCGGTTCAGGTGACACCACCGGCTTTGGCGGTCTGACCCGCGAAATCGTGCTTCCCGGCGAATCTGCCCGCCCCTACGGCGGCTGGTTCGACTCGGTAGTCGATATTCTTGAAGAACTAATCACCGCCGAAGGCATCGCCGTTAAAGACGTAATCGAACGCGTCGTAGTAGACCGCGATGAACTCACCATCTTCATCAACCGCGACCACCTAGTACAGGTCTGCCAGTGGTTGCGCGATGACCAAGATCTGCGCTTTGAACTGTGCTTAGGCGTCTCCGGAGTACACTATCCGGGCGACCTCGGCCGTGAACTGCACGCAGTCTACGCACTGATGTCAGTAACTCACAACCGCAACCTGCGTTTGGAAGTTACCTGCCCAGATGCCGACTGCCGCATCCCATCCGTCGTTTCCATCTACCCCGGCAACGACTGGCACGAACGCGAAACCTGGGACCTCATGGGCATCGTCTTCACCGGACACCCAGGCCTAACTCGCACCGCCATGCCAGATGACTGGGTAGGTCACCCACAGCGTAAAGACTACCCACTGGGCGGTATCCCAGTTGAATACAAGGGCGCTACCGTGCCACCACCAGACACCCGGAGGTCGTACAACTAATGCTTAGCGAAACTCCAGAATTCCGCGCAACCGCATCTGCGCTGGATGTAGATGAGCTACCCGAAGTCCTAGCCATGGGCGGGGACTGGGAAGACGTCATCTCTGAAATTGAAAAGCTCAACAACGAACGTATCGTCCTCAACCTGGGACCAGTTCACCCATCCACCCACGGCGTGCTCCGCGTGATTCTTGAAATTGACGGCGAAACCGTCCGTGAATCCCGCCTGAACACCGGCTACCTCCACACGGGTATCGAAAAGAATATGGAATACCGCACCTGGACTCAGGGCGTTACCTTCTGTACCCGCATGGACTACGTAGCCCCTCTGTTCAACGAAGCCGTCTACGTGAAAGCAGTAGAAAAACTACTGAACATCACCGACCAAGTTCCACAGCGCGCCAACTGGATTCGTATCCTGCTCATGGAACTCAACCGCATCGCCTCCCACCTGGTGGCAATCGGCTCTGGCGGTAACGAACTGGGTGCAACCACCATGATGACCATCGCCTTCCGTGAACGCGAAGAAATCCTTCGTATTCTGGAACGCATCACCGGTCTGCGCATGAACCACGCGTACATGCGTCCAGGTGGCGTTGCCCAAGACATCCCAGAAGGCACCACCGCGTACATCCGCGAACTGCTACCAAAGATTCGCAAGGGTATCGGCGAGCTACAAGACCTCACCCAGGAAAACCCCATCTTCAAGCTGCGCCACGTAAACGTCGGTTACATGTCCCTGGCTTCAATGATGGCCCTGGGGATGACCGGTCCTTGCTTGCGTGCCGCTGGCCTGCCACTGGACCTGCGTAAAACCCAGCCATACTGGGGCTACGACCAGCTGGAATTCGACGTTCCCGTACGCGACCAGTCTGACGCCTACAACCGTGTCCAAGTTCGCTTCGACGAATGCTACCAGTCCCTGCGCATCATTAACCAGTGTCTGGCCCACCTAGATGAAACTGAAGGGGAACCAGTAATGGTTCAGGACCCAGCAATCAAATGGCCAGCCCAGCTGTCCGTATCCGCTGACGGTCAAGGTAACTCCTTCGAACACATCCGCGAAATCATGGGCAACTCCATGGAATCTTTGATCCACCACTTCAAGCTAGTAACCGAAGGCTTCAAAGTTCCTGCCGGACAGGTATACGAAACCGTTGAACACGCAAAGGGCATCATCGGCTGCCACGCAGTATCCGAAGGTGGTACCCGCCCCTACCGGGTTCACTTCCGCGACCCATCCTTCTCTAACCTGCAGTCCTTCGCCATGATGACCGAAGGTGGACAGTTGGCAGACGTGGTAGTATCCCTAGCTTCTATCGACCCAGTTCTGGGAGGTGTTGACCGCTAATGTACAGTGCAGAAGTTGAAACCCGCCTACGGGAACAAGCCGCACAAATCGTAGCTCGTTACCCACAGGGACACGAACGTTCCGCCCTCTTGCCAATGCTGCACCTGGTGCAGTCAGAAGACGGCTACGTATCAGCTGACGGCATTGCCCTCTGCGCAGACGTCCTGGGCCTTACCCGCCCAGAAGTCTCTGCCGTGGCAACCTTCTACTCCCAGTACAAGCGCCATCCAAACGGCGACTACAACGTCGGTGTCTGCACCAACTCACTGTGTGCAGTCATGGGCGGCGACCAAATCTGGGAAGCCGTCGAAGGACACCTGCAGGTAGGTCACGACGAAACCACCGCAGACGGCAAAATCACCCTGGAACGCCTGGAATGTAACGCCGCCTGCGACTACGCCCCAGTAGTCATGGTCAACTGGGAATTCTTCGATAACCAAACCCCAGAATCCGCGATCGCACTGGTAGATAACCTAATCGCCGGACGCCCCGTAGCCCCTACCCGTGGCCCCAACCAGATTCGCACCTTCAAAGAAATCTCCCACCTGCTGGCAGGTTTCGAAGACGGTCTGGTAAACGAAGGCCCCGGTGCAGGCGAAGCCTCATTGCGCGGTCTAAAGATCGCCCAAGAAAAGGGCTGGACCGCCCCAGTTGCTACCGGCGTGGCAAATGAAGTACAGGAAGGGCAGAACTGATGAGTGCAGTAACCTTCACTAAACCAGGCACCCTCACCCCAATCCTTTCTAAAGGCTGGGATGAAGGCCGCTCTTGGACCTTGGAATCCTACCGCGCCCGCGGCGGCTACAAGGGCCTAGAAAAAGCCCTCACCATGGCACCTGCCGAAATCACCGAAGCCGTGAAAGCCTCTGGGCTACGCGGCCGTGGCGGCGCAGGCTTCCCCACCGGGTTAAAGTGGTCCTTCCTACCTCCAGACGACGGCAAGCCACGTTACCTGGTAGTAAATGCCGACGAATCCGAACCCGGCACCTGTAAAGACATCCCACTGCTGATGGCAAACCCACACGCACTAATTGAAGGGATGGCAATTACTTCCCGAGCAATCCGCTGTGAACACGCCTTCATCTACCTTCGCGGAGAAGTAGCGCACGTCTACCGCCGCCTCTTGGCAGCCGTACGCGAAGCTGAAGAAGCCGGCCTAATCGGCCAAGGTCTGGGACCCAACGGCGATTTCAACCTGCGTATCACCGCCCACGCCGGCGCTGGCGCCTACATCTGTGGTGAAGAAACCGCTCTGCTGGACTCCTTGGAAGGCCGCCGCGGACACCCACGTCTGAAGCCACCATTCCCCGCAGTTGCAGGCCTATACGCCCGCCCTACGGTGGTCAACAACGTTGAATCCGTCTCCCAGGTACCCGGTATCTTCGCCAACCCAGAAGGCTGGTTCACCGCAATGGGAACCGAAAAGTCCACTGGACACGGCTTCTTCTCAGTTTCCGGACACGTAAACAACCCGGGCCAGTTCGAAGCACCTTTCGGTATCACCATGCGCGAACTAATCGAAATGGCCGGTGGTATCCGCGACGGACACAAACTGAAGTTCTGGACCCCAGGTGGTTCTTCCACCCCGATCTTCACCGAAGCAGAGCTAGACGTTCCACTTGACTACGAATCTGTAGGCGCCGCCGGTTCCATGCTGGCTACCCGTGCGCTGCAGGTCTTCGACGAAACTACTTCCGTAGTTCGCGTAGTTACCCGCTGGACTGAGTTCTACCAGCACGAATCTTGCGGTAAATGTACTCCTTGCCGTGAAGGCACCTACTGGATGAAGCAAATCATGCTTCGCCTAGAAGCTGGACGCGGCCTGCCCGGAGACATCGACCTGTTGGACGAAATTGCTGGCAACATTGCCGGACGTTCCTTCTGCGCCCTCGGTGATGCGGCGGCAACCCCAGTTCGCAGTGCAATTGCCAAGTTCCGCGAAGAGTTCGAAGCCGGACTAACCCGCCCAGCTCGGGAACTATTCCCTTACGAAGCATCTGCTGTATTTTCCACTTCTGCTGCTAATCAGGGAGGTACTCGATGAGCACCCCAAACATGGTTAATCTAACCATCGACGGCACCCCCGTTAGCGTCCCTGCGGGCACGCTAATCATCCGTGCCGCCGAAACCGTGGGCATCCGCATCCCACGTTTCTGCGACCACCCACTGCTAAAGCCAGTTGGCGCTTGCCGTCAGTGTCTAGTCGAAGTGGCCATGCCAGACCGTGAAGGCGTAGTTCGCCCCATGCCAAAGCCACAGACTTCCTGCACCATGACCGTCATGGAAGGCATGGAAGTTAAGACTCAACGCACTTCTGAAGTAGCCGAAAAGGCACAGAAGGGCATCATGGAGTTCCTGCTCATCAACCACCCACTTGACTGTCCAATTTGTGACAAGGGTGGCGAATGCCCACTCCAGAACCAAGCCATGAGCGAAGGCCGCGAAAAGAGCCGCTTCGTAGACGCAAAGCGCACTTTCGCTAAGCCAATTAAACTCTCAACCCAGATCATGCTGGACCGCGAACGCTGCATCCTCTGTCAGCGTTGTGTACGTTTCTCAAAGGAAATCGCCGGCGATGCCTTCATTGATCTGCAAGGACGCGGCGCCGGTACGGCCCCAACTGACCACCACTACTTCATGGGCGAACAGATCGGCACCTTCGATACCCAGGTACTGGGCTTCTACAATGCCGACCTGAACCCAACCGGTCACGACCTGACCCCAGCCGAAGGCTGCGCCGGACCATACGGTAAGCCGGGCGTAGCAGGTTCTCTAACTGCCGGTCCTACCGGTGACGCCGAACTAGATGAAACCGGTCGCCCCTTCGCCTCCTACTTCTCTGGAAACACCATCCAGATCTGTCCAGTAGGCGCCCTGACCGCAGCCTCCTACCGCTTCCGCGGCCGCCCCTTCGACCTGGTCTCAACCCCTTCAGTTACCGAACACGACGCTTCCGGTTCTGCCATTCGCGTGGACATTCGCCGCGGTGAAGTAGTCCGTCGCCTGGCTGGGGAAGACGCCAAGGTAAACGAAGAGTGGATTACAGACAAGGATCGCTTCGCCTACCAGTGGGCAACTACCAGCAACCGCCTTCAGAAGCCACTGGTACGTAAAGACGGCGAACTGGTGGAAACCTCCTGGTCCGAAGCGCTGCAGGTAGCTGCAGCTGGCTTGGCTAAGGCACAAGAATCCGGTCGCTCAGTACTGCTTCCGGGTGGTCGCCTGACCGTTGAAGATGCCTACGCCTGGTCTAAGTTCGCACGCGTTGTGCTGGGCACCAACCAGATCGACCAGCGTGTCCGCACCACTTCCGGTGAAGAATCGAAGTTCCTCGGCGCCTACGTTGCTGGTAAGGGCTTAGATGTAACCTACCAACAGTTGGAAAACGCCGGTCGCGTTCTGCTAGTTGGCTTGGAAGCAGAAGACGAAATCGGCTCCGTCTTCCTACGCCTCCGCAAGGGTGTAAACGCTGGCAAGGTAAAGGTCAGCGTAGTTGCGCCATTCACCACTAACTCCACGCGTAAGCTCTCTGCAGAGCTACTTCGCGCTGTTCCTGGTAACGAACCAGCCGTGCTGGCAGCTATTGATGGCACTTTGGCTGAAGAACTTGCCAGCGGTCTGATCCTTGTAGGTGAACGCGCAGTGGAAACCCCGGGTCTCTACACGGCAGTGGCTGAACTAGCTACCCGCACCGGCGCCCGTTTAGCTTGGATTCCACGTCGCGCCGGCGAACGTGGTGGGCTTGACGCAGGTCTGAACCCACTCCTCCTACCTTTCGGACGCCCAGTTGCAGATGCTGCTGCGCGCGCCGAAGTAGAAGCGATTTGGGGAGCCACCCTGCCTGAAGCACATGCCCATTGCACGAAGAACATCGTGGCTAAGGCAGCTGCCGAATCATACGACGCAGTGATTACCGGTGGCGTTGACCACCGCGATATGCCAAACCCAGTAGAGTTCGTCACCGCTTTGGAAAACGCTCAGTTCGTGTTGGCTTTGGAAGTCAACCGCACGGTCGTTACCGAGCTGGCAGACGTAGTTCTTCCAGTCGCACCAGCTGCGGAAAAGAACGGTACCTTCATTAACTGGGAAGGCCGCCTGCGTCCATTCGGACAGGCCCTGGCCAGCCGTTCTCTCACCGACCGCGACGTGCTCAACCGTCTGGCAATCGAGCTCGGCCACCAGCTGGGCCTGGAAACTTTGAAGACTACCCACGCAGAAATCAACCAGCTGATGGGCTACCGCGGCGCACGCACCGAAAAACCTGCTGTAGCAGCCGAAGCTGTACCGGCAGTGGCTAACGGCCAGGCAATCTTGGCAACTCACAAGCCAATGCTCGACGCCGGCCTGTTACAAGCAGGTGCTCCGGAACTAGCTGGCACCGCCCGCAAGCCGGTTGCCCGTTTGGCAGCAGAAACCGCTGCCTCCCTGGGAATTTCCGAGGGCGCTCTGCTGGAAGTCTCCACTGAAAAGGGAGCTATTCAACTGCCGCTGGTAATCGCTGATTTACCTGCCGGAGTAGTGTGGTTGCCACAGTGCTCTGCCGGATCTTTTGTAAACGTAACTTTGGGAGCTAAGAACGGCTCTGTAGTAAACATCGCAGCTAGCTCGGAGGTGACTCGATGAGTTCTCAACTATTGGCTGTAACCGTGCCTTTCGCACCCCCAACTACGCAGCCCGCAGACTTCAGCCAAGATACCTGGTGGATTACCCTGATCAAGGCTGTATTCATCGTGGTCTTCTTGATCACCTCCGTGGTTTTGGCACTGTGGGTTGAACGCCGTGGTCTGGCACGTATGCAAACTCGTCCCGGCCCGAACGTAGCTGGCCCATTAGGTCTTTTCCAAGCCTTCGCTGACGCGGTAAAGCTGCTGTTCAAAGAAGATATTTGGACTGATAAAGCAGATAAGTTCATCTACTTCATCGCTCCGATCATCTCTGCTTTCAGCGCCTTCATGGTGTTCGCAGTAATCCCATTTGGTCCAAACACCAACATTTTGGGCTACAACACCCCGCTACAGCTAACCGATATGCCAGTGGCAATCCTCTACATTCTGGCAATCGCCTCGCTGGGTCTGTACGGCATCGTCCTGGGCGGTTGGTCTGCCCAATCCACCCTACCTCTGCTGGGTTCAGTTCGTTCTGCCGCGCAGGTGATTTCTTACGAACTAGCGATGTCCATGTCCCTAGTTTCGGTCTTCATCGTGGCGGGCTCGATGTCCACCTCCCAAATCGTGGCTTCCCAAGACCGCGTTTGGTGGGCATTCGCCCTGGCCCCTGCTTTCATCGTTTACATCATTTCGATGATCGGTGAAGTTAACCGTCTGCCATTTGACCTTCCAGAAGCAGAAGGTGAAATTGTGGCCGGTCACATGACCGAATATTCGTCGATGAAGTTCGCCTGGTACTTCCTGGGCGAATACATCAACATGTTCAACGTTTCGGCAGTTGCCACCACCGTCTTCCTTGGCGGCTGGCATGCCCCCTTCTTCCTCTCATACGTTCCTTGGTTCGATTTCAACGCCTACGGACTTCCATTCGTCTGGTTCGTTTTGAAACTCTGGGCCGTATTCTTCTTCATGGTCTGGACCCGCGGTACCTTGCTGCGTTTCCGCTACGATCAGTTCATGGCCTTGGGCTGGAAGATCCTCATCCCAGTCTCTTTGGTCTGGTTGGTAATCGTCGCCGTCATGCGCGCCGTAAACAACTGGCTCTCTGACTGGAACAACTACTTCCTAGCAGGCGTTTTCGGTCTGCTGGTAATCATGCTGGCAGTTTCCTTCCTGGCAGGGGATAAGGGCGAAACCGCAGAAACCACCCAAACCGGTGAGTTCGACGCTTTCGCAGGCGGCTACCCAGTACCGCCACTACCGGGACAGACTCTACCTGTTTCTCCCCGCGCCGGCCGCGTCCGCGCATCCGCGGGAGAAAAAGAAACCGCTTCCGTAACTGCAGTTGCTGAAAAGGAGGGCGACAATGACTGAGCGCCGCCCAGAAGACGAAATGCTATATGAGCACGATCCAAAGGGATTCCTGGGGGAACTCTTCGCCCCTATCGCAGGCTATGGGGTAACCATTACCTCATTCTTCCGCCCTACGGTAACTGAACAGTATCCCTTCGAGGGTCCCTATGTAATGCCACGCTTCCACGGCCGCCACCAGCTGAACCGCTACGCGGACGGTCTGGAAAAGTGCATTGGCTGTGAACTATGCGCCTGGGCTTGTCCCGCAGACGCCATCTTGGTTGAAGCAGCTAACAACACCCCAGAAGCCCAGTACGCGCCCGGCGAACGCTACGGCCGCGTCTACCAGGTGAACTACCTGCGCTGCGTTTTCTGTGGTCTGTGTATGGAAGCTTGCCCAACTCGCGCGCTCACCATGTCTACCGACTTCGAACTGGCAGACTACAAGCGTGCCGATTTGATCTACGAAAAGCACCAGATTCTGGCGCCACTTGAAGACGGCATGTTGGCGGCACCGCACCCAATGGTAGAAGGCCTCACCGATGGTGACTACTACCGCGGGGCAGTGACTGGACCAACCCAAGCCCAGGTAGACTGGGTACGCGAACACCGTCCGGAAGACCCTACCTTAGCGCGCGCCGCTAAAGCCGTAGTATTAGCGCAACAGGAGTCAGTCAAATGATGCCAGCGTTTCTTGAGAACACGCCACAAATGTCCGGCTGGGGAGAAGCCATCCTCTTCACCGTGGTCGCCCTCGTAATGATTGCCGGCGCCCTGGGCGTACTCTTCCTAAAGAAGGCAGCCTACGCCGCAATCTCAATGGTGGTAGTCATGGTTGGTCTGGCCATCCTCTACCTGATGCACGCAGCTCCTTTCATGGGCATCGTCCAAATCGTGGTTTACACCGGCGCAATCATGATGCTCTTCCTCTTCGTGCTGATGATGATCGGTTTGCATGCCTCTGACGAATACCAGACGCAGAACCGTTCCAACATCTTCATCGCAGTAGCAATCGCCGGTGTCCTCTTCCTGGGGCTTGCCGTGCCAGTAGCCCTTTCGAAAATGCCAGCTTCTGGCGAATTCAAGGGCGAACCATTCTCAGATGCTCCGGTAGAAGAACTGGCCGGTACCATCTTCGGAAACTACTGGTTCTCAATGGAACTATCCGGCATGCTGCTGATCGTGGCCGTAGTCGGCGCAGTTTTGCTCACCAACGCAGACCGCCTCACCAAGCGTCACACGCAACGCACCGTGGTGGAAGCCAAGATGGCAGCTTACGCTGCCCGCGGCCGCCACGTGGGTCAGATGACTGCTCCGGGCGTGTACGCCCAGTCAACTTCCGTAGACGTGGGTGCACTCTCTGGTGAAACCTTGGAAGTCGTAAACGAATCCATCCCACGTGTACTGCGCGTTCGCGGTTTGGACCGTTCCATCGGCAACCTTGATCCAAAACTGGCTACCGACCTGCGTCGCGCACAGCAAGGCGACAACGAAAACGCTATTCACGGCCAGGCATCTGTGGCCCGGGTCGGACAATCTCAAGCTTGGGGTATGGGCGGTCACGCCGCTGAAACCGGACTGGTGCAGCATGAAGAACCCACCCCTGCAAAGAACGATGCTGAAGGCGAGGAACAGAACTGATGAGCCTCTACTTTTACCTATTCCTAGCACTAGCGCTATTTTCTATCGGCGCTGCCACCGTGCTGGTGCGACGCTCAGCAGTCATCTCATTGATGGGCGTTGAACTAATGCTGAATGCCACCAACTTGGTGTTCGTAACCTTCGCTCGCATGTTCAGCGACTTCAACGGACAAGTCATGGCCTTCTTCGTCATGGTCGTTGCCGCCGCTGAAGTAGTAGTTGGCCTGGCAATCGTTGTAACCATCTTCCGCTCACGACGGACTACCTCCGTCGATGAATCGAACCTACTGAAGAACTGAGGAAGCAAATATGACTCAACTAATGCACCTTCCTCTCAGCCCCGCTGACCCGGCACCGGTAATTCCCGCAACGGGAATCGCCACCTACGCCTGGCTGATGATTGCCGTCCCACTGGTAGTCTCACTTGGCCTACTGATCGCCGGACGCGTATCCGACCGCTGGGGACACTGGGTAGCGGTAATCGCCTCCTGGTTCTCCTTCGGCCTGGGCTTCGCGATTTTCCTACAAATCTTCGCAGAAAGCTACGAATCCTCTCGCTTGAACCTCCACCTCTTCAGCTGGATCCCAGCAGGTGAGTTCAGCGTTGACTTTGGGCTGCTCTTAGACCCACTGTCACTAACTTTCGTAATGCTGGTAACCTTCGTAGGTTCCTTAATCCACGTTTACGCAGTTGCGTACATGGAACATGACAAGGACCGTCGCCGGTTCTTCGCCTACCTAAACCTCTTCATCGCCGCCATGCTCACCCTGGTACTGGGTAACTCTTACGCAGTACTATTCATGGGTTGGGAAGGCGTAGGCTTAGCCTCCTACCTGCTGATCGGCTTCTGGAACTACGTTCCTGACTACGCCTCGGCCGCTAAGAAAGCCTTCGTCATGAACCGTGTCGGCGACATGGGTCTGCTGCTAGCCATGATGACGATGTTTGCCGGATACGGCAGCGTTGACTTCACCGCGGTTGCAGAAGCTGCCCCACGCGGTGGTACTGAAATTGCAACTCTGATCGGCCTGTTCCTGCTGGTAGCAGCCTGTGGTAAGTCCGCTCAGTTCCCGCTGCAAGCCTGGCTAGGCGACGCAATGGCGGGCCCAACCCCAGTATCCGCGCTGATTCACGCAGCTACCATGGTTACCGCCGGCGTCTACCTGGTAGTACGCTCTGGCGGAATCTACCTGGAAGCTCCAATCGCCGCAACTGCCGTAGCCGTCATTGGCGCAATCACCCTGCTCTTCGGCGCTATTGTTGGTACCGCCAAGGACGACATGAAGAAGGTCCTAGCAGCTTCCACCATGAGCCAAATTGGCTACATGATGCTCGGTGCCGGGTTGGGGCCAATCGGTTGGGCATTCGCCATCTTCCACCTGTTCACCCACGGGTTCTTCAAGGCCCTTATGTTCTTGGGAGCAGGCTCAGTTATGCACGGCATGAACGACGAAGTAAATATGCGCAAGTTCGGTGCCTTGAATAAGGCAATGCGCATCACCTGGATCACCTTCGCCGCCGGCTGGCTGGCAATCTTGGGCGTGCCACCATTCGCAGGCTACTACTCAAAGGACCTGCTGATCGAACACGCTTTCACCGCCAACCACTTCGGCAATCAAGAAGCCATTTGGGCTGGCTGGGTATTCGGTCTGGTAGCGCTGGTAGGCGCTGGTATCACCGCCTTCTACATGTCCCGCCTGTTCTTCATGACCTTCCACGGCAAGCAGCGTTGGACCGAAGATGAGTTCCACCCACACGAAAGCTCCCCACTGATGACCATCCCAATGATCATCCTGGCGGTAGGAGCCTCTGCAATGGGTATCGTCCTTTCTTGGAACAACAACTTCGTCAACTGGCTGTTCCCCGTCTTTGGACACGCAGAACACCACGAGCCAGTAATCCCAATCTTGGCTATCCAGATCCTCACCTTCGCCGTCATCATCATCGGTGCCGGCCTGGCCTACAAGCTCTACCACGTAGACGAAGTCTCAGTAGCAGTGCCAGCTGGCAACGGTTTGGTACACGCAGCTCGCAACGACCTGTACCAAGATCAGATCAACGACGCGCTCTTCGTTACCCCTACCAACGCAGTTATGCGTGGGGTAGTAGCCGCCGACAAGTACGCGGTAGACGGTGCAGTACACGGTCTGGCTAAGCTCTCAACTAAGTTGGGCGCCACGGTAAGTCGCACGCAGACTGGCTACGTGCGTGGCTACGCCGGCTACATCCTGGCAGGTGTCGTAGCCGCCCTACTCGCAGTTCTGGCTTTCCAGTTCTAAGCACCAAGGAGAGAAAGAAATGTTCGAAACTATTTCAAGCACTTTCCCAGTGCTATCCATCCTAGTTGCGCTCCCAGCCTTGGCTGGCGTGCTCATCTTGGCAGTAAAGCCACTGCAAAAAGCAGGTCGCTACGTGGCCGTGGCAGTTTCCCTGGTAGAACTGCTCCTGGTCCTCTTTGCCGCCACCCAAATTAACTGGGGTGCTAAGGCAACCTACCAACTGACAGAAACCTACAGCTGGATTCCACAGCTGGGAATCAGCTGGGCACTGGGTGTTACCCAGCTTTCCCTGGTTATGATTATCCTGGCTTTGGCATTAGTTCCAATCGTGCTGGTTGCAGCCTGGAACGAAGACCAGCGGAGCGCTAACCCAACTGTAGAAGCAGGACGTTACGCCGCCCTGATTCTGCTCTTGGAAGCTTTCATGGTGCTGATCTTCGCTGCCCGCGACGTCGCAGTATTTTACTTCGCATTCGAAGCAATGCTGATTCCGCTCTACTTCATGATCGGACGTTACGGAGTGGGTAACGCAAAGGCAGCCGCAGTTAAGTTCCTGCTGTACTCGTTGGCCGGCGGTCTGGTAATGCTCGCAGGCGTTATCACCCTGTTCGTCTACTCGGGGCGCGCTGCCGGTGCCTTCCTGTTGGAAACCCTGGCTCAGAACCAACTGCCTTTCAACGTAGAACTGGGAATCTTCATTACCTTCTTCATCGCCTTTGCGATTAAAGCTCCGATGGTTCCACTACACACCTGGCTTCCAGATACGGCAGCTGCCGCTCGTCCGGGAACTTCCGTACTGCTGGTAGGCGTCCTCGATAAGATCGGCACCTACGGTATGATTGCACTCTGCCTGCCGCTATTCCCGAACGCTTCAGCATACGCCGCCCCGGTAATCATCGCCCTGGCACTAGTCTCTATCATCTACGGTGGTTTTGCCGCCATTGGCCAAAGCGATCTGATGCGCCTGGTATCCTTCACCTCTGTCTCTCACTTCGGTTTCATGGTGTTGGGTATTTACGTGGGCTCTGCAATCGCAATGACCGGCGCAATGTTCTACATGGTTGCTCACGGCGTTTCTATCGCTGCGATGTTCCTGATTTCTGGTTACCTAACCCAGCAAACCGGCTCCCGAGCAATCGCCGACTACCGTGGCATGCAACGCGTCACCCCAGTTCTGGCAGGCACCTGGCTGGTTGCTGGCCTGGCTTCGGTGGCTCTCCCAGGTCTTTCCGGATTCGTACCTGAATACCTTGTACTAATCGGCACCTGGAAGATGCTGCCAGCTGCAGCTGTAGTTGCCGTCTTCGGCGTAGTTCTAGCAGCTCTCTACCTACTGGTTCCATACCAGAAGATCTTTACCGGTCCAGTACCTGAAAAGACCAGCCAGTTCACCGACCTTAACGTTCGCGAAAAGGTCACCGTAGCGCCTCTGCTAGTAGCCATGGTGGTACTGGGTATCTGGTCAGCTCCGCTAGTTTCAGCACTGACCCCGGTTTCTGACACCTCGGTAGAAATCTTCCACAGCGCTCCCATTGAAAAAGCTCAGACTGAAGGGAACTCAAAGTGAACTTCCTCGTTCCACTCGCACAGCTACAGACTCCAGAAATTCCTTGGATCTCCCTGCTGCCAATCCTGATCGTCTTTGCGGGCGCAGTAGTTTCCGTCCTAGTAGAAGCATTCGTTCCAGCTAAAGCTCGCCGACTGGTGCAACTAGTTCTGGCTTTAGTAACGATTATCGGTGCTATCTTCGCGGTTTCTTTCCGCATCACTGAAGTATTCACCGCCCCCACTTCGACGATTGAATACATCGAAGATCCACTCACGCTAACCGCACAGACGATTCTGCTTTTCATTGCCCTCTTGGCAGTCCTAGTAGTCGCAGACCGTACGGAAATGGGTGATGGTGCTTTCGCTGCTCAGCCAGCAGATCGTCCCGGTTCCGCAGATGAAGACCTCTCCATCGAAAAGGGTTACCAGCGCACTGAAATTTTCACGCTGATGCTCTTTAGCTTGGGTGGCATGATGGTATTCCCAGCTGCCAACACTCTGGTAGCTCTCTTCATCGCCCTCGAAGTAATGTCGTTGCCACTGTACGTGATGGTCGCAACTGCCCGCCGTCGCCGCCAGCTTTCCCAAGAAGCTGCCCTGAAGTACTTTGTGCTGGGCGCCTTCGCATCCGCTTTCTTGCTGATGGGTGGAGCGTTCCTCTACGGCGCAACTGCTTCGTTGCAACTGTCGGCAATCGCCCGCGCCCTGCCACAATCTCCAATGCTGGTATTCGGCTTAATCGGTGGCCTGCTAATGCTCATCGGTTTGCTGTTTAAGATCGGTGCCGCACCTTTCCACGCTTGGACTCCAGACGTGTACCAGGGCGCTCCTACGCCAATTACCGGCTACATGGCAGCAGCAGTTAAGGTGGCCGCATTCGGCGCAATGATCCGCCTCTACCTGACCATCGTGGCCCCCATGGAATGGGATCTCAGCCCAGTTTTGGTCGGCGTTGTAGTGCTCACCCTGCTGGTCGGTACCTTTGTTGGTTTAGTACAAACCGATGTGAAGCGCCTGCTGGCATACTCGTCCATCGCGCACGCTGGCTTCGTAATGATTGGTCTCTTCGCAGTTACCGCTTCTTCTGCCGGTTCCATCATGTTCTACCTGCTTACCTACGGCATCGCAACTGTGGGTGCGTTTGGGGTTGTCACCCTGGTGCGCTCGGTAGATGCCGGTGGAAACGTTACTGGTGAAGCCACTGCGATTGAACGCTGGGCAGGGTTGGGACGCAAGTCGCCGGCCCTAGCTACGGCTTTCCTGATCTTCCTGCTATCCTTCGCCGGCATCCCACTGACCGGCGGGTTCATCGGTAAGTTCGTGGTATTCGCTTCTGGTATCGAGGGCGGTCAGGTATGGCTCGTTGCCCTGGCATTGGCGTGTTCCGCAGTGACTGCCTACTACTACTTCCGCCTTGTGGTGCTCATGTTCCTCACCGAACCAACTGAGAACACCGTGGCAATCCGCTCTGAAGGCTACAGCTTCGTTGCCATCATGCTGGCAGCTTTGTTCACTGTAGTTTTGGGCATTTTCCCTGGTCCAATCTTGGAACTACTTGGTAACGTAGTAGTACTGCTCCCATAGAGTTAATGGAAAAATGACTGAAAGCACTCTTGAAGAACTTTTGAACGCTGACATGGAGCGGGTTGAAGACCTGCTCCACCAGTCAGTGACCGGTTCAAGCCAACTGGTAGACGAACTAACCTCCCACTTATCCAGCGCAGGCGGGAAGCGGATGCGTCCCATGCTGGCGCTGATTTGCGCCCAACTGGGTAGCCCCGAAGCCACTGCTTCACAGGCTGTCATTGACGCTGCAACCGCAGTAGAACTGACCCATTTGGCAACGTTGTACCACGACGATGTTATGGATTCAGCTCCCCAGCGTCGCGGCGTTCCAGCAGCGCAGCATCAGTGGGGGAACAATCGCGCTATTTTGGCTGGAGATGTGCTTTTCGCGCGCGCTTCAAGGCTGGTTGCAGCTTTAGGGCAGCGTACCATTGACTACCACGCGCGTACCTTCGAGCGACTCTGCTTGGGGCAGTTGAACGAAACCTTCGGTCCGCAGAACAACGAGGATCCAGTTGAGTTCTATATTCAGGTGCTTGCTGATAAGACGGGTTCTTTGATTAATACGGCCGCGGTTTTCGGCGCGTGGCATGGCGGCGCTGCAGATGCGGTGGCAGAAGCAGTTGGCCTGTACGGAGAACGCATCGGGGTAGCATTCCAGTTAGCGGACGACGTTATTGACCTAACTTCCGATGGTTCAGTTTCGGGTAAGACTCCTGGTACTGACCTGGTTGAAGGCGTAGTTACGCTGCCGATTCTGCTTTTGCGCGAACGCTTATCTGCGGGGCAGTTGGATGCGGATGGGCAGAAACTGTTGGCTGACATTGACTCGGATTTGACTGATCCAGAGCGGTTAGCTTCGGTGGTTGCGCGGTTGGGAGCGTCTGAAGTGGTTGAAGAGACTCGTCGGATTGCTCGTGAGTGGGCAGATTCCGCGGTTGCTGCTTTAGAGCCGCTGCCGGATTCAACTGCGAAGCAGGCGCTGATTGATTTGGCGCAGCTGATGGTTGATCGTATGAACTGATTTATTTCTTTTAAGGGCGTCCCTGGTTTCCGGGGGCGCCCTTATTTTTGTGTTTTGTAGGGGGGAAGTTGGGTGCGCCGCCCTCGTATATTTTCCCGAGGGCGCCCGCCAACTGCTCATTTCGCATACGAAAGCGGTTTCCCGTGCGAATTTGAGGTCGCCTACTGCTCATTTCGCATACGAAAGCGCTTTTCCGTGCGAATTTGGGGTCGCCTACTGCTTATTTCGCATACGAAAGCGGTTTCCCGTGCGCGGGGGAGTGAACTATGGGAAATCTGGTTTCGTTTTGTAGCTAGTTAACAACTTACAAAGTAGACTTAGAAATACCGTAAGTTTTGAAAGAAGTTGAGGGCGATGACAACTCCGCAAGAATACCCCCAGCAAACCGGGCAATCCCAGCCAGTGAGCTTCCCTTCGCAAGCAAGCCAAGCTCCCCAAACCGGCCACTCTCAGCCAGTAGGCTATACCCCTGAAAGTGGCCAGCCCGCGGGCTATCCGCCCCACATCGGTCAACACCCGCAAGCCCCTTACCCGCCTCATCCAATGACAGCGGCACCTGTAAAGGCAGCGTCTAAAAAAGACCCTATCTCTATCATTCTCACCGCAATTTCTATGGTGTTTTACGTTGTAGCGCTAATCTACATCATCTGGCGCTACGCAAATGCCACCAGCTTCTTCCTGCTGGCAACCGGACTGGTAGTGGCCGTGATTGGTCTGGCAGTCAGCGCGAAAAAACAAGGAAAGCCCTGCGTGGGAGCCTTGGTTGCCACCGGCATCGGGATTATCTCGATGCTAGCCCAAGTAGTTTGGGTGATTTCGGTCTTTCTCTTTGGAAACCCAGGAATCTACATGGGAACTAACTCAGACTACAACCGCACAGAAACCGTTGAAATCCAAGAGCTTTCTACGGATAAAGCCGCGGAAAACACCCAAATCAGTCCATACTTTGTTGAAAATCGCTGCTTTGAGCTGGATATGCCGGGGGAAATGTTCGTCTACGTTCCTGAAGGAAAAACCGAATGCACCCTGATAGTGCAACTGGGAGACGACGGCGATCGCCACGATATGCTGCTAAGTGCCATTATCGAACCAGTTCCCACCGGTGAAGACTTGGAAACCGCCTGGGAGCACTTCCAAAAGCAACCAGAAGTTGCCAAAGGAGAAATTAAGGCAGAGAGGTTTGAAACGGCCTCTGGGCAAAAAGCTATTCGCGTAGACTTCCCGTACTCGCCGGTATTCATGGTGCCAACAAGCGTTTACTTCATTGAGGTTGACCAGCCAAAGTTCGCTTACAAAGGAACCGAAGTCAAACTCTTTTCGATTGCTGCACCCACGAAACTCAACAATCCGGAGATTCCAGATATGATGTTCGCTGAACTACTGGCAAACAACTTCCATCCCAAGTAAACCCGGTATAACGGGCGGAGGGTGCAAAATAAACGCACTTTACGTAAACTTAAGATGATCTAAATAGTTCCAGCCGTGTAACACGGCAAAATCAACATGGGGGAAACGTGACCCAGACGCGACCACTTTCAGTAGCCGTAATTGGCGCTGGCCCGGCAGGTATTTACGCTTCAGATATCCTTTCCAAATCCGAACTGGACGTAGACATCGACTTATTCGAACGTCTTCCTGCACCATACGGTCTGGTCCGCTACGGGGTTGCCCCTGACCACCCACGCATCAAGCAGATTATCGTTGCCCTCTATAAAATCTTGCAGCGCGGCGATATTCGTCTGCTCGGTAACGTTAACGTCGGCACTGACATCACCGTAGAAGACCTACACGCTCACTACGATGCAGTTATCTTTGCTACCGGCTCTGACAAGGATGCTCCGCTGGACATCCCCGGCGTGGATCTGCCACAAAGCTACGGCGCTGCCGATTTCGTTTCCTGGTATGATGCACACCCAGACTACCCTCGTGAATGGCCTTTGGAAGCAAAGGAAATCGCGGTTCTGGGCGTTGGAAACGTGGCGTTGGATGTTGCTCGCGTGCTGGCTAAGCACGTAGAAGATCTGCTGGTCACTGAAATCCCTCAAAACGTGGCAGATGGCCTGCGCAAGAGCCCAGTTACTGACGTGCACGTCTTTGGTCGCCGCGGCCCAGCTCAGGTGAAGTTCACCCCGCTGGAATTACGTGAACTTGGCCACCAGCCAGATGTTGACGTGATCGTTTACGAAGAAGATTTTGACTTCGACGAAGGCTCTGAAAAGGCGATTGCCGCTTCCAACCAAACTAAGCAGGTTGTGAAGGCCCTGACGAACTATGCGATGCAGGAAGAACACACGGCAAGTCGTCGCATTCACATTCACATGTTCCACTCCCCAGTGGAAATTTTGGCTGACGAAAACGGCAACGTGCGCGCTTTGAAGACTGAACGCACTCGCCTGGTAGGGGATGGCTCAGTCGAAGGCACCGGCCAGTTCGTAGAAACCCCTGTGCAGGCGGTTTACCGAGCCATCGGCTACTTCTCTTCCCCGATTGAAGGTATTCCTTTTGACGAAAAGCGCGGCGTGATCCCAAATGAGGGTGGGCGCGTACTGGGTGAGGACGGACAGCCACTTACCGGTATTTACGCAACCGGTTGGGTTAAGCGCGGTCCGGTAGGTCTGATTGGCTCCACCAAGTCCGACGCTCAGGAAACTATTGCTAACTTGGTTGCTGACGCGCAGGCTGGCAAACTGCACGCTACCACCGATGCAGTTGGCCACGAAGCGATGGTGCACCTGCTGGAAGAACGCGGCGTGCCTTACACCACCTGGGAAGGTTGGGAACTGCTGAACGCTTTTGAAGAAAAGCTTGGTGAAGAATACGGTGAAGTAGAGGGCGGCCGCGGTCCTCGTGAACGCATTAAGGTTGCTTCCCGTAAGGCAATGACTGCGATTTCCCGCGGCGAAGATATTACCGGCATTGACTTGATTGGGCAGCCGGGCGAATAGTCTGACAATTAAATAGTTTTTCGAGGGCGGGGGTTGTATCTCCGCCCTCGAAAATATGTAAGGAAAACCGCACCTACGAAAGTCGCGTTGCCAACCTATGTAAGGAAAGTTTGCGCGCTAGGGGCTATGCTTGCAGTAGGAATCGAGTTTTCTAGATCTGTAAAGGAATCCGATGGGAAAGAACACGTTCAAAACGGCAATGCTTTTTGCCGCAATGTGGGGGTTAGTGGTCTCGATTGGGGCGCTGATTTCCTTAGGTACGCGTAGCGCCGCCCCCTTCTATCTGTCGGTAGTTTTCGGTCTGGGGATGAACTTTTACACCTACTGGAACTCGGATAAGTTGGCACTGCGCGCGATGAATGCGCGTCCGGTGAGTCCCGAGGAAGCCCCCTGGTATTACCAGATGGTAGGGGAGCTGGCGCAGCGGGCCGGGCAGCCGATGCCGCGTTTGTATATTGCCCCAACGATGAATCCGAATGCGTTTGCGACCGGGCGTAATCCTAAGAATGCTGCGGTATGTGTTACTGAGGGGATTATTCATCTGCTGGATGAACGCGAAATGCGCGGCGTGCTGGGGCATGAGTTGATGCACGTTTATAACCGAGATATTTTGACTTCTACTTTGGCAGCTGGGATGGCGAGTGTGATTACCGCTGTGGCGCAGATTTTGTCTTTTGGGGCGATGCACGGTGGTAATCGCGAGCAGTCGCGCATGAACGTTCTTGGGATGTTGGCGCTGGTTTTCTTGGCTCCGCTGGCGGCTACTGTTTTGCAGATGGGGATTTCTCGGACGCGGGAAATGGATGCAGATCATGATGGGGCTTTGCTAACTCAGGATCCATTGGCGCTGGCTTCTGCTTTGCGCAAGATTGAGCAGGGGGTGGCGCAGAGCCCATTGCAGAAGACTCCGGCGCGCTCTAATGTGGCTGCCATGATGATTGCGAACCCATTCCGCGGGGCTTTCCGTTCATTGTTCTCTACGCACCCTCCGATGGATAAGCGGATTGAACAGTTGGAGAAGTTGGCGGGGTATTAGCGTTAGCTGGTTTTCATTTAAACGCGGGGAGTTATTGGCTTCTCGCGTTTTTGTTATGTGAGCGAGCGGCCCATTTCGCACGGGAAACGCGTTTCGTATGCGAATTGAACGGGTTGGCAGGCTTATTTCGCACGGGAAACGCGTTTGGTATGCGAATTGAGGGGGAGGGGCGTCTGCGGGGGAATCTCGAGGGCGGAAAACGAAAACTCACCTAGAGAGAAAAACGAAAACTCGTATCAAACCAGAAGTTTGATACGAGTTAACGAAAATGTGTATGGAACTGAAAGTAACCTATCAGCGGTAGTTCGTGAACTGCAAGGCAGCGTCGATGTCAGCTTTCTTCAGCAGGGCGATAACTTCTTGCAGATCATCGCGAGACTTGGAAACTACCCGAACTGAGTCACCCTGGATGTTAGCTTTAACGCTCTTTGGGCCCTCGTCACGAATTAGCTTAGAAATTTTCTTAGCATTTTCGGTAGAAAGCCCCTCTTTCAAGGTGCCAGCCAGACGGTAGATTTTACCGGAAGCCTTCGGTTCGCCATCGCCCAGATCCAGAGACTTTAAGGAAACACCGCGCTTAATCAGCTTCGACTGCAAAACGTCCAAGATCGCCAAGACACGTTCTGGAGAGTTTGCTTCCATAGTGATGACGTCGCCCTTAAAAGTCAGCAAAGCATCCACTCCGCGGAAGTCATAGCGCTGGTTTACTTCCTTAGCTGCCTGATTCACTGCGTTGTCGACTTCCTGGCGGTCTACTTCAGAAACAACGTCGAATGACGAATCTGCCATGGTTACTCCTTCTAAATCGTTGTATTTTGGCGAAAATGCTCTAACTATAGGGTAGTCGTTTGGCGGGGAAAATGCGACGTTTGCAAGTGACGGGCTGGGAGGTGCGTCACTAATCGCTAAAATTGGCAAAATCGAATTGGCATTTAGAAATAGTTTTCTGTTAAGCTAATGAAGCACCAGTTGTTACGGATGACGAAACAACGAAATGCGCCGGTGGAGTTCCTGAGCGGCCAAAGGGACCTGACTGTAAATCAGATGCGAAAGCTTCGGGGGTTCAAATCCCTCCTCCACCACTGGTTTAACCAGTAAATACTGGGAAAAACCGCAAGTGACAATCGCCACTGAAAACGATTTGACAGCAGTCAAAGAAACTCGGTAAGATTGTCGATGTTGCCCCGATAGCTCAGTCGGCAGAGCATCTCCATGGTAAGGAGAAGGTCAAGGGTTCGATTCCCTTTCGGGGCTCTGTTTGTGCTTAAAAACAGGTTGAGATTCTGTTGAATAGCAACTAGACTACTTTAGTAATCAAAGTGGGAGCACAAACCCCATGCGGCGGGGTAGCTCAGTTGGTGAGAGCGCACGACTCATAATCGTGAGGTCGCGGGTTCGAACCCCGCTCCCGCTACCGGCTCATTCTTGACTGAAGCTTGTAAAAGTTTCAAGCAAGGACCGCCGAGCAGTAAGTTTTAGTCTTAAAATAAGGAAAACATCATGGCTAGCAAGGCATCTGACGTTCGCCCAAAGATTACTCTGGCCTGCTCGGAGTGCAAGGAGCGCAACTACATCACCAAGAAGAACCGTC
>JAUNKY010000012.1 GCA_030532515.1 Actinomycetaceae bacterium
CCCATGCGAATTCAAAGGGCTAGGGTGCTCAGTTCGCACGGGAAACCCGTTTCGTATGCGAAAACACAGGGCAGCGAGCCCGGTTTCGCACGGGAAACCGCTTTCGTATGCGAATTCAAAGGGCTAGGGTGCTCAGATCGCACGGGAAACCGCTTTCATATGCGAATTTAGGGGTGCCACGCGCTGGATTCGCGCGCGAAACCCGCTTCCCATGCGAAAAGGCAGGGCAGCGGGCTTGGATTCGCACGGCACAGCAACTCGCACGTAAAACGGGTAAGATGAGGCAGAGTAGCCCTGCGTCGGAAGGACAACAATGCGCCTGTGGACACTCCACCCTAAGTACCTCGATCGCCAAGGCCTCACCGCCTGCTGGCGCGAAGCCCTTTTAGCTCAAGCTGTAATCGCTGGCAGAACTAAAGGATACACGCAGCATCCGCAACTGAAGCGCTTCAAAGACTGCGATGAACCGTTGGCTGCCGTGGGCACCTACCTCAACTACGTCCAGCAAGAAGCTACCCAGAGAGGCTACAAATTCGACGCGACGCGGATTGACATAATAGATCCGCGCATCGTCATTCCGGCAACGGACGGTCAAGTAGCTTACGAGCGCGCACACTTGCTGCGTAAACTAGCGGTGCGCACGCCCTCGCTGGCTCCGGTTCTAGAAGCAGACCTCACCCCCGAACTACACCCCATGTTTACCAGCACAAAGGGCCCCATTGCGGACTGGGAACGCCTCTAGCGCCCGTTCAAACGATGCAAATTGAGCTAAAAACTTAGTATCTCACCTGCTAAAACGGACTTTCCCTACAAGATGCGGACCCTACAGGTACTCGATATGATGGGATTAGTCTCAGGAAAGGAGATAGAAATGAACCTGGACGATATTAAGAACACCGTTTCCCAAAAGGTAACCGAACTTACCGGTCAGGAAGTTGACCTAGACGCAGTTGTCGGCGGCCAAGCAAACTTAGCCAGTGTTAAAGACCAGGTATCTGCAAAGGTAGCTGAACTGGCAACTGAAGAGAACACCGATGGTCTCTTGGATAAGGTAGCCGGCGCTGTTGATTCTGCTACCGGCGGTAAGTTCACCGATAAGATCGATGCCGCACGCGATTTCATCGACTCTAAGCTGGGCGACGAGTGACAGCCTGCTCCCAAAGAGCAAACCACTGCGAAGTCAACCTGCACATAAGAAGATCTCGCAAAGCCAACACTCTTAGTTAGCTAAAACGTTTTTGGGGGGGTGCCTGTGCACCTCCCAAAAACGTACCCACCCCCAAAAATTTACCCTCGAACAGCTTCTTGCACATATGGGACAATGGGTAACGTGAAAGATGAAGCTAACCGCCCTCGGGAAGAAAAAGAAACCGTGCAGCCCGCCGGAAGTATCCTGCTTGCTGCCACGCCTATTGGTGATACGGACGATGCCTCGCCACGCCTGTTAAAAGCGCTCCAAGAAGCCGACTTAATCGGCGCCGAAGATACGCGCAAACTACTGAACCTGTGCGGGCGTTTAGGGATTAAACCCACCGCGAAAATCATCGCGCTGCACGAACATAATGAGAATGAACGCGCGGAAAAACTAATCGAAGCTGCCCGCTCTGGCCAGCGAGTAATGGTAGTTTCCGACGCCGGTATGCCCACTGTTTCGGACCCCGGATTCCGCGTTGCCTCAGAAGCGGCCGCGGCAGAAATCAAAGTTTCTGCGCTGCCAGGGCCTTCCGCCGTGCTCACCGCGTTGGCGGTGTCGGGGCTACCGTCAGATCGGTTCTGTTTTGATGGATTCGTTCCCCGCAAGGAAAGCGATCGGCGAAAGTTCTTCAGCGGATTGCAAACCGAGCCACGCACCATCATTGTTTTCGAATCACCAAAGCGGGTGCATGATACTTTCGTAACCATGGCAGAAATCTTGGGTGCGGACCGCAAGGTGGCAATGTGCCGTGAACTTACCAAGACTTACGAAGAAATTGTGCGGGGCACGGTGGGTGAGCTGCAAGAGTTTACCGAGGGCGAAATCCGCGGCGAAATTACCATAGTAATCGCTGGAGCCGAAAAAACTAGCCAGGATCCAGCAGTTTATGTGGCGCAGGTTAAAGCCCTTGCCGCAGAGGGCATGCGTCTAAAAGACGCGGCAGCGCAGGTGGCGGTGGCAACGGGACTGCGAAAGAACGAGCTCTTCCAAGCCGCTTTGGCCGCGAAATAAACAGTTTTTTCGCGCGGGTGAAGCCTGCTTTCGGCTGGACTCAAGCCGTGCTCACAATGAAACTCGCATGGCAGTTCAGCTCCAGGACAAAGTAGAGAAACCGATGCCAAAAGGCATAAACTATTAACTATGAGTCGTATTTTATCTGCAGTTGCTTGGCCGTATGCAAACGGCCCTCGTCATATTGGACACGTAGCCGGTTTCGGCGTACCTTCGGACGTATTCTCAAGGTACATGCGAATGCAGGGACACGACGTACTGATGGTCTCTGGGACCGACGAACACGGCACCCCGATTCTGGTAGCAGCTGATGGTAAGGGGATTACTCCGCGCCAGTTAGCCGATGAAAATAACCGTTTGATCGTAGAAGACCTGGTTCAGCTGGGGCTTTCCTATGACCTCTTCACCCGCACCACCACCGGAAACCACTACCAGGTAGTCCAAGCGATGTTTGAAGTGGTGCGCGACAACGGCTATATGCTGGTGCAAACCACTCACGGCGCTATTTCTCCTTCCACTGGACGGACTCTTCCAGACCGTTACATTGAAGGTACTTGCCCACTGTGCGGTGACGGTGGAGCCCGCGGCGACCAATGTGATGCGTGCGGTAACCAGCTGGACCCAACTGACTTAATCAACCCGGTTTCTCGCATTAATGGTGAGACTCCTAAGTTTATTGAAACTGACCATTACTTCTTGGACCTGCCAGCTTTGGCTAGTGCGCTTTCGAACTGGTTGGATGAGCGTGAACAGTCTGGTACTTGGCGTCCAAACGTCATTAAGTTCTCGCAGAACTTCTTAGAAGATATCCGTCCGCGCGCCATGACTCGCGACATTGACTGGGGTATTCCGGTTCCAGGTTGGGAAGACCAGCCTTCGAAGCGCCTTTACGTGTGGTTCGACGCGGTAGTTGGCTACCTGTCAGCATCGATTGAATGGGCACGCCGCAGCGGTGATCCGGAAGCTTGGCGCAAGTGGTGGAACGACCCAGAAGCTTTGTCTTACTACTTCATGGGTAAGGACAATATCGTTTTCCACTCGCAGATTTGGCCCGCAGAAATCTTGGGCTACAACGGCGGAGGCGACAAGGGCGGTCAGCCTGGACCATTCGGTCAGTTGAACTTGCCTACTGAGGTGGTTTCTTCAGAGTTCCTCACGATGGAAGGCCGTAAGTTTGCGTCCTCGCGCGGAATCGTAATCTATGTGCGCGATATGCTGTCTCGCTACCAGCCAGACGCGCTGCGCTACTTTATTTCCGCAGCCGGTCCGGAAAGCTCAGACGCAGACTTCACCTGGGCAGAATTCGTGCGTCGCACTAACTCTGAACTGGTAGCTGGCTGGGGTAACTTGGTTAACCGCGCGGCTTCGATGATTAACAAGCGTTTCGGGCAGATTCCGCAGCCGGGGCAGTTGGAAGCAATCGACCAGGCGCTACTGGACCAGTTGGCAGCCGGTTTTGCCGAGGTCGGTGAGCTAATCGGCTCGCACCGTCAAAAGGCTGCTATTGCCACGGTTATGCGTTTGGTTGGTGAAGCTAATAAGTACGTGGCTGACACCGAGCCTTTTAAGTTGAAGGATCCTTCACAAGAAGAACGTTTGGCAACGATTCTATGGACTTTGGCCCAGGCCGTTTCTGACCTGAACACTATGATGAGCCCATTCTTGCCTCATTCTGCTAACGCGATCGACCTGGTAATGGGTGGCGCGGGCGATCTGGCTCCGATGCCTGCTATTGAAGAGGTAGTGGACTTGGATGTGACTAATGAGGATGGTTCGCCGCGCACTTACCCGATTATTACCGGCGACTACAAGTTCCCGAAGTGGGAGCGTCGTGACGTAGTAGTGGGTACTAAGATTGAGAAGCCAAAGCCAGTTTTCGTGAAGCTAGATGAGGCGATTATCGAAGAAGAGCTGGAGCGCTACGCGGGTATTTAGGGTTTACTTCGTCGCTTTGGTAAACGTTTCTGTCGCGTTGTGAGGTAGTTTGCCGTTGCGCTGGCGTAAGTTCAGTAGAGGCTTTTAGGAAGAGTATGTTTTCGTTTGGACCTAAAACAACGCCCCAGCAGGTTGGTCTGGGAGTGGGGTTTGTGACGGGCGGGTTGATTTCGCTGCTGGTTTCACTGCTGCTCTTGAAGTTTCTGCCTGCGGTGGCTGTTGTGGCGGTTCCGGTAGTTTTGTCTTTGCTGGCATTTGCGATTGTGAAACATGCTAAGCCTAGTTATCGCGACCCGGCTTCTTTGGTGATTGCGTTTGCAATGTTTGGGGTCACTTTTGGTGGAATGATGTTTACGATTCTATTCCACGAGCGCTTTCAGGCATTGGCTTGGGCGGTGATTGGGATTTATTTCTTGAGTTCTTTGGGGATTCATTTTTACGCATATCGAGAGGTGACGAAGGAATGAATAGTCAGGCAGAGCGCGGCCCTATGGTTGCCGGTATTTTACTTGGCGCCATTACTGCCTATGGGGTATCGGTTGCAGTGATGGTATTTATTTCTTTGTGGATGCTGGTATTAGTGCCGGTGATCTATGGGGCTATCGTCTATTTCTTATTCGATTACAAGATTCCCGCGGGTGGCTGGCAGAAGTCGCCGCGGGTGATAGCCTTCGGCACGGGTTTGTTAACTGGCGCTGCGGTGAGCGTGGTGATGCTGCGTGTTGACCAGCTTAGCCTTTTCTGGGGGCTTTCCCTGCTGGGATTGTACTTCGGGATGTACATGTATGTGACGAATGCGATGAGGGTGAAGAAGTCGGCTAAGTAGGCGCACGGAAGTACGTGGTCTGACCTCAAATTTTGCACATTTTCCCTATGTTTTGGACCTGCACATTTATTTCAACAATTACACTAGACTGAAATTGGGTAGTTGTCGATTTCGATCGCAGGAGGGAAAAATGGACTTCCTAATTCCGAAAAATAATCAACAGCGCCTGGCCGGAGTGCTTGGAGTAGCAGTCGGAGCAGTGCTCGGCTTCTATACTTCAAAAATGCTCATTGCCTACGGATTAACTTGGGCGCCGTTGCTACTTCCGTTTGTGTTTGCGCTACTTGCGTTTGCTTTAATCAAGCAGGCAGTGCGTACCAAAGTAGAGAGTAAAGTTCGCACCTCAATCTTTTTAAGCGCAGGTTTCATCACCGGCGGAGCAGTCTCAGTGCCGATGCTTTCTGGGATTTCTTTTCTGCGGATGCTTACGGTTTTTGCATTCTACTTCATGATTTGGTTGGGGATTATTTTCGTTTACCGCACCAAGATAGAAGGTATGTGGGATCACGAGTAGCCGCTGAGAAGGGTAGTTAGCGGGGGCTAATTTTTACGGCCGAGGACGCCCGTACAATCACCGTGGGGACCTCTTCGGTAACAGTGTGGGGCGCTGCGCCTTTAAGTACGGAAACTAAGAGTTCCGCGGCGTGGGTTCCCAGTGTTTCTGGGTTGCGGTTCATTGCGGAAATCGCCGGTTTTACCACGCGACAAATAGGGGAGTCTTCGCAAGAAACTAATAGCATATCTTGCCCGGGGGTGAGGTTGTTGTCGTACAGGGCTTGCAGTCCGCCCAGGGCAAGGACTTCGTTTTCGAAGATAAGTGCTTGTGGGGCGATTCCGTTTGCTAAAAATCGTTCAGTTTCAATGTATCCGGCGTATTCGGTGAATTCGGTGTTAGCCGCGATTTTTAGGTTGAGAACGACTTCTTTTGCGTAGGTTTTGAGTGCGTTGATGCGCCGCTGTGTGTGGAGACGAGTGGATGCCCCGCAAATGTAGGCTACTGAGGTGCATCCTTGAGCGACCAGGTGTTTGGCGATTTCCACCATCATTTCACCGTCGTTGGCTAAGACGGCGCTGGCGTGGGGCATGGTGTTGCCAATGAATACTGCGGGTAGGTCCAGTTCGTGTAAGAGCTCGGCCCGTTTATCGGAAGCTTGGGGGTTAACGACTACTACTGCGTCGACTTTTCGCTGGGCCCACCAGGTGCGGTAGGTTTCTAACTCGTCGGCGAAGTCTGCGGCTAGATGTAGAACCAGCTGGTAGCCGTCTTGGTGGAGTCGAGTTTGTAGTCCGACCATGAAGTTGAAATAGAAGCGTTCTGAAGTGTGCGAGGTAGTTGGTTTGGGGATTACTAGTCCAATGGTTTGGGAAACTGCGGCTGAGAGTGCCCGCGCGTAAGAGTTGGGGGTCCAGCCCATTGTGGCGGCAACTTCGAGGATTCGGTCGCGGGTTTCGGCAGAGACGCCGGATTTGTCGTTAAGGGCGAAAGAGACGGCGGCGGGGCTGACTTGGGCGGCGCGGGCGATGTCTTTAATAGTGGTGCGCTTCACGGGCATTCCTTACCGGATTTGTTACTATTTGTTACTTCCGCATCGATGCGGGAGTTGGTGTTCCCGCATGGGGTGGCGGGGTGGGAACGGTGGATTTGTTTGCTTTGTCCTGCTTCTCATCGATGCGGGAGTTGGCGTTCCCGCATTGGTTGGGGACGAGGGCGGAAATCAAACGTTATAAAATCTTTATCTAACCCTAGTTTACTAAACCGTTTTAGTCGATAGTATCGAAACATGCCTCACTGAAGAGGTACTTTCCCGAAATTGGAAAACTTCTCACCGCAGAAGCCCTTTCCTTAAACCGGAAACCCCTCACCGCAGAGGCCCCTCAAACGAGGAAACCAGACGAAGGAGTCAAAATGCACGACAATAGAGAAATTCTGGAACGCCGCATCGAGCGCACCCTCATTGAACGCATTTTGCCTGCCCAATACAGCAAACTTGTCCCCCTCCAACTAGACCACTACCGGCTCCCCCTAGAAAACGGCATTATCGCCGAACCAATCAGCTTCGAAGCCGCCCAAAAAGCCCCCTACACCCCCTTTGAAATGGGCACTACCTGGGGCGCTCCCTGGCAAACCACCTGGTTTCACACCGTCATCGAAACTCCCGCCGGTATCGAACTAAAGCCTGGCGACCAACTAGAAGCCGTCTTTGACCTGGGCTGGGAAGATCACTCAGTAGGCTTCCAATGCGAAGCCCTCATCCGCGGCGCCAACGGCGAAGCCATCAAAGCCCTCAACCCCAAAAACCGCTGGCTAACTATCGAAAACGCGCCGGGTAAAACCCAAGAAATCTACATCGAAGCCGCTGCAAACCCACTGCTTCTGGCCGTCCCTCCATTCCAAGTCACCTACGACGGCGACAAACTCACCTCTGCAAAAACCGACCTCTACACTTTCCGCAGCGCCGACATTTGTATCAAACACGGCGACGTCTACCACCTGGCTTTAGATATCGCAGTTCTTAGAGAACTAATCGCTCCAGAAAAAGACTTTACTGACGCCCACTGGCGCATCCTCTTCGCTCTAAATGACGCATTAGACGCCCTCGATCTGCGAAACGTGCCCGCTACCGCCGAACGCGCCCGCGAAATCCTCAAACCAATCCTGGAATCCCCCGCGCTGCCGGGAGCTCACCAACTATCCGCCGTGGGACACGCCCACATCGACACCGCTTGGCTCTGGCCCCTGCGCGAAACCCGGCGCAAAGTAATCCGCACCCTCGCCAACGTAGTACGCCTCATCGAAGACGGCACCGGCCTTATCTTTGCCCTGCCCGCCGCCCAACACCTCGAATGGGTAAAACAAGACGACCCGCAACTTTTTGCACGCATCAAAACCTGCGTTGCTAACGGTAGCATCGTCCCCGTTGGCGGAATGTGGGTAGAACCTGACGCAGTCCTCCCCGGTGGGGAAGCCCTCTGCCGCCAACTCACCGAAGGTATGAACTGGCTGGAAGAAAACTTGGGTTACACCTGTAAAGAAATCTGGCTTCCCGACTCCTTCGGCTACTCTGCCGCCTTGCCACAAATTGCCCGCGAAGCTGGCATTGAACGCTTCCTTACCCAAAAAATCTCGTGGAACCAAGTCAACGTCTTCCCCCACCACACGCTCCTGTGGGAAGGGATCGACGGCTCCCGCATTTTTACCCACTTCCCACCCGTAGACACCTACGGCTCAGACATTAGCGGCGCTAACTTACACCACGCAGTCACCAACTTTAAAAACAAAGGACGCGCCAACTGTTCCATGGTCCCCTTCGGATACGGCGACGGTGGCGGCGGCCCAACCCGCGAAATGATCGAACGGATCAACCGTTACAGTAACCTCCAAGGAGCCCCCACCATCAAAATGGAAAGCCCCGTCGATTTCTTCGACAAGGCTATGGCTGACCAACCCAATCCGCCAGTGTGGGTCGGCGAACTCTACCTGGAACTTCACCGCGGCACCCTCACCTCACAAATCGCCACTAAACAAGGAAACCGTCGCAATGAAGCCCTGCTGCGCGAAGCAGAACTCTGGGCTGCCACGGCGGCCCTTAACGGCGTGCGCCCCTACCCGCGCGCAGAACTGCAAGAGCTGTGGCGGAACCTGCTGCTATGCCAGTTCCACGACATTCTGCCCGGCACCTCCATCGCCTGGGTACACCGCGAAGTTAAAGAAATCCACGCCGAAACCTCTGCAAAGTTGGCAGCCATTATCGATGCTTCCCTCACCGCTTTAACCGAGGGCGGCAATGAAACTCTCACCGCAAACGCTAGCTCCTTCCCCCAGGGAACTATCCCGCCACTAAGCATCGACGTACAAAACCAAACAGCCCCAGCAGTTACCATTGACCGCGAGCGCCGGGAAATCTCAAACGGCATCATCACCGCTCGCTTCAACGCTAAAGGTGAATGCGAAAGCCTATTAGAAGTAGCTACCGGCAAAGAATACATCCCCGCCGGACAAACCGCCGGAGCTCTGCATATCCACCAAGACTTCCCTAACATGTGGGATGCGTGGGATATCGACCCGTTCTACCGGGGAAGCCAAACCACCGTGGAAACCCGCTCGCTCACCTCAATCGAACTGGTCGGCGCTAAAGCCGTAGTGAAAGCAACCGCAAGCTCTTGCTGCAGCGATATTGAACTCACCTGGAGCTTGGGAGAAGGCGAAAACGGACTGGATCTGCAAGTAGATGCGAACTGGTTAGAAACTGAAAAACTTCTGAAACTAACCTTCCCCGTAGACATCCACACAGACCAAGCCGAATACGAAACCCAAATGGGGTACATCAAGCGCAATACTCACGAAAATACCTCTTGGGATGCCTACAAGTTTGAAGTCGGTGCACACCGGTGGATTCGTCTAGCTAACGCCGGAACTTCACTGGCTATCGCTAATGATGCTACCTACGGTTGGGATATTACCCGCCACGCTCGCGGAACCCGCGGCACCTGGGCGCTGGTGCGCGCTACCTTAGTGAAAACTGCCGTCTACCCAGACCCGCACCAAGATCAGGGACAACACCGTTGGAACTTCAGGTTAATCCCCGGTGCAAGCGTAGAGACCGCCGTTGCAGCTGGGCAGGACATTAACCTGGGCAGACGCCAGTTAAAGGGCAAACCCGTACCGCCACTCTTTAACTTAGAGGGCCTCACGGTTGAATCAGTGGCCCTGGCCCCCGACGATTCAGCAGACTTGATTATTCGCGCCTACGAATCTACCGGCGGCCCAACCACAGCCACTTTAACCCTCATCCACCCGCTGCTTACCCAGCCGGTAACTACAAACCTGCGTTACCAGCCTGTAGACAATGACAGCTTGACCCAAACCGGGCCACGCACCTTCACCTTGGAAGCCAATCCCTTCCAAATCATCACCCTGCGAATCCCAACCGAAGGAAGTGCAAAGTGAAATTCGGCGTAAACTACACCCCGCGTGGAAACTGGTTCCACTCCTGGCTCGATTTTGATCCAGCTAAAGTAGCAGAAGACATGCACACTATCGCCAGCATCGGAGCTGACCATGTGCGTATCTTCCCCCTCTGGCCCATCTTGCAACCAAACCGCACGTTAATCCGTACAAAAGCCATTGACGACGTAGTAAAAGTCGCGGAGCTAGCCCACGAAGCCGGATTGCAGACGTCAGTCGACGTACTCCAGGGGCATCTTTCTTCCTTCGACTTCCTCCCCAGCTGGGTTTCGACCTGGCATCGGCGGAATCTCTTTACCGACCCGCAGGTTGTTGACGGACAGTTACAGTTGCTCACCGCCCTCGGAAATGCGTTAAAAGACGTGCCCGGTACTACCGGCTTGACGGTAGGTAACGAATTTATCCAATTTGCTGCCCTGCGCCACCCCGATGCCGACCTGATTAGCAAAGCAGAAGCCAACCAGTGGCTGGCGACGCTGCTGGGGAAAGCTAAGGAAATCTGGCCAACGGGCACCCACGTGCACTGCCACGACGACGACCTGTGGTTTGATGATACCCACCCGTTCACCCCCAGTTCCGCAGTGGAGTACGGCGACCTGACTACCGTGCATTCGTGGGTTTTCGGGCGGATTGGGCCCCGCTTTGGAAAGAGCGCACCGGAACTGGTGCACTTTGCTCGCTACCTTTGCGAACTGGCTGCTGCCTGGTCACCTGACCCCAAGCGCGGTGTGTGGTTACAGGAAATCGGCAGCCCGATTAACTACGTGGAAACGGCTGACGCCCCCCAATTCTTACTGGATACGGTCGGAAATCTGCTGGGAGCCGGTGGCGGGGGAGTAGCCCCCCAGCTGGAAGCGATCACCTGGTGGTGTTCGCACGATGTTTCCCAAGACTTGGCAGATTTCCCCGCGTTGGAATACTCGCTGGGATTGATTTCCGAGGACGGAAAAGTCAAACCTATCGGCGAGGCCTTCAAAGAAGCTACCCAACTCTACAGTGCCACCACATACCAGCCGGTGGAACGCGAAAAACTGGTCTTTAACGCCCCAAAGTGGCAGCGGAGTCACACCGATGCCACACACGAATTCTTCGATCAGTGGGTAGCCCACGCACTTCGCGGTGACGTGCGCGCTATTGAACTGAACGTAAGTGGATATGAAGAAAAAATAGGAAAGCAAACAGAGGCAGACACTTTCCTATCAACCTGGGAGTAACCGTACGGGCGCGCCCAAACAACCAAAAATAAAGTAATTTCCAAGGAGGGAAAACTTATGAACACCAAACGTGTTCTATCTGCAGTAGTTGCAGGCCTGGCCATGTTTAGCTTGTCCGCATGTACCGGTGGCGGCGCTGGCACCCCGGACTCAGGTTCCAAAGACTCCGGCAAAGCAGCCGATTCGAAGGAACTAAAGGGTGAAATCACCTTCCAAACCTGGTCCCTCAAGGGCGACCGCTTCTCCCCCTACTTCGAAAAACTGATTAAGGATTTCGAAACCGCTAACCCAGGTGTGAAGATTAAGTGGATCGACCAGCCAGGTGACGGCTACGAAGACAAGATCTTGCAGCAAGCTAACTCAGGCGAACTGCCAGACGTCATCAACCTCCCACCAGAATTCGCCTACAAGTTGGCTCAGGTAGATCAGCTGATGGACCTCAAGGCAGCTGACGCAAAGACCCTGGACCTGTACGTTGACGGCGCTACTAAGGCATACGAATACCCAGAAATCGAAGGCACCTACGGATACGCCTGGTACCTGGGTACCGACCTGAACTGGTACAACACTAAGATGCTTAAGGAAGCTGGCGTAGACGTTGAGAAGCTTCCTACCACCTTGGATGAACTCTTCGACATGGCTTCTAAGGTAGCTAAGGCTACTAACGGTGAAGTGAAGATGATTTCTGACGTGCCACGCACCGGTACGCTTTCCGCTGCCGGCGTTGAAATCTACAAGGACGGCAAGTTCGTCTTCAACACCCCAGAAGCTGTCAAGGTAGTCGAACGCTACAAGAAGGCTTACGAAGATGGCGCAATGCCAGCGGAAGCTTTGAACGCAGACTACTTGGGCAACAAGACTCTCTACCTCTCTGGTAAGACCGCTTGGACCACCGGCGCAGCCGGCTTCGCTTCAGACATGGCGAAGGATGCCCCCACTTTGGTAGCCGACACCGTAGTAACCCCACGTATCGGACACCCTCCATTGTTCATTCAGGGTATTTCTGTAGCTAAGAACTCGAAGCACCCAGAAGTTGCTTTGGCATTCGCTCAGTACGTAACCAACAACCAAAACCAGGTTGAGTTCGTGAAGTTGGCACAGGGCTTCTTCCCAGGCACTAAGGAAGCTAACGCTAACCCAGATGCCTTCACTTCCGTAATTGAATCTGAACTGCAGAAGCAAGCAACTGAAAAGGCTGCTGCTGCCATGGGCGAAGCGACCCCAGAATACCCAATCCAGTTCACCTACGATATGGACACCTACCTGAAGCAGCAGATGGCTCTGGCTGTTAAGGGTGAAATTCCAATCCAGGAAGCACTGGATAAGGCAGTAGATTACGCGAATAAGAACCTCGCTAAGTGATCTAAAAACGTGTGAGGGTGCGCGGTTACTTTCCCGCCGCGCACCCTCACAACCCCTCAAGCGTTCACTAAGTTTTAGCTTTTAGGAGGCGGAAAATGAAATCCTACCGCTGGTACACGCCCTACCTGCTTTTGGCACCCGCCATTGTCTGGGTCCTAGTCTTCGCAATCTGGCCATTTTTAAACACAGTCTTCCTAGCCTTTACCGATGCCCGACCACTGCGCACACCAAACTGGGTAGGATTAGAAAACTTCAAAGAACTTTTCGCTGACGAACGGTTCACCTACGCAATGACCACCAGCTTCGTTTACGTACTGGTCTGCGTTCCCCTACTTACTTTCCTGCCTCTACTTTTAGCCCTCTTGGTGCAAAAGAAGATCCCGGCGATCTCGATCTTCCGCACTACCTACTATTTCCCGGTAATCGCCTCAGTAGTCGTTGTCGGTATCATCTGGACTTGGATCTTTGACACTAAGGGCATCATTAACGAATCCCTCATGTTCGTTGGGGTAATTGACCAACCCATCACCTTCTTAATCGACCGCTGGCTGATTTTGCTTTCCGCTATCTCCCTAACCGTATGGAAGGGCCTGGGCTACTACATGGTGGTGTACTTAGCGGCACTAACGAACGTGTCTCCAGAACTGCATGAAGCTGCTGCTTTGGACGGCGCAAACGCCTGGCAGCGATTCTGGAACGTCACCGTTCCCGCCGTACGCCCCGCAATGATGCTTATTTCCGCACTGATTACCGTAGCCGCAATGCGTATCTTCGCAGAAGTCTATGTGTTAACTAATGGCACCGGTGGTCCCGGCGGACAAGCACAGTCGCTGGTAATGCTGATCCAACAAACTGGTAAAGGCCTGAACGGACGCTTAGGATACGCTTCAGCTGTCTCAGTAGTCCTCTTCTTCCTCACCATCGTGCCACTGCTAATCGTGGGGTGGATTAACCAAGGAGACCAGATTCGTACCGCCCTCGGAAATCGTAAGAAGCAGCGCGCCCGCCGTAAAGCTGCCCAGCTGGCTGGGGAAGGAGTAAGCAAATGAAAAGCAACCTGCCCTGGCGTCGCCGCGGAGAAGCCAACTTTGCAAAACCCACCTTACAAGGCTTAATTTTCCGCTATATTCTGCTGATTTTTGTCATGCTGATTACGGTTGGGCCATTTGTCTGGCAGCTTTCCACCTCCCTTAAAGGGCCGATGGAAGACATCTACATGTTCCCGCCTAACTTGATTCCAGCGGAACCAACTTTGGAAAACTATGCGGAAGTTACTCGCACGATCCCGGTAGTTTCCTATGCTTGGCACTCGCTACTGGTGGCGTTAGCAACGGTTACTACTAACGTAGTTTTCGCTACGGCCGCCGGATACGCGTTGGCGCAAATGCGGTTTAGGGGGAAAGCGATTCTAATGACGCTGATTCTCTCTACGCTTTTACTTCCTGGTGAAGTCACCCTGACCTCGCAGTACCTGACGGTTAAAAGCATGGGGCTGGCGAATACGCTGGTGGGCGTTTTCTTACCGGGGGCAATCACTGCTATTAACGTACTGCTGATGACTACTGCGGCGGTTGCCGTGCCTCAGTCAATCCTTGACGCAGCGGCGATTGACGGCGCATCAGTAATGCAGCGTATCCGTCATATTCTTTGGCCGAACGTTAAGGGTATGGCTTCCGTAGTGGCTTTGATGAGCTTCATCCAAGCTTGGGATGACTTCCTGTGGCCACTGGTAGTTTTATCAGATCCGGAAAAGTATACGCTGACAGTGGGTATGGAGTATTTGAAGTCCACTATGAGTAATAACCCGCGGGTGGTGGCAGCGGGCACAATGATTGCGTTGCTGCCGATTATCCTGCTATTCATTTCTACTCAGAAGCAGTTCTTCCGCGGTGTGGAAGCTGGTGGCGTGAAAGGTTAATCCCACTTAGTTAAACTGATAAACCCCTGGCCACCTCGGAAAGAGTCCTTTCCAGTGCAGCCAGGGGTTTTCAGTCGCACGGGAAACGCAACTTCCGTGCGAAGGGACTTCTTAAACCTAAACTAATGGCCCTATTCGCTTTGAACTTAAGCGAATAGGGCCATTAGCTTAGTTAAGCTAAGAAACCAGCGAAACCGTTACTTCTTTTGGGATTCCAGCACTTCTAAGCCGAACTGCAAGGAAATTGCGCCCCCAGAGAAGTTCTGGCATTCAATGCCGTGAGCTTTTAAGATGCGCTGCGCCAAGTAAGAACGCAGGCCGGACTGGCAGTGCACGCTGACGCGGCGACCCGCGGCCGCTGCAATCACTTCGTCAATGCGGTCACGCAACTGTGGCAGTGGAATCAGCAAAGACTGAGGCAGTTTGAACTTACCTTCAACTTCAGCAGGGTTACGCACATCTAGAACCAGGTCGGTTTCAATAACCTCTGGAATATCCTTCCAATCCCAGGTGGGGCAGTTGTCGAAGAGAATGTTGCCTGCGGTGAAGCCCAGCATGTTGACCAGGTCCTTAGCAGAGCCGATTGGTGGAGAGTAGCAAAGTTCCAGTTCAGCCAAATCATCAGCAGTCATGCCAGCGCGCAGTGCAGTTGCCAGTACGTCGATGCGCTTGTCGGCGCCGTCTGGACCAACTGCTTGTGCACCCAGCAGGCGACCGTCTGGAGCGAAGAAACCAGTTAGGTGAATCTGCTGTGCTCCCGGGTAGTAGCCAGCATGCTGGCTCCCGTGTACGCGTACGGTGGTGTATTCGGCATTGCCTTCCAAAGCACGTGAGTTGGCGCCGGTTACTGCAGCAACTACGTCGAAGACGCGGACCACGGCAGTGCCCAAAACAGGCTTTTGGGCGATAGTTGCGTGACCCAAAGCTTGGTCGGCAGCGCGGCGGCCCTGACGGTTTGCTGGGCCAGCCAAGAAAATCGGTGCCAGGCGACCATCGTGGAAACGTACCTGCACCACGTCACCGGCAGCCAAGATATCTGGGTCAGAAGTTACCTGGTTTTCGTCAACGATGACTGCGCCACGCTCAGACAGTTCCAGCCCGGCATCTTTCGCCAGTTCAGAACGAGGGCGGACCCCCAGGGAAGCAAGAATCAATCCGGTTTCAACGGTGGAGCCATCAGAGAGGTGAACCGTGGCGCCGGTAGCAGTTTCTTCAATGCGCTGCGCCAAAACACCCAGGCGCAGATCAACGCCGTGCTTACGCAGTTCGCGGTGCAGAACTACTGCCAAGTCAGGTTCCAGCAGAGGCATTACCTGTGGAGCTGCTTCCACTAAGGTCACCTGGTAACCCTGGTGTACCAGGGCTTCGACAGCTTCCAAACCGATGAAGCCAGCGCCCAAAACGGTGACGTGCTTAGGTTGACGGTGTTCCAAGTCAGCTAAGAAATCGTCCATCTGGGGGATGGTGCGCAGGCCGTGCACTACGGGCAGTTCCAGACCTGGAACCGGAGGCATGACGGCGTCGGCGCCGGGAGCTAGGATGAGTTTGTCGTAAGATTCAGTGTATTCGCCGTTTGGACCAGCAACGGTGACAGTCTTTTCAGCGCGGTTAATCTTGGTGACGGTGGAATCTACACGTACATCCAGGTTAGCGCGAGACTTCAGCGTCTGCGGGGTGTGCAGTAAGAGGGAGTCGCGCTGTTCGATTTCTTTACCTACGTGGTATGGCAAACCGCAGTTTGCGAAGGAAACGTATGGTCCAGCTTCGAAAACAATAATTTCTGCTTTTTCATCTAAACGACGTGCTCTGGCAGCTGCTGACATACCTGCGGCAACACCGCCGACAACAATAAGTTTCATATATGTTCCTTTCATTGTAGCACAAATATCTTATATATAAGGATACCTGATTTTCGCCTTCTCCGGGTTTCGATGGACGTGGCAAAATACGAAAAAAGCCCGCAAAAACCCTGAATTTCTTGAGAATTTGCGAGCTAATTTTCTATTAGAGAAATTTATTTGCGATTGCGTTTGCGCTCAACTAAAGCTACGGCAAAAGCCGTCACCAAGAGCACGAAACCAATTGAACCAGAGGCTACGATAGCCAAAACTACTGGATCAACCTTTTCTAAGAACGGAATCGTCCACACTAAAATCCCCAGAGTGACGATTACGAACGCCCAGGCCAAAAGCCCAAAGTTTGTGCCCTTACGCAGTGGTGGCTCCGGAATGGTGTAAGGCTGCGGGCTAAAACCAGGTGACGTCATGCCAACCGTTTCGCCAGTAGCTTCCGGAGAAAAAGCGGAAACTGGGGCGGGGTCTTGGAAAGCTGCGCGAATATCTTCGCTGGCTTGCTGCAGGTCCTGCTGAGCTTCATACAGATCGCGCTGGGCCTCTTCCAGATCGCTGTGCTTAGACATTTTCACTCCTTTCGTTAGTAGGTGCCCAGTGGCTCATAAGAGATCATTCCCAAAATGATGGGAAGTACAAAGAGCGCGGCAATGCTCAGACCAGTAAGCCAAGTTCCGCGGCGCCCTCGAATAGCCAGATACCCCAATACCAAGCCGGCGGAAACGAAGCACATGCCGATAATGCCAACTGCAATCATGCGCAAAGTTAGGTCAAAAAGCAGGGTTTCACGGCCCAGGAAAAGTAGGGTAATCCAGATTAGATTGACCCCCAGCAGTCCTAAGAAAGCGGGAATCCCCGGTCCCTTCCCCCAGCGCCCCTCGGGGTGCTCCAACATTCCCGGATGGTAGATCGGTGGGTGAGCTACCGGTGCGGAAGCTACGAACTGGCCGGTTTGAGCATATTCGGGAGCGAACAGTGGCATAGGTTGTTTGCCTGGTTGCATCGCCGGAGCAGGTGGCGCAGGTGGCTGGAAGACGGGCAGTCCCGTTACCGGGTAAACCGGAGTTGGGGTATCAGCTGGCGGGATGGGGAAAGTTTCCGTTCCTGCGGATGGTTGATTTCCTTCCGAGGGCGCCCCCGCAGGCTCTGTCGCTCCCGCAGGGGGAACAACCGACGCTGCCTCTGCCGCGGTGGGAAAAGCCGAGTCTGCGGCTGAAGCTGCAGGTGGCATAGGGGAAGCGTAGCCAGCATTAGGCGCCGGAGGCTGCTGATAGAAGGGGTAGGCTGAACCACCCGGCTCATTCCGTTTGCGTTCTCTATCCTTAGTGCGATGTACAAAGAAAACAACCAAACCGATTACCAATGCGGTGAGCGTAATAGGGGAGATAGAAAGAATCGCATTATCAAAAGCAGGGCTTAAGAAATGAAGATTAATCTTAAAAGCGTTAGTAGTTAGGGCGGCAAAGCCACCCAGTAAAATGATGGCTTGAGAACCAGAGAAACGTGACTCAAACAGTTCCTCTAACTGAATCTTCTGAGTGTTTTCTTCGGGAATCAACGCCCAAGCAACCACGTACATGAGAACCGCCACGGGGAAAGCAAGCAGCATGAAGATAATGAAAGCTCCCCGTACCAGCGCTACATCCCAGTCGAAGTTTTTGGAAATAGCGGAAGCAATTCCACCTAACCAACCTTTTTGAGAACGCTGCCAACCAAGACGGCGAATCTCGGTGAAAAACTTATTCGTCCCCGGTGGTGTGGGTCCTGCGCCAGCAGAACCAGGCGGGACCTGCCCCATATAGGGGGGCTGCCCATTGGTGTAACCGTTGTTTCCATAAGTACTCATATTTCCATTGTGACGATTCACCGGATTTCCGGCTATAGGTGATTCCCCTGATCCGACCCTGAAATCTGGAAAAAACCTAGGGGATGGCAGAAAAAGTCTGGCAGTATTAAAGGGTGACAATACCAGTTCAACCAACCGTAAAACGCCTGCCCCTGGAACGCACCCGTCCAGGTGACCCCTACCGCCCTAAGCCATATGTGGCCGGGGTGGCCTCTGGGCTGTCCCTGCACCTAGGGATCAAAGTGTCGTATGTGCGGTGGTTCTTCGTACTCATCAGCCTGGTTGGCATTGTTGGCGGGGGAGTGATCTTTTACGCCTGGCTTTGGGCAACGGTAAAACCCACCAGCGACTACCGAGACTACCAAGAAGACCGCTTAGCTGGTAAGCAAAAAGTTGTAAACTCCGGCTGGCAAATTCCCACCTATATTAGTGGTTTTGTGCTGGCAGCTATCTTTTTACTGATTAGTTTTCTGGGGGTGAGCCACCTTAAAGGTTGGTTTATTCTCTCTGACTGGAGAGTGGGCACCATCCTCTTAATCAGCGGGATGCTGATTGTCTGGACGCAAACCCAGAATATGCACAATTGGATTAAACCCTCTGTCGCTACGCCATTGACACTGGGCTTTGCCTCCCAAATCTTGGGCGTCCTGTTTGTTTCTGCCGCGGCTCGCATTGAAGAAGACTGGATTAACAACCTATTCGTTGGCGGTATTTTGCTGGTTTCAGTGGGCGCCGCTTTAGGTCCTTTCCTAATGGTTTCCGCGCAGGATTATCAAAGCGCGAAATTACAGCAGATTCGCGAAACTGAACGCGCTGACATTGCCGCGCACCTTCATGATTCAGTTCTACAAACGCTGATGCTGATTAAAGCAAATGCTTCTGATGCGGCGAAAGTTAAGAGTCTGGCCATCCGTCAAGAACGCGAGTTGCGTGCCTGGCTCTATACCGGGGTGAAGGACACTAAAGAGTCTTTCTCAGAACAGCTGCGCCAAACGATTTCCGAAATTGAAACCGCTTACGGGGCGGAAATTGAATCAGTTTGCGTAGGGGATCGAGTTCCCGGCCCGAACGAGTTAACGATTATTGCCGCTGCGGCGGAAGCTGTTAAGAACGCGGTGCGGCACGGGGCGCCACCGGTACGGGTTTTCTCAGAGATTCGTCCCGGGCGGGTAGATATTTACGTCCGGGATCACGGCGCTGGTTTTGTTCTCGAGGACGTGGCTCCAGACCGTCATGGAGTGAGAGACTCTATTATTGGGCGTATGCAACGCGCCGGTGGCAACGCGAACATCCGTAGACTTGAAGTAGGTACAGAAGTACACTTAACTATTCCGCCCTCGGAAGATGAAGGAAAGTAACCATGCAGGAACAGCCAATTTCCGTGGTAATCATTGATGACCACCCGCTGGTACGAGCCGGGATTCGTTTCGAACTGGAAAAATATGCCGGTCAAGTCCAAGTTGTCGGAGAAGCTGCCGACGTAGATTCCGCAATTGCGGTAGTGCGCCAACTAAATCCACAGGTGGCGCTACTGGATGTGCACATGCCGGGAGGTGCCGGCGGGGGCGGTGCGGAAGTGGCGGCGCGCTGTAAGGATACGGATACTCGTTTCCTGGCGCTTTCAGTTTCTGACGCTGCGGAAGACGTGGTGGCGGTAATTCGGGCGGGCGCTCGCGGTTACGTGACGAAAACTATTTCTACCCCAGAGTTGGTGCAGGCAATTGAGCGGGTAGGAGCTGGCGATGCGGCTTTTTCGCCGCGATTGGCCGGTTTTGTTTTGGATGCGTTTGGGGCGTCGCAGGCAAATGTGACGGATGAGGAACTGGACTTGCTTTCTGCGCGAGAGCAGGAAGTGATGCGTTTGATAGCTCGTGGCTACACCTATAAAGAGACGGCAGCTGAGCTGTTTATATCGATTAAAACGGTGGAAACGCACGTTTCGGCGGTATTGCGCAAATTACAGCTTTCAAACCGGAATGAGCTTACGCATTGGGCGAGCCAGCGTAATCTAATTTAATTATACCTATCGCCAAAATCTATAATCGTGGTTTATTATGTATGGGTAGCCATATTTTCATAGATAGAAAATATATCAACACAGTAGGAAACCCTATGAATATCCGCGACTTGCGTTACTTTACGGTCCTTGTTGACGAGCGCAGCTTTACCAAAGCGGCGCAACGTTGCGGGGTCTCACAACCCACGCTTTCAACCCAGATCCGCAAACTTGAAGAAAAAATCGGCGCAACCTTAGTAGAACGCACCAGCCAGGGGATTATCATCACCCCAGTCGGACAAGAAATCCTGGACTACGCCCGCTGCATCTTAGAAAAAGCAGAAGCCATCCAGCTTTTCGCAGACCGCGCCCGCGACCCACATTCAGGCACCTTCACCCTGGGGCTTTTCCCCACCTTAGGTCCCTACCTGCTGCCCCGCATTATGGGACGTATCCAAGCAGAACTTCCTAACATCACCGTACGCCTGGTGGAAGATAAAAACGAAGTCCTCCAAGACATGCTGGTCAGAGGTGAACTGGACGGGGTGGTTCTGGGGGAAATCCCACAGGACGAACGCCTGGTAGTAAACCCGCTTTTCAAAGAAGATTTTGTCTTTGGATCCACCAAAGAACACCCGCTGGCGAACCTAGATCGCCCACTGCTGGTAGAAGACTTACTTTCAACTGAGCTTTTGGTACTTAACGAAGGGCACTGCCTAACCACCCAATCGCTGGAAATTTGCCGCTCTGCGCAGGCAAAGCAAATGGACTTCCGCGCATCGTCATTCCCAGTGCTTTGCTACATGGTGGCTTCTGGATATGGAGCAACGCTTTTGCCGCGCCTATCGGTTATTCCGCCCATGCAAAATCCCGAAGGGCTCCATATTACCGAGTTCGGCGGAATTGTTCCTTCGCGCACTATTTACTTCGCGATGCGTGCCTCATCCCCGCTCTATCCAATTGGCGAGGCCCTGCAAGAAATCATTAAGGAAGTAGCGCCGCAGGCATCACACGATCCAGTTGATTTCAACTAACGAAAACCAACCTGGGGGTAAGTTTCCTGAGTCGGAAATTTACCCCCAGATGTTTTAGAAACGGTCGCCAGAAAGTTTGCGGGACTGACTGCCAAGTTAGATACGAGTAGTGAACTGTGACAGAAGCTGTCAGTCGATACTGGTAGGGTAGTACTGTGAGTCAACTAGGTCAGCATAATCCCGCTTTAGCCCTTCCCGGACTGCCTCCGGTTGAAGCGCTACTTGGCGTTTCTGAAACAAACAATGCCTTTGAAACTAGCAGCGTCACCGACCTGTGGGGACAACCTGCAGATACGCCTGCTCTTCCAGACCCTGAAGAACTGCTGGTAGGGTTAAATCCGCAGCAGCAAGAAGCCGTTGTGCACGCGGGGGCGCCCCTATTGGTTATTGCCGGCGCTGGTTCAGGTAAAACTCGCGTACTGACTCACCGTATTGCTTACCTTTTACGCACCGGCAGAGCTCGCGCCGGAGAAATCCTGGCAATCACCTTCACTAACAAAGCTGCTGTAGAAATGCGTGAACGGGTTAGTGACCTGGTGGGACCGCAGGCAAACCGCATGTGGGTATTCACTTTTCACTCTGCCTGCGTGCGGATTCTGCGTGAACAGTATCAAGCAGCCGGGCTGCGCTCCACTTTCACTATTTATGACGCCGCCGATTCACAGCGCCTCATCAGTTTGGTAGCGAAAAACCTAAACATCGACACAAAACGTTTCACTGTAAAACTCTTAGCAGCGCGCATTTCGGACCTAAAAAACGAACTTATCACCTGGCAACAGTACCAAGACGTTGCCGCAAATGACCCAGTTTCTAAAGCCGTTGCCCAGGTCTACCAGCAGTATCAGCGTCAGCTAGTAGAATCCAACGCGTTGGATTTTGATGACCTGATTATGACGGTAGTGAAACTGCTCCAGGAAAACCCGGCAGTAGCCGAGCACTACCATCGCCGCTTCCGTCACATCCTGGTAGACGAATATCAAGATACCAACCACGCCCAATACGTATTAGTGAGGGAACTGGTAGGTGCTGGTGCAGATGTACCCGCCGGAGAACTTACCGTGGTAGGTGACTCGGATCAATCCATCTATGCTTTCCGCGGTGCCACGATCCGCAATATCGAAGAGTTCGAAAAAGACTTTACAAATGCGCATACGGTAGTTTTAGAGCAAAACTACCGCTCCACACAGAATATTCTATCCGCAGCAAACGCAGTAATTTCTAAAAATCAAGGACGCCGTGCGAAAGCTCTTTGGACCGCTTCAGGAGCCGGGGAACTTATCGCTTACGACGCAGCTGACTCTGAATACGATGAAGCCCGGGCAGTCATCCAAGAAATTAATCGCATCACCCCATTTGACTACAAGTATGGTGATATTGCGGTTTTCTACCGCACCAACTCGCAGTCACGAGCATTAGAAGAACACCTCGTGCGCGCCGGTATCCCTTACCGGGTAGTTGGCGGAACTAAGTTCTATGAACGGAAAGAAATTAAAGACGCCCTGGCTTACCTGCAAGTAATTGCTAACCCCGATGATGCGGTGGCTATTCGGCGAATTATCAATACTCCCCGACGCGGAATTGGCGATAAAGCAGAAGCCGCCTTAGCTGCGCACGCCCAGCTTCAGGGCATCAGCTTTGGAGCGGCCACGCGCCAAGTTTGGATCCAGCAGGGCTGCCCCCTGGGGGAAGCCACTGAAGTAGAGATCTCCAAAGTTGCCTGGGAAGCACAAATTGCGCAGGCTCTGTTAGAAAAACCAGCTCCCATCGCAGGATTGGCTGCGCGCGCATTGAATGCCATCGCTAGTTTCTGGGGAGCTATTGAAGCCCTGCAGGTTTATGCAAAAGAGCACAGCATTGCCGAAGTGCTAGACCAAATCCTTGACGCCACCGGCTACCTGGAAGAACTGCGACGTTCAAAAGACCCGCAGGATCTAAACCGTGTAGAAAACCTGGCGGAACTACACTCAGTAGCGGCAGACTTCGCCAGTAGCTACCCGACAGGGCAGCTACATGATTTCTTAGAAAGAGTAGCTCTGGTGGCTGACGCAGACCAGGTTGCTTTAGAAAGTGAAAACTCCGGTGAAGTCACCCTAATGACTGTACATACGGCTAAGGGGCTTGAGTTCCCAGTTGTTTTCGTAACCGGGATGGAAGATGGTACCTTCCCCCACCAGCGGTCTTTAATGGATGTAGCAGAACTGGCAGAAGAACGGCGTCTGGCATACGTAGCTATTACCCGGGCGCGCAAGAAACTGTACTTATCGCGGGCCGCAGTGCGTTCAGCCTGGGGAACTCCCACCGACTTGCCGCCCTCGCGTTTCTTAGATGATATCCCGGCAGAACTGCTGGAAATTCGCCGAGAACAAACCCAAATGGATCGCTATCGCGGCCTGGGGGCGGGTAGCTACAGCTCTGGAAACCGTGGTTACGGGCGGGGTAGTGGCTCTGGGCAGAACGGTGGCTATAGCGGGGGCAGTAGCTACGATGACGACTTCGCACCTGCCTTTGGGGGTGGCGATTCCTATCGCGGGCCGCGTAGTGCCTCAGAATATGAGACAGTGGCGCCCAAAAATGGACCGACTTTATCAATTGCTCAGCGGCTCTCTCAAAAGCAATCCCAAGTGGCTACGTCCGAAGCTGAAGACAGTGGAATTTCCTTGAAAATTGGGGATAAAGTCCGCCATGCCAGCTATGGAATCGGAACTGTAATTGGATTAGAAGGCTCTGGTAAATCAGCGGTAGCAAATGTAGATTTCGGAGATGGAAAAGGTAAGCGACTCATGCTACGCTACGCGCCTTTAGAAAAGCTGTAACATAATAGTTGTAACAATTAAACGCAGCCGAGGCGTTTAGAAAAACCGGAAGGAAATCAGCGTGGATCTCTTTGAATATCAGGCCCGCGACCTCTTCGAAGCTCACGGCGTGCCAGTGCTAAAAGGCATTGTAGCCACAACTTCAGAAGAAGCCCAAGCGGCAGCCCAAACCCTGGGTGGCGCAGTAGTTGTAGTCAAAGCCCAGGTTAAAGTAGGGGGGCGTGGGAAAGCCGGTGGCGTAAAGCTGGCGAAAAGCCCTGCAGAAGCAAAAACCCACGCAGATGCCATCTTAGGTATGGACATTAAGGGGCACACCGTAGGCAAAGTAATGATTGCCGAAGGAGCCGCCATTGAAGAAGAATACTACTTCTCAATCCTGCTAGACCGTGCCAACCGCTGCCACCTGGCAATGTGCTCAAAAGAAGGCGGTATGGACATTGAAACCCTGGCGAAAGAACGTCCAGAAGCCCTGGCGAAAGTTCCCCTCGACGCATCTGTAGGCATCAACGAAGAAGTTGCCGCCCTCATCCTCACCGAAGCGGGATTCGACCACGCCGAACAAGAAAAACTCATCCCAGTCCTGGTGAAACTATGGGACGTCTACACCAAAGAAGATGCCACCTTAGTAGAGGTTAACCCACTGGTTAAGGTTGCCAGTGGCGACATTATCGCCCTGGATGGCAAAGTCTCACTAGATGACAATGCGGCTTTCCGCCACCCAGAACATGCTGAACTCAAAGACCTCACCGCAGAAGACCCACTGGAATCCAAGGCCAAAGCAGCCGGCCTAAATTACGTACGCCTCACCGGTGAAGTTGGCATCATCGGAAATGGCGCTGGACTAGTTATGTCCACCCTGGATGTAGTTGCCTACGCTGGCGAAAAATACGGAGTACGCCCCGCAAACTTCCTAGATATTGGTGGCGGCGCCTCAGCAGAAGTAATGGCTAAGGGGCTGGACGTAATCCTAGGAGATGAACAGGTTAAATCTTGTTTAGTAAACGTCTTCGGTGGCATCACCGCCTGCGATCAGGTAGCTAAAGGCGTCATTGGCGCCCTCGAACTGCTGGGCGAAAACGCAACCAAACCAATCGTGGTACGCCTAGACGGTAACAAGGTTGCCGAAGGACGCCAAATCCTGCTGGAAGCAAACCACCCGCTGGTAACGATGGTCGAAACGATGGATGGCGCAGCCGCGAAAGCAGCTGAACTGGCTGCAGGAGCATAAGGAGAAAAATCATGGCTATCTTTTTAAATCGCGACTCCAAAGTAATCGTCCAAGGCATGACCGGGGCAGAAGGTACTAAACACACCACCCGCATGATTGCCGCCGGCACCCAAATCGTCGGTGGGGTAAACCCACGCAAAGCCGGGGAAATTCAATCTTTCGAAATCACCCCATACGGTCCGCTAGCAGCTGAAGTGCGCCCGGGCGTACACGAAGTACCCGTCTATGGAACCGTAGCCGAAGCAAAGAACGCTACCGGCGCAAACGTTTCTGTCATCTTCGTACCACCACGTTTCACTAAAGACGCCGTCTTAGAAGCAGTAGCTGCCGGTATGGAACTGATCGTGGTAATCACCGAAGGCGTTCCAGTACAAGACACAGTTGAATTCCGCCAGGCCGCAGCAGAAGCTGGTGTCCGCCTGATCGGCCCTAACTGCCCAGGTATTATCTCTCCGGGACAATCCAACGTAGGTATTACTCCGGCAGACATCACCGGCCCCGGTCGGATCGGCTTAGTTTCTAAGTCCGGTACCCTCACCTACCAGATGATGTACGAACTGGCAGACCTGGGCTTCACCACCTGTATTGGGATTGGCGGCGACCCAGTTATTGGCACGATTCACATCGATGCTCTGGCCGCCTTCGAAGCCGACCCAGACACCGACGTTATCGTCATGATCGGCGAAATTGGTGGTGACGCAGAAGAACGCGCTGCCGAATACATTTCTAAGCACGTCACTAAACCTGTAGTCGGCTACGTTGCCGGTTTCACCGCTCCCGAAGGTAAAACGATGGGGCACGCAGGCGCGATTGTTTCCGGTTCTTCCGGCACCGCCGCAGCAAAGAAGGAAGCTTTAGAAGCTGTAGGTGTTAAGGTAGGAAAGACCCCAACAGAAACCGCTAACTTGGTTCGCGAGGTAATCGCCACCCTGGGGTGAACCATCGGTTTGGATAATGCGAAGCGATTCGGATAACACTCCCACAGAAATTCTGACACCACTAAGCTCAGCAACCTCACAATCAGCAGAGAAACCTTCCGCGGAAAATAAGGAACCTCAAAGTAACCTTCCGTTTGAAGAAATCTCTTCCGAACAAGAGGTTGCTGAGCTTGTGCTGTCTACCCAGGACGCAGATGGCGCCGCAGCCACCAAAGCAGAAAATGACCCAGCGGCTAGTGGCGTAAAAACACCTCCCCTGCGGATTAAAGCCGGTGCTCCCTCTGCCGCCGTGCGCGCCGCCGCCCAAAAACGAGCCCGCGAACTTGAAGAGAATCAGCGTAAAGTCATCACTCTGCGGATTACTAAAACCCACTGGAAACTGGGCTTCGCCGCTATCTTGACATTCGCAGTTAGCCTGGTTCCAGCCTTTGCAGTGACAGCTGCCGCCTTCATCTTCACCGCTTCAAACCGCTGGGTATTGGAAACAAACTGGGATACGGTTAATCAAATCAGCTTAGAAATCTGGGCCGCCGGTTTTCTCTCACCGGTAACGCTAGGGGCTACTACTTTCAGATTCACCCCACTACTGATCACTTTCTTTACCCTGCTTGCCCTAATCCTTATAACCCGCAACAGCGGAGCAGAAAGTTGGCTACAAGCCAGCGTTGTTCCCGCCGGGTTTGCGATTCTCAGTACCCTACTTTCCATTGCTTTTGTCACCTACGTAAGTTTAGTACCTACGATCATCGGCATTTGGGCACTAGCGTTCTTCGCCTGGCTGGCAACTGTGCGCTACTGGCCACAGCGCCCTAAATGGTGGGAAAAACTAGCGCCTTTCCGCTTAGCACCGGCACAGCTGCGCGTCTGGTCCTTAACAACCTTGGGCGGGGCCTCACTGGCTCTGCTTGTTGCTAACTACCTGGGTTGGCAGCGCATTACGGGGATTCACGAACTTCTTAACGCCTCAACCGCCGATACCGTAGTTATTATTTTCGCGCAGCTACTATTTCTGCCAAATGCGTTAGCAGCAACTTCTGCATGGTACAGCGGAGCTGGCTTTTACACTGCAGCGGACGCCCTCCAAACTCCCACTCAAGCAGTAATCCTGCCCATCCCAGCCATTCCGGAACTGGGGGCAATTGCGCAAGCACCCGTGGGTAACTGGGTGATTTTCTTACCGGTTGGTTTAGGACTTGTGGCTGGCTTAGGGCTGGCTTGGCTCCACCGAGCCCACTCATTAACGGAAATCTTAAGTAGCTACTTAGTTTCTTTGCCGATTTTCGCAGCGCTGGTTACTTTCATCATGTGGGCCAGCACCGGGACCTACGGTAGTGGCAGGTTGAACCTACTGGGACCAAACTGGCTCCCTGCGGGTCTTTACCTCAGTTTGGAAATCGCCGGCACAGCTGCCTTAGCGATGGTATTGCTACACCAAAGCACGTTAGAAAAGCTCAAGTTGGTTTCGGCTCCAACAGAGACTATCGATCCAGAGCAACTTGCTGCAGAACTTGCCGAAGAAGAACCGCTTCTTACTGATGCTGATGTAGCTGACGTTGAAGAACTACTGGTGCCTGTAGACGCAGTCTCAGAAAATGAATTTGCTGAAGCAGAAACTGAACCTATCGCTATCGTAGAACCAGAAACTGAATCAGAGTCCGAACCAGAAACGGAACCACTGCCAGAGGCGGACGCCAACCCAGAACCAGAATCAGAAACTAACCCTGAAACTGACATAGAACCAGAATCCGCAATAGAGCCTGAGACAGCCCCAGAAACTGCCACCGACTCGAAAGAAGAAGATGACGAAAACCCCACCTAAACGCCTGGTAGTACTTCTATCCGGTAGCGGCACCAACCTACAAGCTCTAATGGACGCCTGTGAAAACCCCACCTACGGCTGTGAAATCGTGGCTGTGGGCGCAGACCGACACGGCACCTACGGCTGTGAACGCGCCGCCAAAGCGGGGATCCCCACCTTCGTCTGCTCTGTCAAAGACTACGCGCAACGCGCTGACTGGGACAGTGCCATGACCGCCCTCGTAAAAGAATACGAACCCGACCTGATTATCTCTGCCGGTTTCCTAAAACTTTTGGGGCAGGAATTCCTCTCTGCCTTTGAAGGCAAGGTTATTAACACCCACAACTCGCTGCTACCCGCATTTGCCGGTATTTCCGGACCTGCAGACGCCTTAGAATACGGGGTGAAATACACCGGCGCCACCCTCTTCTTCGTCGATCCGGGAATCGACACCGGCCGCATCATCGCCCAAACTGTAGTCCCCGTGCACGCAGACGACACCCCCGAAATACTCTTAGAACGTATCCAGGTGGTAGAACGTGCCCAACTGGTGGAATACGTTGGAAAACTTATGGTCAATGGGTGGACAACTCGCGGACGCTGGGTAGAAATTAACTAAACTAGAAGCGTCACAACTGGCGTAGGTGGACATAACCACCGGGAAGTGACAAAGATACTCCGACCAGCGTCGCCCGCCTGGGCGCTGATCAATCAGTGGCACCGCCACTACAACTGCGCAAAGCAGCCAACCCTTGGGAAACCACAACCTTCGGAGTATTAATGACCGCGAATCCGGAAACTCGCCGCCCTATCCGCCGTGCCCTGGTCTCTGTCTACGACAAAACCGGCCTCACTGACCTAGCCGCCGCCCTGCACGCTGCTGGCGTAGAAATCCTCTCTACCGGCTCCACCGCCGCAACCATTAGCGCCGCCGGAATCCCGGTAACCCCAGTTGAAGAAGTAACTGGTTTCCCTGAATGTCTTGACGGACGCGTAAAAACCCTGCACCCACGCATCCACGCTGGCATCTTGGCAGACCGCACTAAACCAGCCCACGTCGTTGAACTGGCCGAACTTGGCGTAGAAGCCATCGACCTGGTAGTCGTCAACCTCTATCCTTTCACCGCTACGGTAGCCTCTGGGGCCGACTTTGCTGGCTGCATTGAACAAATCGACATCGGCGGCCCGACCATGGTGCGCGCCGCCGCGAAAAACCATGCTTCTGTTGCAATCGTTACCAACCCGGCTGCCTACCCTGAGGTAGCGCAATCCGTTGCCACCGGCGGTTTCACGGACACCCAGCGCCTGCGCCTAGCCGCGCAAGCATTTGCACACACTGCTGCCTATGATGCTGCCGTGGCCGGCTGGTTCGCCACCCAGGTAGCCTCAACCCCGCAGGTAGTAGGCGGACAGTGGGAACTTTTAGAAGTGCTCCGCTACGGTGAAAACCCGCATCAAGCTGGCGCGGTTTACCGCACCAACGCACTGGGCTTTGGCAAAGAACTGGCTGAAACCGGGGGATTGGCTAATGCCGTACAGCTTTCTGGCAAAGCCATGAGCTACAACAACTACACCGACGGTGATGCCGCTCTGCGCGCCGCCTATGACCACGCTGAACCCTGCGTGGCGATCATTAAACACGCCAACCCTTGCGGCGTAGCCATTGGCGCAGATGTCGCGGAAGCTCACCGCAAAGCGCACGCCTGCGACCCGGTTTCAGCTTTTGGTGGCGTAATCGCTGTAAACCGCCCGGTTTCAGTCGAACTGGCCCAGCAGATTGCCCCAATCTTCACCGAAGTGGTGCTGGCTCCTGAATACGAACCCGGGGCCGCAGAGATCCTGGCAACGAAGAAGAACCTCCGCGTTCTGAAAGTTGTTCCCCCCGCGCGAGAAACTGTTGAGTTTAAGCAGATTTCCGGTGGTTTAGTGGTGCAAGAACGCGACGCACTGAATGATCGCGGGGATGATCCAAATAACTGGACTTTGGTATCAGGTGAAGCCGCCGACGCTGAGACTTTACGGGATTTGGAGTTTGCGTGGAAGGCTGTGCGGGCAGTGCGTTCTAACGCGATTTTGCTGGTTAATGACGGAGCTTCCGTTGGGGTTGGCATGGGGCAGGTGAACCGCGTGGATTCCTGCACTTTGGCGGTGACTCGTGCTAATACGCTGGGAACTCGCTCTACCGGTGATGCCGCTAAGGTGGAAGCCGGAGTGGGCGGAGCCGCGGCGTCAGACTTGGTAGATGTGGCCCCGCCGCGACGCTCTGAAGGAGCAGTCGCCGCTTCGGACGCTTTCTTCCCCTTTGCTGATGGTTTGCAGATTCTTATCGAAGCAGGAGTGCGCGCCGTGGTGCAGCCAGGTGGCTCGATCCGCGATGAGGAAGTAGTTGCCGCCGCGCAGGCAGCTGGTATCACCATGTACTTCACTGGTAACCGTCATTTCAGTCACTGAGATAGATTTGGGTTGAACTTTCGCTAATCTGCCCTGTTTGCGCATGGCAACCGAGCTACGGATGCGCAAACAGGGCAGTTTTACATATTTTTGTCGCGTTTGCGCATGGCAAGCCGGCTACAGATGCGCAAACACGTCAGTTTTACATTTTCCGAGGGCGCCCCCAAAGCTAACTAGAGACATTTAACGTTTCTAAGCAAAGACCGGCTAAAATAAAAAATGTGAACAATAATCGCAAAACCATCTGGATCTCCATCACAGTAGTCTTCCTCACCTTAGCGGCGGCTACTGGTTTAGCGATTCTTATCAAACCACTTTACGGCATCGCGATCCTCTTAGGATTCGCCCTCATCGTTGGTTTCACCCGACTTTTTAGTCAAAAAGACGTTTGGTTTAAAGCAAAAAACTGGATCGTTGACGTTCTCTTCATTGCTTTAATCGTCCTCCTCATCGTCCTCACGATCCCCTTCTTGGATCAACCCTCGCCCGTTTAAAACCCCGTCCCCCACAGCACAGGAAAAGAATAAGTGTTCAAATACATTGGGTCTAAACGAGTCTTTATTCCCACCCTCGGTAAACTAGCCGCTCAATCCGAAGCGAAAACCGCGGTAGACCTATTCACCGGCACCACTCGAGTAGCCCAAGAATTCAAACGGTTAGGACTCCACACCACCGCCTGTGACATTGCCACTTACTCTCACATCCTGGCCCAAACTTACATCGGCACCGACGCCTCACAAATTGACACAGAGCAGTTACAGTCCGCCCTCGAATATCTCAATCAACTACCCGGAGAACCCGGCTACTTCACGGAAACTTTCTGCCAAAAATCCCGCTTCTTCCAACCCCACAATGGGGAACGCATCGACGCGATTCGCAACGCGATTGAAGCCCAGTACCAAGGAACTGACCTTTACCCACTACTGCTAACCAGCCTGATGGAAGCCGCCGACCGCGTCGACTCAACTATCGGCGTACAAATGGCCTACCTCAAAAACTGGGCGCCGCGCTCTTACAATCAGCTGGAACTGCGCGCCCCCAACCTGCTTTCCGGCGCTGGAGCAGCCAAGTTAGGCGACGCCATGGTCCTGGTAGACGAACTGCCCGCCACCGACCTGCTTTACCTGGACCCACCCTATAATCAGCACCGCTACTACACGAACTACCACATCTGGGAAACTCTGGTGCGCTGGGATGAACCCGAAGTCTACGGGGTCGCATGTAAACGCATTGACGCCAAAGAAGCGGAAACGAAATCCGTTTTCAACTACAAACGAACGATGCGCGAAGCCTTCTTTGACCTGCTAAGCCGTGCGAAAGCAGAGCTACTGATCATTTCCTACAACAATGAATCATGGATTTCGGCCCAACAAATGCGCGACCAGCTACTGTCAATCGGCTGTGAAAAAGTGGCCGCTTTAGGTTTCGAACACGCCCGCTACGTAGGGGCAAAAACCGGGATCCACTCTCCGACTGGAGAAAAGGTGGGCACCGTCAGCCACACTAAAAACATGGAGTGGGTTTTCGTCGCCGGAAGCAGTGAGCAGGTTGCGCAAACTATTGTTGGGTTTGCCGATAACCACTTGCACGAGTTTTCCAGCTGATAAAACATTTGCAAAAACGTGCACATATGTAAACAGACAGAGGATAATAGAACCGATATAAATCCCCAGACTGGAGAATGAAAATGACCGCAGATGACAAACGTCTAGGCATCCTCACTTCCGGAGGCGACGCCCAGGGCATGAACGCAGCTGTTCGTGCAGTAATCCGCACCGCTTTGAAACTGGGGGCCACCCCCTTCGCCGTCTTAGAAGGCTGGCAAGGCGCCGTTGACGGCGGCGACCGCATCAAACAGATGGGCTGGAACGACGTTTCTTCAATCCTTAACGAAGGCGGCACCGTCATTGGAACCGCTCGCTGCCCCGCCTTCCGCGAAAAAGACGGGCGCCGTCAAGCCTGCAAGAACCTCTTAGAACACGGCATTGACCGCCTGGTAGTCATCGGCGGCGACGGCTCTTTAACCGGCACTGACGAGTTCAAAAATGAATGGCCAGAACTGGTTTCTGAACTGCTAGAACGCGGCGAAATCACTCCAGAAGTAGCCGCCGCCCACCCCTCTTTGGTAATCGTGGGCCTAGTAGGTTCCATCGACAACGACCTGGTAGGCACCGACATGACCATCGGCGCCGACACCGCTTTGCACCGTATCGTCGACGCAATCGACAACGTCTCTTCCACCGCGGCCTCACACCAACGCACCTTCGTCATTGAAGTAATGGGGCGCCACTGTGGCTACCTACCTCTCATGGCAGCTGTGGCCGGCGGAGCCGACTACGTCTTCACCCCCGAAAACCCACCGCAGGTGGGTTGGGAAAAAGACATGGCAGAAAAACTCACCTTAGGGCGTGAAGCAGGACGCCGCGAATCCATTGTCATCGTGGCAGAAGGTGCGCTTGACGCGGAAGGCAACCACATCACCAGCTCTGACGTGGCAGCAGTTATCGAAGACCAACTGGGAGTCACCCCACGCATCACTATCTTGGGACACGTCCAGCGCGGTGGCACCCCATCGGCTTACGACCGTTGGATGCCAACCTTGCTAGGCTACGCAGCCGCCCACGAAATCCTCAACGCAGACCCAACTAAACCCGCGAATATCCTGGGCGTCCGCCGCAACCGCGTCACCCGCATTCCACTGATGGAAGCAGTGGCCGCGACCCGCAACGTGGGCAAACTGATCGCGGAAAAGAACTTCGAAGCCGCCACCGCCGCCCGAGGCGCCAGCTTCGCAAAGATGATGCGCATCAATTCCATCCTGTCTGAACCACCCCAGACGGATATTATTCCCGAGGGCGCCAAACGAATCGCCATTGTGCACGCCGGCGGCCTGGCTCCCGGTATGAACACTGCCGCCCGCGCTGCCGTCCGTATCGGTTTGGATGCCGGCGTAGAAATGCTGGGCGTCCACGGCTCTTTCCGCGGACTAGCTGAAGGAAATGTAGAACCTCTCTCTTGGTCCGCAGTGGAAGGCTGGGCTTTCAAAGGCGGCGCCGCCCTGGGCACCCGCCGCTCTGTCCCCCGCGTCGAAGAGTTTTACTCGATTGGGCGTGCCATTGAAAACAGTCGCATTGACGCCCTGCTGGTAATCGGCGGTTTGAACGCTTACGAAGCAGTCTACTCAATGGTGAAAGAACGCGACCGTTACCCAGCATTCAACATCCCCATCATGCTGGTACCGGCCACCATCGACAACAACCTCCCGGGCTCAGATCTTTCCATCGGCGCCGACACCGCTTTAAATAACGCAGTTTGGGCACTGGACCGCATTAAAGAAAGCGCAGCTGCCTCACACCGCTGCTTCGTAGCAGACACTATGGGCCGCCGCTGCGGTTACCTGGCACTCATGTCCGGGGTAGCTTCAGGTGCGGAAAAGGTTTACCTCAACGAACTACCCGTTGACCTGGCAGAAATCAACAAAGACGCCATTGCTTTGAAGGAAACCTTTGCCAAGGGACGTAAACTCTTCCTGGTCGTACGCAACGAAGAAGCCCACGATGCCTACAACCGTGAGTTCTTGGCACGCGTATTCGAAACTGAAGGGCATGGACTCTATGACGTGCGACATTCCGCCCTCGGACACTTGCAACAGGGGGGCTCGCCAACCCCATTCGACCGCCTACTTGCCACGCACCTGGTATATGAAGCGATTCTGGAACTGGTGGGAATCTTGGAACGCGGCGGAAAAGACGCTCGATACATTGGTATGAGCGATGCTGCGGTACACTCTAATCCTGTTGAACACATGATGGAACTTCTGGATATTTCCAACCGCCGCCCATTCGACCAGTGGTGGCTCTCCCTGGCACCCATCATTCCCGCTGTCTCCATGGAATTCGAAGACTCGATTCCAGTCAGCGTGCCAGTGAATGACCCAGAATCCGTGACCTCATTCTAAAACTGCAAAGTAGAAAGAATAAAATGGTAAATCCAGTAAACCCAACCACCACCTCTGCGTGGAACCGCCTGGCAGCTACCGCCGCTAACTTCACCCCCGACCTGCGAGCCTGGTTCGCGAAAAACCCACAGCGCGCCGCCCAGTACACGCGCACTCTGGGAGACCTGCACGTAGACCTGTCCAAGAACCTGTTAACTGACGAAATCTTGGCAGACCTCTGCGCCCTGGCAGATGAAGTTAACCTGCGCGAACGCATCGACGCCATGTTTGCTGGCGTACATATTAATAACACCGAAGACCGCGCTGTACTGCACACCGCTTTGCGTAAGCCAGCCGGATCTGAACTGGTTGTCGACGGGGTAGAAGTAGTTGCCGACGTACACGCCGAACTGGAAAAAGTTTACGCCTTTGCTGAAAAGGTGCGTTCCGGCCAGTGGAAGGGCGTTACCGGCAAGCGCATTGAAACGATTGTAAACATTGGCATTGGTGGGTCTGACCTGGGCCCAGTGATGGTTTACGAAGCTTTGAAGCCATACGCGCAAGCTGGCCTGACCGCCCGCTACATTTCCAACATTGACCCCACTGACGCAGGCGAAAAAACTAAGGATCTGGATCCAGAAACCACTTTGGTGATCGTCGCTTCGAAGACCTTCACCACTTTGGAAACGCTGACAAACGCGCGCGTAGTTCGCGATTGGCTGCTGACTTCCCTGCGTGAAAAGGGAGTTTTCGAGGGCGGTGCGTCTGAAGCTGACGCCGTGCGCGCGCACTTCGTAGCCGTGTCTACCGCCCTCGATAAGGTAGCTGCTTTTGGAATCGACCCAGTGAACGCTTTTGGGTTCTGGAACTGGGTGGGCGGCCGCTATTCCGTTGACTCCGCCGTGGGTACTTCCCTGGCGGTAGTGCTGGGACCGGACGTATTTAAAGAATTCCTGGCTGGTTTCCACACGGTAGACGAGCACTTCCGCACCACCGAATGGAGCCAGAACGTGCCAGCTCTGATGGGTCTGCTGAACGTGTGGTACGTGAACTTCCTGGACGCACACACCCACGCGGTGCTGCCATATGCGCAGTTCCTTTCCCGTTTCCCAGCTTACTTGCAGCAGCTGACCATGGAATCGAACGGTAAGTCCGTAACTTGGGCAGGTGAAGCAGTTAACTACCAAACTGGTGAAATTTTCTGGGGCGAACCAGGCACCAATGGTCAGCACGCTTTCTACCAGCTGATTCACCAGGGGACGCGCCTGGTGCCTGCTGACTTCATTGCTTTTGCGAACCCAACCTGGGCTTTCGTTGACGGTGAAAATGACATGCACGAGCTGTTCTTAGGCAACTTCTTTGCGCAGACTAAGGCTTTGGCATTTGGTAAGACTGCAGAGGAAGTTCGCGCTGAAGGAACCCCGGAAGAGATCGTGCCAGCTCGCGTATTTGCTGGTAACAAGCCATCGACTTCTATCATGGCAGCCTCACTAACTCCTGCGGTTTTGGGACAGCTGATTGCCCTCTACGAGCACATTACTTTTGTACAGGGAATCGTTTGGGGAGTTAACTCCTTCGACCAGTGGGGCGTGGAGCTGGGTAAGCAGCTAGAAAACCAGCTGACTCCTGCGGTTGCCGGTGACCGCGAGGTATTGGCTCAGCAGGATCCGTCTACACAGGGATTGATCGAGTTCTACTTGGCAAATCGTGTAAAGTAGTTTTGCTTTAGATAAGCGCTAAGCCGCCTGGGAAGAATACTCCCAGGCGGTTTCGCTATCTGCCACAGGTTTTATTGTGGGCCTGAGGTTTCTAATGTGCCGGGGGTTTATCGTGGGCCTGAGGTTTCTAATGTGCCGGGGATTTATCGTGAGTCAGGGGTTTTGGCGGCTGCGGAAGTTTTGTTTAGTGTCCGGAACTTTGTTTGCATTGTTATATCCCCCAACGATGCGGGAGTGCGAGTTCGCGCATCGAAAATGGGTTTATAATTGATTACATGCAGGATTTTAATGAACTCGCTCAAAAATGGAACACCCCGGAACGCAAAGCCCGCGCCACGGCACTAGCCGCAGCTATACGCAAAACCTGGGCAGAAGCCTACCCTCGAACCATCCTTGACTACGGGGCTGGAACCGGCTTAATCGCACTGGAACTTAGCCATGAAGCAGAACTAATCGTAGGATACGACCCTGCCGCTGGGATGCGCGAAGCCTTCCAACAAAACGTGAACGCGACCCAGAACGCCCTCGTACAGAAAAAACTCCACCCCGCGGACAGCCTGGAAAATGCCAGCGCTCAGCTGAAAACCCACCAGCCCCAGGCCAAGGGATTCGACGCAGTGGTATGTTCGCTGGTTCTCCACCATATCGAAGATGTGGTAGCGACCCTCAAAGAAATGCGCACCCAACAAACAGCAGGAGGGCGCATCGCGATTATCGACTTCGAATCCGGAAAATATTTTGGGCACCCCGGAGACCCGGCACACCTAGCCCACCCGGGGTTTAGCCCGTCAGAAATCGCGGCGCATCTTGGCGCGGCAGGGTATAAAGAAATTCAAGTCGAAACAGCCTACCAGGGCACGCGGGAGTCAGATACAGGCACAGAGAAACCCTACCGACTATTTATTGCCACAGCTACCTTATAAACGGGAAATAAGTCCTCACGAAAAGCAGATAAAACAGGTAATCTTGAAATGTATGTGCGCACTGACGCAACACGCATTTTAAAAGTAAATCCGCCACAAAGGAGTAAACCATGGCAGAACCACGTATCGTCACCGTCACCGGCGCAGCTGGCAACATCGGCTACGCCCTGCTGTTCCGCATTGCCTCCGGTCAGGTATTCGGCCCAGACGTGCCAGTTAAGCTAAACCTGCTGGAAATCACCCCAGCCCTGAAGGCTGCAGAAGGCACCGCAATGGAACTGGACGACTGCGCCTTCCCACTGCTGAAGGGCATTGACATCTACGACGATGCAAACGCTGCATTCGCAGGCACCAACGCTGCCTTCCTGGTAGGCGCTCGCCCACGTACCGCAGGTATGGAACGTGCTGACCTGCTTTCTGCAAACGGCGGCATCTTCGGCCCTCAGGGCAAGGCAATCAACGACAACGCAGCAGACGACATCCGCGTTCTGGTAGTTGGCAACCCAGCTAACACCAACGCCCTGATCGCCGCTGCCGCTGCACCAGATGTACCAGCATCCCGCTTCACCGCAATGATGCGCCTGGACCACAACCGCGCAATCTCTCAGCTGGGCCACAAGGTAGGCGCTTCTGCAGCAGATATCGAAAACATCGTTGTTTGGGGTAACCACTCTGCCGACCAGTACCCAGACGTCTCCTACGCAACTGTTGCCGGCAAGCCAGCTAAGGACCTGGTAGATCCAGAATGGCTGTCCTCTTACTTCGTCCCAACCGTGGCAAAGCGCGGCGCTGCTATCATCGAAGCCCGTGGAGCTTCCTCCGCTGCTTCCGCAGCAGGCGCAGCAATCGACCACATGCGCGACTGGGTACAGGGCACCCCAGAAGGTCAGTGGGTAACTGCTGGTGTAGCTTCCGACGGTTCCTACGGCGTTCCAGAAGGTCTGGTTTACGGCTTCCCATGTGTATCCCACGGTGGTGAATGGGAAATCGTTCAAGGCCTGGAGATCTCTGAAGCAACCCGCGCTGGTATTGACCACAACATCGCGGCTTTGGAAGAAGAACGCGCAGCTGTGCGTGAACTTGGCTTCGTAAAGTGAAATAACCCAGTTTTCTAAGAAAAACGGCTGATATTCAAAGGAATGTCAGCCGTTTTTTAATGCCTAAAATCCCCTATAAAAGCACGTTTACAACTTGTTTATAAAATTGTTACGTAATTGAGTGGTTTAGACCACTTAAACCCTCGACATGCCCCACGAAAAAAGGCAGAATATAAGGGTGAGACCACGCAGGGGTCTTAACAAACAGGAACAATGCTGTTTCAGAAGGAGGACGCACATGCGTCAAGTTAAGTTATTTGCAGGCATCGCTGCCGCTGCTCTGGCCCTAGCTGCATGTGGTGGTGGAACCACCGCTGATATGCCAGGAGACAACAAGGATACTAAGCCAGCAGACTCCGCTAAGGCATGGGAAGGCGACGCATCTGAAGTTGTCATCACCACCTGGTGGGAAGCAGGCTCTGAAAAGGTCGGTTTCGAAGCTCTGGGCGATGTATTCAAGCAGAAGTACCCAGACATTAAGTTCACCAAGGCTGCAATCGCCGGTGGCGGTGGCTCCCAGGCAAAGCAGAAGCTCGCTGCTGACCTGGCTGCAGGTTCACCACCAGACACCTTCCAGGCACACGCTGGCGCTGAACTCACCGACTACATCGACGCTGATCAGATCCTCGACGTATCCGGTCTGTACGACGAACTGAAGCTGAAGGAAGCTTTCCCAGCAACCCTGATCGACCGCCTGACCTCTGACGGCAAGATCTACTCGGTACCATCCAACATCCACCGTGCAAACGTAGTTTGGGCAAACCCAGAAGTCCTCAAGGAAGCTGGCATTGACCCAACCAAGCAGCCAGAAGACCTGGATGCATGGATTGCCGATATGGAAAAGATCAAGGCAAAGGGCAAGACCCCTCTGACCTTGGGTGTAGCTTGGACTCGTCTCCACCTGTTCGAAACCATCCTGCTAGCAGACCTGGGTGCTGAAAAGTACAACGGCCTGTTCGATGGCACCACCAAGTGGGACAGCGAAGACGTAACCAAGGCTATCAAGCACTTCGAAAAGATCCTGACCTTCACCGACAAGGCTCTCTACACCGAAGACTGGGAACCAGCAATGCAGCCAGTTGTTGACGGTAAGGCAGCTTACAACGTAATGGGTGACTGGGCAGTTGGCTCCTTCAACGCTCAGAACAAGGAAGATGGCAAGGACTACATCTACTTCCCAGTTCCAGGTACCCAGGGTACCTTCGACTTCCTGGCTGACTCCTTCACCCTGCCAAAGGGTGCAGCTCACCCAGGCGGTACCCGCGCATGGCTGGACGTAATCTCTTCCAAGGAAGGTCAGATTGCATTCAACCTGGCAAAGGGCTCTATCCCAGCACGTTCTGACCTGACCGACGAAGAACGCGGCAAGTTCCCTAAGTACCAGCAGACCGCAATGGAATCCTTTGGTAAGGACACCATTGTTTCCTCCATCGCACACGGTGCAGCTCTCCCAGTTAAGAAGTCCAACGCTATCTCTGACGCGGTAGCAAAGTTCGTTGAAGGCGGCTCTGACGCAGCTCAGTTCCAGCAGGAACTGGTTCAGGCCAACAAGTGAACTAACCTTAACTGAAAACTAAAGAGTGAGTGGCTGAGGCGAAAACGCCTCAGCCACTCACCACCCAAGGAGATTTCAATGGCGAAACAAACTAAGGGAACAGTCCGCAAAATGACCGTTTCCCAGTGGCTCCATCGCTACGGGCCACCAATCCTCTTGATCAGTCCCTCAATCATTTTGGTAGGCATCTTCGTCTACGGGTTGATCGGCTACAACTTCTACATGTCCTTCCTGGACTCCCATACTGTTGCTCAGCAAATCGGTAAGAAACCCAGCCACTTCGTAGGTTTCGAAAACTACCAAACTCTCTTCAGCGACCCAGATTTCATTCGTTCCTTGAAGAACCTGCTGATGCTTACCGGTGTATTCCTGGTCGGCACTCTTGTCATTGGCTTCCTTTGGGCCTGGATTTTGGAAAAGCCAATTAAAGGCGAAGGCATTTTCCGCTCCATCTTCCTTTTCCCTATGGCAGTTTCCTTCGTCGCTTCTGGTGTAGTTTGGAAATGGCTCCTCAACTCTGCAGTGGATGAAAACGCTGCTGGCCTCAACCGCCTCTTCCAAATGGTCGGTTTAGGATTCCTGCAAAACTCTTGGACTGCCAACATTTCAACCGGTATTCTGGCAATCGCCATTCCTGCAATCTGGCAGCTTGCCGGTTACGTCATGGCGCTATTCCTGGCTGGCTTCCGTGGTATCCCTTCAGAACTTCGTGAAGCTGCTCGGGTAGACGGTGCCACCGAATGGCAGGTCTACCGTCACGTGATTTTCCCACAGTTGGCGCCGGTAGCACTCTCGGCAGTCATCATTATCGGCCACATGTCACTGAAGTCTTTCGACCTCATCATGTCCATCACCGACCAACGCACCTATGCCACCAAGGTCCCTGCTATTGACATGTTCAACTACATGACTGACGGCGATTACTCAATGTCCGCTGCGGTAGGTGCAATCCTGCTGCTGATTGTGGCAATCTTGGTCATTCCTTACCTGATCCACGATGCGAAGGAGTCCCGTCGATGAGCGCCGTTGCAAACATGAAAAACGATCCGGCAATGCGCGGATCCCTCACCGGCACTGCCATTCGCTACGCGATCTTAATCTTCTCACTGGCAGTAGTTTTGATCCCCGTTTACGTGCTGGTAATCACCTCTTTTAAGGGTCCTGGTGACGCAGACCCATCTCGCACCTGGTTCCTCCCACAAGTTTGGGAAGTTTCCAACTGGAGTAAAGCGTGGAACGAACTGGCTGCCCCCATTGGGCGTACTCTGCTGCTTGTGATTCCATCTTCGATCATTTCAGCAATGCTAGGTTCCGCTAATGGTTTTGTCCTTTCTCGCTGGCGTTTCCCTGGCGCCAACGTGGTGTTCACCCTGATTCTTTTCGGCATGTTCATTCCCTACCAGGCAGTGATGATTCCTATGCTGAAGCTGATCTTGGCTACGAACTTCCCTCAGGGTATTCCGGCCTTGATTTTGGCCCACGTTGTTTACGGTATTCCAATCACTACTTTGATTTTCCGTAACTACTACGAATCTGTGCCAAACGAACTGATCGAAGCTGCTCGCGTTGACGGCGCTGGCATGCTCCGCACTTACTTCCAGGTGGTCCTGCCCATTTCTATCCCATCTTTCGTGGTGGTACTCATCTGGCAGTTCACTTCTGCTTGGAACGACTTCCTCTTCGCGCTGTTCTTCGGCGGCGGCATCCAAAACGGCCCGGTTATGTTGGCTTTGAACAACTTGGCTCGCGGCTCTATCTTGGCTGACTACGGCGCTTCGATGTCCGGTGCGTTGATCGCCTCGGTCCCCACCCTGTTGGTTTACATTGCCCTGGGCAAGTACTTCGTGGGTGGTTTGATGAGCGGTTCCGTAAAGGGCTAGTTCGCGAAGTTAATAGTTTTCAACACAGTTTAGGCGCGTGGGATTTCGGTTCCACGCGCCTTTTGTGTGAAAGCACGAAACAGCAGGTCTTCGGGTGGCTGTTTCGCGCTCTTGTAGTTGGAGATAAACCCCGTGCAGTTGGTTCTATGCTCAGGTTCTACCTTGGCGTAGTTTCCCTCACTTTTACCTGCTGAAAATGGTATTCCGTATATTTTTGCCAAGTAATACACGCATTTCGTCAAAATCGGGGCTTTCTGGGGCTGGTGGGGCATCATGTCCGCCGGTTTTGTTCCCTATTTTTGAAACTCGTATCAAATTCGCGTTTTGATACGAGTTATCCCTGGTTTAGCCCCCGTTTTACCCATAACTCGTATCAAAATCAGTTTTTGATACGAGTTATCCTCATTTTGCGTTGGTTTTGGGCGATAACTCGTATCAGTTTGCGATTTTGATACGAGTTTGGATTTTGCGCTGGCGGGAGCGTGGTTTAGGGCGGAGACTTGGCAGTGTTTCGCAAGACCAGGGCAGTTTTGCGTAAGATCGGGGCAGTTTGCGCAAGACCTGGGTGGTCCGCCCTCGTAAAAATTTTCCCGAGGGCGCCCCCAACCTTCATTTCGCATACGAAAGCCGTTTCCCGTGCGAATTGGGCACCCAAACTCTTTCAATTCGCATACGAAAGCGGTTTCCCGTGCGAATTTGGTCCCCAAACTCTCTCATTTCGCATACGAAAGCCGTTTCCCGTGCGAAATGCGCGGCAGATGCACCCAGCTAGCTGAAGACGACGGTGCGATGCCCGTTCAGCAGAACTCGGTGCTGCACGTGCCACTTAACTGCTTGCGCCAGCACTCGCCGTTCAACGTCTTGGCCCTGCGCTACCAAATCCTTCGTAGATTCACGGTGCGTTACGCGGGTGACATCCTGCTCGATAATCGGACCTTCATCTAAATCCGCGGTAACATAATGAGCCGTCGCCCCAATCAACTTGACACCACGAGTATGCGCCTGCGCGTACGGGCGTGCGCCTTTGAAAGAAGGTAGGAACGAATGGTGAATATTGATTACATTCCCCGCTAACAGCTCGCAGAGCCTATCAGAAAGAATCTGCATGTAGCGGGCCAAAATCACCAGCTCAACTTGTTCAGATTCCACCAGTGCCAACAGTTGTGCCTCGGCCTGCTCTTTAGTTTCCGGCGTGACTGGAATGCACAAAAATGGCTTGCCATAGAACTGGGCAACCGGAGCCAAATCCGGGTGATTACCCACCACCGCGACAACATCGATTCCCAGATCCTGATAGCGTTGGCGATACAGCAAATCAGTCAGACAGTGACCTTCTTTGGAAACCATGATGATTGTGCGCAGCGGGCGACCTAGCTCATCGATCTGATACTGCGCGTCGTAAGTTGCCGCGACCTCGGCCATCCCCGCCTCAATTTGCGCGCGTGAACCAGTTTCCAGCTCAACGCGCATAAAGAAGAAGCCCGTATCAGGATCGCCGAACTGCTGGGACTGAATAATATTGCCATCATTTTTGCTGATGACTTTTGTTACAGAGTAAACGATTCCCGGGCGGTCAGGACAAGACAGGGTGAGAATCAGTTTCTCAAGGTTAGGAGTGGAAACGTAATCGGTCATGGACATACTATACCAGTGTAGAAATTTGATATGACGGTGCCTAAGTCGCAGTAAATGCGGTATCTTGGAAGTGTCGTGACTGGCGCAGGTGGAATACCACCGGGGAGCGATGAATCGGCGTCGCAGGCCGCCCGCCTGGGTCCGCGAGCCAACGCGGTGAAATGTTACATTCCTGCGAAAAGGCGATAGAGAGGTGCAACGTGACCAAATCCGTAAACTCCATGTCACTAGCTGAACTAGATCCCGAAATTGCTGCCGTCTTAGATGCAGAACTGCAGCGTCAGCGGGACTTCTTAGAAATGATCGCTTCTGAAAACTTCGTACCACCGGCGGTACTGGAAGTTCAGGGCTCAGTATTGACCAACAAGTATGCGGAAGGTTACCCCGGCAAACGCTACTACGGTGGTTGTGAAGCCGTTGACGTAGCTGAAAACCTGGCAATTGAACGCGCGAAAGAAGTGTTCGGTGCCGCTTATGTAAACGTACAGCCTCACGCTGGCTCGCAGGCAAATGCTGCGGTGCTTGACGCGCTGGCAACTCCGGGGGACACGATTCTGGGTCTGTCTTTAGCACACGGCGGGCACCTGACCCACGGCATGCACCTAAACTTCTCTGGTCGCCTCTATAAGGCTGCATTTTATGAAGTGAATCCAGAAACCATGCGGATCGATATGGACGATGTGCGTCGCATCGCGCATGAAGTAAAACCGAAGGTGATTATCGCCGGCTGGTCCGCTTACCCTCGCGTTTTAGACTTTGCAGCTTTCCGTGAGATTGCTGACGAGGTCGGCGCCTACCTATGGGTGGATATGGCGCACTTTGCCGGTTTGGTTGCTGCCGGGATTCACCCGAACCCAGTGCCGTTTGCGGATGTTGTTTCTACCACCGTGCATAAGACGATTGGTGGCCCTCGCTCTGGCATGATTTTGTCCCGCGATGAAGAGCTGGGTAAGAAGCTGAACTCGCGCGTTTTCCCTGGTAACCAGGGTGGTCCGTTGATGCACGTAATTGCTGCGAAAGCGGTGGCAATGAAGGTTGCGATGACTGATGAGTTTAAGGATCGTCAGCGTCGCACTGTAGAAGGCGCCCAGATTATCGCTGAGCGTTTAAACCAAGCGGATGTTAAAGAAGCCGGTATTTCTTTGGTAACCGGTGGTACTGACGTGCACCTGGTACTGGTGGATCTGCGTGATTCGGTTTTGGATGGGCAGCAGGGTGAAGACTTGTTGCATTCGATTAACATTACGATTAACCGTAACGCGGTGCCTTTCGATCCGCGTCCGCCACGGGTGACTTCCGGTTTGCGTATTGGAACCCCGGCTTTGGCAACCCGCGGTTTCGGCGCTGCAGAATTCACGGAAGTTGCAGACATTTTGGCTACTGTTTTGGTGCAGGGCACTCGCGGTGAGGTTGACGTGGATGGTTTGCGTGCCCGCGTGAAGGCGCTAACTGACCGTTTCCCTCTGTACCCAGAAATCGATTTGTTGGGTGCGGAAATCCCGGGTGCAAAAATCCCTGCTGCGGAGAATGATTCTTGCGGTTGCGGAGCTGACGCCTGATGCGCGCCGGATGGAATGGCCCAGCCCAAGCGCTGGATGGTAAGGCGTGCGCCGCGCATATTAAGTCTGAGTTGGCTGAGCGGGTAGCGGCTTTGCGCGCTCGCGGGGTGGTCCCGGGGTTGGGCACTATTTTGGTTGGCAATGACCCGGGTTCGGCTACTTACGTGGCGGGCAAGCATAAGGATTGTTCCGAGGTCGGCATTGAATCTATTCGGATTGATCTGCCAGGTACGGCCACGGAGGAAGAGATTTTAGCGGCGGTAAGGCAGCTAAATGAGGATCCTGCTTGCACTGGCTACATTGTCCAGTTACCACTGCCTAAGGGTGTGGATACGAACAAGGTTTTGGAAGCGATTGACCCGGCTAAAGATGCTGATGGCTTGCACCCAACGAATTTGGGGCGCCTGGTTTTGCGTGTTTCGGAAGAGATTGATTCGCCGCTGCCGTGTACTCCGCGGGCAGTGATTGAATTGATTGAGCGCAACGGCATTTCTTTAGAAGGTAAGGATGTTTGTGTGGTCGGGCGTGGCACTACGGTGGGGCGTTCGATTGGTTTACTTCTTACTCGCCGCCAGGTGAACGCAACGGTTACTTTAACCCACACTGGCACTGTAGATTTGCCGGCAAAGGTGCGTGCTGCTGATGTGGTGGTAGCTGCTGCTGGGGTGGCGGGGATTATCTCTGCTGATATGTTGAAGCCGGGGGCAATCGTTCTGGACGTAGGTGTTTCACGCGTGGAACAAGATGGTCGTTATCTGCTGGCCGGAGACGTCGCAGATGGCTGTGACGAAGTTGCCGCTTGGGTTTCACCTAATCCAGGTGGAGTTGGTCCGATGACTCGTGCGCTGCTATTAGCTAACGTAGTGGAGTCCGCCGAACGTCTCTAAACTAACTTTAAATGTCCTGTTTGCGCATCTGTAGCTGGCTACGCATGCGCAAACAGGACATTTTTGTATCTGTTTCTAATAGTTAGCCTCTGCCACAGGCTGTAACGGCACCCGCGCGAACAGCACCACAGCAAATAAGCCTAAGTACACGCACACCGGAAAAATAACCGTGTTACTGAATTGCGTCAGCCAAGTGCTGGCAAATCCAGCTGACCAAGATTGCACCAAATTGTAGATAAAATGCCCTGCTACTAAAGGGAAGAGAAGTTTAGTTCGGTAATAGAACATGACGGTAAAAGTCGCCCAAATCGGCACCCAAAATACGGGGGTTAATCCCAGATAGAGGTGGATTGAGATACGCAGGAAAACCAGGATTGCCAGTGCTAGTGGCAGGTTCAGCTTGCGGTGGAATAAGAGCAAAGCGGCAAAGATACCGGAGAAAATAAGCTCTTCCGAGGCGCCGCTGAAAGCCGTTTCGAAAGCGGGTGGAAATTCCCAGAGTTTGTTGAACAGTGGTCTTTGCATTTCGGGATACGTAGGAAGCCAGTCACTTTGGGGAAACCAAGTGAGGAAAATATTCTGCGGATGGTGAATCACGGGCTGTAGCACGCGGCCAATCCCAATGAGCCCAGTTATCCCCGTGGTCCAAAGTACACCGGTGTTTAACAAGTTAGTTTGACCGTTTAGATTTACCGCCTGTAAATCGGGGATCTTGAAACCATTAACCCGAAAGTGCCACCAGAGAGCGGTGGCGGTGATAAGCCCAAAAGTAAAGATGCCAAACAGGGTATTTGGATTTGCACCAAAGACTTCCGCCAGAATTTGATGGGATTCAAAGAAACTTCCAGTAGCTAAAGCGTAAAGGCTGCTAACTACAAAATATCCCATCGAAAGGGATACATAAACGGTCATAGACCAGAGCAGTGCTTTGGAAAGCCAACCGTCTTCCCAGGTGTTAGTGAGGTCGATGCGTTTGCGCCTGCCGGTTTTGAAAGTTACTTGCGGAGCAAAGTGGATGACCAGCCAGAGTGCACCAGCCACTAAAAGAAGGGGAAGAAGCTGCTGATTCCACCAGATTCCGAAAGGCGCTTCACCCGAGTACTGGTGCACCCCCAGATTCGCCGCCACATGTGCTGCCGCTACCGGCACAAACGCCCGTGTTTGCTGATAAAAGCGGGCCAGAAGCAGCGCCCACAGTGGCACACTGAAAAACGCCAGCATACCGACTGGCAGGTAATAGAGAACACGCGCCAGCACCAGCAGTGCCAAGCCAAACACTGGTTTGAAAGCAGGCAGTTGGCGGGTAAGCAGGATTCCTCCGAGGGCGGTGAATAAACTTTCTTCAAGAACCGCTGCTATTGCGGACACCGCTAAGGGATGCTGTGGAAGGTATTCGGCAAGTAGTGCGTGAAGTAAGGGGAGCTTTCCTGGATTATGCCAAGCAGGTAGGGGAGTGAACCCCAGTAGTTGTGCATGTAGTTCCCTGCCGGCAGAGGTGGCGGCAAAGACTATGAAGAGCATTCCTAAGATTAAGCCGGGAGTTAGGTAGAGTTGTTTCCCAAGCTTTTTGAGGATATTGTTGGAGTTCGACATAGTGATTCCCGATCTGCAGGCTACTTTAATAGCCTAACATTGGGCACTGACACAGCTGCTGGTTCTACCCAAAGAAACTTTGAGATACGGCAGAGTCCCCGCCCTTTTAATGTGGGAACCGGCGTTCCCGCATTGGTGAGAGGGCAGACAAACCGGACAAACCGGGGGAGGACGCGGATTAGGAGTAGAAAACTCGCAGCGGCGCGTGATCAGAAAAACGCTGATCATAAGCTTCCGCACGATATACCACGCACTCAGTTGCAGTAGCCGCCAAACCTGGGGTAGCCAAATGATAGTCAATCCGCCAACCAGCGTCATTATCAAACGCCTTCCCACGCCAAGACCACCAGGTGTAAGGACCCTGCACATCAGCGCCCGCTAAAGCACGGGAAATATCCACCCAACCGGAAGCCATCCACTTCTCTAAATAGGCGATCTCCTCATCCATTACGCCCGCAGACTTATTGTGGTTCCCCTTCCAGTTTTTAATATCCTTCTCGGAACGCACAATATTCAGGTCACCTACCACTACAGCTTCCTTCCCAGAAGCCAGCAGTTCAGCCATCCGCGCATCAATCAAATCCAGGTGAGCGTACTTTTGATCCATCTTCTCAGTCCCCAGCTCGCCAGAATGGAAGTACGCGGAAATAACCGTAACCGTGCGAGAACCATCCGTTACATCAACTTCAATCCAGCGCCCGGTATCAACATCAGTTACGTCACCGCCCTCGGGAGCACCGTAACGAACTGAATCCGCAACCAACTCAACGTGCGAATCGCGACGCACCAACACGGCAACGCCAGCTCGTCCCTTCACCTGGCAGGCGTAACTGGCTAACTCATAGGAATCTCCCAGCAAACCAGCCAAAATATCGTCCGCGGCCCGCACTTCTTGCAAAGCCAATACATCAGGAGAAACAGCTGCCAAGTAAGCCGCCATATCACGCTTCATAGCCGCGCGAATCCCATTGACGTTAACAGTAACCAAAGAAAAAGCCATTAGAAAACCTTACTTCTGAGGACGTTGCTCACCTAAAGACCACAGGTCCTTACGCAACTTATCAATCTTAATTTCCAAACTTTCAATCCGCTTACGCAAGCGTAAACCGCGGCGAGAATTCCAAACCGTAGAATCCAACACCGTCTCAAACGACTCGGGGTCACGGCGCGGATCTCGATCTAAATCACCCGTCATAGTATGACGCGGCCAATCCAAAGTATTCGGCGCACTCATCGTCACATAGTTAGGCACCATATCACCTTGCATGTGCCCAACCGACTTTGCTGCCCCCGCATAAGGAGGATTCGCCATCCAAGCCGCAATCATCAGTACCAAACGAGCGATTAAGTTAATCCACAGCATAATCGTAATCACCGTGGCACCAGCTGCCAGAATCGGGTCAGTAACGCTTCCAACCGCCCGCGTCCCTAGGTAACGAACCGCTCCAGAAACAAACCCGAGCATTACCGAACCCCAGAACAAATCGCGCGCCGGAACCTTAATACCAGCCACCATTCGCACCAAAATCGCAAACACTACAGCATCTACCGCGAAAGCAATAAACAGGGAAGAGAACTGGAAGAAAAACTCAGAATAACGACCGGAAATCTCTAGGAACTCAACCACCGTGCGATACAGGACCGAAGAAACCACGCCCAGAGCCGCCGTTACCAAAACCCCCAAAGTCAGTAGCAAGAACCCCATGTAATCGCGCATCTGGGCAGTTACCGGCTTATCCGGTAAATACACGATCCCAAACATCGACCACAGGGAAGTCTTTAACGCATTCATCACGCGCGATGCCGATAGAACCAAAGAAACTACCGCAATCACGCTGGCAATATTCACCGGTGAAGCAATAATCAGCGAATCAGGATTAAGCAAACCACCCGGCTCACCCGGAATAACCAACAGACCTGGCATTGCCTTATCAATAGCCTGTAGTGTGGATTCACGCAGCGCTTGGTTATCACCCAAAACCGCCATGAAAATCGTCCACCCAATCGCCAATGCGGCCGTGATGGAAAACATTGCCACATAGGAAATGCCGCCAGCCAGCAGGTGACCACGCTTCATTGAATACCGAGTTAATGCCCGCCCAATACGCGAATACGCGTAAACCTCGTAAAGAGCGGTTAGTTTTGCTACCAGCCCCTCTTTAGCAAGAGCCTGCTTAAAAGTAGGACCGACTAAGGAAGCTGGATCGGCAGGACGTGGTTCCCACGGTAAAGCCGGAGGATGAGTAGCAATTACCGAACCAGAGCCCGCAAACTGCGACTGGGCGACCTCGGTAGAGTTAGTGTTAAGGCTATTATCAGACATATAACTGACAATACCGGAGTATTCACCAATCCTCCACAGCTCTCAGGGGATCTTGAAAAAAGTGAGATTTCTGCATAAGTAAGCAGGTTGAACCGCGCGCTCCGGCGTGCAAAAACCGCGGGGATTAGCCATAACAATATTGCCAGAAACCGCGGGCTATACCGCGAAATACAAAACCGGAAACCGCGGGGATTAGCCTTCTGTGAAGTTAAAAAGCGCCCGCGACTGATACACCCCGTCGGGACTAACCTTATCTAAACGGAAACCCGCACAATTCCATTCCGCCATAAAATGCTTACCCAGTTCTTCAGCCTTATCCATCAGCTCTTCAGAAACCCCGTGTACCAAAGTCACGTGCGGATGGTAGTCGAAGCGACGCGGTTCATCGGTAATACCCGCGCGAATGCGCGCCTCTAAACTGGTGAGCTGGTGGGCGCCCTCGGAAATATTAAAGAAAACAACCGGAGAAACCGGGCGGAACGAACCCGTCCCCCGCATACAAATCTTAAACGGGGAAGTGCTCTGCGCAACCGCCTGTAAATGTTCAAACAGTTTTTCCCGGTCCGCGATTTTCACCGCTGTAGGAGGCAGCAAAGTGATATGCGCCGGGGTGTTAATCCCGTGGTCATCTCCCAGGTGAACGCGCGCTTCAGTCAGCAAACTCATCCACGGTTCCGGGACGGCAATTACTACGCCAATCAGCTCTTCGTCGTCGGCACAAGCTGGAACGTACACCGTGGATGTCACCTCCTTTGAGTGAAAAACTATCCGCCAGCGGGGGTGAAATGCTACGGCGGAACGAAAAATCCTGACCCTCCTTATTGTTCACACGTTGCCCGCGAATAGCAAACTAATCCTTGTAAACTGACAAATTCGCTACAAATGTTAGGTGGATTTTGCGAAAATATAAGTAACCGGATAACAGACGCAGAAAGGAATAAATATGTCCGTGCGCAAAACCGCGATCAAACTTGCAGACGGTCGCGATCTCTTCTACTTCGACGACACAGAAGAGTATGTAAACGGTACGAAAACTCGTCGCACCGACGACCCACGTCCTTTAACTGACCGCTTCGCCCCCATCGAAGTAGATGGTGAACTAAAGCCGGTCACCGCCCCAACTATGCGTAAAGACCCACTCACCGGAGAGTGGATCCCCATGGCCACCCACCGTATGAACCGCACCTTCCTACCCCCGGCAGATGCGAATCCCTTCGCCCCAGCCCGCCCCGGAGCAGCATTTTCCGATGGAGAAATCCCCGACACCGACTATGACGTAGTCGTTTTTGAAAACCGCTTCCCCTCGCTGATGGCAGTCCCCGGGCAAACTGACGAAGTTGAATACTTAGACGGGCTGGAACTATTTGAAACCCGCCCCGCTGCGGGACGCTGTGAAGTGATCTGCTTCGGCCCTAAACTGGAAGAAAACCTGGTGGACATGGGGCATAAGCGCATGCGTACGGTCATTGAAGCCTGGGCGGATCGTACTTTTGAGCTGGAACAGCTTCCCGGCATCAAACAGGTATTTTGCTTTGAAAACCACGGCAAGGAAATTGGTGTTACCCTTCACCATCCGCACGGCCAGATTTACGCCTACCCTTACGTAACCCCGCGCACCCAGATGATGCTTAACCAAGCAACCCCATATCGCGCGGAAACTGGGCGGAACCTGGTTAAGGACGTGCTAGCAGCCGAGCTTCGCAGCGGACGACGCATCATCGATGAAACTGAGCACTGGGTACTATTTGTTCCCGGCGCCGCCAAGTGGCCGGTACAGATGCAGTTGATGCCAAAGCGTGACGTCTCTGCCCTGTACGAATTAACTGACGCTGAGAAAGAGGACTTGGCAGATATTTATTTGCGCATGTTGGCCGCGGGCGACAAGTTTTTCGTAGAAGCAGACGGGGTTGCTATTGCATTGCCTTACATTGCTGCTTGGCATCAAGCTCCGGTGGGGCAGCACCGTGCTGACCTGCGTTTGCACCTGGACTTCTTCTCAATCTTGCGTTCTCCTGGCAAACTTAAGTATCTGGCAGGTTCGGAATCCGGCATGGCAGCTTGGATTTCTGACACCACCCCAGAAAAGATCGCAGACCGCCTGCGAGAAGTTTACGGGAAGTGAAATTATGGTAGTTTTCAACGAGGCATTTACCCTTTCCGAGGGCGCCCGTAAAGTCTCTGAGCTTTTCGAAGCAACTTTCGGATACGCACCTTCCGCAGTGCATTCTGCTCCGGGCCGGGTCAACGTGATTGGTGAACACACTGATTACAACGGCGGATACGCTTTGCCTATGGCTTTACCACATCGCACGTATGTTGCGGTTGCCCCCCGCGAGGACCGTACGGTTCGGCTTATTTCCGCGCAAGAATCCGGAGTGCGGGAAGTTTCCTTAGATGAGGTAGATACTTTTGACTCCGCGAACCCGGTGGCGGGCTGGCCGGCTTACGTTGTGGGCGTAGCCTGGGCTTTGGAACAGGCGGGCTTTGGGCCGTATCCGGGACTCGATATTGCAGTGGATTCCTGCGTTCCTTTTGGCGCGGGACTGTCTTCTTCTGCGGCGCTGGAGTGCGCAGTAGCGGCTGCTTGGGACACTTTAGTCGACGGTGGTCTGCTGGCTTCTGATGCGGGTCGCGCTAACTTGGTAACGGCCTGTGTGCGCGCCGAGAACCAGATTGCTGGTGCTCCTACCGGTGGCATGGACCAGGCAGCTTCCCTGCGTTGCGGCGAAGGGCACGTTATTTTGTTGGATTGCCGCGATCAATCCGTCACCCACCTGCCCTTTGATTTAGCTGCCTTTGGTTTGGAACTGCTGGTCGTAGATACGCGCGCGCCACACGCGTTAGTTGATGGGCAGTATGCGGCTCGCCGGGCAGCTTGTGAAGAGGCAGCTACGGCTTTGGGAGTTTCCCTCCTGGTTGATTTGCCAGCTGCTTCGTACACTGAGTTGCCGGGGTGGGCAGGTTTGTCTGCTGTACATCAAGCGCGCGTGCGCCACGTGGTTTCTGAGATTGCTCGCACCCGCGAGTTCGCTGATTTGCTGGCCAGCGGTGCGCAGTCGGGTAACTTTGCTTGGGAACGTTTGGGTGAGCTGATGAATGCTTCTCACGAATCCTTGCGCGTCGATTATGAAGTTACTTGCCCAGAGTTGGACACTATGGTGGCAGCCGCTCGCGGGGCAGGAGCGTTGGGTGCGCGGATGACTGGCGGCGGGTTTGGCGGTTCGGCAATCGCGTTAGTGCGTTCCGAGGACGTTCCGGCAGTGATTGAAGCAGTGGCTAAGGCTTTTGCAGAAGCAGGCTTTAACGAGCCGCATTTCTTACATGCTTCTCCAGCTGCGCCGGCTTTCTAGTAGCGCGTCGTTGCCGGTGACGAGTAGTTTTGCCGGCTAGTAGTTATTGGCGAAGAATAGTTTTGGGCGGTAAATAGGCCGTTTGGGCGGTTTGTTTACTGTTTGTAACTGGCTAATTAATGCGGGAACGGGCGTTCCCGCATTAATTTTGCCGGCTACCAGGGGTGGGTTTGTTTGGTTTGTCCGGTCTCTTTTTGATGCGGGAACGAGCGTTCCTTGAGTTCTAGGGATCGTTGCAACGCTGGCCTTGGAAGGGGTTGGTTGTTGT
>JAUNKY010000013.1 GCA_030532515.1 Actinomycetaceae bacterium
GTGGCTTTGGACGTCGTGATGATCGCGGTTTTGGTCGCCGTGAAGACCGTGGCTTTGGCCGCCGCGACACCTTCGATGCCAAGCGCCGCCCAAATACCGAAAACTCAACGCGCGAAGAACGCCAAGCATACGCGGAAGCACAATCAAAGCACCTTAACGAACAGTTCGACGCAGAGTTTGCAGAAACTACCAACACTATCGAAGGCCTCTTTATCCCTGCAGGCGTAGAAGCAAGCGAACTCGATAAGCACGTTCTCAACGGCTTAGCAACACTGGGTGAACGCAGCCAAGAAGAAGTAGCAAAGCTCTTGGTCATGGCCGGACAGTTAATCGACATCGATCCAGAACTCGGCTACAAGTACGCACAAGCAGCGGTTAAGCGCGCCGGTCGTGTAGATGCCGTTCGCGAAGCAGCTGCACTTACCGCATACGCAACCGAACGCTACCAAGAAGCCCTGCGCGAAGTACGTGCAGTACGCCGCATGCGCGGTGACTTCTCACTACGCGCAGTTGAAGCAGACTGCGAACGCGCGCTGGGCAAGCCAGAAAAAGCCCTGGAACTAATCGAAGACACCCCCATGGACCAAGTCTCCTTGGAAGAACAGGTAGAACTGGTAATCGTGGCAGCCGGTGCCCGCGCGGACATGCAAGAACACGAAACCGCACTGGTACTGGTAGAAAACGCCCTCGAGAAAATCGGCTCAAAAGCCGACGAATCAGTTATCTCCCGCCTGCTGCAAGCCAAGGTAGAACACCTGCGTTCCCTGGGCCGCAACCTGGAAGCCGACGAACTGGAACTAACCATTCCCGAAGAAGATGATGCCGAAATCATCGACTTCTTGGAACTGGCCGACGCAGACATCGACGATGTCCGCTCTGACCTAAAGGGCTCGGAAGAAGCCCCAGCAACCCGTTACGACACCCTGATTTTAGATCTGGACGGCGTCTGCTACACCGGTGCACAACCAATCGAAAACGCAGCCTCAGGTGTAAACCAAGCTCTGGAAACCGGTATCATCCAGGTTTACGTAACGAACAACTCGTCTCGCACCCCACAAGCCGTAGCTGAACAACTCACCAGCTTGGGATTCCCAGCCGACGAACACAACGTCTACACCTCGGCAATGGACGCCATGGCAATCATGGCAGAACAGCTTGAACCTGGCTGCAAAGTATTCGTCATCGGCGGAGAAGGCCTGCGCAAGGCAGTAGTTGAAGCCGGCTATGAACTGGTTGAATCCGCAGACGACCAGCCTGCAGCCGTAGTCCAAGGTTTCGATCGCAGCGTAGACTGGGCGATGCTTTCTGAAGGTGCCCTGGCCATCAACGCCGGTGCTAAGCACTTCGCCACCAACATGGACGGTTCTTTGCCAGTAGAACGCGGCTTTGCCCTGGGCAATGGCGCACTGGTACGCGCAGTCCGCTACTCAACCGGCGTAAAACCCGAAGTAGCCGGCAAACCATTGGCAGGCATCTACCAGCGCGCAATTCAGCTGGTAAACGGCGAACGCGCCCTGGCAGTAGGCGACCGCCTGGACACCGACATTTCTGGTGCCCTAAACGCTGGAGTTCCAGTAATGCACGTGCTGACCGGTGTAAACGACGCCCGTGACATTGTGCTGGCTGACCGCGGTTTGCGCCCACAGCTACTGCACCTTGACATGCGCGGCCTAAACGAACCACACCCACGTCCACGCCACCACCGTGACGGCACCTGGACCTGTGGCTTAGGACAGGTAGCGAAGGTAGTAGCCGGCAAGCTAACTTTGGACGGTGTAGCTCTTGAAGAAGCTACCACCGTTACCCTGGACTCATACCGCGCACTGGTAGCAGCCGCTTGGGAACAGGCAGCTAAGGGACCAAAGGTATTCTGCCCAGAACTAACCGTGGTAGAAAACGACGACCCAGCTGGCATCGTCGAAACTCCAGAAGTACCAGAAGCTCCTGAAGTACAAGAAGCTCCTGAAGTTCCAGCAGAAACCGCAGCCCTGGACGTAACCGACGTTGATTTCCCAGAAATCGACTTCGACGAAACCCAGATTTCTGATGAAGTAGTGGACTTCCTCCCAGGTGAAGAAGACCTGGAAGCTCTGTTGGCAGAAACTGCCCACTTAGAAGACGAAGACCACTAAGGAATCACCAAATCTGCAACATGGCTGAGAGCTTAGACCAAAACCTGCCGCTGCCAAAACCAGGCGATGGGCAAAAACCTGCCCAAACCCTGGCCGAATGGGAAATCCAATGGCACGAAATAGCCCAGCTTGACCTACAAACCCAGGTCGAGAAGCTAAAGCAGGCAGAGGCTGAGCTCTCAGCCAAACTTCTTGAGGCTGGAAACTAAAATGGCGAAACTGCGACGTATCGATGCGGAATTAGTCCGCAGAAAACTAGCTCCTTCCCGCACCAAAGCACAAGAACTAATCCAAGCCGGCTACGTAAAACTAGACGGCGAAGTAGTCTATAAGCCAGCCCGGCAAATGGACCCGGCACAAGCTCTGGTCGTAGACGAAACCAACAGTCCAGACTACGCTTCTCGCGGAGCTTACAAACTGGCGGGCGCCTTGGAAATTCTGGGCGAAAAAGCTCCCCAGATTAAAGATAAGCGCTGCCTTGATGCCGGTGCGTCCACCGGCGGATTCACCGACGTCCTGCTACGCAACGGCGCCGGCAGCGTAGTTGCTGCCGATGTGGGCTACGGACAGCTAATCTGGCGCCTACAAAATGATCCCCGCGTGGAAGTAATGGACCGGACAAACGTTCGTTACCTGAAAGCTGGCGACATTGACCCCGCTCCGGAAATAGTCGTCTCAGACCTCTCTTTCATTTCACTAACCTTGGTCTTAGATGCACTTTATGCGGTGGCCGCCCCGCAGGCAGACTATCTTTTGATGGTTAAACCCCAGTTCGAGATTGGCAAAGAAAAACTCGGCGCCGGTGGGGTAGTGCGCAACCTGGAACACCACCACGAAGCCGTTTTAAAAGTAATCCAGTACGCAACTAAACTGGGGCTGGCACTTTACGGCCTGGCAGCCAGCCCACTACCTGGTCCGGCTGGAAACGTCGAATACTTTATCGCTTTAAAGAAAAACCCCTCGGCGCAGATGGAAGTAATCTCTGAAGCAGACTACAGTGAAAGAGTCTGGGAAGCGATTAACCAAGGTCCGGCGAAGGAAGGGAACTGATGAACCGCACAGTTCTGCGCGTCGTAAACACCTATCGAGAAGACGCACTGCACACGGCTGACTACGTCTGTGAGGGACTCAGAAAGTACTCTATCGAGATTACTGAAGATCCCACGCACCCCAAGATTGAGCTAATGCTGGTCTTTGGCGGAGACGGCACCATTTTAGGGGCAGCGGAAACTGCGCGGGCGCTGGGCATCCCCCTGCTGGGTGTGAATATGGGGCGCATGGGATTTTTGGCCGAAGCTGAAGTCGATTCATTAGACCAACTGATTGAAAGCGTTGCCAAAGGCGACTACGACGTTGAAGAACGTATGACTTTGCAGGTGCAGATCACCAGCCCAACCGGTGAAACTACCGTGGATTGGGCTTTAAATGAGGCTGCGATTACCCATTCAGATTTAGCACATCCGGCACATTTTGGCGTGGGCGTAGATGGACACGGCGTATCCACCTATGGTGCTGACGGCATTTTAGTAGCTACGCCAACTGGGTCTACCGCATATAGTTTTTCTGCTGGTGGCCCGGTAATTTGGCCGGATACCGAGGCCTTTTTAATGGTTCCGTTAGCGGCTCACGGGCTGTTCACCCGCCCGCTGGTACTGGGACCGTCTGCGCGCCTTGAGATTTCCGTGTTGAAAGAGCAACGCGACCACCTGCAGATTTTCTGCGACGGAGTCCGCCACCACCAGATTGCGCCGGGGACAAAGATTATTTGTACCAAATCAGCCCGCCCGGTGAAGTTGGCGCGCCTTAACAATACGCCGTTCTCGGCGCGACTAGTTGCGAAGTTTAATCTCCCTGTTGCCGGGTGGAGTAACGCTACCAGCAACGGCTTGGCAAAGCACCCTGGAAATGGGGGAGCTAAAGAATCTGGCAATGGGGTAGGAAAGCCTGCTAAGCATGGCTTGGCAGCAACTGATTCTTCCGAGGGCGCCCAGAAAAACGTTTCTCTCACCGCACCCGGAGACCTCACGTGATCGAAGAGCTACATATTAGAAACCTGGGGGTAATCGCCGCTGCCAGTATTGAATTTGCGCCGGGCTTAACTGTTCTTACCGGTGAAACAGGTGCTGGGAAGACAATGCTGCTTACCTCTCTCCAACTGCTTCTAGGACAGCGAGCTGATTCCGGAAAGATCCGCGCCGGAGCCGAAGAGGCTACCGTCGATGGCATTTTCTCGATTACGGAGCCGGTGCGCACCGCCCTCGAGAAGGCGGAAATTGAAACTGCTGAACCCACAAACTTGCTAATCGGACGCAAAATCGGGTTTACGCGTTCGCGCGCCTACCTGGATCGTCGCCCGGCGCCGCTGAATATGCTAACCGAAATTGGCCCGCACCTGGCGGTAATCCACGGACAAGCTGAGCAGCTGAACTTAAAGAGCGTAAGTTACCAGCGTGAACTGTTAGATTCTTTTGGAGATCCGCAGCACCAGCAGTTGGTTGCTGACTACCGGTTGGCTTGGAAACAAGCTGTAGCGGCAAAACGAGCGAAGGACCAGTTTGAAGCCTCTTTAGCGGATGCTGAAGCAGAAATCGCCCAGCTGCGCCCGGTTATCGATAAGATTCACCGGCTTAACTTGGAAATCGGTGAAGAAGACACACTGGATGCGGAAATTAAGCGGATTGAGAATGCTGAGCAGCTCCAGCAAGGTCTGGCATTAGCGCACGCGCAGTTTGCCGGCGCCGAAACTGGGGGAGTTACCGATGCTTTGGGCGTGGCCGCCGCCGCTTTATTGAAGCTAGCTGAGGTGGATGCGCAGACGGGTGACCTGGCAGCGCGGGTGCAAAACTTGGCAACTGAGGCGCAGGCTCTTCGGGATGACCTAGCGTATGCTTTACATGAAATTAGTGCCGACCCAGCTAAGTTGGATGCGTTGCAAACGCGTAAACGCGCGATTAACCAGTTGCTGCGCGGGCGGGCTGTGGATATTGCCCAGCTACTTGAGTGGGCTAAGCAAGCCGAACAGCAACTGCAGGGCTTGGAAAATGGGGATGCTTACTTAGAAGACTTGTCGGCGCAACTGTCTCAGGCGCAGCAGCGAGTGTTGGAAATCGGGGCGGCGTTGACGGGCGCACGCCACGCTACGGCAGCGCAGTTAGAACAGCTGGTAGATGCTGAATTACACGGTTTAGCAATGCCGAATGCGCATTTTCTGGTGCAGCTTAGCCAGCGGACGCGGCCGGGACCAGATGGCTTAGAAGATGTGGAAATGCTGTTGCAGCCTCATCCAGATTTGCAGGCAGCGCCGTTAGCTGCGGGGGCCTCGGGTGGGGAACTTTCCCGAATTATGCTGGCTTTGGAAGTAGTGTTGGCGGATCGTAACTCTGTAAGTGGGGCGGGGCTGACCTACATTTTTGATGAAATCGATGCGGGGATTGGCGGGTCGGCGGCTCGTGAAGTGGGCGCGCGGTTGGCGCGGTTGGCTAAGCACCGGCAGGTGCTGGTAGTTACTCACTTAGCGCAGGTGGCTGCCTGGGCGGATCAGCAGTTGGTAATTGAGAAACAAGGCGCGACGACTTCGGTTTATGAAGTTTCTGGAGCTCAGCGAGTAGCTGAGTTAGCGCGGATGTTGTCTGGGGCAGCTGATTCACAGACGGCGCAGGCACATGCCCGCGAATTGTTGGAGTTTTCTAAACAGTTAGGAAGTAAGGATGTCTGAGCAGATTACGGACGTACGTTGGTCTTACCCGGTTTTAGATTCGCAGCGCGTTTGGCACGGGGCAGTTTTTGATATGGACGAGGACGTTGTGCAGCTGTCTGAGACAGCTCCGCCGGTGCGACGCCATTACGTGGCGCATACGGGAGCTGTTGCGGTGGTAGCTTTACGCGGTGAAAACGGTGCGGAAGAGATTGCGTTAGTTGATCAGTATCGGCATCCGGTGCAGGCTAAACTGTGGGAGATTCCGGCCGGTTTGTTGGATATTGCGGGTGAGGATCCTTTAGTGGCAGCGCAGCGCGAGCTGTGGGAAGAAGCTGATTTACGTGCTGAGCAGTGGAATGTACTGGTAGATTACTTTACTTCTCCGGGTGGTTCAACAGAGGAACTGCGGATTTATCTGGCGCGACAGGTGGTTGAAGTGCCTGAGGCGGAGCGCCACGTGCGGTGTGACGAAGAACAAACTATGACTTTGCGTTGGGTTTCTTTAGATGAAGCCATAGATGCAGTGCATGAGGGGCGGATTCATAACCCTTCGGCAGTGGTGGGGATTTTGGCTGCTGGGAGTGCACGGGCTAGTGGTTGGAAGAAACTACGTGCCAGCGACGCACCTTGGTTTAAGTCTCCTCTAGGGCGGTAAAAGGCGTAAAGATTGGGGGTTCTAAGCTGTTGCTTAGAACCCCCAATCTTATTTAGCTAGTTAGTTCAGCGTGGGCAGGTGCACCAATCCTGTGGGGCAACGGAAGCCTTTACTGAGTCAACGTGTTCGCCACAACCTTGCCAGGTGGTCTTATGGCACTTTGGGCAGGTTACTGGGTAGCACATAGCTTTTTCCTTTCAGTTAAGTTTTATCCAAACATGCGGATTTTTATATAAGCAGGTTAGCAGATAAGAAATGATTTATGAATTTGAGTGTTTGCCTAGTGGACAACAAACCCAAGTTATAAGCGTGTTCAATGCGAATTTGGGTTAGTGAAATGTGTTAACTATAAAAACTGGCTGGATCACTTTTTTAGGTAATGAATGTGTATCGTAAATCAGCTAAGATTGGATAAGTAAGAAAGCTCAGCGGACATGAGTTAAGTATCCACATTCGATACATCCATAGAGGGAATACAGAAGGGGGAGAAACGTGACCATCGAAGATCAGGGAACAAAAGAATCCGTCTTAGACCTGGTAGTTGAAAAAGGTCCGGTTACCGCCTCTGTAATTGCCAAAATCCTGGGACTCACCACAGCCGCTGTGCGTCGTCATATCACCACCCTTGAAGAGACCGGACAGATCGTCTCCCACGATATCGCGCAACTGTCCCCCCGGGGCAGAGGGCGCCCAGCGCGACACTACGTCGCCACTGATCTGGCTCATCAAAAACTACACGACTCCTACGCAGAAATCGCTGGGAAAGCACTGACCTTCCTAGCGCAAACTGCCGGAACCGACGCAGTCGAAAGCTTCGCTGCAGTTCGTTCCAGAGAAATTGAACGCAAATACGCCCCCGTGATCCGCGCCGCCGGCAACGATCCTCGCTCTCGCGCCATCGCCTTGGCTGACGCCCTCACCCAAGACGGCTTCGCCGCCAGCGTGCGCGACATCGGCGGAGGCAAATTCGCAGTTCAACTATGCCAGGGGCACTGTCCCATCCTGGCGGTAGCAGAGGAATTCCCGCAACTGTGCGAAGCCGAAACCCAAGCCTTCGCCCGCTTGCTGGACGTGCACGTCCAACGCCTAGCCACACTAGCTGGGGGTAAACACGTCTGCACCACCCACATTCCAGTCGCAGCTGTTACCAAACGCCCCGGATGGCGACAAGACACAAAACGGGCCTAAAGCCCATCTAGGAAGGAACACATGTCCGAATCTCAGACGCCGCAGGCGCAGGAAGTGGAAGTAAAGACTCCACAGACTGACGAAGAGATCATTAACTCTATTGGCGCATACGAATACGGTTGGCACGACACCGACCTCTACGGTAAAGACGTAGAACGTGGTCTTACCGAAAAGCTCGTCCGCGAAATCTCAGCTATCAAGAATGAACCAGAATGGATGCTGGAACGCCGCCTCAAGGGCTTCAAAGCCTGGGAACGCAAACCACTTCCCAAGTGGGGTCCAGACCTGGATTACATCGACTTCGATTCATTCAAGTACTACGTGCGCCCTACGGACCGCGTAGCCCAATCTTGGGATGACCTGCCGCCAGAAATCAAAGCCACCTACGACCGCCTGGGCATCCCAGAAGCAGAACGCAACCGCCTGGTTGCCGGCGTTGCCGCCCAGTACGAATCTGAAGTGGTTTACCAGCAAATCCAAGAAGACTTGGAAAAGCAAGGCGTTATCTTCCTAGACACCGACTCTGGTCTGCGCGAATACCCAGAAATCTTCGAAAAGTACTTCGGCAAGGCAGTTCCAGCCGGCGATAACAAGTTCGCTGCCCTGAACACCGCCGCCTGGTCCGGGGGATCCTTCATCTACGTTCCACCGGGCGTACACGTAGAAATCCCGCTGCAGGCATACTTCCGTATCAACACCGAAGCAATGGGACAGTTCGAACGCACCCTTATCATCGCTGACGAAGGCTCCTACGTACACTACGTAGAAGGCTGTACCGCCCCAATCTACGACACCAACTCACTGCACTCCGCAATCGTTGAAATCTTCGTCCTCAAAGATGCCCGCGTACGCTACACCACCATCCAAAACTGGTCTACCAACGTGCTAAACCTGGTAACCCAGCGCGCCATTGTTGAAGAAGGCGGCACCATGGAATGGATCGACGGCAACATCGGTTCCGCCGTCACCATGAAGTACCCAGCCTGCTACCTAATGGGTGAACACGCTCGCGGCGAAACCCTCTCAATCGGCTTCGCCGGCGCCGGCCAGCACCAAGACACCGGTGCCAAGATGGTACACATGGCTCCTTACACCTCTTCATCTATCACCGCAAAGTCCGTTTCGCGCGGTGGCGGCCGCGCCTCTTACCGCGGTCTGGTCGAAATCGATGAAAAGGCCCACCACTCAAAGTCCAACGTACTGTGTGACGCGCTGCTGGTAGACAAGATCTCCCGCACCGACACCTACCCATACGTAGACGTCCGCACTGACGACGTAGAAATGGGACACGAAGCAACCGTATCTAAGGTGAGCGAAGACCAGCTGTTCTACCTGATGTCCCGCGGCTTGGAAGAAGACGAAGCAATGGCCATGATCGTCCGTGGCTTCGTAGAACCAATTGCGCGTGAACTTCCAATGGAATACGCCCTGGAACTCAACCGACTGATCGAACTACAGATGGAAGGATCCGTGGGATGAGCCTTAACGAAACCATGTCACGCGGGCACTCACACGGCCTGGTAAACGAACCAGTACACCACTCCCGCGCCACCAAACTAACCTCCTTCAACTCCGCCGACTTCCCCCTGCCAACCGGCCGCGAAGAAGAATGGCGCTTCACCCCCATGCAGCGCTTCAACTTCATCTTCGACGAAGCAAAGTACCAGCAGGGCAACCTGGCAGTTGAAGTAACTGAAAACGCCGACGCAACTTACCAAGTAGTCCCAGCTAGCGACGAACGCCTGGAACCAGTTCTAGCTCCAGTAGACCGCGCGGCAGCCGTCTCTTGGGAACAGGCACAGGAAGTACACTTCATTGACATTCCGCGCCACGCAGAAGTTAACGAACCAATCTTCATCAAGGTCAATGGCAACGCCCTCGAAAATGAAGCACAACGCATCTACGTGCGCGCCGGACAAAACTCCCACGCCATGGTAGTGCTTTCCCACACCGGCAAAGCCAACCTAAACCAGACTGTTGAAGTAAACGTAGCAGACGACGCAAACGTAACCTTCGTCAGCCTCCAGGAATGGGATGACGACGCCACCCACGCTTCGAACCACCGCCTCCGCGCCGGTAAGAACACCAAGCTGCGTCATATCATCGTCACCCTGGGGGGATCCCTGGTACGCCTCAGCGCAGACACCGAATTCTCGGCGGAACGCGGACACATCGAAATGCTCGGCCTGTACTTCGTTGACAAGGGACAGCACTTCGAACACCGCCCATACATTGCCCACACCGAACCAAACTGCTACTCCCGCGTCACCTACAAGGGCGCGTTGCAGGGTGAAGGCGCACACTCCGTCTGGGTCGGCGACTGCCTGATCGGCGAACGTGCAGACGGCACCGATACCTACGAACTGAACCGCAACCTGGTTCTAACCGAAGGTACCCTCACCGACTCTGTACCAAACCTGGAAATTGAAAACGGTGAAATTGAAGGCGCCGGACACGCATCCGCAACCGGCCGCTTCGACGACGAACAGCTCTTCTATCTGATGGCCCGCGGCATCCGCGAAGCAGATGCCCGCCGTCTGGTAGTCCGAGGCTTCTTCGCTGAACTGATTGCTGAAATCGGGCTTCCCGCCGTGGAAGAACACCTGATGGAACTAATCGAGGCAGAACTGGAAGCAGGCGGCGCACTGCAGGCAAACGACACCGCAGGAGCAGCCGAATGACCTTTCAGGTTGCCTGCCCAGCTGACCTCACTCCCGGCAACGCTCGCGCCGTCAACCTAACCGACGCGCAAGGCACTAACCACCTAGTCGCAATCGTCTGCGACACGGAAGGGGAATGGTTCGCAATCGATGACACCTGCACCCACGCAGATGTTCCCCTCTCTGAAGGAGACATTGGCGCCGGCTGCATCGAATGTTGGGCACACAGCGCTGAATTCGACCTACGTACCGGCGAAGGTAGCTTCCCAGCTCCAAAACCAGTACGCACCTATCCTTTAACCATTGAAAACCAGCAAGTGCTGGTAGATGTAGATATTTAAGAAAACGGAAGAAGTTCTCAATGACTACCCTAGAAATCAAAGACCTGCACGTCAGCGTTGAAACCGCTGAAGGCATGAAGCAGATCCTCAAAGGCGTAAACCTCACCATCAACTCCGGTGAAATCCACGCCATCATGGGACCAAACGGCTCTGGCAAGTCCACCCTGGCCTACGCCCTGGCCGGACACCCAAAGTACATCATCGACTCTGGTGAAGCTCTGCTAGACGGCGAAAACATCCTCGAAATGTCCGCCGACGAACGTGCTCGCGCAGGCGTATTCTTGGCCATGCAGTACCCAGTCGAAGTTGCCGGCGTAACCGTTTCAAACTTCCTACGCACCGCCAAAACCGCAGTAGATGGTGAAGCACCAAAGCTGCGTTCTTGGGTTAAAGAAGTTCGCGAAGCCATGGAAAACTTCCGCATGGACAATGCCTTCGCAGAACGCGACGTAAACGTAGGCTTCTCTGGCGGTGAAAAGAAGCGCCTGGAAATCCTACAGCTGGAACTGCTCAAGCCAAAGATGGCAATCTTGGACGAAACCGACTCTGGTTTGGACGTTGACGCGTTGCGCATCGTTTCTGAAGGCGTTAACCGCGCCCACCAGGAAACTAACCTGGGCGTCCTGCTGATCACTCACTACACCCGCATCCTGCGCTACATCAAGCCAGATCACGTACACGTTTTCGTAGCTGGTAAGATCGCGGACCAGGGTGGTCCTGAACTGGCAGACCGTCTGGAAGCAGAAGGTTACGACCGCTACCTGAACGCCTGATATTTTTTCGAGGGCGCATCACCTCACTAAGAGGCCAAAGATGCGCCCTCGAAAATAATTCCCCAGTCATCCCCACCAACTTCAATAAAACGCGAAATGACTCCCTCAATGACTCTTTCCCAGCCCTTCACGGATGCTGAAATCGCGCAACTGCGCTCCCAATTCCCCATCTTGGCGCGCACCGGGCGCGACGGAAACCCTATCGCCTACCTGGACTCTGCGGCTACCGCCCAGAAGCCACAGTGCGTGATCGACGCAGAAACCAACTTCTACCAGCGATCCAACGCAGCGGTAAATCGTGGCACCCACGAACTGGGAGACGAGGCTACGCAAGCATTCGACGACGCGCGCGAAACCGTCGCCTCATTCATCGGCGCCAAGGCAGAGGAACTGGTCTGGACGAAAAACGCGACCGAAGGGCTGAACCTAATCGCCTACGCAATGCAAAATGCTTCTTTGGATAAGTCATTCGCAGTTTCAAAACTTACTGAAAGATTCCACGTAGGCCCGGGAGACAGAATTGTCGCCACCCGCGCTGAACACCACGCAAACTTACTGCCCTGGCAGGAACTTTGCCGACGCACTGGCGCAGAGTTTGCTTTCTTAGACCTGCTGCCTGATGGGCGGATTGATTTAGAAACCCTTTCAGTAATTACCCCCAACACTAAACTGGTGGCTTTCACCCACATGTCTAACGTAACGGGTGCTATCAGCCCCGTTGCCGAAATCGTTGCTGCCGCCCGGGCAGTAGGGGCCCTGGTAGTTTTGGATACCTGCCAATCCGCGGCGCATATGCCGGTAGATGTGCAGGCTCTGGACGTCGACTTTGCCGTTATGTCTTCGCATAAAATGTGCGGACCTACCGGGGTGGGTGCCCTGTGGGGGCGCAGTGAACTGCTAGAAGCTATGCCCCCGGTGCTTTCGGGTGGATCGATGATTGCCACTGTGAATATGGAGGGCGCAGTTTACCTGCCGCCACCACACCGCTTTGAAGCTGGTTCGCAGCCGGTCGGGCAGGCGGTTGCCTGGGCTGAAGCAGTACAGTTCCTCAAACAGGTGGGGATGGATCGGATTGCTGCTTCAGAAGAGAAGATTGCGCAGGCACTGGTCGCTACCGTTGCAGAGGTACCTGGCGTGAAACTACTGGGACCAGCAGATACTGAGCACCGCACGGCCGTAGTCTCTTTTGCCGTTGATGGAGTTCACCCGCATGATGTGGGACAGTTCTTGGATTCAGCTTCGATTGCGGTGCGCGTAGGGCATCACTGTGCTATTCCACTGCACACTTTCTTTGGTGTCCGCTCGTCGACTCGTGCATCGGCGGCAATGACGACTACTCTAGAAGAAGTTGAACGTTTAGGACAGGCGCTGCACGGCGTCCGAAAGTTCTTTGGAGGATAAATGTCTAATCTGGAAGTAATGTATCAGCAGGTGATTTTAGATCACTCCCGCGCCCGTAATGGTAGCGGAACTCTACCAGCTGATATCCAAACTTCTTCCTACCAGGTGAATCCCACTTGCGGTGACGAAGTTACCCTGGGGCTGAATCTTGACGAAAACGGTGAAATTCAGCTGCTTGTTTGGGATGGGGACGGCTGTTCTATTTCCCAAGCTTCGCTTTCGATTATGAGCGAGCTTTTAGAGGGCAAATCTTTGGCAGAGATTGCGCAGCTTTACGAAGATTTCGAAACTATGATGCATTCGCGTGGCCAGGGCGTTGCCGACGAACTTCTGGATCGGATTGAAGACGGAGCTGCTTTGGAGGGGACTTCGAAGTTCCCGAACCGGATTAAGTGTGCGCTCTTAGGCTGGTATGCGCTGAAAGATGCGTTAGCTAAAGCTGGGGTAGCTTTAGAAGAGAAAAAAGCTTAGAGTACTTTTAACGGATTAAGGAAGGTGAAAATGGATAATCCAATGGCTAATCAAGAGCCGGTGGAACAGCGTTTCGCTGAGGTAGAAGAGGAGCGCCTTGAAGGAGTTGCTTTATCATCTGCTGGCGATTTTGATGCCGCCCAGGTTGAAGAACTGCTCAAAGATGTGATTGACCCAGAGTTGGGGATTAACATCGTTGATTTGGGCCTGGTTTATGGCATCGCAATTGACGAGAATAACCGCATCAACATCGATATGACGCTTACTTCGGCTGCTTGTCCGCTTACCGATGTGATTGAAAACCAGGCGCAGACGATTCTCTCTGAACTATCTTCTGACGTGGTGATTAACTGGGTTTGGTTGCCGCCATGGGGGCCGGATCGGATTACTGATGATGGTCGCGAACAGTTGCGCGCCCTGGGCTTCAATATCTGAGTCTTGTAGTCGTTTAAGAACGCGGGGAGTTTTCCTCGCGTTCTTTTTTGTGGGGTTTTTAGGTAAGCTACAAATAGGTATTTTCAGGTTTTAAACATTCAAAGGTGGGGCAATGGAGTCAGTTTGGCATGATGAAGAGCTTGAAGCCTTACGCTATAAAGTTTTATTTAACAAAGCTCGCCCGGTTGCAAGTACGCTGGGGCTGGTGCTGTCGCTTTATGCGCGTGTATCTGGCACCTTGGCCGTTGGGGGAGTGCTGCTATTTTTACCGTGGATCCTTTGGTTCTTCCCGCCGATTTTTTGAGTTTGCCCAGAGCATTTTCCCTCCTTCCCTCTTTCCCTCCCTCTAATTAATGCGGGAGTTGGCGTTCCCGCATGGGGGCGGGGCTGACAAATGGTTTACATCCGGGGTGGGGTTTTTCCTTTTTTGTTTTCTTTGTTTGGCTCTTCAGCCATGCGGGAGTTGGCGTTCCCGCATGGGGGTGGGAAAGGGGACTAGGGCGGTAGCGTAAAGTAAAACCCCGTAGAAGAGTAGAAACTCTTCTACGGGGTGCAAACTTACGCGTAATGCGCCAGTTCAGTTGTCCTGTTACCTCAGTACTGCTGGTACGGAGCCTGCTCGGCCACTGGAACACCTGCCTGTGGGGAGACTAACGGCTGTCCACCGGCAGGTAGCTGCGCCTGTAGATAGGGGTACAGCTGTACCATTTGTGCCTGCACCGCTGGCGGGTAAGACAAGAAGTGCTCCGGGTAGAACTCACCGCGCTGGTAAGCGCTGTAGAGGAATCCTCGGGTAGGAACTGGACGCAGTGCAGGATTCGTCAGGTGCATGCGTTCGCTCTTACGAGCCTCCCACTTGCCGTATGCCCACAGCAGGACTGCACCTTCAATAAGCATGGCGATCATAGTGATGATCGTGCCGCTCCAAGGCGTCACAGTATCTTTACCAACCAGAGAATCAGATTTGCCGATGAACATTTCCAAAATGAAGATAACCGTATTGTTCATCGCGTGGAAAGCAATCGCTGCCTCTAAGCCACCCGTGCGGTAGGTGAGTACCCAAGCTACCACTGCAAACGAACCCAACTGCGTAAAAGTAGAAGGATCAAAAGAACCGTGTGCAGCCGCAAAAAGAAGCGTGGACGCAACCAAGCCGACTGCCAAGGCAACATTTCGCCAAGGCAACAAAGCAGAGATGAGGTGGGGAAGATAGCCGCGGAAAACATATTCTTCAGCTGCAGATTGTAAGGGCACTAAACAGACGATTAAGATCAGCATCAGTGCCAGGCGTGGGTTTGGATTGAACTGCGGTAAATCACCCGAATCCACAACTGCAGTCCCAAAGATTAAAACGAATGAGAAGAAACCGGAAATCAGGAACGCAATTGCCATCCAGCTCCAGCGCAATTTGCCCGCTACTGAGCCCAAGAAGCCGGGTTTAATCCCAAAAGACAGCACGAAAGCAAGATAGGAAACAATAATCGCTATCGCCAAGCTGAGCGTTAAGAACGCCAGCTGCGTTGGGTCCTGCAGATCAATATTGCCATTGCCCAACTGATTTAAGTTATCCAGACCGTATACGGGAACAAAGGCTATTACTAACGCGAATGCTAGCAGCATATAGGTTAGGGCGAAGGCGGGGATACCCAGCAGAACGCGCCACCACTTAATATGCGGTCCAGAAGGCATAAGTTGATAGACGACGGGGTTATCAGGCATCGCTTTCGGTGGGAAAAACATGCTGACCTTTCAAAAAAGTTAAACGTTTTATACAAAGATTATCTACGATAGGTTACCATCGGAAGACTGGGGAGGGTAACTGGAAACAGGGGCGTGTCCGCTTGCCGGCATCTGCCCAGCAGTAAAACCAGCCCCCGGTGCTACACCTGGAGCTACCCCGTAACTTGGCACTGCCCCAGCCACGGATGCTACACCCGGCTCTACACCCGGCGCGGTACCGTAACCGTAGGGAACCGACACCTGCCCGGTCTGCACTAAATACTGCAAATACTGGCCGAACTGCGGATAAACATTCGCATACTGAACCTGCACGGGGTAAGGGTAATGAGCAAACCACTCAGGATAGAACTTCCCCTTCCGGTAATGCTTTTCCAAATAAGCGCGGTCAGGCACCGGGCGCAAACTAGGATTCGTACAGTTAGCGCGCTCAGGTAAGCCTCGATTCCACTTGCGATACAGCAGGTCTAAAACAACTACCTGCAGCACCAGCATAAAATCACCTGCAAGAAGGAAGAGCCACAGTAGGAAAAGACGCGAACCACTTCCAGCTGCGGGATCTCCCAGCAGCGCAGACATCCCAAACACCATCACGTTGTTAGCAACGTGAATGGAAATAGCCGCTTCTAAACCACCGGTTCGGTAAGTAATAATCCAAGTTCCCGCCCCAAAAATTAGCAGGTGCAGCATCCGCATAGGCGAGAAATCTCCGTGCGCTAAAGCAAAGAATACGGTGGTTAGCACTAAAGAAATAATCCCCGCTTCCCGCCACGGAAAAATAGCCCCAAACCACTGCGGCAACAAACCTCGGAATAAATATTCTTCACCGGCACTTTGCAGGGGGATTAAGAAAATAGCTAAAGCCAACAGCGGAAGCAAGCTGGCTGAACTAGAAAGTTTCGCCTCAGCGCCCTCGACCAGAAAAACTCCAATGAAAACGAAAACTGTTGCCGCTACGAAAGTAACCGGCAGAGTCAGGAAGAACCAACCCCACCGGAACTTTCCGGCGACAGAATGTAAAAACCCCAGCTTAGAGCGGAAAGTGAGCACCCCGGTAACCCACACGGTCGGCATCAACAGCGCCAACATTCCCCCGATAACCAGCAAAGTCGCCGGATCGTTTAGATCCTGGCTGACCCCCAGCTTGTCGAAGAAAGCAGATCCGGCATCCAAACCCATCACCATAAAAGTGGGGATGATGATCAGGAAAATCACTGCCAACAGGTAAAGCAGGAAAAAGCCGGCGGGCATCAGCAAAAGCCGCCACCAACGCGTATCGGGGCCACTGAAAGTCCGCTGGAACTCTACCGGTTGCGCGGGCATAGCCTGGGGGAGAAAAAACATGCTAGCCTTTCTTGGAATAGAAGCGACCAAGAACTTCTGCTTTACAAGCGGCGTAATCGCCATCCTTAATCGCCTGCCGAATGGTATCAACAAGATGTACTGTAAACCATTCGTTGTGGATAGTGGCTAAAGTTGAAGCCAAAATTTCCTTTGTCTTAAACAAATGATGCACGTAGGCGGTGGAATAGTGGGTGCAGGTGTAGCATCCACAACCTTCTACCAGCGGCGAGAAATCTCGCTTAAAACGGGCATTAGTAATATTCACGCGCCCGTCCGGAGTATAGATAGCCGCATTGCGGGCCACACGCGACGGGTTAACACAGTCGAAGGTATCTGCCCCAACTTCCACAGCGCGGAAGAAATCGTCAGGTTCAGAAATCCCCAGCAGGTGACGGGGTTTATCTTCGGGAAGTTCCGAAGTCAGCCAAGAAACAATTGTCCCCAGATTTTCCTTTTCGAGGGCGCCGCCCAAACCATAACCGTCAAATCCCTGGCCTTCGAATTCCATTTCGCGCAGAGTCCGCGCTGTTTCGCGGCGGAGGTTTTCAAACTGAGCTCCCTGTAAAACGCCGAAAAGCTGCTGGTAGGGGCGTTCCGGCTGCTCCGCGGTGAGCTTCCAGTGCGCGTCTAATGAACGCTGCGCCCAGCGGTGGGTGCGGGCCAAAGACTCTACCTGGTAGTCGTAGGGGTGCAATAGGGAAGTGAGCTCATCGAAGGCAAACATAATGTCTGCTCCCAGCTGATGCTGGATCTTCAAAGAGATTTCCGGATTGAAACGGTGCTTGGTGCCGTCATGGTGAGAACGGAAAACCACCCCGTCCTCGTCAACGGATTTACGCGAACGTTTAACAGCTTCTTTAGCTTCTTGCTCGGCGGTAGGCTTTTGCCCAGAGAACTCTTGGGACAGCACCTTCTTATAACCGGATCCAAGTGAAAGTACTTGAAAACCGCCAGAGTCAGTGTAGGTAGGTTTAGCCCAGTTCATGAACTTACCCAGGCCGCCGGCTTCGTCGACAATGTCGGCGCCGGGAGTTAAATAAAGGTGGTAGGCATTCGCCAATAGCGCTTGTGCTCCAAGTTCTTCCATCATTTCAGGCAGTACGCCTTTAACATTTGCTAAAGTGCCTACCGGAATAAAGGCGGGAGTTTCAATCACGCCGTGGGCAGTAGTGAGCAACCCAGCGCGTCCTAAGGGACGTTCTCCGTACGGGGTTTCGATCTGGACTTCATCAAGTCGCTTTTCAACGGTAAAACCGCGTTGGCTGTCAATTTTTGCGAAATCTAGGTTCGCGGTAACTTCCTGCTGCATTACTTCACGCCTTCTAGCTTCTTTACGTAGTGGATAGTAGGGTAGGTGATCGGCATGATTAAGAACTCAACTGCCACCTTGTAGATGTAGCCAACCACAATGTAGTTGAGCAGCACGTCGTTGGTAACTACGCCATAGAAGGCGATAGTGCAGAAAATAATCGTATCTGCCAGTTCACCTACGACGGTAGATCCCATCAAACGAGCCCACAGATGCTTTTCACCAAACTTGCGCTTAATAGATACTAGAATCCAAGAGTTGAGGAGCTGCCCAACCATGTAGGCAGCCAAAGAGGCAGCCACGATGCGGGGAACGAAGCCCAGGACTGCTTCGAAAGCAGCTTGGTTTTCATAGCCTGGACCTGGAGGTGCTACGGCGACGAGCAGGAAGACTACTGAGGCCAAAATGGAATAGAAGAAGCCCAGTAAGATGGCTCGGCGAGCCTTTTTAAAACCATATACTTCAGACAGCACGTCCCCCAGCACATAGGTCATGGGGAACAAGATAGCTCCGCCGTCGAATACTAACGGGAAATCACCGACGTTGAAAGCGATTAGCTTTGTCGCAGCAATATTAGAAAGTAGCAAGAGGCTGACAAATGCGATCGCAATAATATCGTAGACGCGGTAGGCACGTACTGGGTTAATTGAATCTGAAAATACGGGGTTCTTATCGGATACTTCTAATTTACTCATAGTTAGAAATTACTATATCGCGCAAAATTACTATACTTAGGTACGTGATTAATGTTCAGGACTTCTCAGTACGAATTGGCCCGCGTGTGCTGGTTAAAAACGCCAGCTTCCGGCTTGATAAAGGTATCCGCATTGGCTTAGTTGGGCGCAATGGTGCGGGCAAGACGACTACGATGCGGATGTTGGCTGGCGAAGCCGACCACGGACAGGCTGAATACGGGGGAACCGTATCTGTTAAAGGAAGTGTTGGCTATCTCTCGCAAGACCCGCGCGTGGGGGATCAAAATCAGCTTGCGTTAGACCGGATTTTAAGCGCTCGCGGGATTGATGAACTGTTAGCGCGAATCCGTAAAGCGGAGCAGCTGATGGCTTCTTCTACGGGCGATAAGCAGATTAAGGCGATGGAACGTTATGTGCGCCTTGATCAAGAGTTCACTAACCAAGGTGGCTATGCAGCGAAGGCGCAGGCCGCACAAATTGCTGCTTCTTTGGGGATTGACGAACGGCTTTTGGCTCAACCTTTACAGACGCTCTCTGGTGGGCAGCGCCGCCGAGTGGAATTGGCGCGTGTGCTGTTTTCTGAAGCTGAAGTGCTGCTTTTAGATGAGCCTACGAACCACTTGGATCATGATTCGATTATTTGGTTGCGCGATTATTTGAAGAATTATTCGGGCGGGTACATGATCATTTCTCACGACGTGAATTTGATTCGGGAAACTGTGAATCAGGTGATTCATCTTGATGCGGATAGAGCTGAGATGGACATTTACCACCTGGGTTGGGATCTGTACCTCAAGCAAAGAGAAGAAGATGAGCGTCGGCGCCGTAAAGAACGGGCAGTGGCGTTAGAAAAAGCAAAAACTTTGCGGGCACAAGGTGAGAAGATGCGGGCTAAGGCAACTAAAGCGGTAGCCGCGCAGCAGATGGTTCGCCGCGCTGAAGAGCTTGAGGCAAGTATTGCTCCTGAGAGGGCGGTTGAGAAGGTGGCGCGCCTGCGCTTCCCTGAGCCAGCTCCCTGTGGCAAAGTACCGTTAACCGCGCAGGGGTTGTCTAAGGGGTATGGATCTTTAGAGGTGTTCACCGGCGTGGATTTGGCGATTGACCGCGGCTCTAAGGTAGTGGTTTTGGGGCTTAATGGTGCTGGTAAAACTACTTTGCTGCGGATTTTGGCTGGTGCGTTAGCAGCTGACTCCGGGGAAGTTTTGGCTGGCCACGGTTTGAAGCTGGGGTATTACGCGCAGGAACACGAAAACCTGGATTTAACTAAAACTGTTTTAGAAAATATGGTTTATGCGGCGCCGGCTTTAGATGATACTCATGTGCGGAATGTGCTGGGGCAGTTCTTGTTCTCGGGTGATGACGTAGATAAGCCGGCTGGAGTGCTTTCTGGCGGAGAACGGACGCGTTTATCTTTGGCAATGCTGGTAGTTTCTGCGGCGAATGTGTTGCTTTTAGACGAACCAACTAACAACTTGGATCCAGCTTCTCGTGAGGAAATTTTGCATGCTTTGCGAGTTTACGAAGGGGCGGTTGTGTTGGTTACGCACGACCCGGGAGCGGTCACGGCTTTGAATCCTGATCGGGTGTTAATTTTGCCTGATGGGGATGAGGATCTGTGGGATGAAGAGTATTTGGAACTGGTTACTTTAACGTGAGGTGGCAAGATGGCGTTAAGTAAGGTGAGCGGATTTCACGTGTGTTCGGCGCGCCAGTGTACTGAGGTGGCGCGTTGGGCGGTGATTTGGCGTAATCCGCGGATTCATCAGGCGCGTGAGAAGACTTGGCTGGCATGTGAGGGGCACCGCGAGTTTTTAGCGGAGTTTGTGGCTTTGCGTTCGTTTCCTTATCGGATTGTGCCGGTAAGTGAGCTGGGAGAGCCGGTGGGTCCGGGGGCGAAGCAGGTTGATCCGGCTTCATTGACGGAAGCTGAGCGGGCGCAGTTGGGGATTGAGTCACTGTAGTGCTCCACTTTCCTCCACTTGGGTGGGGGATTACCTGGCGGCAGCTGAGGATTTTTTCCGAGGGCGGTAAATGACAACGTTTTGTTGGTTTACCGCCCTCGTATTTGTTTGCTTTGTTCGGTACTTCACCCATGCGGGAGTTGGCGTTCCCGCATTAGGAGGGGAGGGGAGTGAAACCCCTCCACTTGCCACCACCGTGATTTCTGTTGGGAAATCACGGTTTTTTCATGCCAATCTATAAAAAAGTGGGGGAAAATGGTGGACTTGTGGGTGTAAGTGGCGTAAAGTGGAGGATTGTAGGGGTGGAATGGAATCCCAAAGGAGGTGTGACATGTTTCTTGGTAACTTTGAGCCCCGGCTCGACGACAAAGGACGCGTCATTCTTCCTGCCAAATTTCGCGAAGACCTGGCCGACGGACTGGTAATCACCCGCGGACAAGAACGCTGCCTCTACGTATTCGCCAAAGCAGAATTCGCCCAGCTTTACGAACAACTCGCCAAAGCACCTATCACCTCCAAACAATCCCGCGACTACCTACGCGTACTCTTAGCGGGAGCCAGCGACGAGTTATTCGACAAACAAGGGCGCATCACCATCCCCCAATCCCTGCGCACCTACGCCCAACTTGAAAAAGAAGTGGTCGTAAACGGCGCCGGCAACCGTATCGAAATCTGGGATCAGGGACGCTGGAACGAATACTTGGCAGGCGCCGAAGATTCCTTCGCAGACATTGCCGACGAAATCTTCCCCCTCTAACCACCCCAACTAAATAACTCCTCAGGCGGGTCGGTCTCTTAGTAGTTCCGAGATCACTTCCCCGATAACGGAACTGTTGAGAGTCCCACCTGCCTGAAGAAATTCCCAAACCAAACCAGTACTAAAAGAAAGGAGCGACTGATGACGCCAACGAATCCAAGCGACGCTCAACTGGACCGCGACGCAATTGCCTCACTGCACGCTCCAGTACTGATCGACGAAGTCCTTGAACTGCTAAGCCCAGCCTTCGACGGGGTAGAAAAAGCCGTCATGATCGACTGCACCCTGGGAATGGGCGGACATACCGAAGCCGTCCTCAACGCCTTTCCAAACGTCACGGTCATCGGGATTGACCGCGACCCCAACGCCATCAAACTTGCTTCAAAACGGTTAGAAATCTTCGGTGAACGCTTCCGCGCCGTCCACACCACCTATGATGCTGTCTACCAAGTAGCAGCTGAAGTAGGGTTGGCTGGAAACATCGACGCAGTACTAATGGACCTGGGAGTATCCTCCCTCCAGCTAGATGACGATGAACGTGGCTTCGCCTACTCGCGTAACACCTACCTGGACATGCGGATGGACCCCACCCGAGGGATCACCGCCGCAGAACTCTTAGCTACCGCTTCAGTCGAAGAACTGGCCCGCATTTTGCGCACTTTCGGCGAAGAAAAATTCGCTTTGAAGATTGCCCGCAAAATCGTCTCTCAAAGAGAAACAGCCCCCATTGAAACTTCACTGGAACTAACCGAAATTGTGCGCGCTTCTATCCCCGCAGCGGCCCGGCGCCAAGGCGGCAACCCCGCCAAACGTACTTTCCAAGCGCTGCGCGTAGCCGTCAATGAGGAACTCGACATCCTTGCCGATGCGGTTCCCGCAGCTCTAGAAAGTCTCAAAGTAGGCGGGCGACTGGTAGTTGAATCCTACCAATCCTTAGAAGACCGGATTGTAAAGAACGTCATTATAGAAGGAGCGGAAGTAGAACTTCCCCCGGGGCTGCCAGTAGTTCCGAAACACCTGGAACCCAGCCTTAAAAACGTGACCCGGAAAGCGATCCAAGCCACCGAAGCACAAATCGCTGAAAACCCCCGGGCAGCCTCAGTAAGACTGAGAGCCGCCGAAAAACTTAAAGCATACCAACGCCCCACCCAGATTAGGAGAAAACGATGAACACCGCAGCCGCCCGCGTTAAGCCTCGGCAGCTTGCCCCTCAAAAAGCGGTTGCTGTTTCTTCCTTGAAAGTAATCGACTCTCCCGGGGCTCGACCATCCAAAGTGAAGCTACTCTTAGTGGTTTTAGTACCACTAATCTTAGTGATGTTAGCTCACTTCTACATCAACACCCAGATGGCACAAACCGCCTTCGAAGTGCGGAATATGAGCAGAGAATATATTCTGCTAACAGAAAAGAACGAGGCTTTGAAACACGAAATTCAAAAGGCCTCTTCTCCCACTGTTTTAGAAAAGAATGCGGTACGGTTAGGAATGGTCCCCGCACGGGAATCACTCTTCATTAGTGTTGAAAAGAACGCAATCGGACGAAATATCAAAGATTTCTAGGATTAGCGCTTGAAAGGTTAGAAATGGCTTCCGCCTCAAAAGACTATAGTGATACAGCAATTAAAAACATTTGGCGTGTTTTCTTTGCTGTATTCATCGCTGCGGCGGTCATCTTCTTTCACATCCAGCTGGTACTGGGCCCCGGCTTAGCCGAACAAGCTGCTCAGAGCCGTCTAGGAACCACCACGCTTCCAGCAAAACGCGGCGATATTGTGGACTCAAAGGGAACCGTCCTGGCCACTACCGTACAAACCTATGACATCGCGGTAAACCAAAAGCTGATTAAAGAAGCATACTGGGCACTCTATGACGAAGACAAAAATCCTACCGTAGAGAAAAAAGGGCCCGGTGGCGCGGCAGAACTTATCGCCCCACTGCTAGGAAAGAATGAAGCCGAACTGGGCGGCCAAATGATTGGCAACAGGCCCTACGTTGTCATCGCCAAAGACGTGGATGTAGCCACCTGGCGGAAAATCCGCGCCCTGCGCCTGCGCGGGATTGAATGGGAAGCCAAATCAAAACGCATCTACCCAGCTGAAGAAACAGCTGCCCCAGTAATCGGGATTGTCTCTGCCGAAGGTGAAGGCAAAGGCGGATTAGAACTCAGCCAAGAAGAGTTTCTAAAAGGTACAGACGGCAAAGTCACTAACGAGTACTCTCGTTATGGACAGATCATCCCCTCTGGACAATCTGAAGTCATCGAACCCGTAAACGGGCGCATCGTACACTTAACTTTAGATATTGACCTGCAGCATCGCATTGAAGAACTGGTCAATGAAACCGCCCGGCGCAACAACGCACACGCAGCTTCAGTGGTAATCACTGACTTAAAAACGGGTAACATCCTGGTAATTGCAGACGCCTATAACCAGCCCATTGGAAGCGCCCTGCAAGCATCTAAAGTAGTCCAATACTCTGCTGAACCAGGTTCGGTAGGTAAAGTCTTCACCATGGCAGCTGCCTTAGAAAAGAAAGTCGTTACCCCACTTACTCCAGTTCCCGTTCCAGACGTATACACGGCACCAAACGGGCAGAGCTTCAAAGATGCTGAACCGCACGGCTACCAAGTACTCACCGCAGCCGGGGTACTGGCAAACTCATCCAACACCGGCACCATCTTTGTGGGCTCAAAAGTTTCTGACCAGCACCGCTTTGAAGTCATGCAGCGCCTGGGCCTGGGCAAACCTACAAACGTGGGCATCCCCGGCGAATCCGCCGGTTTCTTCCCCACCCCCGATAAGTGGGACGGACGCCAAAAATACGTAAATATGTTCGGGCAAGCCTACTCAGTTAACCAGCTCCAGCTAGTAAACGCCTTTGCCACCATCGGCAATGGTGGCACCTATCTGCCACTGCGCCTAGTTGACGGCTACACCATGCCAGATGGCACCTATCAGCAAGTTCCCTACGGACAAGCTCAAAAAGCCCTTGAACCAGAAGTAGCTAAAGACCTACTACGCATGATGGAAACCGTTTCCGCAGCCGGTTCTGGCCAACACTTCCAAGTACCCGGTTTCCGCACCGCCCTCAAAACCGGTACCGCGGAAATCTTTGAAAACGGAAAATATGTAGGTAACTCACTGAATATCACCGGGGTAGTGCCCGTACAAGACCCCCAGCTGGCTATCTCAGTACACATGTACCGCCCGTCGACCAACAACTATTCCACCGTCTTACTCGCCGATCTTTTCAAAGCGGTAGTAACTGAAGCAGTGCGGGCACGCAACATTCCCGCCTCTGACACTAAGCCAGAGCCGTATCCAGTATTTGCACATTAATAGCTAAACTAAAAGATAGGAACCTAAGGAGGGGAAATGAACTATTCAGCAACATGGATTGCTAACGTGGTAGGCGGCGAACTGCTGGGAGAAAACGTCACAGTCACCGGTACCGTGGAAACCGATTCACGCGCCTGCACCCCCGGTTCACTTTACGTCGCCCGCGTAGGCGAAACTACTGACGGACACCGCTTTATCGACAGCGCAATCAGTAACGGCGCAGTGTGCTCTATCGTTACCGACCCAACGCAGGGAAACCCCACGCACCCACGCATCGTGGTAGCAGACGCAACCCTTGCCTTAGGACAACTTGCCAAAGCCCACATCGCCCGGTTGCGCTCATTAGGAAACCTACAGGTTGTAGGGATCACCGGTTCAGTTGGTAAAACCACTACTAAAGACCTCACCGCCAACATTTTAGCTTCAGCTGCACCAACCGTAGCCGCAGTAGCCTCTTTCAACAACGAAGTAGGCATGCCCCTAACCGCCCTCGGAGCAGATGAAACCACCCGCTTCCTGGTCCTTGAAATGGGCGCCTCAGGTCCGGGACACCTGGCCTATCTAACCACCTTGGTAGAACCAGACTGCGTAGTAGAACTGGCCGTTGGACAAGCCCACTTAGGGGGATTTGGAACCATCGATGGCCTGGCTAAAGCCAAAGCAGAACTGGTTGCCGGGGTAGCCGCCGGGGGCACCGTCATCTTAAACTACGATGACGCACAAGTCCTGAAAATGCGTGAACTAACCGGTGAAACCGTCCGTACCTTCTCAGCCAAAGGTAACCCAGCAGCTGACATTCGCGCCGTTAACGTTACCCTAGATGCCAACTCTTGCCCGCACTTCACCGTGGAAACCAACGGCGAAGCCGTCCAGATCCACCTGGGACTGGTTGGTCTGCACCAGGTAAATAACGCGTTAGCCGCCACTTCCGTGGCCTTAACTTGTGGTCTTAGCCTACCTGCCATTGCTACCGCCTTAAATGGGTTAGAAGCCTCAAGCCCACACCGCATGAGCGTTTTTACCGCGCAGGAAGTGACTTTCATCGATGATTCCTACAATGCCAACCCCGATTCAATGCGCGCCGGCCTGCAAGTCTTGGCAAAGCTCGGGGCAGAGGCAAAACGGCGGATCGCGGTACTAGGTGAAATGATGGAATTAGGCGACACCTCGGCCCAACTACACCAAGAAGTGGGACACGCTGTAGCTGCCGCCCAATTAGATCTACTAATCACCTTAGGGGAAGGTGCAAAAGAGATTGCCGTCCCATTGCAAGGTAAGATTGAGTGTCAGCATGCGTCTTCACCAGAAGATGCCATTAAGCTATTAAAAGAGAAAATTGCCCCAGCAGACGTAGTTTTCCTCAAAGGATCCAACGGCTCTGGTGTTTGGAAGATCGCAGATAGCTTCGCCCAGCGGTGAGTAGCTATTTTGTAGGACAAATACAAAATAGGAAAGGAACAGCTTGTGCTAGCACTGGTTTTTGGAACCGCCGTGTCACTAATCGTGACACTCTTCGGCACAAAGATTCTCATCGGTATTTTGGTGAAGCGCCACTACGGTCAGTTCATTCGCCAAGACGGCCCTACCGGACACCACGTTAAAAGAGGTACCCCCACTATGGGCGGGATTGTCATCATCCTCGCTTCCGTACTGGGGTGGCTGATTGGACACCTGGCAATCGGGAAACTTCCCGACTACTCCTCTTCACTGCTGATGTTCCTCTTCATCGGCACCGGCCTGGTAGGTTTCTTAGACGACTTCATCAAAATCTCCCGCCAACGCTCACTGGGATTAAACCCCCGGGCAAAGATCATCGGACAGCTTACCGTCGGCACGATCTTCGCCATTGGCGCTCTTTCCTACCCGAACCAGCATGGTCTTACCCCGGCTTCAACCGCAATTTCGGTAGTCCGCGACACTTCATTTGACCTATCGTTTGCCGGCGCAACCGTTGCCGTAATTCTCTTTATCATCTGGGCAAACTTCCTGGTTTCCGCCTGGTCAAACGCAGTAAACCTCACTGACGGCTTAGACGGCCTGGCAACCGGCGCATCCATGGTTGCCTTCTCTGGCTACACTCTGGTGAGCCTGTGGCAGTTCTACCAAAGCTGCGCCAACCCAAATGCGGTAGCCACCGTCTGCTATGAAGTCCGCGACCCCTTTGGCCTGGCAGTTGCTTCAGCAGCGATTGTTGGCGCATGTTTCGGCTTTCTATGGTGGAATGCTTCGCCAGCACAAATCTTCATGGGAGACACCGGCGCACTGGCGCTTGGCGGTGCCTTTGCCGGCCTGTCTATCCTGACCCACACAGAGTTCCTTGCCGTCATCATCGGTGGCCTATTCGTCATTATCGTCATCTCTGACGTCATCCAAATTGGCGTTTTCAAACTGACCCGCAAACGCGTTTTCCGCATGGCACCGCTACACCACCACTTCGAACTACTGGGGTGGAAAGAAATCACCATCGTGATTCGTTTTTGGATTATCGCCGGACTCTTCGCAATCGTCGGTGTCTCACTCTTTTACGGTGAATGGGTTGCCAAACTATGAGTGACCAAGTGACGCAACCTCTTATCGAAAACTGGGAAGAACTCACCTTCGGTGTTTTCGGCCTGGGTAAAAGTGGTTTAGCCGCCGTAGAAGCGCTCTTAGAACTGGGAGCTACCGTCCACGGATACGACTCACGTAACGCAGCAGACTTGGCAGAACTGGTCCAAAAGTACGGTGAGAAACTACAGCTTCACCTGGAAAATACCGGATTAGACGCCCTCGATAACCTGCACTACGCAGTTATCTCACCGGGAATCCCACCCCATGCACCCAGCTGGAAAGCCGTGGAAAACCAGCAAATTCCCCTGTGGAGCGAAGTGGAACTGGCCTGGCAAATCCAACGTTCGCTACGCAAAGACATCGCCTGGCTGGTAGTTACCGGAACCAACGGAAAAACCACTACCGTAGGCTTAGTAGGCTCGATTTTAGAAGCTGCCAACTGCCCTCACGCAGTAGTTGGTAACGTGGGCCAGCCGATCGTCACCACCGTCCTGAAGGAAAATGTGGAAGTACTGGCAGTGGAACTGTCCAGTTTCCAACTAGAAACCACCCACTCGCTATCACCACTGGCAGCTGTCTGCCTGAATGTGGATGCCGACCATTTAGACTGGCACGGATCAGTCGCTAACTATCGCGCTGCGAAAGCTAAAGTCTATGAAAACACTCAGCTAGCCTGCGTCTATGACACGGCAGATCGCGTCGTAGAGAATATGGTTGCCGGTGCTGACGTGATTGAAGGCGCCCGCGCGATCGGCTACACCCTTGCCACCCCCGGGCCATCCCAAATCGGCATGGTCGAAGACCTCTTCGTAGACCGCGCTTTTGTGGAAAACCGTCACGCACAAGCTGAAGCGGTGGCGCAGCTAAGCGACATTTACGGCTTTGCCTCCAACCACCCTTCGATTGCCCTGGTAAAGGATACTTTGGCAGCCATCGCCCTTACCCGCGCTTACGGCGTAAGTGCCCAGGCGATTAGCCAGGGGTTGCAGAACTTCAAATCAGCTAAACACCGTCGCGCCATTGTGGGGCAGGTAGCTGACATGGTTTGGATCGATGATTCTAAAGCTACCAATACCCACGCTGCCGTTGCGTCTTTAGCTGGATTCCCCAACCAAAGCGTGGTGTGGATTGCGGGCGGTGACACGAAGGGCCAGGATTTACACGACATGGTTGGGCAAGTGAAAGCTTGTCTGCGTGGGGTAGTGGTGATTGGTGCCGACCCAACGCCGGTAGTGGCCGCGTTAGAAGCGGAAGCTCCCGAAGTCCCCTTCGTAGTAGTTGACGGGCATGAGGACATGATGTTCTCGGTTGTGAACGAAGCGGTTGCTCTGTCACGCCCGGGAGACACCGTGGTGCTGGCGCCGGCATGTGCTTCTTGGGATCAGTTCGAAAACTACGGGCAGCGCGGAGACCTGTTCGCTGAAGCGGTTGGGCGCTTAGACGAGGCTTGGCAAATGCAGTATGGTTCGGGAGCCGGGAAATGAAGCCGAGGGCGGATATGAAACCGGTTAGTGGATTCTTCCAGGCACTGCGGAAAAAGCTCCCGAAGCTTCCCGTAATTGTGACTGAGTTTGACCTGAAGCCATCCCCGGTGGCGATCTATTACCTGATTTTAATCCCCACTTTGTTCCTGATGGTTACAGGCTATTTCATGGTGTTTTCAGCTAAGACCATTCAAGAACTCAGCCAGGGGGGAAACCCTTATAGCGCGCACCTGCGGACTACCGTGATCATGATTCTAGGCGTGGTAGCTATGGCGATTACGGCTAAGATTCCGAGCTCTTTTATCCGCAAGTTTTCGATCCCCATTTTTATAGCTGGGCTGGCTCTGCAAAGCCTCATTTTCCCTTTCGGCGTGGAAGTAGCCGGTAACCTTAACTGGGTTCATATTCCGCCACTGCCCACGTTCCAACCTTCAGAAGCTCTAAAATTGGGCCTCACCCTGATGCTGGCCTTTTCTTTTGCCGCTATCTTGCGTAACCGTCGCGATTGGCGCGCGGTAGCCTTCTGGGTGCTTTTCCCACTGGTACTAGCTGTTGGGCTGGTGATGGCCGGTGAAGACTTAGGAACCACCTTGGTGATTGTCTCAGTTGCCCTGGGAATCACTATTGTGGCGCGGATTCCAAGGCGTTACTGGGTGGTCAGTGGACTGACGTCACTGCTCTTCATTTTCATTGCCGTAGTGCAAAAGCCTTCTCGGTTAACCCGCGTGCTGGCCCCTTTTGGCTTTGGCCCTGAGAAAGATCCCACGGCCCCCGACCAGCTAGATTACTCTTTACGCGCGCTAGGTTCGGGCGGCTTAACCGGCGTAGGCGCCGGAGCTTCTAAAGAAAAATGGTTTTCACTGCCAGCGGCAGAAACGGACTTCATTTTCTCAGTCCTGGGTGAAGAATTTGGTTTCTTAGGTACTTTCTCAGTACTGGCAGTTTTCGTCACCCTCTTTTACGGGATGTACCGATTGGCACTGCTCCAAACTGACCTGTATAAACGCTTAGTCGTGGTCGGTACGTTTACGTGGATGGCAACGCAAACCCTCATGAACTTTGGCACTGTAACCGGATACGGTCCGATTATTGGCGTACCACTACCATTTATTTCACACGGTGGTTCCTCTTTCATTATCACCGCTATCTGTGTGGGCGTGATTCTCAGTATTGCCCGTGAGACTGCTGGTTTTAAGGGAAAGACTGGGTTGGGGAAAGTCTTTAGACGTCGTCTGGGATCTAAATAAGCTCCTTTACCTGCGCCGCGGGTGAGCTGCGGTAGGTTTAGATCACTAGCTTTCTTGAGCCGTGCCAAGGGGTTAAAACCGGCGTCCTCGGTTAAAATAGTTCTCAGAAACTTTTCATCAGTCGCAAACTGCACGAAGGAAAAATCATGGCACAACCTACCGCAACTAACGTACTCTTAGCCGGAGGTGGATCCGCAGGCCATGTCAATCCACTCTTGGCAGTGGCGGCTAAACTACGCGCCCAGAATATTTCAGTTGTCGCCTTGGGAACTAAACTGGGACTTGAAAAAGACCTGGTTCCCAATGCCGGTATTGAACTGCTTACTATCGAAAAAGTGCCTGCTCCACGGCGCGTGAACGGTGATTTAGTAAAATTCATTCCGCGGATTCTCACTGCCTATAAAACTACTCGAGAATACTTGAAGTCTCGCCAGATTGAAGCGGTAATTGGCTTTGGTGGCTACGTTTCTGCCCCCGCTTACTTGGCGGCGCGTAGTTTAGGCATCCCGGTGGTTATTCACGAACAAAACCTCCGTCCCGGTATGGCTAATAGACTGGGGGCTGATTGGGCAAAGTCTGTTTTTCTCACGTTTGCGCAAACTCCGCTGAAAGCTAAGCACGGGCAGACACAGGTGGTGGGTCTACCGCTACGCCCAGAAATTGAGCAGTTGGCGAAAGACCTGCAGGATCCGCAGGAACGGGAGCGGCTCCGCGCTGCGGCGGCGGCGAAGTTGGGATTGGACCCGGCTAAGCCTACTTTGCTGATTACCGGTGGGTCTTTGGGAGCTTTAAAGCTAAACCGCGTACTAGCGCAGACAGCGCATCTTTTCCCTGCAGATTTACAAGTTATGCATTTAACTGGCAAAGGTAAGAGTGGGGAAGTACTGGCGGCTTTGGAAGCGCAGCCAGCTGCCTGCCAGTGGCAGGTACACGAATACTTTGAAGATATGACTGCGGTGTTTGCGGTGGCAGATTTTGCGATTTGTCGCTCTGGGGCCGGTACAGTGGCGGAACTTTGTGCTTTGGGCATTCCGGCTCTGTATGTCCCCCTCCCGATTGGGAACGGGGAACAGAAACTTAATGCCGCTGGGCATGTAGAGGCCGGGGGTGCTTTGCTGATTGACGATGCGCAGCTGAGCGAATCGGTGGTGACACAGCAGGTGCTACCGCTTTTGGCTTCTCCAGATAAGTTGCAGCAGATGCGCGTGCAGACTTTGGAATTAGCGCAGGTGGATGCTGCGAAAGTGGTCGCCCAGGCTGTGGTAGAACTGCTAGATAAAAACTAGGTGAGATTAGTAATGATCGATTTCCATTTAATCGGTATCGGTGGCGCCGGCATGTCGGTGGTGGCGGAACTTTTGCTGTCCCGCGGATATGAAGTTTCCGGATCGGATCAGGCAGAATCTGCGACGTTAGAGCGACTGCGGAAGCTGGGGATTACTGCTTACGCTGGGCATGCAGCGCAGCAGGTTCCGGCAGGAGCAACCGTAGTTGTTTCCACCGCAGTAAAGGAAACGAATCCTGAGTTGGCCTATGCGAAGCAAGCGGGTCTGCCGGTGATTCACCGTTCAGAGGCTTTGGCACTGGCAGCAAATGGCATGGATTTCATCGCCGTAGCCGGAGCGCACGGGAAGACGACTACTTCCGGAATGCTGGCCGCCGCGTTTTCTGCGTTGGGGGCGGATCCTTCTTTCGCAGTGGGTGGGGTAGTGACCGGTTTTGGCACGGGAGCACACCTGGGGACTGGACCGTTTTTCATTGCTGAAGCTGATGAGTCAGACGGTTCTTTCTTGAACTATACGCCGCGCGTGGCGTTGGTAACGAATGTGGAGCCAGACCATTTAGATCATTATGGTTCAAAGGCGGCCTTTGAAGCGGCATTTGACCAGTTCGTGGGGAAGATTACTGCTGAAGGGGCGCTGGTAGTTTGCGGCGACGACCCGGGCGCGCGCGCTTTAGGGCAGCGGGCTTTGGCAGCAGGGCGGCGCGTTTGGGCGTATGGTACGCAAGAAATTCTGGAGGGCGCTCACAACCTGCAGATTTCCGCAGTAGAACTTTCTGAGCAAGGCGCTCATTTTGCGGTGCAATATGAGGCGCAGACTCTATCAGTGAAGTTAAATGTTACCGGAGCCCATAATGTTTTGAATGCTACCGGGGCTTTAGCCGTAGGTTTGGAACTGGGCTTAGAACCAGAGGTTGTGGCCGGGGCATTAGGGGCTTTTAGCGGCACTGGACGACGTTTCGAGTTCAAAGGTACGGCGGCGGGGAGACGCTTATTCGACGACTACGCGCATCATCCTTCGGAAGTAAAGGCGGCTTTACAACAGGCGCGTATTGTTGCGGGAGCAGGCAAAGTCATTGTCCTTTTCCAACCGCACTTATATTCGCGGACTTTAAACTTCAAGACCCAGTTCACGGCTGCTTTAGAGCTAGCTGATCAGGTGGTTTTAGCTGATATTTACGGTGCGCGCGAGGAACCCCAGCCAGGAGTAACTTCTCACTTGCTTACTGAGGGTAGTACGAAAACTGTTTTTGTCGGTGAGTTAACCGAAGCTGCTCAGGTAGCGGCAGGTCTAACTGGATCCGGGGATATCTGTATTACGATGGGGGCAGGTAACGTTACTACCGCAAGTGCGGTGATTTTGCCTTTGTGGCAAGAACTGGCGCAAGCGTAGGCTGCAGTTTTAGCAGCGGAGCAAGCAAAGAGGACATAGGGATTTAGCGGGTGAGAAGACCACAGGTACCTCGCAGTAGCGGGGCAAAGCGCACTTCAGAAGCAACCTCTGCTGGAAGTGCTCGGCGGGATACTCACCTACCTGAAGAGGCTGTGGGAACGTCGGAAAAAGAGTTTGCTTCGGCAACGAAACCTGCTCCCTTAGCAGAACGCTCCCCGCAGCGGAAACGTCGCCCCAGTTCTGTTGTGGTGCGTGTGGAAAATGCTCCTGAGCCTAAGCCACTTCCCGCAACACCTGACGCGTTGAAAGCTGAAAAGTCTGGTGGGGTAGCCTCTAAACTACGCGGCTACTTTTCTGCTGAGCGGGCAGCGCAGGCTTTTGCTTCGAAAACCAAAGCTGGCTTTGAGTTAAGTGCCCGCCGCAAAGAGCTGCGCAGTGCGAAACTGCGGGCCTATGGATGGTACGGGGTTTCCCTGCTGGTGGGAGCTGTAGTTGTTGGCTGGGCTATTTGGGGGATTTTCTTCTCAAGTCTTTTCAGCTTAGATAGAAACCTGATTATCGTTACTAATGGGGCAGATAAGGTTAATACTGCGCAGATTCAAGAGACTTTGGATCCTTGGGTGGGTACCCCTTTGCCACGCTTGAAACTTGCTGAACTTACTGACGCAGTTGAGACAATCCCTCTGGTAAAAACAGCTTCCATCTCACGCGAATGGCCGAATGGTTTAAGTGTGGATTTGCAACTACGCGTACCTACTTTTGCGGTGAGCGGTGGAAGCGTCTGGGAAGTTTATGATGCCGAGGGCGTGAAAATTGCTTCTGAAGCGAAAGTTCCGGCGGGAACTTTCGTAGCAGAGGTTTCCTCCCAAGAACCAGCAGTTAAAGCTAAATCCCTGCAGCTGATGAATCAAGTTAAGGGCCAGTTAGATAGTGAAGTTTTGGCTCAGGTGGTTTCATTCCGTTCTGATGGAAACTTAGTGGAGCTGGTTTTGAAATCAGGTGCTGTGGTGAAGTGGGGCGATACTTCAGAGGGGGCTTTGAAGTTGAAGGTTCTGAGAGTTTTAATGACGCAAGTTCCCGCTAAAGTTTATGATGTTTCGGTTCCAGCTAAGCCAGTGACGGCTTAGAAACTGGGCATGTCAAAACTATTTTTACAGCTACTTTCGACACGCCTACACAAATAGTTGATTAGGGTCGGCTGGTAGCATAACTTCACCTTGAAATAAACGACGAAAACCAATACCTTCAAGTTGAAGTTGAATGTATTGACTGTATTAGTAGGGGAACATCAGTGAACGCAACCAACTACCTAGCGGTTATTAAAGTTGTCGGTGTCGGCGGCGGCGGCGGCAACGCAGTGAACCGAATGATTCGCGCAGGACTGTCCGGCGTTGAATTTATTGCTATGAACACCGACTCACAGGCACTTATGCGTTCCGAAGCTGATGTCAAGATCGACTTGGGCGTAGAAATTACCCGCGGTTTGGGTGCCGGCGCCGATCCAAATGTAGGCGAAAGCGCTGCCCAAGCAAACGAAGAATCCATTCGCGATGCGCTAAAGGGCGCCGACATGGTCTTCGTTACCGCGGGCGAAGGCGGTGGCACCGGCACCGGCGCAGCTCCCGTAGTTGCCCGCATTGCCCGGGAACTGGGGGCTCTAACCGTAGGCGTGGTAACCCGTCCATTCAACTTCGAGGGCGATCGTCGCGCCACCGTTGCCGAAGTTGGCATTGAAAACCTACGTAAAGAAGTAGATACCCTCATCGTCATTCCAAATGACCGTCTGCTACAGATTTCTGACGCCAAGGTAACTTACAACCAGGCCTACGGCATGGCTGACGAAGTTCTGCGCAACGGCGTACAGGGTATTACCGACATGATCACCACCACCGGTGACGTAAACGTTGACTTCGCAGACGTTCGCTCGGTTATGAAAGATGCCGGCAGCGCCCTCATGGGTATCGGTCAAGCTTCTGGCGAAGACCGCACACTACGCGCCGCTGAACAAGCTATCTCTTCACCTCTGCTGGAAGCTTCAATCACCGGTGCGCACGGGGTGCTCTGGTTCCTCCGCGCCGGCTCAGACCTGGGGCTACAGGAACTCAACGGTGCAGCTAACCTAATCAAGGAAAGCGTAAAACCAGGCGCAAACATCATCTTCGGTACCGTAACCGACGATTCCTTGGGCGACGATGTGATGATCACCGTGATTGCCGCTGGTTTCGACGACGACAACGGAGAAGCTGAAGCCGCAGAACTGCAAAACGCTTTCTTCACCCCTTCCGTAGCACAAGCTACCCCTGCGCAGCCAGCTGCACCAGCGGTAGCCGCGCCAGCGGCAGAACCAACCTTCGCACCACGCCCATCTTTGGGTGAGCCAGCGCACCGCGCTCAGGTGCAGGCACCGGTTCGTTCTACCTCTGCTTTCCCAACTGCTGAACCACAGCCAGCAGCAGTTGCAGAAGAAGCCGAGTTCCAAGTACCACGGGTTTTTGACACCGACTTGGCAGGCGACGATCTGGATCTGCCAGACTTCCTGCGCTGAGATAACATGGACAAAATACTGACGGTGGGAGGTGCCCTGGTAGGTTTTACCAGGTGCGCCCCCACCGTCAGTGCATCTACCGGGATTGCCCCACAGATTTTCCCCAACTATGGGCTGAACACCCCTGACGACAGCAGCCGCGTCACCGCGTTTCGCAAAGAGCTGGCAGAAAAACTCGCTGCTCCAATCATCTGGATGCACCAAACACACTCAGCTAAAGTAGCCACCATCACCAGCAGCGAACTTGCCAACCTAAACAGCGCTTCGCACGAAAACACAGTTGATGCAGATGCAGTAATTGTCCCTGCCGGAACGGTAGCTGCCGTGCAAGTAGCAGACTGCGTACCCGTACTTTTAATTGATCCCCACCTAAAACTAGTTGCCGCCGTTCACGCCGGAAGAGCAGGGGTAGAAAAAGAAATTCTGGCGCACACCGTAGCGAAACTAGCAGCTGTTGGGAGTATTCCCAATAAGCTGTTAGCGGCCGTGGGACCGTGTATTTGCGAAAACTGCTATGAAGTTGGCGAAGACGTCTATAACCAATACGTGTCGCAATTCCCAGATGGGGGAGCGTTAACCAGCTGGGGAACTAAATCAATTCGCCTGCGTGCAATTGTTGAACGCCAGCTTAGAGAACTGGGAATAAAGGAAATCCACCACGACGCAACCTGCACTTATGAAAGCGCTGACTTGAACTCTTATCGGCGCCAACCAAGCTGCGGCCGGCAGATAGGATGGGCGTATTTTCCTAAGCCTAAATTCCCTCCGCAAAGCGGCTAACCCAGGCGACAGGCACGGTAGAAATACAAAATTAGTTAAAAAATACTTTTTATTACTGACACGCCGAAGCGCCAGCTAAGAAAACTACCACAAATCAACTACTTTTGAGGTAACTCAGTAACTGCTAGCAAAAAAGGGGAAAGATCTTGGGCGGCTTGGATCGTATGAAAGAAAAAATCGGTTGGATCGGTGTAGAGAGCACCGAAGAAGAAACCTACGAATACGAAACTGATGACGACTACGGTTACGCCGAAGAATATGCAGAACCAGCCAACCTGGTCCCTGCTTTTAGCCGCCGACATGTAGAGGAAACCTCCGTGGATATTTCTCGCATCGTCACCATTCGCCCAGAAAGCTACGGCGAAGCAGAACTCATTGGGGAAGCTTTCCGCGATGGGTACCCGGTAATCGTCAACCTCACTGACACTGTTGATGCTGGGCGTACCTTCGACTTCTGTTGCGGTTTAGTACACGGTCTGCGCGGACAAATTGAAATTATTACTCCCAAGGTGCTGCTACTTTCCCCAGCATCTGTAAAGGTACAAGGCAAGTCCTCTATCTCTCAGCGCCCCAGCTTCTTCTAAAGCAGGTAAGCTAGCTGGATGACTGAAATACTGCACCTACTGGGATATTTGGTACTAATCTTCACCCACCTGGCACTTATTGTGCTCATTAGCAGAATGGTGCTGGACTGGTTGAGTATTCTGTTACCGCAGGTGGAAATCCCACCTCTCTTAGCCGTCCTCGTTAATGTGATCTACAAACTTTCTAACCCGCCACTGGAATATCTGCGGAAATATCTGCCCCCGCTGCGGTTAGGAGAGATTTCACTTGATATGGGATTTATTGTCCTCTTCGTACTTATTCTAATCGTGAGAAGAATTGCCAATTTCCTCATAGGTATGTAAAAGTGAAATAAATACAGGTAACCTGTAAGTATCTATTAGCGTGGTCTTAAGACTACATGAAGGTCGGCAGCTTCAGATTGAAGAAATCGACCTGCTGACCAAATAATAAGAAATTGATTCATGAGGTGAAAACATGGCACTGCTGACTACTGAAGAAGTCTTGAACAAGACTTTCGGCTCTGTGAAGTTCCGTGAAGGCTACGACCAGGCAGAAGTAGACGAGTTCCTTGATGAAGTTGTCGAAACTATTTACGCTCTCCAGTTAGAAAACACCGAACTGAAGCAGCAGCTTGAAGCCGCACAGCACCGCATTGAAGAACTAGAAGCAGGTGCCCCTGTAGTGGTAGCTGCTCCAGCTGTTGAAGAAGCACCAGTTGTTGAAGAAGTTGTAGAAGTAGCTCCAGTTGTGGAAGAACCAGTAGCGCCGGTAGCCCCAGTGGCTCCAGCAGCACCTGCCGCAACCGTACACGAAGATGCTTCCTCTATGCTGGCTCTGGCACAGCGCGTACACGATGACTACGTACGCGAAGGTCGCGAACAGGGTGAACGCATCATCGCTGAAGCACACGCACAGTCTGACACCATCGTACGTGAAGCCGAAAACAAGCGTAACGACATTCTCTCTCAGCTGGAATCCGATCGTAACCTGCTGGAAGGCAAGATCAACGAACTGAAGAGCTTCGAAGCTGACTACCGCAACCGGATGCGCGAACACCTCCAGCACCTGCTCGGAGAACTGTGAGCCTCTGACCTGCTCAGCTAATCGCAGACGTTTCAAGAAAAGCGGCGAAACCTACAAGGAATCGCCGCTTTTCAGTTGGTCCACTTGCAGCAAAAGGTAATGAAAATGGTACAGAACCGTTCTAAACTGCCCTACGCTACCTTCCTTCTAGTTGGCTTCTTTGGGTTACTCAGTGACTACCTCACCAAAGAATGGGCGTTAAAAACCCTTAAAGAAGGGGAAGAATCTCCGCTACTGGGGGAAATAATCACCCTGCAGCTTCACTTCAACCCCGGGGCAGCATTTTCCTCCCTTCTAAACGCAACTTGGATCATTACCGTAGCCGCCACCTTAGTAATCGTCGCCATGCTCTATTACATGCGCAGAGTAGACTCATACGCCTGGGCAACCGCACTGGGCTTCCTCTTAGGTGGAGCCAGCGGAAACCTAGTGGATCGTCTGGTGCGTGAACCTGGTTTTGGCACTGGACACGTAGTGGACTTCCTCAACTACTCGGATTACTTCATCGGAAACGTAGCTGATATCTGGATTGTGGTAGCTGCGATTTTAATCTTTGGCCTGGCTTTAACTAATCAGCCTTTCCAAACGGCACCTAAAGAAATCACCGAATCAAACCCCCCGGTAAAAACAGAGACTGAGGTGGCAGCTGCAGGAGGCGACGATGAGTGACATCCGCTACCTGCCGGTCCCGGACGGTTTAGCCGGTGAACGCATTGATAGCGCCCTCTCCAGAATGCTGGGGCTGTCTCGTAGCGCCGCGGGGAAACTATTAGAAGACGAAAAAGTTCGTGTCAATGGGCAAGTAGTTTCTAAGAGCCACCGGCTTTCTTTGGCAGAAATGATTGAAGTAGATCTAGAACCTCCTACGCTCACTCCCGCCCCGGTAGTCGGCATGGATATCATCTACGAAGACGAAGACTTGGTGGTAGTCAACAAACCCGTAGGGGTAGCTGCCCACGGCGGCCCCGGCTGGGACGGGCCAACTGTTATCGCTAACTTAGAAGCTGCCGGCTTCAGAATCTCTACCTCTGGGCCGCCGGAACGCCAAGGGATCGTTCACCGCTTAGACGTAGGCACTTCAGGGGCAATGGCCGTAGCCAAATCTGAACTTGCCTACACTAAGTTGAAGCATGCTTTCAAAGAACGCCGCGTGCACAAAATCTACCACGCGCTGGTTTCAGGACACCCGGACCCCCAGCGGGGCACTATCGATGCCCCCATCGCCCGTCACCCTTCTAAAGAATGGCGGATGGCGGTAGTTGCTGGCGGTCGCCCGGCAATCACTCACTATCAGACTCTGGAAGTCCTTCCCGGCGCAGCCCTAGTAGAAGTCACCTTGGAAACTGGACGCACCCATCAAATCCGCGTGCACTTTTCCACTATTGGACACCCCTGTATTGGTGATACCTTCTATGGGGCAGACGCAGCGCAGGCAGAGAAACTGGGCTTAACCCGCCAGTGGCTACACGCGGTAGAACTGCAGTTCACCCATCCGCGTACTAACGAACTGACTATTGTACGCGCCCCTTATACAGAAGATTTACAGCGGGTTCTCACCGAGTTCCGCCAGTGGCAGTAAAAGCGGGTTAGCGCCCCTTGTAAAAACCGGTAAACTAGTTCTATGGCTGTTTCAGACACTTTCGTTCACCTGCACAATCACACGGAATACTCCATGTTGGATGGGGCTTCAAAAATTGGCCCAATGGTGAAAGAAGCGGCTCGGTTGGAACAGCCCGCCATTGCGATTACCGACCACGGGTACCTGTTTGGTGCCTACGAGTTCTATTCCAAAGCCCGCCAGCAGGGCGTGAAGCCAATTATTGGTCTGGAAGCGTATGTGACGCCAGGAACCTCGCGGTTTGATCGCACCCGCGTGCGCTGGGGTGAAGAATGGCAGTCTGCAGACGATGTGTCTGCCCGCGGCGCATACACGCACTTAACTTTGCTGGCTGAAACAACTGAGGGGATGCACAACCTTTTCCGCCTGGGCTCAATGGCGTCGCTGGAAGGGCAGTGGGGGAAGTGGCCACGCATTGACATGGAGCTACTGGAACAGTACTCCAAAGGTCTGATTGCCTTCACCGGCTGTCCTTCTTCAGAAGTGCAAACTCGCCTGCGCCTGGGGCACTGGGATGAAGCCGTAGCCGCCGCCGGGCGCCTGCAGGATATTTTCGGCAAGGATAATCTTTTTGTCGAGTTCATGGATCACGGCATCGACATTGAACGCCGGGTGCGTACCGACCTGATTAAACTTTCAGAACACCTGAAAATCCCTACGGTCGTAACTAATGATGCCCACTATGTCACCGCTGAAGACGCGGGGATTCAAGACGCTTTGCTGTGTATTAACTCGGGCGTTACTTTAGATACGCCCGACCGGTTTAAGTTCGACGGATCCGGCTATTACATTCGTTCTTCTGAGTCTATGCGCCGAGACTGGCAAGACATTCCCCAGGCCTGTGACAATACTTTGTTGATCGCTGAACGTTGCAACGTAGAATTCACCGAAGGTGTCTCTTACATGCCGCGTTTCCCCGTTCCCGAGGGCGAAGATGAAACTTCTTGGTTCATTAAGGAAGTTGAACGCGGTCTACACCTGCGCTTCCCGCAGGGAATCCCTGATGCAGTACGCAAACAGGCTGAATACGAAGTCGGCATCATCAACCAGATGAAGTTCCCCGGCTACTTCCTGGTCGTTTCCGACTTCATCCGGTGGGCAAAAGAACAGGGAATTCGCGTTGGCCCAGGACGTGGATCTGGTGCTGGTTCGATGGTGGCTTACGCTATGCAGATTACGGATTTGAATCCGCTGGACCACGGGTTGCTATTCGAACGTTTCTTGAACCCCGAACGTGTGTCGATGCCTGACTTCGACGTTGACTTTGACGAACGTAGGCGCGGGGAAGTCATCGAATACGTAACAAAGAAGTACGGTGATGACCGCGTTGCCCAGGTAGTTACCTACGGAAAGATTAAGACGAAGCAGGCTCTGAAAGACTCTTGCCGCGTCATGGGACGTCCCTTCTCTTTAGGTGAACAGCTTACGAAAGCACTGCCACCTACTGTGATGGGTAAAGATATTTCGATCGCCGGTATCTTCAACAAGGAAGATAAACGCTACGAAGAGGCAGCTGAGTTCAGACGCTTCTATGAGGAAAATCCCGATACTCATTCGATTGTCGAGATGGCAAAGGGTCTGGAAGACATCACCCGCCAATGGGGCGTGCACGCCTGTGCGGTGATCATGTCCTCGGTGCCTCTCCAACAGGTAATTCCGTTGATGCAGCGCCCTCAGGACGGGGCTATTATTACCCAGTTTGACTACCCAACCTGTGAGTCGCTGGGCCTGTTGAAGATGGACTTCTTGGGACTACGCAACCTGACGGTGATTTCTGACGCGTTGGATAACATCGAACGCAACGGCAAACCGCGTCCCGATATTGACCACGTTGAGCTAACTGACCGCAAAACCTTCGAACTGTTAGGAACTGGGGAAACCCTGGGGATCTTCCAGCTTGATGGCGCGGGAATGCAAAAGCTGCTCAAGCGCATGGCTCCAGACAACTTCGAAGACATTTCCGCAGTAGGCGCGCTGTACCGTCCCGGCCCGATGGGCGCAGACTCTCACAATAAGTACGCGGATCGTAAAAATGGGCGCGCCGAGATTGAACCGATCCACCCTGAGCTAGAAGAACCTCTGAAAGAGATTTTGGGAACCACCTACGGTTTGATCGTTTACCAGGAACAGGTTATGGCGATCGCCCAGAAAGTTGCCGGCTACTCTTTGGGACAAGCAGACTTGCTGCGCCGCGCAATGGGTAAGAAGAAGAAAGAAATCCTGGATAAGGAATACGTTCCATTCCACGCCGGCATGATTGAACGCGGCTACTCGGAAGAGTGCGTAAAGACCCTCTGGGATATTTTGGTTCCGTTCTCTAACTACGCTTTCAACAAGTCTCACTCGGCAGCCTACGGGCTGGTCTCCTATATGACGGCGTGGCTAAAGGCCAACTATCCAGTAGAGTACATGGCGGCTTTGCTGACCTCGCAAAAAGACAATAAGGACAAACTGGGGCTTTACCTAGCTGAATGTCGACGGATGGGCATTACGGTGCTACCCCCTGATGTGAACGTTTCCGATGCAAACTTCACTGCCGTAGGCGATGATATTCGCTTCGGCTTGGCTGCAATCCGCAACGTGGGTATTAACGTGGTCGAAGGGATTGTGAATGCCCGTAAAGAAAAGGGCCTGTACGATTCTTTCGCTTCCTTCTTAGATAAAGTCCCTGCGCAAGTATGTAATAAGCGCACGATTGAATCGCTGATTAAATCCGGAGCTTTTGACTCAGTGGAACCTTGCCGACGTGCTCTGGTTGCGGTACACGAAGAAGCTGTTGAAGCTGCCGTGAAGTTAAAACGCAATGAAGCTGCCGGACAGTTTGACCTTTTTGGCGCCATGTTTGATTCGGCCGAAGTACAGATGATGACGGTTGATGTCCCGAAGATGCCGGACTGGCCGAAATCTGAAAAGCTGGCGCATGAACGTGACATGCTGGGCCTGTACGTTTCTGACCACCCGCTTTCTGGGATTCAAAAAGCTTTGGAACGCTACCAGGATGAGCAAATCGCGCAGATTAAGATCGGCGATGGGGAAACCCAGCGGGACCGGCAGATGGTTAAAGTCGCCGGTTTGATTACCGGCGTGCAGATTAAAACTACGCGTAAAGGCGAACTCTGGGCAATCGCGACTTTGGAAGACTTGTCTTCGTCGATTGAAATCCTCTTCTTCCCTCGCAACTACGCCTCAATTTCACATGCGCTGGCAACCGACCTGGTAGTGCAGGTAGAAGCTCGCGTGCAGAACCGCGATGAGGAAGTCTCTTTAACCGGCCAGTCGATGACTATCTTGGATCTGGGAGAAGACGGCACAGTTCCGTTCGTGTTAGAACTTCCTTGGCATAAGTGTACAGAAGAAACTATGGAAGCTTTGGCACAGGTACTTTCTCAGCATCAGGGGGATTCCCCGGTTTACCTGCGGGTGACGCGTCCTGGCATGAATACCACCGTCTTGGATTTGGGAGCTAAGTACGCCGTGGCCACGTCTACTGCCTTGCACGCTGACGTGAAAGCTTTGCTAGGTCCAGCTGCCCTCTACAGCTAGAGGTTGGAGCTAGTTGCTGAATCTTACCGGCAGCGGCGCCCTCGAGAAGAAAAAACTGTGCCCCCGTAGGGAAAACCTCGGGGACACATGCAGTTGCGTGGCTATTCGGGAAGCACCTGCAGGCGCACCGATTCCGTGTAATCCCCGTAATCAACGGTGATAACTTGCCCGTCTTTTAATTGTTTTCCGCGCTGCGTTTCCGCAACTCCGTCAACGAATACCCAGCCACCTTGAATGGCGGCGCGAGCTTCGGCACCGTCTTCAACTAAGTTAGCTAGTTTCAGCAGTTGTCCCAGGCGGATTACGCCGGTAACGGAGATGGTGGGTAGATTTTCGGTCTGCATGGTTTTTCCTTAAAGCTTGCGGCGGTAGAAGAAATAGAAGATGACGAAACTGAAGGTAATCCCTAACATATCCGCAATTGCATCGATGTAGCTACCGGTGCGGTAGTACAGCAGTCGATCTTGAATGATTTCCGTTAGCCACGCGTAAGTCCCCAGGACAATGAAAACAAAGCCGGGGCGCAGATGTGATAGATAGAGCGCCATTGCAATGAGGGCACAGCTGCTGAAGTGGACGATCAGGTCAAACCCGGTCTCTGTAGGGGCAGTTACGCCTGGTAGGGGAGTTAGGATCTGATTCAAAGTAAGTAGCCAAGCGGCTGGTTCAGATGGGGGAGAGTCATTAAAAAGCACATAGCCTTGGATGATGAGTAAAATCACTGCCAGGGTGAGCCAGCGATAGTTCGGAGCAATATCGCGGTGGAAGTAATCGGTGGGTGAGAAGGGATTCATAGTTGTAATTTTCAGGGTTTTTGCCTGGTAACGCAACTTTCTTGGCTTCGGCGATTCGTCTTTATCTATTGGCGGTTGCTGATTCCGAGGGCGCCCAAAAGCCTTTTGTGACACAAAAGCGTCTGAATAGTGGACAGGCTTTTTCAATTGTTAAGGAAAATCACTAGCATTTAGGCATACGCGAGTGTGACGAGCTCGTCCGGAGCTTGCCGCGTAAACAAAAAAGGAAATAATCGTGAATCTACAAAAAATCCCACTATTTGCCTGGGTACTAGTAGCCATCATCCTGGCCGTAGTCTTCGGCCAATTCATGCCCGTTGAAGTCGCCCGTCTCTTCTTCACCTTCAACTCTATCTTCGGGGCCTTCCTGGGGTTCGTTATTCCACTGATTATTATTGGGCTGGTAACGCCCGCAATTGCTGAACTTGGCTCCGGATCCGGACGCTGGATTGCCTTAACAGCTGGTATTGCCTATACCTCCACCCTAATCGCAGGATTCCTCACCTGGGGTGCCAGCCAAGTAGTCTTCCCCGCCTTCCTCACCAAAGGCCAAAGCACTGAGCTAGCCGGAGAAGAAGTTGCCGGACTGACCCCTTACTTCACTGTCACCAACAGCGCCAGCGGATCCGGGATTGAAATCGTCCTTACCCCACTCATGGGCGTAATGACCGCACTGGTACTGGCATTCATCACCGGTTTGGGCCTGTCCTTGGTCCAGGGTGACGTAGTACGCCGCGGGTTCGCAGAATTCCGCGTCATCGTCGTCGCCATGGTCGAAAAGATCCTGATCCCCCTGCTGCCACTGCACATTTTCGGCATCTTCTTGCAGCTGACCATGAGTGGTCAGGTTGGTCGCGTCCTCTCAATCTTCCTGGTCGTAGTAGTCCTCACCTTCGCGCTTACCATCTTCTACCTGCTCATGCAGTACACCCTGGCAGGCGCGGTAGCCGGACGCAACCCACTGAAGGCACTGTGGAATATGAAGGAAGCTTACCTCACCGCCCTCGGCACCTCGTCCTCAGCGGCAACCATCCCAGTCACGCTAAAGTGCACCGAAGCCAACGGCGTTTCCAAGCCCGTTGCTTCTTTCACCATCCCACTGTGCGCCACCATCCACCTCTCTGGATCAACCATTAAGATTGTTGGCTTCTCACTGGCAATCATCTTCCTCAGTGGCGGAGACATGTCCCTGGCTGCATACGCACCATTCATCTTCCTACTGGGAGTTATGATGGTCGCTGCTCCAGGCGTGCCTGGCGGCGCAATTGCGGCCGCAGCCGGTCTGCTGGGTTCCATGCTGGGCTTCGACGAAAGCCAAATCGGTCTGATGTTCGCAACCTACATCGCCCTGGACTCATTCGGTACCGCAACCAACGTAACTGGTGACGGCGCCATTGCCCTGATCATGGATAAATTCGCTGGAAAGAAACTGGCTAAAGCACAAGCTGAACAGTAAACCCGCGAAAACATCTAAAACCTACTTCTAAAGAAGCGCAGAGAAACCCTCTCTGCGCTTCTTTAATGCAAAACGACTGGTAAAGCCTACCAAAACGGGCGCCAGGGTATTTTTCTAACCCCAATGTAGTGTTTAATAGAGATATTGGCATTAAGAGTTCCGAAAGGACCCCCAGTGAGCAATATTGACGAGGAGTTCCAGAGAATTATCTCTGGCATGTCCCCTGACCAACTGCCAGAACCCGAACCGGCAGAAGCCTTACTTGCGGACCTAGACGACCTAAATCCGTCCCTGGAACTAAACCAACTAGACGCCCTGGACTTACCTGAAGATGAAAGCCTCCACCTAGAAAACGGTTCCCAAACGGTAGGCTTCGTCTTAGCTCCTTTCGTCAGCGCCCCGCAAATTGCGCAAATCCTGGGAGTTTACGGAATTGAACGCTGGGTGGTGCAACTAGACGGGCAAGTAGCCATCTGGTGCGACTTGGAACCAGAAGATAACGCCAGCGTCGAACGCCTCTTAGGTGATGAGCGCCCGCTTCCCGAAGAATGCGATGCCTTTGCCAGAGTGCTCTCAAGACTTAGCCCCCTGGGGGTAATTGCCGTAGTCTCAAACCTCACCGAAGAAGATGGGGAAATTAACGGAGACGTACGTGCCCGCCGCTACGTAAAAGGCGAAGCGGAAGACATTATCTCTGCGGGGCTCTTGCTGGCCGGCTTAGAACTTAAAGTCGAAGACCTACTGCTGGGAAGAACCCAGCCCGCCGATTACGAAGATTCTGTAAAAGCCTTCAAAAACCCTAAAGCCAAGTAGGGAAGAACCATGTCTGAACACAACTTCGCCTCATTACAAGCGCGTTTAGAACGCAAAGTAGACACTACCGATCACGGGCAGGCTATGCCCCGGACCATCGCGGCGCTATTTGAAACTGACCCCATTCAAAGACTAGAAAAGCTAGTTACCGCCCTTGAGACAGAACGCGTCTTAGCTCCCGCTATTGTGGTCGAAGGGGAGGACTGTCAAGGGAAAACCACACAGTTAGAAACAGCTACCGGCACGGTAACTATCGCTTTCACCGACGCGGAAGCCCTGCGCCACTTTAACCCCACCGCTCGCCCCATCCCCGTAAGCGGACGCCAACAGGCGCTTTTAGCAATGGCAGAAACCGGTGGGCGCCTGCTTCTTAACCCCATCCTAGAAAACGGCGAACTGGTTGCAGATTCAGGCTTCCGCCTGCCCCGTCCCGCAGTGCAAGCTTTGGCTCATGGAGATAGTTGGCTTCCGGGCTGGCGAGACACTGATTTGCAGCAACAACTGCAGCAGAAAGCCGAATCTCTCAACCCGCAGTTGCAGCCACTGATCACCGTGCTGGCCGATACTGACCCAACTTTGAAAGTACTAATTGAGTTTTTCGTGCCCGCAGGCGTCAGTGGCTTTGAGATTAAAACTGAGCTGCAGAAAATCCACCAGGAACTTTCCGCCGTGGAACGTCTGCAAACAGCCGCAGAGCGCATTGAGTTCATTCCTCTATTGTTAGGAACTGGGCGGTAACTATTAGCTACGTGGGCGCAGTCAGGCGGCGCTACCTCTCATGTGGTTGACTTCACGTCAGCGTAGCTACGCAAATTAGCGTAAATGCGCGTAAAGCTGGTATATTTAAATACGAATGTTCGGGCTTCACGTCCGACAATGTGAAAATCAAAAAGATTTTTACCGATAGCAAGCGGAGAAATCCCACCTTGGATTCCGACCCTTCAGCGAAGGGGACCTCAAACTGAGGGGCTGAAAAGCTAAACGGGAATCGGGTTCATAAGTGCCCCTCAATAGAGAGGGTACCTGTGTTTTGTGGACCTTCGCATGCTTTAGATGCGGAGGTCTTCTTCGTGTCTAACACCTTACGAGAGTTAGGAGCAGCTCATCAACGAGCCTCGGGTAAATGAACGTATCCGCGTCCCAGAAGTCCGCCTAGTCGGACCAGAAGGGGAGCAGGTAGGGGTAGTTCGCGTAGAAGACGCACTACGTCTTGCTGAAGAAGCCGGCCTGGACCTGGTAGAAGTTGCGGCCGATGCCCGCCCACCAGTAGCTAAGCTGATGGACTACGGAAAGTTCAAGTATGAAGCAGCCCAGAAGGCCCGTGATGCGCGTCGTAACCAGGCGAACACGGTCCTGAAGGAAATCCGTTTCCGTCTGAAGATCGACGACCATGACTACGCTACCAAGAAGGGACACGTTGAACGGTTCCTCAGCGGCGGCGACAAAGTAAAGGTCATGATCATGTTCCGCGGACGTGAACAGTCCCGCCCAGAAATGGGTATTCGCCTGTTACAGCGTCTGGCAGAAGATGTTGCCGAACTGGCCACGGTTGAATCCCAACCACGCCAAGACGGACGCAACATGGTGATGGTGCTAGCACCAACTCGTAAGAAGTCAGATGCGAAGAATGAACAGCGCAAACGTCGTGAAGCTGAACGGGCTGCAAAGCGCGACCGTAAGGCCGAAAGATCAGCAAAAGAAGGTCGCGGCAAGGCTGACGAAGCTGAGCTGGCCTCAGATTTCTGATTGAAGATTGAATAGAGGATAAACAATGCCTAAGAACAAGACGCACTCTGGTGCTAAGAAGCGTTTCCGCGTAACCGGAAGCGGCAAGCTGATGCGCGAAACCGCAAACAAGCGCCACCTGCTGGAAGCAAAGTCTTCCGTACGTACCCGTCGCCTTTCCCGCGACCAGGCTGTGGCACCAGCTGACCAGAAGAACGTTCGTCGCCTGCTGGGTCTGTGATCCACGGGAATATAGAGGAGATTTAAAGAATGGCACGTGTTAAGCGGGCGGTTAACGCCCAGAAGAAGCGTCGCGTTGTTTTGGAACGCGCATCCGGTTACCGTGGTCAGCGTTCCCGCCTTTACCGTAAGGCAAAGGAACAGGTCACTCACTCAATGGTTTACTCTTACCGTGACCGCCGCGCCCGCAAGCGCGAAATGCGCAAGCTGTGGATCCAGCGTATCAACGCTGCAGTTCGCGAAAACGGTATGACCTACAACCGCTTCATCCAGGGTCTGGCTCTGGCTGGCATCGAAGTTGACCGTCGTATGCTGTCCGAACTGGCTGTATCCGATCCTGCTGCAATCACCGCTTTGGTTGAAGCTGCACGCAAGGCTCTGCCAGCAGACGTAAACGCACCAAAGAACTGAAAATAAGATGTCGGCTGAAAATCAGCCACGTCAGCACCGCCCGGCCATACTGAGCAACCCAAACGCGGATCGCATCCGCGAAGTTGCCGCCCTGGCCGGGCGTTCTGCACGTCGGCGAAGTGGCAGAGTATTAGTAGAAGGCCCCCAGGCAGTCCGTGAAGCCCTGCGCTTTTGCGGTAAAGACCTGCTGGATGTCTACATTTCCGAATCCTACTGGGAGCGCGACCCACAGCTTGTTACCGAAGCTAAAGCCGCCACCAAATGGGTACATAAAGTAACTGACGAAGTAAGCAAGGCTATCTCTGGCGACTCCCAGGGAATCGCTGCGGTAGTTAAAGACTTCCGCACCGATGGGCTTCCAAAAGTGGATTGGTCGTTCATCGTCGTCCTTGCCCAAACTCAAGATCCCGGCAATGCCGGTACCATGATCCGCATCGCTGATGCAGCCGGTGCAGACGCGGTTTTCATCTGTTCCGGTTCCGTAGACGTCACCTCTCCAAAGGTAGTTCGCTCTTCCGCCGGTTCAGTCTTCCACCTCCCTTCGATTGTGAACGTAGGGCTACCCGAAGTACTGGAATGGGCTCGCGCCCGCGGCATGCAACTACTGGCAGCAGACGGAAACGGCTCACTCGACCTATTCGACGCAGCAGACTGCATGGCAGAGGTAGATTTAGCAGAACCTACCGCCTGGGTCTTTGGAAATGAAGCCCACGGTTTTGCCCAAATCGACACCTCCGAAATTGAACATTTCGTTTCCATTCCACTTGGCGGGCACGCAGAATCCCTAAACGTGTCTGCCGCCGCCGCGGTGTGCCTCTTTGCGTCAGCAAAAGCCCGCCGCTTCCAAAACCTCTAGAAAGTTAGGAACCAGATGGGGGAAGACCAACTGATCGCGCAGATGCGCGCCCTCTTACCAGTTGGCGAACGCACTTTAGTGTGGTCCGGCGATGACTGCGCAGAAGTAGCCACCCCCTCTGGTTCCTTTCTTATCTCTACTGACGTACTGGTAGAAAACGTCCATTTTCGCCTGGACTGGTCTAACGCCTTTGAAATCGGCCAGCGCGCCGCCGCGCAGAACTTAGCTGACATCATGGCCCAAGGCGGCGTACCCACCGCCCTCGTAGTATCTCTAGTAATCCCACCGCATGTGGAGGCCGACTGGCTCACCGACCTGGTAGCGGGATTCGCTGCCCGCGTTAAAGAAACTTCCGCCGGGGTAGTCGGCGGGGACATTTCTAAGGGCCAGCAACTGGTAATCGCCGTAACCGTGTGTGGAGAAACCGTTACGAAAAAACTACCTGGCTCTGTAACCCGCGGCGGAGCTCGCCCCAAAGACCGCATCGCCGTAGCAGGCACGCTAGGCTATTCGTACGCCGGTTATCTGCTGCTACAAGCGGGCTTACAAGCACCGCAGTGGGAACCCTACATCAGTATTTTCAAAGCCCCGCAGCCTCCTCTAACTGCCGGTCCGGCAGCCGCCTTAGCGGGAGCCACCGCCATGTTAGACATCTCTGATGGGCTGTCCACAGACGCAGCGCGCCTAGCGAAAGCCTCTAACGCAAAATTCGTCCTTTCAAAGGAAGCCTTACAGCGTTTTGCCGAGCAACTGGAACCAGCGGCCAACGCACTTAGAAAACCTGCTTTGGAAATGGTCCTTTCTGGCGGTGAAGACCATGCGCTTTTGGCCTGTTTCCCGCCAGAAGTTGCCTTACCCACAGGCTTCGTACAAATCGGTCAGGTAGAGCCGGGACCAGCAGAAGTCTGGTTAGACGAAGACAAACTAGCCGCTTCAGGCTGGGACCACTTTGGCCGTTAAATCGCGACCACTTTGGCCGTGAAAATGGGATTACTGTGCCCGTTAAATTGCGGATATTTCTCCCGTTAAATACTGAACTCTACCGCCAGTTGCAAGGAATCTCCGGGAACTAACGCAACCTCAGGGTTACGGTAAAGCTGTTCTACACACACAAAATCTAAGGCCTCAGAATTTGGCAGATCCGCCATTCCCGGGTGCTCTCCGGGATTCCACACCACCGTGTGGGTAAACCCACTGGGGCGGATCCGCACCTGGTTCAAGTAGGCTTCGGGGGCGCCCTCGTAAACTCTATTTACGGGAACGGGAACCGGCGTTAAATCTGTATCTGTATACGCTGTAACCGGCTCTGTGGGCACGTAATCCACGTACGCGCCGGTGATGCCCCGCAACTGCGCAGTAGGTGCTTTAGTTGCGAAGTAACCGTGCAATCCCAGCTCAACCGGAGCCGGCGCTTGCCCAGCATTCGTAATCTCAGCAGTAATCTGGAAGCTATGCGACAACAGCTTAAACGTAAGCGTAAGTGAACCGGCTAAAATAAAAGGCTCCGCGGTGGGGTAGGTACTGCTATCGAAACTAAACTTAAAGACCGCCGTATCGGCTGTGGCACTAAGCAGCTCCCACGCGTGGTTGCGGGCAAACCCGTGGAATGGCTGCGCTGCCGCGCCAAACCAAGGGAAACACACCGGAATCCCCCCGCGCAGGGGAGCACCCGCCGCGTGATCAGCCAAACTCGAGAGGAAAAGCTGCTCTGTACCAGCTACTTTCCAAGAGAAAACCTGGGCGCCGAAATGGTTGATGGCTAGGCTGGCGTCCTGGCAGGTTAGAGTCGTGATCTGCGCGGTCATGGGGGCTCCTTCTGTAATGGGATCATTCTTAGTTTAGTGCAGCTGGCTTCTAAAATGAGAGAATACCAGTAAACCAAGTAGGAGAAACCTATGCGCTACAAAACTACCTACCAGTCGCCAGTGGGCACTTTGCATTTAGCTGCTGATGAACAGGCTTTGACGGGAATTTGGTATCAAGGGTCCGCGCATTTTTGTGCTGGTTTAGATCCGGATGCCCAGGAATATTCTTCGCAGATCTTTGCGGATACGGCTGCTTGGTTGGACGCGTATTTTGCGCGTGAAGCGCTTCCGCAGATGCCTCCGCTGCGGTTGATTGGTAGTGAGTTCCAGCTACAGGTGTGGGCACTTTTGCAAGAGATCCCCTATGGGCAGTCCGTCACTTACGGCGAGTTAGCGAAGGAAGTGGCTTGTATCCGCGGGATGGAAAAGATGTCCGCGCAGGCTGTGGGTGGGGCAGTGGGACGCAACCGGATTTCGATCCTAGTTCCCTGCCACCGAGTAGTAGGTGCCCAAGGGAAGTTGACCGGATATGCCGGGGGCATGGATCGCAAAGAGTTTCTCTTGGCACTAGAAGCTGGTAAGTAGCCCAAGCATCTGATTTCGCATATGAAAGTGGTTTCCCGTGCGAATTGAGAGTTGGGTGGGCGCCCTCGAGAATTTTCCGAGGGCGGCGCACCGAACTTTCTTTGAAATCCGAAACTCGTATCAAAATGCC
>JAUNKY010000043.1 GCA_030532515.1 Actinomycetaceae bacterium
CCTGCAGACAATAAACATCCGCTAAACAGTGACACTATTTATTACACCACACCCAGTTATCCTCTTTTTACGCTGCTTTTGGGCTCTAACTCGTATCAGTTTGCGATTTTGATACGAGTTTGGATTATTCATCTCTGCCTAAGTGCCCAGTCCAACGGTTGAATCCAGGTTAAACAGTTCAAGGTTGGTGGAATTGGGGAGGGGGATTTCCAGGGGCAGTTTGGATGTGCCGCCCTCGAAAAAATTCCGAGGGCGCCCCCGCCCCTCCAATTCGCATACGAAAGCCGTTTCCCGTGCGAATTGGAGGAGCAAACCAGCTGAATTCGCATACGAAACGCGTTTCCGGTGCGAAAGGGGGAGCCATAGACCTCGAAAACCGGCAGATTGTATTTCTGCTCACTATAAGCGTGTATCTTTTGCTAAGCATGCACGTATGTGTAATCATTGAGTGTTCACCTGAACTGCAGAAATAGGGACGTGCCTAGAACTCAGGACAGAAGCGAAATGCCGCGGTAAGTAAAACGTGCGTACAAATCGCACCCCGGCATATTTCAAGTGAACCGTTGAGGAATGCCCTTAGACAATGCCTCTCCCTGCCGCACTAAAAGCCGCAGTGAAGCATGGCATCAGCTCAACAAAAGAGGAAGACGACTAAGTTTACCTGCGCGAACGACGTGCACAGCTTAGCGTCAGGATGAAAGAAGGAAAAGAAAATGATGAAATACTCAATCTACGACACGCAGTCGAACCGCCAGGCCCTAAACCTGCTGGAAGCAAACTTGGTAGAAGCCGTTCGCCCTTGGTTCCGCAGCATGAACGATGCTGAGGTAACCGCCGCGATTAATGCTTTGGGAAATCCCGAAAAGCGCGGCGAAGCAGCACAGTACCTGGGACTCACCCTGGTTCCTTGCGCGTAAGACAAATAAATAGTTGGGGCGGTGTAGAAAATATCTACACCGCCCCAACTATTTACGCTCTGTAAGCGCGCAAGCTTTTACAAAAGACTCGCGAGGAAAAGAGCTTACTGTAAGCCCGGACGTTTCCCAATCGTCAAAGTAACTTGCTGTGTACCAGCGAAGAAGTCATTGCCCTTATCATCTACCACAATGAAAGCAGGGAAATCTTCGACTTCGATCTTCCAGATCGCTTCCATACCCAACTCAGGGTATTCCAAAAGCTCAACCTTCTTAATGCAATCCTGTGCCAAACGTGCCGCCGGACCACCAATCGAACCCAGGTAGAAACCACCATGCTTTTCACAAGCATCAGTAACTGCCTTCGAACGGTTGCCCTTAGCCAACATGATTAAAGAACCACCAGCAGCTTGGAACTGATCAACATAAGTATCCATACGTCCCGCAGTAGTTGGACCGAAAGAACCTGAAGGCATACCTTCCGGAGTCTTCGCCGGACCAGCATAGTAAACCGGGTGATCCTTCAGATACTGTGGCATTTCCTCGCCGCGATCCAAACGTTCCTTAATCTTCGCATGCGCAATATCACGGGCCACCACAATAGAACCAGTGAGCGAAACGCGCGTCTTAATCGGATGCTTTGAAAGCTCAGCCAAAATCTCTGGCATTGGGCGATTCAAATCGATCTTCACCGCAGCCCCCTTACCAGTAGAGGAAACACCACAAGCTTCGCTATCCAAATCAGCGTCAGTTACCTCTGGCAAGAAACGGCCCGGATCAGTATCCAAAGCCTCTAAAAAGACGCCCTCGGGAGTAATCTTAGCCCGTGCCTGGCGGTCTGCCGAGCAAGAAACTGCCAACGCAACGGGCAGGGAAGCGCCGTGGCGAGGCAAACGAATCACCCGCACGTCGTGGCAGAAATACTTACCACCAAACTGTGCGCCAATCCCAATCTGCCGAGTCAGTTCCAGGATTTCCTGCTCAAGCTGCAAATCGCGGAAACCGTGACCTGCGATAGTACCTTCCGTTGGCAACTCGTCCAAGTACTTAGCAGAAGCGTACTTAGCGGCCTTCAAACAAAGCTCAGCAGAAGTACCACCCACCACGAAAGCCAAGTGGTATGGAGGGCAAGCAGCCGTACCTAAAGAACGTACCTTTTCTTCCACGAACTGCATCATCCGCTCTGGATTCAGCAGCGCTTTAGTCTCTTGATACAGGTAAGACTTATTGGCGGAACCGCCGCCCTTAGCCATAAACAGGAAAGAATATTCCAGTTCGTGCCCCGGCTTAGTATCAGCCGCAATCTCAATCTGCGCAGGCAGGTTATTACCGGTGTTACGCTCTTCCCACATCGTAATCGGAGCGTTCTGCGAATAGCGCAGGTTCAAGTTAGTGTAGGCATCGTAAACGCCCTTAGCAATCGCCTTCTCATCCTGGCTTTCGGAAAGCACATGCTGACCGCGCTTCGCTGAAACAATCGCCGTACCCGTATCCTGACACATGGGTAGCACGCCACCAGAGGCAATCACAGCATTCTTCAACAGATCTAACGCCACGAACTTATCGTTGTTGGAAGCTTCTGGATCGTCCAAGATATTCCGCAGCTGTTGCAAATGCGCGGTGCGCAGGTAGTGGGAAATATCGTGGATAGCGGTCTCAGTCAAAAGACGCAGAGCTTCCGGAGCAACCTTCAGGAACTTACGTCCATCAGGCCCTTCAACTACCTCTACACCTTCCTTGGTGAGCAAACGGTATTCGGTTGGGTCCTGCTTTAGCGGGAACATATCTTCGTAGAGAAACTCAGCCACGGTGGCTCCTTTTCAGTAAATTTCCACTATGCTCACTAGCATAAGCCGAAAGCCCTGAACAACGGTTTCCTTTAGTCCTAGATCCCCGATTTTCCAAGCTTTTTAACGGAAAGATCACCGGTTTGTGCGGGTTTGGAAACCCTCGAAACCACGCAAATAAGCAAACATTTAGATACAGGGAAGTTTCTTAAATAACCGGCGCTTTCCCCAACCTGCTTTTCAAAGGGTAACTGCACAGTCCAATGGATATACTTAAATGTGGGTTAAGAACCGTGCGGATTTCAGAGCCCACCGCTGAAAATGCGGGCAAAACAAGACAATAGTGAGAAACTGTAGGGGAGTCTGCCCCGGTTATCAAGCAGACTGCAGCCCCTCACGCTGCCAGCCAGCATCTCAACTCAACAACTAAAGGTTCGTTAAGTGTCCAATCGTTTTCAAGTAAACCTCACCGGCTTAGTGGAAGTGCTCTCTCGCAACCTCTATTCAGGACCAAAAGTATTTGTCAGAGAACTCTTGCAAAATGGTTTTGACGCTATCACCGCCCGCCAAAAACAAGCGCCCACTTGCCCCGCGCAAATCGGCTTCAAAACTGACGGCGCGAAAAAACTCGTGGTGACCGACTCTGGCATCGGCCTGACACTGAGCCAAGCCCAAGACCTTTTAGCTTCGATTGGCGCTACCTCGAAACGCGACGAACTGGGACTAGCCCGCGCCGAGTTCATTGGGCAGTTTGGCATCGGTCTGCTTTCTTGCTTCATGGTTACCCGCACCATCGTCGTCTATTCACAACATGCCCACACTCCAGATGCTCCGGTAGTTTGCTGGCAGGGCCGTGGGGACGGTACCTGGGATGTCCGCGCGCTGCCACCGGCAGACGTACCCACCGACTTTACCGGGCCGGGTACCATGATCGTTTTAGAAGCAGACGGCAACGAGCCACTCTTCCACCAGGACGCGTTGGTTAACTTAGTAGCCGAATACGGCGGGCATTTGCCAGTTATGGTAACCGTCAGTGGACCGGCTGGGGACACGCAGCTGGGTGCCGCCCCCTTCCCCTGGCAGCTTGGCGTAGGGGAGCAGGACAAATGGTGCTCCGCTAATTTCGGCTTCCACCCTTTCGCTAAGATTCCGCTGCAGTTGGGTAGCTCGCAAACCGTTGGCATGGCATTTGTACTTCCCGAGGGCGCCCATCCGGGCCAATCTTTAAAACACCACGTATACGTTCAGAACATGTTGGTTTCCAAAACGGTAACTAACCTGGTACCCGAATGGGCATATTTTGTGCGAGTCATTGTCGATTCGAAGTATCTAAAGCCTACCGCTTCGCGCGAGAGCTTATTCGACGATGAACTTTTAGAAGAAGTCCGCGAGAGCATCGGCGCCGCAGTACGCCAATGGCTGGTGGAACTTTCTAATGACGACCTCGAGAAATTCGTTAAGTTTATGCGCACCCACATTGTGGGAATGAAATCTCTTTCCGTGCACGACCGGCAAACCCGCGAAATGCTGAAATCTGCCGTCCCCTACGAAACTACTTTAGGATTCTTCACGTTAGATGAAATCATCAGCCGTGAAAACGCGATTGTTTACACCCAAACTAAGGATGATTTCCGCGCTATTGAAGCCGTCGCAGAAGCCCAAGACCTGCTGGTAGTAAACGGCGGCTACGCTTTTGACGAACAGGTATTTGCGCAACTTAAACTCGATTACCCGCAGTTGAGTGTAAGGGAAGTGAAAGTCTCAGAGATCTTGGCCGCTTTGGAAACTTTGCCGGTTATGGATGAAATCAACTTCATTACCTTCTTAGAACACGCTTCACAAGCACTGGCGTCGCAGAAGGTTGATGTGGCTATCCGCAGTTTCTCGCCCGCGACGCTTCCGATGGTTTACCTGCCACAACCAGGTAGCGCCGGATGCGAAATTGAGAAGAAAGCTGAATCGCAGGCAAAAGGGGCTTTTGCGGGGTTGATCGAAAATATTGCCGCGGCAACTCCGGTAGCGCCGCGCTCGCAGGTAGTCTTTAACGCGCAGTCAAGCGTTGTTAATCAGCTGGCTAACCTGGCGGACCCACAGACGATTGAACTGGCGGTACGCGGCTTCTTTGTACAGGCAATTTTAAGTGGACACCATCCGCTTACTCCGGAAGTAAAACAGTGGTCCACCCAAGTGTTTGCTGAGCTAATCACCCGGCAACTTGAGACTTATCGGAACAACGACTAGGAACAGGTAAGAAAATGACTTCACGGGATGAACTCCACGATTTAATGAGTGAAGCGGCGAATACGCCTCCGGGAAAGACCCACAACGATCTGTGGGCAAAAGCCGCGGAACTTGCCGAAGCCGGCGGCTTTGAAGAAGAAGCTGTGATTAGCTACGTTCACCTGGTCAACGGTTACGCGACAGGTGGCCAAGGCACCCAGGTGATTGCGCCTTTCATTTGGTGTGATCAGAAGATTAAAGAACGCCCTGACTTATTCTCGGGCGAGATCGGTTTCTCACATGCCTGGCACTATAAATACGTGATTGGCGCGGTACGTTCCGTACCTTCAGTGCCCGTACAGCAGTGCGAAGATCTGCTTGAAGAAATGCGCAAACACTATCTGCAGTTGGGCGATGGGCTGCGCGCCTATTACATTCGCAAATATCTATACGCCCGCGACTGGGGAACTGAGGAAGAAGCCGCGGAAGCCTTCAATCAATGGCGGACTTCTGACGATTCTGAGCTTTCGGACTGCCCTTCCTGCGACCCGGGCTATGAAGTTGCATTTTACGGTAGGGAAGGGAACTGGGAAAAGGCAGTTGAGATTGGTGAAGCTGCTTTAGCGCGCCAAGATGAAAACTCCTGCGATTCTCAACCTGAAGCTTTGCTCACCGAAATGATGGAGCCTTGGTCGCGCGTGGGAAATGATGCTTCAGCCTGGAGCGCACATACGCGCGCTTACCGGCGTTATCAAGAGGGAGCGCGCTACCTAGAGGACTTACCTCCGCACCTGCATTACCTCTACCTCTCAGGAATGGCTGGGCGTCCACAGCGGTTGGAACGAGGCTTGCGGATCTTACTGCGTCACCTGCCTTGGTGGCCCGAAGCTGATGCGCCCACAGTACTGTTGAATCTGGCGATTGAAGGTGCTTTACTTTTCAGCACTTTACTAGATGAACCACAGCAGCGTTTGAGCCTGACTCTGCCTGGCGAAGAACTGGTTTGGTTCCCCTGCGAGACTTTAGTTAACCCAACTGCCCAAGCCGCCTATGACTGGATGCGGAACTTAGCATTGGGAATTGCCGCGCAGTTCGATAACCGTCCGGGGCTACGCTTTAAACGTAACGTGGCAGCCGTGGAACGCCGCCTGCAACCACAGCTTTTGGACATTCAGGCAGCGCAGACGGCGGTGCCAGATGTTTCGGGCCTCTACACCGAAGATAAAGCGGAATACGGGGTAGTATCTAACACAGAATCTCAACCGGCTACGGTACATGACGCTACGGATCCCCAGCATTCTCAGTTGGCCCCAATCGTTTTAGACACCAGCTGGCAACAACTCTCAATTAGTCAGCTTTTCCAAGCGGTAGTCGCAGGGTTTGGTACTTTCAGTTCTTACTACACGTATCTGTACCACCGTTTGTTCAACCCACAGGCAGAGCTGCCACCGGTAGAGGAGCTTACGGTTTTCGCTAACGACGCGGAAGAAGCCCAAACTATTGCAGAGTTTTGGCAGGCGATCGTCGACAATCGCTACACTCCTTGGAACTTCCCTGGTGAGTTCTGCGCGATCCCGGATGAAGGCACTGCTGAAGCTAAAGTAATTCCGTTCTTAGCAAAAGCCAGCCAAGCTTTGAAGAAACAGCAGTTTGCTCAGGCGGCTGAAGCGGCGCAAGCCGCTATGGAGGTCCCAGGTCTAAATGATTCTTTAGGTATTCGCCTATATGGCTTAGATACTTTAGGATACGCCTATGCTTCACTTGGAGAGACTGACAAAGCGATTCAGGCATATCGGCAGATGCTGAATCTGTACGCGTCTTTAGGAGTTACTTCCCAGCAGGCTTTAGCTGGTTGGAAGTTGGCGATTGTACTTTCTTCTGCGCGGCGCACTGACGAAGCTTTAGAAGTTTTACAAACTTCAGCTGACGTTGCAGAGAATCTGCTCCCCGCAGAGCATGAAGCGCGTCTAAGAGAACAACTGGCGGACCTTTATGAACAGGTGGAACTATTGCATTCCGCGTTGCGGGAACTCTTGAAAGCCTATGCGTTGCTTACTGATCCGGAGCAGAAGCTGGCTTTAGCGGAGAAGATTGTTTCCTTAGCTTCGGAAGAAGGGGAGTTCCAGACTGCTACTGACTTCCAGTTCAAAGTGATGGCTGCGCGTAAAGCTAAACTGCAAGAGCCTTTGACGAAGGAAACTAAGCGGGCTTATGAGGACTATGTGGTGGCTGTTTTCGGGGCTGCGCATCGTCTTGTGGGACGTCCGGGGATTATTAGCGAGGCCGATAAGCTACAGGCGAAGCAGTTGTTAGAGACCTGCTTTGAAACGCTTACGGCGTTGAGTCACCTGGAAGGTACTGACGTTGAAGCTGATTTAGCTGATTTCACGATTGAAGCGCACCGGACAATCGAGGAATGTTATTCGCTGGAAGAAGCTGAGCGTCGCTTACGCCAGGCACTAGAAGTGGTTAAAGAAAAGGGAAGTATCCGCGCGATTGCAACTGGGCTGCTCTCTTTAGGGGCGTTGTTACACCGCGCGAACCGTCTGGGGGATGCTAAGGAACTGTTGGAGGAGCTACTTGCTTTAGAAGGCACGCAAGAGCTGTATAAGGGTGGATACCGTGAATATGCGCGTCATCTTTTGAAGCTGATTGCAGAAGCAGAGAAGACGGCAGACTAAGTCCACCGGTAAGTAAGCAAAAACGCACGGACCTGAAAAGGTTCCGTGCGTTTTTGGGTATAAAAGTACCCCGGGTGAGACTCGAACTCACAACGAGCCGGGTTTGAGCCGACTGCCTCTGCCAATTGGGCTACCGGGGCGAGTGAACGTTTTTGATTCTCTGTCGAGTTCCAAAATCGAATCACTAAGTAATAGAATATATATAAGTTCATCGGAAATCAAAATTAGATCTAGGAAGACACGAATGGGAAAGACTGAAATCAAATCCCGTCGCGTCCTTGTCGCAGAAGATGAAGGTCTAATCCGTCTAGATATCGTTGACATCCTCAAAAATGCGGGTTTTGACGTAATCGCGGAATGCGACAATGGCGAAGACGCCGTCGAAAAAGCACTTGAACTGGAACCAGACCTGTGTGTATTAGACGTTAAAATGCCTAAAATGGACGGTATTACTGCTGCTGAGAAGATTCTTAAAGAGCTTTCTTGTGCAGTTGTGATGCTTACCGCATTTTCGCAGCGGGAACTGGTAGAACGCGTGCGTGATGCCGGCGCTATGGGATACGTAGTCAAGCCTTTCTCAGAAGCAGACCTGCTTCCAGCAGTTGAAATCGCGCTTAGCCGTCACAATGAAATCCTGGCAATGGAAAATGAAATTGCGGATTTGAACGAACGTTTTGAAGCTCGCAAGATCGTTGACCGCGCTAAGGGGCTGTTGATGGAACGTATGAAGATGAGCGAACACGAAGCTTTCCGTTGGATTCAAAAGACTTCAATGGACCGTCGTCTCTCTATGCGTGAAGTTGCAGAAGCCGTAATCGCACAGGTACCGCAAAACGACTGAGAGAAACTTGTAGAAGGGGGGCTGGTAGTAATACCAGCCCCCCCTTTAGGCTCCTAACCCGAACCTTGAGTTCTAGGGATCGTTGCAACGCTGGCCTTGGAAGGGGTTGGTTGTTGT
>JAUNKY010000014.1 GCA_030532515.1 Actinomycetaceae bacterium
TACTAGAACTCATCAGTTGAAACAAAGACGTTGCAACCACCACTAGAATCCGCCTTCCCGCATCAAAAAGAGAAGGGGGGGAAGGGCAGGGAAGTATCTGAACCCCGGAAAGTACCTGAACCCCGGGAAGTGCCTGAACTCCGGAAAGTAACCCACCCCCAGAAAGCTGACTTAAATCCACTTTGCTATCCTTGAAAGTGACTAAAAGGAGACTTTCATGGAAGACGCCACCTGGCTCATCGTGGGCCTGGGAAACCCCGGAGCAAAATATGCTCGTAACCGCCACAACATTGGACACCTGGTAGTCCAAGCAGCCGCGGCGCACGCAAACGGCACTTTCAGCAAACACAAAGCCGGCGCACAAGTAGCCTCGGTCAGAATGGGCATGCTTCCCGGCGGACGCCCCGGACCAGCCGTCCACCTGGCGTACCTAGACTGCTACATGAATATTTCTGGTAAGCCCGTTTCCGCCCTCATGAATTTCTTCAAAATCGACCCCGCCCACCTGCTGGTAGTTCACGACGAAATGGATATCGACGAACTTACCCTGCGCCTTAAACAAGGTGGCGGCGAAGGTGGACACAACGGCCTAAAATCGATTTCCCAAGCTATCGGCACTAAAGACTACTGTCGCCTGCGCTTCGGCGTGGGACGCCCACCCGGGCGCATGGATCCCGCCGACTACGTCTTGAGTGATTTCCCAGCCAAGCATAAAGTGGACTTAGAAATCACCATTAACGAAGCTGTCGACGTAATCGAAGAAATCGTCACCGGCGGATTCGCAAACGCACAGCAAAACCTGCACAGCCGCTAAACTACGTGCACAACCGATAAACCACCTGCACAGCCGCTAACAGAGCCAACCAAAAGAACTAACGTAGCAAAAGAGGAAAAACTCATGAAGCTAGAGGGCCTGCTAGGCGACCTGGCACATGACGCGGGCATCGAACACGCCACCCACATAATTAACCAGCTGGGAACTGCAGCTACCATCGTTGCCCCCGCGGGACTCCAACCCCCGGTGCTGGCCCAAGCTCGCCAAAGTAAAGACGCAAAGCCGCTGCTGGTAGTCACCCCCACCGGGCGGCAAGCTGAACAACTAGTAAACGCCCTGCGCTGCTACACTCCCGGGGTAGAACTTTTCCCCGCTTGGGAAACCCTGCCCCACGAACGGCTTTCCCCGCAAAAAGACACCATGGCCCGTCGCGTGGCCGTGATGCGCCGCCTCAAATACGCGGGCGGTTCCCTGCACAGCAAAGACGGCGAAATTCGCATCCTGGTTGCCCCGCTCCGAGCTTTCCTCCAGCCCATTATCGGCGGCTTAGCAGAGATTGAGCCGATTTCTTTGAAGCTTGGTACCGTGGTAGACCTGCCTACTTTAGCGGAAAAGCTGGTGGCCTATGGGTACAGTCGGGTTGACATGGTCACCTCGCGCGGTGAAATCGCGGTGCGCGGCGGCTTGATCGACATTTTCCCACCCACTGAGCCGCACCCGCTGCGCGTGGAGTTATTCGGCAATGAAGTTGACGATATCCGCTACTTCTCAGTGGCAGACCAGCGGACGATTGAGATTGCCGAGGGCGGTCTGTGGGCGCCCCCAGCCAGAGAATTACTCTTAACTGACGCCGTCCGCGCCAAAGCTCGGGAACTGATTACTCAACTACCAGGCACCCGCGAAATGTTGGAACTAATCTCGGCTGGCTTAACGGTTGAAGGCATGGAAACCCTCAGTCCCGCGCTTGTTCCGCAGATGCAGACTATTTTTGATCTGGTTCCCGCTAATACCTCGGTAGTTTTAGTGAATCCAGAACGGATTGAAGCCCGCGCTGAAGACTTAGTGGCCACTACCGAAGAGTTCCTTGCAGCCGCTTGGGAAGCAGCTGCAGACGGCGGAAAAATCCCACTAGTCGCTAAAGAAGGCTCCTTCCGCACCTTGGATGAAATGCGGGACCTGGCAGCGCAAAAACAGTTTGCTTGGATCCGGATGACTGAAATTCCGCCCTCGGAAATTGCTGACGCGATTTTCGCGGGCCAACTGGACCAGCATGCTGCAGTAGTTGCCAACGACCACTTAGTGCAAGTGGGCGGGCGAGGCGTGAACCCATACCGCGGAAACTTAGAACAAGCGGTTGCGGATCTGCGTGATCTGGCAGTACAGGGGTGGCGCCTGGTAGTGACCACAAACGGTCCTGGACCGGCAAAACGATTCCAAGCACTCTTTGCCGAAGCAGATTTGCCAGCCCGCGTGGTGGGTAAACTTGCTAAAACTTTCACCCCCGCAGTGGTGGATATTCTGCCAGCTGAAAGCGGCCCGGGATTTGTGCATGCGGGGCTGCAAATCGCGGTGGTTACGGAAACTGATCTGACCGGCCGCAGCGGACCTTCTACTGTGGATATGCGGAAAGTGCCAGCTCGCTCACGCAAACGCGCGATTGACCCGCTTTCTTTACGTCCCGGAGATTTCGTAGTACATGAAACCCACGGAATCGGGAAATTTAAAGAAATGGTGACCCGCACTATCGGCACCGGAAAACAAGCGGTGACGCGGGATTACCTGCTGGTAGAGTACGCGCCGTCTAAACGCGGCCAACCCGCGGACCTGCTGTACGTGCCGATTGATTCTTTGGAACAAGTTTCTCGCTATAGCGGTTCGGATTCGCCTTCGCTGTCAAAGATCGGCGGCGCCGAATGGGCGAAAACTAAAGCTAATGCGCGCAAAGCGGTCAGAGAAATCGCCTCAGAACTGGTGCGCCTCTACGCGTCACGTCAGGCGGCTAAGGGCTTCGCATTCAGCCCCGACAGCCCCTGGCAGCGAGAGTTGGAAGAAGCTTTCCCCTATGTGGAAACGCCCGATCAGCTGGTAACAATTGATGAAGTTAAAGCCGATATGGAAAAGCCGGTGCCGATGGATCGCCTACTGTGCGGTGACGTAGGCTATGGGAAAACTGAAATTGCGGTGCGCGCGGCTTTTAAAGCGGTGCAAGATGGCAAACAGGTAGCGGTTTTAGTGCCCACTACTTTGCTGGTACAGCAGCACTATGAGACTTTTACTTCTCGGTATGCGGGATTCCCTGTTGATGTAGCTTCACTCAGCCGTTTTTCCACGAAGAAAGAAGCCGATGATGTTAAAGAAAAGCTGCTTAAGGGTTCGATCGACGTGGTGATCGGGACGCATTCGCTGGTTTCTGGCTCAGTGCGGTTTAAGAACTTGGGGCTGGTGATCATCGACGAAGAACAGCGTTTCGGGGTGGAGCACAAGGAAGCGTTGAAGCAGTTACGCAACGATGTGGATGTGCTTTCAATGTCGGCTACTCCGATTCCGCGGACTTTGGAAATGGCCGTTACCGGGATTCGCGAAATGTCGGTTTTGCAAACTCCACCGGAAGATCGCCATCCGATTCTTACTTTTGTGGGGGCGCATACTGATCAGCAGGTGGTGGCTGCGATTAAGCGCGAGCTATTGCGTGACGGCCAGGTTTTCTACGTGCATAACCGCGTGGAGGATATTGATAAGGTGGCGGCGCATTTAGCTGAACTGGTGCCTGAAGCGCGGATTCGAGTAGCGCATGGAAAACTCTCAGAACACCAGTTAGAACGGGTGATTGTCGATTTTTGGAATCGCGATTTTGACGTTTTGGTTTGCACTACCATTGTGGAAACTGGTTTAGATATTTCTAACGCGAATACGCTGATTGTGGACCGCGCTGACGCGATGGGGCTTTCTCAGTTGCATCAGTTGCGTGGGCGTGTGGGGCGCGGCCGGGAAAGAGGTTACGCTTATTTCCTGTATCCGGCTGGGAAGACTTTGACGGAAACTGCGTTGGAGCGCCTGCGGACGATCGCTACCAACACGGATTTGGGTGCGGGAATCGCGGTGGCTCAAAAGGACTTGGAAATCCGCGGGGCTGGTAACCTGCTGGGCGGGGAACAGTCTGGGCATATTGCCGGGGTTGGTTTTGATTTGTACGTGCGCATGGTAGCGGATGCGGTGGCTGCATTTAAGGGTGAATACCGGGGGACGCGTGCCGATGTGCGAGTTGAGATTCCCGTGGATGGGCATATTCCGGTGGAGTATATTCGCGGGGAAGAGTTGCGTTTGGAAACTTACGCGAAGATTGCGGCTTTGGCTTCTCCCGAGGACGCCAAGGAGGTTCGTGACGAGCTGACAGACCGCTATGGTCCTATCCCTGAAACGGTACTGTTGCTGTTTGCCCTGGCTGGTTTGAAGGAACATGCTAGGTCTTTAGGCGTACATGAGCTGGTTATGCAGGGTAAATATTTGCGGCTGGGTCCGGTAGATTTGGGGGATGCGCAGGCGGCGCGGCTACTGCGTCTGTATCCGGGAAGTATCATGAAACCCGCTATTCGTAAGGTTTTAGTGCCGATGCCAACTACTTCAAGGTTGGGTGGGGAACCCCTGGTTGATCAAGATCTGATCGATTGGGTGGACAACCTGCTTGAGGTGGTCGTGGGCTACCGTCCAGAGGCGAAAGCATAGTAAAATGTATCTTGTTGATGCATGAAAGGATGCCGGTAGGCAAGTATATGAATGTGAAACGTTTTATTACCGCAGTAGCTGCAGGTGCTCTAGCATTGGGTCTGGGCGCATGTTCTGCTCATCCCGGGGTAGCGCTGATTGTAGACGGCAAAGAGTACCGCACGGTAGAGATTGAAAAAACTGCGCGTGAAGCATCCCTGGTTACCGAAAATCCAGTTCCCGCTTCTGTGATTATTGATTTTGTGTCTCGCCTGGAAACCACCAAGGAATTGGCTAAGCAAGCTAACCTGGATATTTCTTTGGATGATGTGCGCATGGAACTGGAAAAGGGGTTGCCAGAAGGCAGTGCACCACTTTCAGATTTGACTGTTGAAACCTTCTACGTGAACTCGGTTCTGCGTTCTTTAAGTGACAAGATGGGGCCGCAGGCTTTCTCGCAGGTTTTCTTAGAAACTCAGGCTACGCATAAGGTAGAGATTAATCCTCGTTTCGGGTCGGTTTCTGAGTCTGGCACTATGTTGCCTCCAGCTTTAACCGGCGTATTTGATGTGCACGCCCAGCAGGGGCAGATGCAACCGTAAGCTTTTGACGTTTAGTCAAGAAAGATTGGGCCGGTAGGCCCTGCAATAAACGTGGCCATCTGGCTGCAACACGAAAAAATAAGGAGAATAAAGTGGCACGTATTGACGCCATTGGCGCACGCGAGATTCTGGATTCCCGCGGCAACCCTACCGTAGAAGTTGAAGTTCTGCTGGAAGACGGCACCGTTTCCCGTGCTGCTGTTCCATCCGGTGCATCCACTGGTGCATTCGAAGCTGTGGAACTTCGTGATGGTGACAAGGATCGTTACCTGGGCAAGGGTGTTGAAAAGGCAGTTGACGCTGTAGTAAACGTAATCCAGCCAGAACTGATTGACGAAGAAGCAACCGATCAGCGTCACATCGACGAACTGATGATCGCTCTGGACGGCACCGACAACAAGGGCAAGCTGGGCGCAAACGCTATCCTGGGTGTTTCCTTGGCAGTAGCAAAGGCTGCAGCTGACTCTGCTGGCCTGCCACTGTACCGTTACCTGGGCGGACCAAACGCTCACGTACTGCCAGTACCAATGATGAACATCCTCAACGGTGGTTCTCACGCAGACACCAACGTTGACATCCAGGAATTCATGATTGCTCCACTGGGCGCACCAACCTTCCGTGAAGCTCTGCGCTGGGGTGCAGAGGTTTACCACACTCTGAAGGCTGTTATTAAGGAACGTGGCCTGTCCACCGGTCTGGGTGACGAAGGCGGCTTCGCTCCAAACCTGGATTCCAACGCAGCAGCTCTGGACCTGATCATGGAAGCAATCGAAAAGGCTGGCTTCAAGCCAGGTTCCGACGTTGCTCTGGCACTGGACGTAGCTTCCACCGAATTCTTCAAGGATGGCGCATACCAGTTCGAAGGTCAGGCTCGCCCAACCGAATACATGGTTGAATACTACGAGAAGCTGATCACCGACTACCCACTGGTATCCATCGAAGACCCATTGTCTGAAGATGAATGGGATGCTTGGAAGGCTCTGACCGGCCAGATTGGCAACCGCGTACAGCTGGTAGGTGACGACTTGTTCGTAACCAACCCTGCACGTCTGCGTCGCGGTATTGAAGAAGGCGCTGCAAACGCACTGCTGGTTAAGGTAAACCAGATTGGTTCCCTGACCGAAACCCTGGATGCTGTAGAAGACGCACACCGTGCAGGCTTCCGCTCCATGACTTCTCACCGTTCCGGCGAAACCGAAGACACCACCATTGCTGACTTGGCAGTTGCTACCAACTCCGGCCAGATCAAGACCGGTGCTCCAGCTCGTTCCGAACGTGTTGCTAAGTACAACCAGCTTCTGCGTATTGAAGAAGAACTGGAAACCGCAGCAGTATACGCTGGCGCTTCCGCTTTCCCACGCTTCAAGGGCTGAGAAATATTAGCTGATTAGGTTACCTAGAAGGTTTAATCTAAGTAGCAAGGCGGGCACTACCTTTTGGTAGTGCCCGCCTTTAGCTTTGGGTGCTTCCCCAGTTCCTTCCCATGCGGGAGTGGGCGTTCCCGCATGGTTTTGGTGGGGTGTGGTGGTGGGGTTTGTTTGGTTTGTCGCCTTCTTAATCGATGTGGGAGTTGGCGTTCCCGCATGGTTTTGGTGGGGTTTGGTGGTGGGGTTTGTTTGGTTTGTCGTCTTCTTAATCGATGCGGGAGTGGGCGTTCCCGCATAGGAGGGAGCGAGCTGGGAGGATGAAACGCCACAGAGGTGACACTTGTAACCGCGTGATATCGCCGAAATAACGGGTGTAGCGTTTTCCAAACCCAACCTACTAAAGTAAACTCAAAATAGCAGAATATTCGTAGGAAAAGAGGAAAACTCATGTGCGGTATTGCCGGATATTACGGGAGTGAAGAGAACTTCAACCCAGACCTGCTGGCAAAGATGAGTCGCTGCCAATCCCACCGCGGTCCAGATGGAACCGGTGAATTCGTAGACGGACCAGTTGGCTTAGTACACCAGCGCCTGGCAATTTTAGGCCGCACCCACGGCGACCAGCCTATGACCACCCCAGACGGTCGCTTCACCATGATCTACAACGGTGAAGTCTACAACTACAAACAACTCCAAGCAGAACTTGAAGAACTCGGCCACCAGTTCCACACGGAAACTGACACCGAAGTTGTCCTCAAAGGCTTCGCACAGTGGGGAAGTGCCATCTTCGACCGTCTCAACGGCATGTGGGGCCTGGCTGTTTGGGATAACGAAAAAGCTGAACTAACGCTAAGCCGCGACCACTTTGGGATTAAACCAGTCTACTTCGCCAAAATCGGTGCCGGCGTAGTCTTTGGCTCAGAACTGAAATCAATCCTGGCAGTGCCACAGTTCAAAGCCGAAGCAAATGAACGCATCCTCTACCGCTACCTGCGCTTTAGAATCCACGAAGATTCACGCGAAACCTTCTTCAAAGGGATTGAACGCCTGCTACCAGGCGAAATGGCTGTTATCAACGCAGACGGAGTCACCGTCACCAGCTACACCAACTTCATCGAAGAGCTACGCGAAGCCGCAAAGATCCAGCGCCCCTACGACGAAAGCGCCGTAGCTGAATACCGCGAACTGCTCTTTAAATCAGTTAAAGAACGCCTCCAATCTGAAGTTCCGGTAGGAACCTCACTCTCTGGCGGCCTGGATTCTTCTGCTGTAGCTGTCATCATCAACCGCCTGCTGGGAACCAACAAGGAAGAAACCGCTTCCGTAGGCCAAGAACAAAACCTATTCTCAGCAGTCTTCCCCGGCTCTCTGAACGACGAAGAACGCTACGTCGATGCCGTTTTAGAACGCTGTGATAACGGCGTAAATGCCCACAAAATTCTGCCTAACGCAGATCAGTTCAAAGCAGACCTGGTTGACTTCATCCGCACCCAGGAAGAACCCATTATTTCTTCGGGTCCCTACGCCCAGTACTGCGTCATGAAAGAAGCCACTAAGCACGTTACCGTACTGCTAGATGGGCAGGGCGCTGACGAAATGATGGCGGGCTACATCCCTTACTACTTCACCTACTTCAACCAGCTGAAGCAGCAGGGTAATTACCGCAAACTAGCTTTCGAAGTTGCCCGAAGCGCTGACGTATTAGCTCGCCTAGTACGCTTCCGCGCTAAGAACAAACTAACTGCCAAACCAGATGTGCCCGTAGAAACCCTGTTGAATGCTGACTTCGTTGCCAGCTACCCTCAGGAACGTCTGCACTCTACACGCAACAACCTGCGCGAACGACTGATTGAAGACCTCTTCAAGAACTCGCTCCCATCGCTACTGCGCTACGAAGACCGCAACACCATGCGTTTTTCCTTAGAAGGTCGCGTCCCATTCTTAGATAAAGACACCGTTAAGTTCCTGTTCTCACTGGCAGATGATGCCATCATCAAAGCCGGTTGGAATAAGCGAATTTTGCGCGACGCCACCAAAGACATCCTGCCAGAAATGGTTTCTACCCGTCGCAATAAGATTGGTTTCACCACTCCCGAAAACGAGTGGTTCAAGCGCATTAAGAATTCTATTAACGCCATCTTCGAATCAGAATCATTTGGAAACCGCCCTTGGTTTAACCAAGCAGCCGTTCTCAAAGCCTTCCACGGCTACATTAACGAAGAAAACGGCGCCGACACAATGCTCTTCTGGCGTCTGCTGAACGTGGAAATCTGGGCGCGTCTGTACCTAGATGAAAACCCTGACTTCGATATTTTCTCTGCCGAATCCGTAGATAAATCCGACATGGGTGCTTCTTTACCAGCTGATTTCAAAGAACCCCTGGAAGCTAATGACGGTAAAGAACTAGATCTAAAGATCGGCGACGTGATTGCTCGCCGCTACCCACTACAAACTGAGAAGTTCTCTAAAGACTCACAGATGGATGAAGAAATCACCCGCTACGTGCTGGACTTCTTCAAAGAATTGGCCGCCAACGGCGACGCAGATGACAAGCAGGCTACCGAAGGCCGTCGCTGGAACCTGACGATCTCTGAAAAGATTATTGCGATCATGCAGGGACGTTCTTGGTTCACCTGGGAAATTAAGCCTGGATTTGCAGCACGAAAGCTTTCAAAATACGTTTCCCGCACCCCGGCTGGAATTGGCCTGGGCGATCCCGTGACTATGCAACTGGCGATTAACGAGGCTGGTTTGCCACGCATTCTGTTTGCCTCCGCCGGTGGGTTTGTAGGCAAACTAGCTGGAAAACGTGGCGTTTTCTATAACTTAGCTGGCGCCAACGTAAGAGCAATCGACGGACCAACAGAATACTCTGTGTATCCATCTAACGTATCCGCAAAACTTCCTCCAAAGGACCCTGAAAAAGTCGCTGCCCACCTGAAGCAGGTACTACTGGCAGTACTGCCCGAAAACTGGGCAAAAACCTTTGACGGCGTAGTGATCATGGATGCTAACGACATTGGTCGCAATGCTCTAGGCGCAGCCGGCTTACAGTCATTGGAACATTACGAAGCCCAGTTCGCAGACAACCCACTGGGGCAGGGCACTCAGCAGACCCCAATGGCGGTAGTTTTCGAACGCCCCGCAAACTAAAAACATTAAAAGCGAAGAGTTTACTGCAGAATATTGAACCTACTGAACCGGAAAGTTAACTTAACAAGTGAGTGAAGCACACGAAGCAAATGGGCGCCGCCCGCAGGTTCCTCGCCCAAAGGGGCCGGGGGCTAAACCTGCGCGCCCGCAGGCTTCAACTTCACGATCGCAGGGTTCAAGTTCTCGTTCGCACAGTTCTGCTCCGCGCACTCAAGGCACTGCAGGTCGCACAGAAGGTGCCGCCACCGGGCGTAAACCAGCGTCAAAACCGGAAACCGCCCGCGTAGCGGTGGGAGGCTCTGCACGAGTTAACGCTCCGGGGCGCGAAGACAGTATTCGCCGCCCTCGGAAAAATCGGCAAGGAAATGCCAGCCGCCACCCGGGGCACATCCGTTTGGGAGACTTCACCGCGCCCACCCCAGCTGACGGCACCCAGCCGCCCAGCCGATTCCCCAGCATACTGGTGGGGCTGGTTATCATCACCCTCTTCGCGTTAATCGCGTTGGGGCAGCCGCTTAGCCAATGGTGGAAACAACACCGCGAATATAATGCGATTGCGCAAAGCTTGGCAGAAGCTAAAGCTGAAAATGCGCGCTTAAGTGCCGACTTGGAAAAGTGGAACTCGGATGCTTTCATCGCCAGCCAAGCGCGTTCTCGCCTGGGATACATTCGCCCCGGAGAAACCCAATACCTGGTCGTTGACGCTCCGAAAGAAGCCCAGTCGGGAGCAGGGAAACAGCAGGCTGGTCCGCCGCGCCCCTGGTACCTGGTGGTAAGCGATTCCGTGAAAATGGCAGAATCCGCGCCCGCTCCTGCAGATAAACCTTCCGAGGGCGGCGGAAACTGACCTCTGCAAATATTTAGCTGAAATCAAAAACCTAAAGCAGACTCAAGGAGAAACGTGACTATTACTGAAGCAACCAGCCACGATCTGGTGATTCTGGAACTACAGCTGGGCCGAGTTCCTCGCGGCGTAATCGGCATTGCCGCCCGCTGCGTTTGCGGGGCACCTGAAGTAGTGGCTACGAAACCTCGCCTCGAAGACGGCACGCCGTTCCCGACCATGTACTACCTGACCCACCCAGCCGCGGTGAAGGGCTGCTCTGTTTTGGAAGCAGGGAAGTGGATGGAAGAACTTAACCAGTTGCTGGCTGATGACGAGCAGCTGTGCGTCGGCTACGCCGCCGCCCACCAGCATTACATTGCTGCCCGCGATGCCATTGAAGAAGTCCCTGAAATCAAGGATTTCTCTGCCGGAGGTATGCCTTCGCGCGTCAAATGCCTGCACGCTATTTTGGGACACACTCTAGCTGCCGGCCCCGGCGTTAATCCGATTGGCGACATTCTGGTGGAGCGTTTAATCGCGGACGGTCTGTGGAATCCAACTGTTTGTAGCTGCCTGCCCGGGCAGACTCCAGCTGATCTAGCTAAGTGACGGGCCTTGACTGCGTTTCCTTGGGAAGCTGAGGCGAATTTCGCAGCCGAGCCTGCAGAAAACTCCGTTCAGCCGCAAACGGTAGCCGCAATCGACTGCGGGACTAACTCGATTCGCCTGCTGATCCTGCGCCGCGAAAACGGGATTATCCGCGAGTTACTGCGCGATATGGTGATCGTTCGCTTAGGCGAGGGCGTTGACGAAACTCGCCGACTCAGCCCCGTAGCTATCGCCCGCACCGTTGCTGCTGCTAAGCAGTACGCACAAGTCTGCGTGGAACACCAGGTGACGAAACTACGTTTTGTAGCTACTTCAGCCTCTCGGGATGCGCAAAATAGTGCGGACTTCACAACGGCTATTCGGGACGCCATTGGGGTTGAGCCAGAAGTAATTTCTGGAGACGCCGAAGCACGTTTTTCTTTCTTAGGTGCGGTAGGATCCCTTTCCGAAGTAGCTTTCCCTGCGCTGGTTGTTGATATTGGCGGTGGCTCCACCGAATTCGTAGTTGGGGCTTTAGACGCGCGCAGAGAAGTACAGATTCAAGCGGCTTATTCAGCGGATATGGGAAGTGTCCGCCTGACGGAAAAATTCCCGGGGTTTACTGCAGAAACGGATACTTTTGAGTATCGTGAAGCGGTGGAAACGGCCGCTGCTTGGGTGGGGGAGTACCTCGATGAGGTTTCCCAGCACGTTTCTTTTAACCAGTTGCAGTCACTTATTGGGGTCGCGGGGACGGTCACTACGGTGACGGCGAAAGCCCTGGACTTAACCGAATATGAACCGGCGAAAATCCATAATGCGCGGCTTTCGTTTGCCCGCCAACAGCAGGCGGTTGACTATATGGTCAGTGCGCCGGTGCAGCAAAAACAGGCTTTGGCTTATATGCCGGCAGGCCGGGCGGATGTGATTGCGGCGGGTTCGGTTATTTGGGCGGAAATCATGCGCCGGGTGCAGGAAGCTAACCCTGCACTTACGCAGGTGATTACTTCCGAGCAAGACATTTTAGACGGCGTGGCACTTAGCCTGTTACCGTAGGTGCGGGGTGGGCGGGTGCTTGCTTAGAGGTGGGTGCGCCGCCCTCGGAAGATTCCCGAGGACGCCCGCCAACCTCTCATTTCGCATACGAAACGCGTTTCCCGTGCGAAATGAGGAGGTAACGAAACCTACCGAGTCTTTCGATCCGGCGCGGTACCACGCTTTTGCTGGCGCACTCGCAAGTTAACAGCCAACCCGCCCAGAATCGCTGCCAGCAAAGTACCGATCATCACGCCCAGTTTCGCATGCGGCACGTGAGGTGAAGCTGCCGGGAATGCCAAGCCGGCAATCAGCAAAGAAACCGTGAAACCAATACCGGCGAGCAGGGAAATCGCCCCAATATCTCGCAGGTCAATACCATGCCCCAAACGCAAGGAAGTGAACTTCGTAAATAGGGCAACAGAGCCCAAAATTCCTAAGGACTTACCCAGTGGCAAACCAAGAATCACGCCGATAGCGACCGGATCTGCCAGCGTTTCAATAATCCCACCAGATTCAGAAACGTTAACTCCGGCAGCGAAGAAAGCGAAGATCGGGACTACTAAACCAGCGGACAGCGGGTGCAACATATGCGCAATATGCGAGGACCACTGTGGTTCATTACGCAGGCGAGAAGCTGGTACCAACAGACCCATGGCTACGCCGGCAATCGTCGCGTGAACTCCGGATTCATGCATTAAAGCCCAAGCAACCACGCCCAGAGGTACTAAAATCCACCATTTCATCACGCGCTTTTGAACGGCCAGCCCAAAGACTGCAATAACCAGTAGGGAAAGACCTAAAGCCACCCAGTTCAAACCGGAAGAATAGAAGGCGGCAATAACAATAATCGCCAGCAAGTCATCCACCACCGCCAGGGTCAGCAAGAATGTACGGGCAGCTGGGGGCATACCTTTGCCAAATAGCCCCAGCAGGGCAACTGCAAAGGCAATATCAGTAGCTGCTGGGATAGCCCAACCGTGGTACGCTCCCGAGTTCCCCAGGTACTGTACTAATACGTAGACAATTGCCGGCCCCACCATGCCGAAAGCAGCTGCGATCATAGGCAGAGTCGCTTCTTTCAGGTCACGTAGCGCGCCGGTTACAAATTCGGTTTTAAGCTCTAACCCAACAATGAAGAAGAAAATAGTTAGCAACCCGTCAGCAGCCCAGTGGCTGACTGAAAGCTTGAGGTGCAGGGATTCGAAACCGATTTCTGCGTGTGCCAGGGTTTCATAGATGTCGGCCCACGGCGAGTTCGCCCAGACCAAGGCGATCAAGGCGGCAACAACTAAAAGCATGCCAGAGCGAGTCTCGTCTTCAACGAACTTTCTAAAGAGCTTCGGCAGGCGGCGGAGGCGTTCAGCAAAAGTTAGTGACTTGCCACGAGATTGTTTTTTGCGGGCAGCTGAGTCTACTGAACTTTTTAAGGTTGCGCGTTCGCGACCGCTGGTTTTTTGGGATTTTCGCGATTTTTCGGGTCGCATATTTGAAGCCTTCTCTCTTTAAATTTCGTTGTGTTGGCAACGCTTTAGAAGTTTTCGCTTTTTCAATGATAACAATTTTGATTTAGTCAGGTAGAATAAAATAGTTCCACGCCTCCATAGCCCAATGGTAGAGGCAGTCGACTTAAAATCGATTCAGTGCCGGTTCGAGTCCGGCTGGAGGTACGGACAGCGGCAGAGCTTTTGGCTCTGCCGCTTTTTGTTTTGGTTGGCAGTTTAGCGGGCAGCTGGGTGCCCCACCCTCGAAAAAGTTTGGGTTATATGACATTTGGTGTGGTTCTGCGGGGCATGGTTTTTGGGGTTGTTTTGGGTTGGTTTTTTGAAACTCGTATCAGTTTGGCATTTTGATACGAGTTTGGGATTTTCCTGGTAGTTGGGTGCGCCGCCCTCGTAAAAATTTTCCCGAGGGCGCCCGCCAACCTCTCAATTCGCATACGAAAGCCATTTCCCGTGCGAAATGGGCACCTGCCAACGCTGAATTCGCATACGAAAGCCGTTTCCCGTGCGAAATGGGTACGTCCTGCTAAATAATCTAAAAAAGTCGCCAAGCCGTGGTTTATATGGCAATCTAGATTTAAGTTAAAGAATTTTAAAAGGAGCGTTATGTCTAATCCAGTAATGAACTCTCTGGCTCGCGACCTCCAGAAAACCACTCCAGCTGGTTACCCACAGATGCCGGGCTACCAGCCAGGCGCAAAGCCAGGCGAAGCAGCAACCCAGATGCCTCGCTTCAACCCACTGACCGAAGACATGTCAGTTGACGACCTGAACGAAGCCTACTTCAGCCGCTCAGCTGATGCTGTTGACACCGGTCGCCTCACCTACGATGACATCATCACCAAGACCGGCCTGCTATTTGGCATCATGCTGCTGGCAACCGCAGGTAGCTGGTGGCTAACCAGCCAGAACCTGGGCTTGGGCTACGCCATTACCATGGGCGCTTCCCTGGTCGGTGTAGCGCTGGTATTTATCAACTCCTTTAAGAAGGTAATCAGCCCAGCACTGGTAATCACTTACGCTGTGGTTGAAGGTATGTTCCTGGGCGGTTTCTCATACGTTATGGAAACCATGTACCCCAACGTAGCGATCCAAGGTGTAATTGGCACCGTAGCTGTGTTCGTCACCATGCTGGTTCTCTACCGCTCGGGCAAAGTCCGCTACACGCCTAAGATGGCACAGTTCCTGATGATCGGCACCGGCGGCATCTTCCTCTACTACCTGATTAACTTTGGTCTGCAGCTGGCCGGCGTGGTCACCAACCCATTTGGTCTCTCTAGCATCACCGTATTCGGTATCCCACTGGGTGTAGTGGTTGGCCTGATCGCTATTGGTTTAGGCGCATTCAGCCTAGTTGGCGACTTCCACATTGCCCAGTACGGCGTGGAAAACGGCGCTCCAAAGGTATTCGCTTGGCGAGTTGCCTTTGGCTTCATGGTTACCGTAGTTTGGTTGTACGTTGAGATTGTCCGTCTGCTGGCAATCTTGCAAAGCAACGACTGATAGCACTTGAGATTAGAGAGATACCAATGAGCGAATTTCTAACTGTTTCCGATAACTTCTTGCGTAAGCCAACTATCGAATTCCACACGGAAGAGCCGCCAGCTGGTTTGCATATTGAAATTATTCGCGAGGGCGCCGGGGCAGAGGTAAAGGCCGGAGACAAACTCTCTTGCCACTACCTGGGGCAGGTTTGGAACGGCAACCACTTCGATAACTCCTTCGACCGGGGCGCTCCACTGGACTTCACCGTGGGCGTAGGTATGGTTATCCAAGGTTGGGACCAGGGGCTGCTGGGCCTGCGTGAAGGTACCCGCGTAGTTCTGTCTATTCCAGCTTCCATGGGCTACGGTGATCGCGGCGTTCCTCAGGCAGGTATTAAGGGCGGCGATACTTTGGTATTCGTAACCGACATTGTGAAAGTTAACTGACGACCGTAGTTAAAGCTTAAATGGGGGCGGGTACTTCTCAAGTGGAAGTACCCGCCCCCATTATGTTTCCGTTTCGATGCGGGAACTCGCGTTCCCGCATCGAAACGGAAGCGGACAAACCTAACAAAGAGGCTTGTCAAATAAGGGTTTAAGAAAGTTGGATCTTAGAAACCTCAGTAAAAGCCTGCGGAGTTTGTGCACCGTCCTCGGAAAGTAAACCGGTAGGGCAGGCGTGCCCATTCGGACCATGGTTACAGTAACCATCCGGAATGTGATGCAGGTAAGCCTGGTGGTAGCCCTCCGCCAAATAGAAAGTCCCACTGTTAGCAGCCTGGTCCACTTCCGTCGTAATCGGACCAAAACCAGCTTCCGCAAGCACTACACCATAAGCTTCTTTAGAAGCACGCGCCAGCGCCAACTGGCGGTCAGTCGTGGTAAAGAGTACTGAACGATACTGGGTCCCCCGGTCATTACCCTGGCGGTCACCCTGCGTAGGATCGTGGTTTTCCCAGAAAGTCTTGATGATTTCTTCCGCATCAATCAACTCAGGATTGTAAACCACGCGAACTACTTCAGCGTGGCCAGTAGTGCCAGTACAAACCGCCTTGTAAGAAGGATTACGGGTCGTTCCTCCCATGAACCCAACGGCAGTGGCAATCACACCGGGCAGGCGCCACATGATACGCTCAGCCCCCCAATAACAGCCCATCCCCACATAGATAACTTCAAAAGGTTCTTCCCAAGGGCCATCAATCGGGTTACCCAACACTGGGTGAACCCCTGGAATCGCGCATACCGGAACGTCAGAATCTGGGTAATTACCAGCCAAAATAGCCATCATGCCTCCTCAAAAATATACAGACAACAGTATAACGTTCCACCAACTTAGAATATTCCCAAGCCAGCCATGACAAGCTCGCAGAAAACAAATGAAAACCAAATCTGTTTCTAACGCGCACACGCTGTAAACATGCCGTAAACTCAGAAATGATCACAGTTTAGGAGTATTACGTGAAACGTGTACCAAACCCATTTCGTAAAATGAAGGTCGGAGAGATCATTGAAAAAGTCTCTGAACCGATCCGCACGCGCACCGTGGCTTTCGAACCACCTCCAATGCGCATCTACACTCCAGAACGCAGCGGCGACAAAGTTGAAGAACACGTCGCCTGGTCGCTGCGCGTAGCCGCCGCCTGGTCGTGGCGCACGCTGGTAGTTGCCGGCATGCTCTACCTAATTGGCTATTTACTTTCCTACGTCTACTTCCTGCTGATTCCGATTCTAGTAGCCCTGCTTTTCGCCGTGCTGCTGGATCCAATCAACCGTAGCCTTAAGAAGAATCTGAAACTCCCAGATGCCGCGGCAGCGGGCGCTTCTATGTTCATTGGCCTGGCGATTGTACTTGGCCTAATCTCGGCGGCTTCCACGCAGATTGCCCTGCAGTTTAAAGACCTGGGGGTACGCGCCCAGGAAGGTATGCAGAAGCTGATCGAGTGGGTACGCTCGGGACCTTTTGGGATTGACGGTAGCTACATTGATGAACATTTAGACGAGTTCATTAACACCGTGACTTCTACCATTCGCGATAATTCCACGAACCTAGCTTCGGGTGCTCTGCAGGTTTCCGTATCTATCGGTACGGTACTTACCGGCATTATTTTGGCGCTATTCGTGCTCTTTTTCTTCCTCAAAGACGGACGCACGATTTGGCTGTGGTTCATCCGAATTCTTCCAGAAGGAGCACGCGAACCTCTGCACGAATCAGCCATCCGCGGGTGGATCACCCTTAACGGCTATGTGCGCGCGCAAATCTTGGTGGCTGCCATTGACGCAGTTGGTATCGGCTTGGGTGCCTACTTCCTGGGCGTACCGCTAGCAATCCCACTGGGCGTATTAGTCTTCGTAGGTTCCTTCGTGCCGATTATCGGTGCGATGATCACCGGTTCCGTTGCAGTCCTGGTAGCGTTAGTTGACCAGGGCCCGCAAACCGCGATTATCATGCTGCTGATCATTTTGGCTGTGCAGCAGATTGAAGGAAACTTCCTCCAGCCGTGGCTGATGTCTTCAGCAGTTTCTCTGCACCCATTGGCAGTGCTGCTTTCAGTGGCTTGTGGTTCATTCCTGTTTGGGATTGCGGGCGCAATGTTCGCCGTGCCAATCGCCGCTTTTGTAAACACCTCGCTGCTTTACCTGCACGGCTATGACCGCTTCCCGAACTTAGTAACGGATCCGGACCGCCCCGGTGGCCCACCGGGAATGTTGAAGCAACAGATCCTGGAAACTTACGACGAGTCTTTCGCTACCCACGCGGCGCCACTGCGTCATCCAGACGCTAAGCCAGTGGAAGTGAAGGCAACCGCTAAGCCAGAGGCAAAGCCGGCTGGAAAAACTGAAGTGAAGCCGGCTGGGAAGCCCGCTGGAAAGCCGGTCTTAAACCCGGGTGAGAAACCGGCAGAACGCGCCGACGATTCCGCTGCTGAGAAGCAGTCGCCAACTGCCGAAAACAGTTAGTGCGCGGCAGTTCCGCATTAAAAAATACATAGATTGACGCCCTCGAGAATTTCCCGAGGGCGTCAGTCAATGCGATTTAGAAAACTAAAACTCAGCCTTTGTATGGGGTAGCTTCCAGAATCTTAACCTTGATTTCCTTACCGGTTGGAGCCAGGTAGGTAACGGTTTCACCAACTTTGTGACCGTTCAAAGCCTGTCCGATAGGAGCGTCTAAAGAGTAAACTTCCAAGTCATCGCTGCTACCTGCCAGGCGGGAACCGAGCAGGAACTTTGAGGTGTGTCCCATGATGTCTGCGGTTACCACCATGCCAGCTTCGACTACACCGTCATCGGCAGGGGTTTCGCCAACAACCGCGTCGCGCAGAATATTAGTCAACTGGTTGATGCGAGTTTCGTTCATGGACTGTTCATCGCGAGCCGCGTGGTAGCCACCGTTTTCTTTCAAATCGCCTTCTTGACGGGCATTGTCAATCTTAGTGGCGATTTCTTGACGCAAGGTGGTGGAACGGTATTCCAGTTCTTCCTGCAAACGGTCGTAGGCGTCTTGAGTCACCCACAGGGTTTCAGACATATTGTCTCCTTATTTTTCTTACCAGAAAACCTGATTATATAACCTTAAACCATTTTATGCATTGGCGTTGTGAAAACTAGTTAACTTCGATAATTTGAACGTATGAATAACATGAAGGTGCTGTACAGCCTATATGAACGCCAGCTGTTGCGGGACTTAAACCCGCAGAAAATCCCTGCCCACGTAGGGGTTATCCTGGATGGCAACCGGCGTTGGGCTAAGGCAATCGGCACCGGCACCGCCTATGGGCACCGCAAAGGCGCTGCAAAAATAACCGAATTTTTGGGGTGGGCAAAAGAATTGGGCGTCCAGATCGTAACGCTGTGGATGCTTTCTACCGATAATCTGTCGCGGCCAGCTGAAGAGCTTGCGCCCCTTTTAACGATTATTGTCGACGCAACCGCTGAAGTTGCGCAAAATCCTGACTACTTAGTGCAGGTAGTGGGGGATCTGGGGCTTTTACCCGCAGAAGTAGCGCAACAACTGGTAGAAATTACTGAAAAATCCGCTGCTTTGCCAAATGCGGACACGCGTCTGAAAGTGAATGTGGCCATCGGCTACGGGGGACGCCACGAGATTACTGACGCCGTGCGTTCTTTGTTGCGTTCTTACGCAGATCGGGGCATGTCGCTTTCAGAAGCAGCCGACGTACTCACTATTGACGATATTTCCGACCACCTTTACACCCGGGGCCTGCCAGACCCAGACCTGGTGATCCGCACTTCGGGTGAACAGCGGCTTTCCGGTTTTATGATGTGGCAGTCAGCGCATTCAGAGTTCTATTTCTGTGAAGCGTTTTGGCCAGATTTTCGGCGCGTGGACTTCCTGCGTGCCCTGCGTGACTACGCTAATCGGCAGCGGCGACTGGGGAAGTAAGCTCAGTTGCCCAAGGGGGGTTAGCGCCCGCCCGCGAAACCGTTACCGCAGCAACTTTGCGAGCTCGTTCCATGACGAAATCAACCTGTTCGCAAGTAATATTTTGAAGAGCTTCACGTTTTTCTGCCCCCAGCAGATCTAAACTCCACAGAGCGTCAATGACTGCGCCCATAAAAGAGTCCCCGGCGCCGACGGTATCGACAACCGTTACGTCTTCCGCCGGATAATCTAGGCAGCCGAACTTACCGTAGGCGGCAGAGCCTTTCCCTCCGCGGGTAACGATCACTAAGGAAGCACCTAGTTCACACCACTCGCGCGCCACCTGCGGGAAGGGAACGCCGGCAGTGAACCAGTCGATATCTTCGTCAGAAACCTTCACCACATCAGCGGTTTTCACTAAGTCCAAGACCCGTTCGTAAGCAACTTCTGGATCTCCCATGATGGAAGGACGCGCATTTGGATCATAGGTGACTGTAGCGAATTCGCGGGCGGCTCGCAGCGTCTCTAAAACCTGCGTGCCACCGGGCTCTAAAGTGGTGGCGATAGAACCTGAATGCGCTACTAAAACGGTTTCATCAACTTTAGTTTCCGGTAGCTCCCACTGCAGGTCGAACTGGTATGAGGCAGCTCCGGAAGCATCTAAAGTGGCTTGGGCTGTAGAAGTGTGGGGTGCTTTGAAAGAATCGGGGTGAATTTCCACGTGCGAAGCTTCGATATGGTTTTTAACTGCCTGACCGCGTTCATCCGCTCCCAGCCAGGTAACCAGTTCTACTTTTCTGCCTAAGCGCCCTAAAGTTAAGGCTACGTTCGCCGGAGAACCGCCCGGAATTTCTCGGGTTTCACCAGATTGGGGGATCACTACGTCGATGAGAGCTTCCCCTAGGATCAAAGCACGCATATTCGCCATTGTCTACCGTTCTTTCCTAATAAACAAACTATTTTGATTGTAGTAGGTAACTAGCTTCCAAAGAATACAGTTAGGCGACTTTCAATTGTTAGTATCTAGTCTTTGTATCAGCTTTGCGGTTGCGTGGCAGCAGTTAGACGTTGCTGAGCTGCCTGCAAAATCTGCTGACAGCGTTGCGCTAATGCTTCTCCGCGCTCCCACATCTTTAGGGTTTCTTCAAGCGGGGCAGAACCGGTTTCCAAGGCCCGCACAATATTGATCAGCTCATCGCGCGCCTGCTCGTAGGTTAAAGAGGCAACTTCAGGGTAGTTTTCCATGTTTCTTTCCTTATTCAGAATCAGATGATTCAACTTTATTAGTGCCAAACACTGTCACGATCATAGAACCCTTAGCTAAACGGGCTTCTAAAATCTCTCCCTTTTTAACTTGGGTAGCGTCAGTTAACACGCCTTTCCCAGGGGCTTTGATAATCGCATAACCACGTTCTAAAGTGGCTTGCGGAGAAATCGCTTTCAAAGTTGAAACGGCGGCATTTAGTTCTGCTTGCGCCTGCGTTAGTCGTAAAGATACGGCATGGGTGAGCTTTGCTTTAGCAGTTTCTAAGCTTTCAAAATGCGACTGCAATGAAGCTGCCGGGGTAGTCAGCACCGGGCGATCCAACAGTAGCTTTAAATGCTGTGCTTCCGCAGTTAGTCGAGTTTGGAAACGATGCCGCAACTCTTGTAAAGCACTGGTTAATCCCTGCATTTCCGCAGCTAAATCAGGGACAATTCGCCGCGCCGCATCAGTGGGGGTAGAGGCCCGATAGTCGGCAACTAAATCTATTAAAGGCGAATCTCCCTCATGTCCAATCGCAGAAACTACCGGAGTGCGCGCGGCAAAAACAGCTCGCACCAGGACTTCTTCCGAAAAAGGCAGCAGATCTTCAACCGAGCCACCCCCGCGGGCAATTACAATCACGTCCACGTCAGCTAGTTGGTCAAGTTCAGCCAAAGCTCCGCATACCCCGGGAACTGCTCCGGTGCCTTGCACCAGCACTTCGCGGACCTCAAACTGAGCTCCGGGCCAGCGAGCTGTGGCATTGACTAAAACATCGTCTTTTGCCTTCGCATTATTACCGCAGATCAAACCGATTTTACGAGGTAAGAATGGAAGGGGCTTCTTATGAGCGTCCTCGAATAAACCTTCTGCCTGCAACTGTTGGCGCAACTTTTCAATCCGCGCCAACAAATCGCCCAACCCCACTGGGTAAATTTCTTTCGCCTGCAAAACCAGCCGACCCGTTTTCAACCAGTAGGTAGGCTTCACGTGGGCAACTACCCGCGAACCGGGGGCAATGGGCGCTCCGGAAGCGGAAATAACATTCCCAAAGGCGGAAACTTCCATGGACATATCCGCATCCACATCCCGCAAAGTTAGGAAAGACATTTTCGTTGCGCCGCGGTCAGAAAGCTGCACAATCTGCGCCTCCACCCACAGCGGAGACATCTTTTCCACGTAGATTTTAATATTTTCGGAAAGCTTAGCTAACGGCCAAGGGCGCTCGCGGGTGGTTTCTTTTGCTAAGCGCGGCAGTTGGGGCGGTTGCGGTTCGGGGTTATTCACCCTTTCAGAGTGCCACACTTTTGGGTGGAAATTTACCTTGGCGCTGGGTCGGGGCGCAGTTTTTATAGAAACTGGGATAGGAATAACTGAATTTGAGTGGGAAAAGTGGCTGGCAGGCAGTTAGATTAGTATGTAGGAAAACATTTACATAGTTGGTTAGAGAGACTGCTTTGAAGAAAATTCTGCTGGCTGCTCCGCGCGGATACTGCGCAGGTGTGGATCGCGCGGTTGACGCGGTTGAGAAAGCACTAGATTTATACGGTCCGCCGATTTATGTGCGCAAAGAAATTGTGCATAACCGCTATGTGGTTGAGACGCTTTCAGAGCGGGGTGCGATTTTCGTAGACGAAACCGATCAGGTTCCCGAGGGCGCTCGGGTAGTGTTCTCGGCTCATGGGGTGTCTCCAGCTGTCCACGCAGAAGCCGCGAAGCGGAATCTGCAGACGATCGATGCTACCTGTCCGCTGGTAACTAAGGTGCATAAGGAAGCTGTGCGCTTTGCGAAGGCAGATTTCGACATTGTCTTGGTAGGGCACGAGGGGCATGAAGAAGTTGAAGGCACTTACGGTGAAGCCCCCGACCACATTCAGATTGTGGGCACGCCAGATGAGGTCGCTAACGTTGTGGTGCGTGACCCAGAGAAGATTGTTTGGCTTTCCCAAACTACTTTGAGTGTTGACGAAACTAAGGAAACTGTAGATCGCTTGCGCGAACGTTTCCCAGATTTAAATAACCCACCTTCAGATGACATTTGCTATGCGACGCAGAACCGCCAGGAGGCAGTGAAGACTATTGCACCGCGCGCGGATGTGATGATCGTGGTGGGATCAGCTAACTCTTCTAACTCAGTGCGTTTAGTTGAGGTTGCTTTAGATGCGGGAGCCGGAGCTGCTTACCGTATTGATAAGGCGGAAGAACTGGACCCAGCTTGGGTGGCTGAGGCTGAAACCGTGGGGTTGACCTCGGGTGCTTCTGTACCAGAGATCTTGGTTCGCGACGTTATTGCGAAGCTGAAGGAACTGGGTTTCCCAGAAGTGGAAGAAGTTCGTACCACTACGGAAACGATTACTTTTGCGCTACCACGTAACTTGCGTAGTGAGTTGAATGCGCAGGGCGATGATTCGAAGGGAAAGCGTCAGCCTGGTCCAGACCATACCTGCTAACTTAGGTTTCGTCCGTTTCCGGATTTGGAAGTCTTAAGTAGGCGTCTGTAGGTTTTACCTCAGGCGCCACTTTTGCTTCTAACGTACTGATTGCGCGCAGTGGAGTTTTGAAACGGCTTTCAAATGAAGCAACCACATCGTTATAGGCGCCAACTGTGGCTTGTAAGTGTTTCCCTAAACTGGTGAGCAAGGCAGTTAATCTTCCTAAACGTTGGGTTAGCGTGTTTCCTAACTGCAAGATTTCTGCAGCATCATTGTTAAGGCTTTGCCGGCTCCACAAATGCCCAACCGAGCGCAGTAAAGTCATTAACCCGCTGGGGCCGACGATGATGACACCCTGTTGCAGAGCTTGGTCAAAGACTGTGGGATCGCCTTGGAAAGAGGCGGAAACCAGGGCTTCTGAGGGCATGAAGAGAATTACCGAATCCACGGCGGTAGTCAGGTGCTGCTGGTACTCGCGTTTAGCTAAGACACTGACGTGGCGGCGTACTGCCTGGGCATGGAGGCGTAGATGCTGGGGATCTTCATAATCGGCAGCTTCTAAGTAGGCATCTAAGGGGACTTTTGCGTCAATGATTAAGGCTGCTTGGTTCGGTAGGTGCACAATCGCATCGGGGATGCCCACAACTTTGCCAGCTTCGTTTTCTAAATGGGCTTGTTCGATGAAGTCGATTTGTTTCGTTAGACCAGATAGTTCTAAGACGCGGCGCAGGGAAGCTTCCCCCCAAGAGCCACGTTTTGAGGTGTTGCGTAAAGCGGAGTCTAAGCCTAAGGTGGCTTCTAAAATCTGCTGGTCAACTAACTGTGCTGATTTTAGTTGCGACCGCAGCCCCGCTAGGTTTTCCCTTTGGTTAACTTCAAATTGCTGCACTTTACCAGAGAGGGTGGTTAGCGAATCGTGGAGTGGGCGCAGGTGTGCGCTTAACTGCGTGGTTAGCTGGGTGTGTAACGCGGTCTGGCCAACTGCTGGTTCTGCAACGGGCGTGTTTTGTAAGGTTGGTTCGGGGCTATACCGTAGGCCCACCAGAAAACCTATGAAAAGTCCGGCGACTAAGGCTAAAAGGGTTAACAGGATTGCAACGAATACAGATACTTCACTCATATATCCTTTATAGCGAATCCCACTGACAGGATTTTTCTGCTTCCGCCCGTCCTTTCGCACGGGAAACGGCTTTCGTATGCGAATTGGGTGAAAAATATGGAAATGTAATGTATTCCGCCCTCGGGAGAATTAAGAAACTGCCCACAATCAACTAAACTGGAAAACGTGGCTTTAACTATTGGTATCGCGGGACTCCCGAACGTCGGCAAGTCCACGCTATTTAACGCTTTAACTCGCGCAACCGTACTGGCAGCGAACTACCCATTCGCAACTATCGAACCCAACATTGGGGTAGTGCCTCTGCCAGACCCGCGCCTGAACACCCTGGCGGAAATCTTCGGCTCCGAACGAATCCTGCCAGCAACCGTATCTTTCGTTGATATCGCGGGTATCGTCCGCGGCGCCTCGGAAGGCGAAGGGCTGGGCAATAAGTTCCTGGCAAATATTCGCGAAGCAGACGCAATCTGCCAGGTAACTCGCGCTTTCCGCGACCCTGACGTGGTACACGTGGACGGTAAGGTATCGCCAAAAGACGATATTGAAACTATCGCAACCGAACTGATCTTAGCGGATATGCAGACCCTGCAGAACCAGATTCTTCGCCTGGAAAAGGAAGTCCGCGGCAAAAAGGCTGAACCAGCCGTTTTAGAAACTGCGCAGGTAGCGCTGGAAATCCTCAACCGCGGTGAAATGATTTCCGCCGCCGGAGGACACCTGGATGCTGACATTGTAAAAACCTTCCACCTGATGACCGCGAAGCCATTCATCTACGTCTTCAACATGGACCAAGAAGGTCTGGAAGACGTAGAACTGCAGGCAGAACTGCGGGCTCTGGTAGCTCCCGCAGAAGCTATCTTCCTGGATGCCCAGTTTGAATCTGAACTGGTTGAACTGTCCGAAGAAGAAGCTCGGGAAATGCTGGCAGATGCCGGGCAGGAAGAAGCCGGTTTGGATAAGCTAGCTCGCGTTGGCTTTGACACCCTGGGCCTGCAGACTTATCTGACTGCTGGTCCGAAGGAAGCTCGCGCATGGACGATTCATAAGGGTTGGACTGCTCCACAGGCTGCTGGCGTAATCCACACTGACTTCCAGCGCGGCTTCATTAAGGCCGAAGTTGTTTCCTTCGCTGACCTGGTTGAAGCCGGTTCCATGGCTGAAGCCAAGGCCGCCGGCAAGGTTCGCCTGGAAGGCAAGGAATACGTCATGGTTGACGGCGACGTTGTCGAGTTCCGCACAGGGCTTACGTCTAAGAAGTAGAATAGGGGTATGAGTAGTACCCCATCCACACCCGTACGCGCAGCCGTCTATCTCCGTATCTCTCTCGACAGAGAGATGGACGGGCTCGCCATTGAGCGACAGCGGGAGGACTGTGAGAAGCTCGCGCGGTTCCGTGGATGGGAGATCGTCGAGACCTATGTCGACCAGTCAATCTCAGCCTCGGACAAGACGAAGAAGCGTCCCGGTTACCTGCGGATGGTCGCCGACTACGAGGCGGGGCTCCTCGATGCGATCGTGTGCTACGACCTCGACCGGCTCACCCGCCAGCCTCGTGAGCTGGAGGACTGGATCGACCGAGCCGAGTCCCGTGGCCTGCTCCTCGTCACGGCGAACGGTGACGCCGACCTCGGCACCGACGGTGGTCGGATGTACGCCCGCATCAAGGCGGCGGTCGCCCGCAACGAGATCGAACGCAAGGGCGCTCGCCAGTCGCGTGCGCAGATCCAACGAGCTCGCCAGGGGAGACCTCCCAAGGGAGTTCGCCCCATGGGTTACACGACCGCTGGCGAGCTCATCCCGCATGAGGCTGAGGCTGTGCGTGCCATCTACGCTGCCTTCCTCCGAGGGGACTCGCTGCACGGAATCGCACGCGCCCTCAGTGGCACCCAGGGCGATGGAGAAGGTGCGGAGATTCCATGCGTGCCTCTGCATAGTCGGACGATCGTACTCGAACGCAATGCTCGACGGCAGGCTGAGGGCAACCAACCTCGCCCGGTGCCCGATGACAAGCCGTGGTCAGCGTCTACGGTGCTCGGGATCCTTCGGAATCCGCGCTATGCCGGGTACTCGGTGTACACCTCAAAGGACACTCGTCGGCAGGAGGCGGGGGAGTCGCGCCGCAAGGCCCTGCGAGACAACCTCGTCAAGGACGAGAATGGGGAACTCGTCCTCGGGCAGTGGGAAGCGATTGTCGAGGCCGATCAATGGTGGACGGTGCAAAACCTTCTCGACGACCCTGCCCGCGTGACGAACCGCAGCGGCTCCACTGTTCGCAAACACCTGGGGGCAGGGCTTTACCGGTGCGGTGAGTGCGGGGAGCCGGTGCGAACCCGCGCCCGCTACTACTCGTGCAACGCCGGGCATCTCAACAGGACCAGAGACGCGATCGACGACTTCGTTCGGGCTCTCGTCGTCGCCCGGCTCCAGAAGAAGGACCTCAAGCGGCGCAAGAAGCAGGCGGACCCCGAGGTCAAGGACGCGTTCTCGGAGCAAATCGCACAGCAGCGAGCCCGCATTGCTCGCGCTGAACGTGACTATGACGCCGAGGTGATCGAGGGTGCCGACCTCGCCCGCATCCGCGCTGCTGCTCGGGCTGAGATTGCTCGGCTTGAAGCGGAGCGATTGGCCTCCGGTACCGGGACCGTGCTCGCGCCCATCCTCGGGACGCCAGATCCGGCAGCGGCTTTCCTGGAGGCTCCTATCGCCCTGCAACGGACGATGATCGACACCCTCATGACCGTGAGGCTCAGGCGAGCGAAACAGGGCAAGAAGGGGTTTGATCCCGAGTCTGTTGAGATCGCCTGGAAGTGATGAGTTCTCGGCGAGGCCCCTCCGAGGTGCTGTGGGTGGAGTTCTCGAAACAACCAAGACCGCACCCTGCGGGCGCGATAAGGCGAAACTGGTCAGCGCCCCTCCGGGGCGCGAGGTCACCCTCACAGGAGAGCGAGCCCGCAAGGTGAGTGCCAAGAGGGTGGGGGTGTGAGCGACCGTGTACACCATTGGTGTACACGGTTTCTCCTCGCTTACCAGGCAAAACGTCATCCGTGCACACTAAATGTACACCACGTGTACATCATCGAAGACCGTTGGTGTACACGGTTTCTCCTCGTTTACCAGGCAAAACGGCGTGAAAGTACAGCATGTACAGCAAAATCCGAGTCTCGTATACGCGTGCGCATGTGAGGGTTGTATGTCGGATTACCATAGGTTCTAAAAAATGGTGTACATGGTGTACTTTGAAGGGGTTTCCCTTGGTGTACCAAGCAAAACGAAGTACACCATCGCGATTTTTTGGTGTACATCATGTGTACTTGGTGTACTTTTGCTGTACATCGAGGCGTGAAATCGCGCTCTACGTCACATAAATCGGCGTGCTGTGGACCGCTGTCCCCACTTCTCATCCATCACCTTCACGTGCTCGCCGTTAGATATGTTGTCCCGCTCCTCCTGTATGTGGCCCATTGTCGTGGGCGCGCAGCGCCCCGGTTGGCTTGAGTATGGGGCGCAAGCGCCCCCCGAGAACCTGACTGGAGATCGGGGTGTCCACGTGCGCCATTTCCGAGCTTTGGCTGCCCACCCCGGTCTCCATCTTGCTCGGAGGTTTGCTATGACTTGTTCAACTGTTGTTGCCGTCCATCCCCGTGTCTGGATCGGTTGCCTAGCCTGCTACAATACGGGCCGACTTGTGGGTGACTGGTACGACGCCAAGGATGCGGATGAGGTCACCCCTGAGGGCTTGCACGATCACCCCACCTCTCACGAAGAGCTCTGGGTTTTCGATCTCGAAGGCTTTCCGCTAGGAACTGGCGAGATGTCGCCCTCTGCCGCTGCCCTGTGGGGTGAGCTCTACGAGGAGGTGGGGGAGACACAGTGGGACGCACTGCTGGCGTGGGTTGAGACGGGATGCTACGTCGCAGACCCTGATGACCTGCCCTGTGTTTCCGACTTCGAGGATTGTTTCTGTGGCTGCTGGGATAGTGAGTCCGGCTATGCTGCTCACCTCGTCGACGAGCTGGGCATCTGGGATGAAGTCCCTGAGCACCTGCACTCATATTTCGACCTCGATGCCTGGTGGCGAGACGAGCGGCTCGACTACGTCGTCGCCGACGCCCCTGGTGGCGGTGTCTTCATCTTCCGCTCCCACTGAACTCACACCTGAACCCCCTAGAGGTCATGCTGACCTCTAGGGGGTTCGTTTCTCAGACAAAACCGCGTCTCTTCGGGTCGTGTTGCTCTGTTCTCAATGCAATATATCTGATACAATTTGAGGTAGAAACGAGCCTGCTGGAGAGAGGAAGAACATGGCGAACGAGAAGGCAACGGACCAGATCGTCCGTGACATGTTGCGAGAGATTGGCTTCGAGCGTCCTTGGGAACAGGACGGTGGCCCGCAGTGGAAGCGAGACGCCCTTAAGGGCGGGTCGAAGTCCGCCTCAGCCAGCGCTGAGGGCAAGCCCGAGTTCGTCTTCGTCTCAGGTGGTTTCGTTGTCGTGGTCGAGGACAAGAAGGACGTGCAGCGCACGCGCTACCTCGTCGATGGCGACCTGACCACTGAGTATCCCTACCGTGCCGACTACGCCCTCAACGGGGCTATTCACTACGCGAAGACGATGCTTGCCAACGGCATCCCGCTTGACAAGGGTATCTTCGCCGTAGGTGTCGGCGGTGGCGAGGTCCACCACGAGATCGCCGTGTCTTACGTCGCTCCTGGCTTCATCAAGCACCTTGACGACCTTGACAACCTCGACGTGTTCTCCGAGAAGGAGATCGGCGAGTACTACGCCATTCAGGTCCTCGGGCAGCGCCCTCGCGCAGAGGTTCAGCTCGACGATGTTCGAGCGGCTGCTGCTCGTCTTCATGAGGGGATGCGCAACTACGGCTCCGTCGAGAATGATCGCAAGGCCCCGCTCGTCTCGGCTATTCTCCTCGCTCTCCAGAATCCCTACTTTGATATTGATCGCTTGATGAGTATTACGCCGGGTAACAACTATCAAGTTTGGGACGGACGTATCATCTATGACGCCGCCGAGCAATATATGAAATCTGAGGCGCTCATGCCGCAAGCCAAGATTGGCACGCTCCTTGACCAGTTCGCCTTCATTAAGCAAGCGCCCCAGCTCAACCGTTCACATCGTGATCTAGGAGAGTCGCCCCTGAAGTGGATGGCGCGGATCCTAGAGGATGAAGTCTTCCACGTTGTTACCGACCCTTCAATGACGGCTTTTGATGTGCTCGGAAACTTCTACCACGAGTTCATCTCCTATGGCGGAGGCGACGGTTCAGGCCTCGGCATTGTGCTCACTCCTGAGCATGTCACCACGCTCATGGCTGAGCTTATCGACGTCAACGCCACCGACTACGTTCTCGACCCTACGGCGGGTACTGCATCGTTCCTTATCGCAGCCATGCAACGGATGTTCGACGACGCCGGAGACAATGCCGCGCTTCGCGAAGACATCCGAAAGAATCGTCTCTACGGGATCGAACTTCAGGACAAGCTCTTTGCTATCGGCACAACGAACATGATCCTGCGGGGTGATGGTAAAGCAAACTTTCGCCGCGATTCCATCTTTGAGGCACCCATCTACGAGATGCGCGGCGACGAGAAACTCACCGACGGAACTTGGGCAATGGGGCACGGCTTTACCAAGGTGCTTCTCAACCCGCCTTACTCGCAGGCTAAGGGCAAGAAAACCCGCAACCTCTCTGAACTCGCTTTCATTGAACGTGCCCTTGAGTTCCTCAACCCTGGCGGCAAGCTCGCCGTCATCGTGCCTCAGTCTGCGATGGTCGGCAAGACCAAGGAGGATAAGGCTCGTAAACGCTACATCCTGGAACACCACACGCTTGAAACCGTCATCACGATGAACCCGATGACTTTTGTCAACTCCGGGCACACGCCCCACACGGTCATCGCGATCTTCACGGCAGGGCGCAAGCACCGCGAGGACCAGAAGGTTCGTTTCGTGAACTTCGAGAAGGACGGCTGGGTCGTCGCCCCGCACCGTGGTCTCGTGGACGACGGCACGGTCGCCTCGCGCCGCAAGCACCTCCTGGAGGTCCTGCGCGGTGACGCCCAAGACGACACGAGCTTCATCGTCCGCTCCGAGGTCACCGCCGAGGACGAGTGGCAGCACAGCTACTTCTACTTCAACGACGAGCCGCCGACCTACGAGGACTTCATGGCAACGGTCGCCGACTACGTGTCCTGGCAGGTGGACATGCACGCCCACGGGCTCGGCGACCTCATCACGCCTTCGGCGAGCGTTACCAGCGACGAGGAGGGCAGCGAATGAGCGTCCTCGAAACCCTTGACTTCCAGCCGATGCTTGTCACAGATGTGTTCGACTCTTTGACGGCATCAAAGGCGTGGTACGACAAGAACAAGATTCAGTCGGGCCCAGGTGCATACCCCTATGTGAGTCGCTCTAGGCTCGCCAACGGACATGAAAGCGCAGTGGGCAGGCAAGACCTCCCACCGAACGCTGGAAATGCGATCACGATCGGTGTTGATACGCAAAGCGTCTTCTATCAACCCATGCCGTTCTACACGTCTGTGAAGATCCAGGTTCTACGTCATTCACGCATGACGACTGCGAGTGCCCTGGTGCTCGTTGCCCTTCTTCGAGAGCAGATGATGAAGTTCCAGTGGGGTAACGGGGTATCTCTTGCTCGCCTCCAAGCGACCCGCATCATGGTTCCAGCTCTCGCCAACCCTGACGGCACCTTTGAGGCCGACTGGGACGGCATGGACCGTCTCGGCGCCGAACTGCTGGACCAGGTTGTCACACACACACACAGCGCTCGCGAGACTCGCCTCGCTGACGACGACACGCTCCCGGAACTGAGGTTCGAGCCGATGTTCATCACGGATGTGTTCGACTCGATGAAGGCCTCAAAGGCCTGGTATGACAAGAGCAAGCTCGTCGTCGCAGGAGCCGCAATCTTCCCGTTTGTTTCGCGAACAAAGGCGAGCAATGGTGTCGATGGCTTCTGTTCTATGCAGGACAAGTCTCCTGAGGCTGGAAACGCAATCACGATTGGGCTCGACACCCAGACAATTGGCTATCAGCCTGTAGCGTTTTACACGAGCCAGAATATCCAGGTTCTACGACATGAACGCCTGAATGAAGCCAATGCACTTGTGCTCGCCTCTTTGATCCGGGAGCAAATGGGAAAGTTCTCGTGGGGAGGTAACGGCGCGACGCTTGGGCGTCTCCAGGCGACACGCATCATGGTTCCCCTCGTCACCGATGCATCAGGTGAAGATGTTGTCGACTGGGAGGGAATGACGGCCTATGGTCGCGCTCTGCGCGTACGTGCTGAGCGGAGTCTCACTCCCGTTCTTGGGGAGGCGTCATGAGTCGCGCACCTAACCCTGCTAAAGGTGTCGGTCAGGAAATCCGCAATGCCCGTCATGCCCTTGGCTGGAGCCAAGAAGAATTAGCCCACCATGCCAACGTTTCTCGTCCGACTATTGCCAGGGTAGAGACTGGACAAAACATCTCAACTGGAACACTAGAGAAGGTTGCAAAAGCACTCGGCAAGCGTTTGCAAGTAGCATAGAAACGACCCCGGTCACCTCAAGGCACCCGGGGTCGTTTCTTCGGCTCGTGTCCTTCACATCAGAACTCCGGACCGTCGTGATTGAGTGTGTTATCCGCGCTCACTTGCTGAGTGATCCGACGGTTACGTGCGAGCCGCTCACTGTGGACGCGCTCGACTTCACGAGCCTGCTTAATAAATGCTTCAGGATTGCGAGCGAACGTTCGATCGGCAGCTGCTTGCGCCTTCTCCACCTTCTTGCGCGTGGCATCGTCCACGTGCTTCGAGAGCACTGTCGCTAGGTGACGAGCACCCATTGACGCAAGATGACGTGCTTGCTCGTCGGGAATCGACGGAGCGTTAATCGCGGCGGCGTATTGCTCATCTGCTGCTTGCGAAACGGCCTTGGCACGATCAAGTGCCTCACGCGCCCGTTGACGATCTTGCTCAGCCTCCGCGCGCCCTTCTTTGCGTCCTTCCTCACGTCCCTCCTCACGCGCTGACCGAGCACGCGCACGGGCACTGTCAAGCAGGTCACGAGCATCGAGTTCTGCGTCTGCCTTGATGTCCCCAGCCTCAATCTGAGCGTCGGTAATGATGCTCGCCGATTGCTTCTTCGCTGCACTCACCAACCGTGCAGCCTCGGCGCGCGCTTCGGGCTCTAGCGCCGCGACCCTGGCGAGGGTCTCCTCGGCAGTGTCCAGGGCCTGCATCGAGGCCACATACTCAGCCTTGGCGAGGTTCTCCAGTGAGCGCTCCGAGGACTCGCGCTCCACCTCGAAACCGTTGGCGATGAGGTGCTCACGCAAACCTGCGTGAAGGTCCCGGATCTTCGCCCAACCCGGCACTCGGCGACCCTCCTCGTCGCGCACGTCGCGATGCTCCGAGTAAGCGCGCGACCAGTCCTGACGGAGCATCCCCGGTCGCTTCGGATCATCGCCAAACGTGTCCGCGAGCACGTGCATGTGCGGGGTGTTTTCCGAATACTGGACGGACACTCCGAGGATGCCGTTCATGCCCCCGGGAACGACGTTCGCACCCAGGTACTCAAGGACTGCCGAGAAGTACTCATCCGCCTCATCCCTGTCCCGTGCAACCCACCGTGAGCGGCTCGCAGGCTCGCCCGTCTCGGGATCGATGCGGCGTTTGCCGGTGCGTGGATTGATCGCCGGATAGAAGTCGGGCTGCTCAACGCACATCGTGCGCGGCAGATGCACGAGGAACGTCGTCGTCGTGACCGTACCGCCCACCATCTCGCCGCGCTTGTTCTTCTTGTCCTTCGTAATTTTCCGCGACAACCTCGCGGCGCGAGCGTCGCCGTATTCCATGACCTCGCGAATGTCCTCACAGAGGCGGAAACCGCCCTCGCCGTCATTCACATAGGACTCGTTATCGGCCTCTTCCGCGACCATAATGTTCGGGTTCTTCTTTGCGTACCGTTCAACCGCCCCAGGGACGATCTCTCTCATCATCTCGTCGAGCGTTCCTCGTCGTCCCGCCATCGACTTCGTGTGCGAAATATGGCAGGACGCGCGTCCTGCCGCTGGCGCTGCCAGTGCCATCGCTCTCTCCTTCCTCACTTCGTTCGTCTGTCGTTCTCGATGGGCCCCGTGGAAGCCGTCGCGGGGCCCTGGTCTCGCTACGCTCGACCGCCCACGACGCCTGCCACGGGATCGGTGCCGTGCTTGCCGGGGCCCCTGACCTCGCTCCGCTTGGTCTGCCCCAACAATCCCGTCACCGGGTAAGCCGTACGTCTCTCCGGGACCCTGCTTCGCTCCCCTGAGAGACGTACGTCTTACGCCATAAGACGTTTTTCGCTAACGCTCCAAACGTCATGGCGCTCTCCGAGGGCGGGACCCCTGGAACAGACCTCGCTCGCTCGGTCCATTCCAGGGGTCTGATCGACGCTCACCCGAACACTCTCGTGTTCATGGTTCGCGTCGGGTCGTCGCCTGCGTCCGAGCCCCACTGGGGCTCGTCCTGCGGCTCCTTCGTGGACGTGTCCTCGGTGGCGGAGGCATCGAAAACACGACGCACTTCCTCGTCGATGCTGCCCTCATGCAGAGTCTGAATGAGGGCGTGCATCGCCTGCGGTGTGTCCGCAAATAGCACGCGGGAGAGTGCCTCTCCGAGGGCGAGTTTTGCGGATACGAGCTCGGCCTTCTGCGCCTCTCGAAGCGCACGCCGTAGGGCACGTGCCTCGGAGTTCTTTGCGGCGAGTTCCTTCTCGATCTCAGCTGCTGTTCGGGACATGGTTGTCTTCCTTTCGTTCGGAAAATGAGTGCCGGAGCCGACCCGGCAAGTCGGCTAGATCGTGGTGGTCTGAGTCGGCTGTGCTGGTACTGACATGGCGACCGGATTGGTTCTCCTCAACAGCCCGCGAACGCGAGGCGTTCGCGTCACCGCACGAGGGCTTCCACTGACCGACGGAGCACCCGGCACGTACCAATCGACGATGCCGTAATGCAGCGCGAGCGGCTCAAGGTTGCTCACCCAGTAGTTCGCGACGACCAGCGCCGCGTCGGTCGCACTCATCGGCTCCCACATCGCGTCGCCCTCAGCCGCTGCGCGAGCCCGCTGGATGAACCGCTTACGCGAGATACAGACCCCCCTCGGGTTCGTGCTAGCGAACCAGTGCTGATAGACCTCGAAGGCAAAGTCCCAGGGGATGAGGTTCGTCTGGAAATCAGCACGCTGCTCCAACCACCATTCGAGAACAGGGTCGTTGTGAACCCTCGCCTGCTGACGAAGTGCCTTCGTCGCCTTGCCCTCGGTAAAGCACACGAACTCAGGGAGCTCCAGCGCACGGCGCAGCACGTATTCCTGAACCTCGCGATCGACCATGAGCTCGCTCTTGATCGAGGGGTCGAACTCACCCGTAAAGCACCGATCGAACGGCACGAAGATAAAACGTCGAGTCATCGCGTCTGTCTTGTCAGAAAACTCGGGGAGCTCGTTCCCTGCCTGCACGACGATGCCTCGCGGCCTCCACTGGACGGCCTTGACACCCTTGCGCTGAACCGTGATCACGTCGTGCGTCACGTATTGCTTGAACTCCTTGCACTCCTTCATGAACCCGTACGTATCCGTCTCGTCAGTGAGGACTGCCGAGACGCCGAGCAGCGGCTCGCAGCCGAAGTGCTTGCCGAACGCGCCCAGACTCAACGACGCACAATTCCGTTGGCCGAGGATGTTCCGCATCAAATACAGAAGCGTCGATTTTCCGCTCGATCCGCTTGCCGAGTAAAAGAAGAACGCCTTCTCATAGCTCTTGTAGACGCGCAAACTCGCAGCGAGGATCTCCCAGAAAAGAGTGACCCGCTTCTCGTCCTCCGAGAACAAATCCGAGAGCCACTCGTCGAACGTCCAGTTCGAACCATCGCTCAGCGTCTTCACGGGTGAAATCGCCTGAGAGTTGTAGGCCACTGGCGACTTGGTGAGGAACACACGTTCAGGTGTGAAGGTCTCCAGCTGCTTCGTCTCGGTGTTGTAGATCCCATTCCTCACCGGGACGAGGTTCGCCTCCATCGTCTCGTCCATGACGGGAACGATGGTGCGCAGGTGCGCGTAGGTCTCGCGCGCCTGCTGGAGGGTGATGGTGAAGCAGTAGGGCCGGAGCAGCCCGTGCAACGCCTCCTCGTCGAGCAGTCGGTAAGTGCCCTCAAGCTCGCCCTCGGGCTCGTACATGGCGAGCGGGAGCTTCAAAGGGTTCTCCGGTGTTCCCGTGCCGACGAGCACGAGTCGGCGCTCAAACGCGAGAATTTCGGCAAGCAGTGTCGGCGGCAGCTCCTGGTAGCGCGGGAGGCGGTCTCGTCTCTCCTTGTTGTGGGTGGCGATGAGCTCATTCAGCATCGTCAGCAAGTGCTTCTCCAACTGGGCGGGGGCGACCTTCGATCCGCGCTCACGCAAGCGGTTGACATGCGCAAACACGGCGTCCGCAGCCTGACGAAGCAGCTCGGATTTTTCCAGGTCTCCGGGCGATGGCTCGGGCATCAGCATGTCGAGAGCCGGATCCTCGCTCACGCGCCCGAACAGGTCGTCATAGATAGCCTCATCCGGTTGATCATTGAGTCGAACATATGTACGATTGGCAGTGAGATAGCTGATTGCCCCGGTGCTCACAGCGGTGCCGGGGCGATTTCTTTGTCCAGTCATCGCGAGTCACCCCCAAGAGCGAAACGGAGGCGAGCGATCTGGTCGTCGGACAGACGCGGCGCAGCGTCGACAAGAGCCTTGATGTGACGCTCAACGGGGTCGATACCCATCGGAACGGCAAGGGCTTCGAGATCGTCGCGGCGAACTTTGACGCGATTGCCGGTCTTGTAGGCGGGTAGTTTGCCCCGGGCGATCCAGGTGCGCAGCGTCGAGTATGCGCCGAAGCCCTCGGCGGCGGCCTCCTGAAGGGTGAGGTAATGCGTCCTTTCGGACGGAGGGGAGTAGGTTCCCATGGGGAGTCTCCAGATACGACGAAGTATCCGGAGGGGGATGCTTTCCCGGCTTGTCACTGGGCGGCCTACGCCGTGCTCATCATCGCTTTACTCCGGGTGCTACCCGGAACCCCAGCCCCTTCTGCTGCCTGGGCTGCCGTCCCAGGGCGTTACGCAGCTTCCTTCGTCGGAGGATCTACCGGCTGCTTCGCCGTTCGGTGTGCGACACCGTGGTGAGAGATCGTGCTCTCGTCCACCCTCGGGGTGATCCCCTCCCCAGCGGCTCGCGTATCGTCGCTAGAAAGCTAACGCGATCGTAGCATGCCTCGTCAAGTGGGCGCAACTCACGATAGGTTTCCGCTTGACATGATATATACGCGACATGCGTAATGTGGTGGAGTTCAAGTTTAACGTCTGACGGCTTGGCATTTTTAGCAAGTTTGTGAGTACCGCCCTCGGGAATTTTCTCGAGGGTGGCTCTCTTATGCCAACTTTACGGTAAAACCTTCTGAGAATAGTTGCTACGATGGGTTAGTAGTACTCGAAGTAAAGGAGCTTCCCATGTCACCTGAAGAACTTGCGCAAATGGTAGTTGCAAAATTGGTGGAAATCCCTGGAATTAAGGTTGAACGAGCCGAATTTTATGCGGATATGGTCCTCCAAGAAGCCCTGGGCGAAACCGACGTAGACCAGCAGGTAGAGCAGATCATTTCGCAAGCACAGTTAGGAACCACCGCAGGTTCGGCAGTGCTGAGCCTAGCGCGCGGCAACTGGGCATACGCCAGCCTCCCGGTCGACTTTGCGCAGAACTTGGGGCAGACGCTGATTGCCGCGCAAAAACTTGGCTATCTGAAGGGGCGGGATGCTTTTGCGGCAGACGCCACCGATAATAAAGCCGTCCTCACCTTCCTGGGTTCTTTATACGGCATTCACCTAGGGCGGATTGTCTTACGTTCTCTTACTGAAGTAGCCGCGGCAAAACGCCCTCGCTGCCACTTGCTACGCCCGGCTGCTACGGTGATTCAAAGCGCGCTTACCTATACTTCAGTACCAGTTATTCTCAACCGTTTTTGGAAGAACGTCTGAGAGCTAAAGGCTAAAGAGAAAACAGGGGGGATTTATCCGCCGCCCTCGGGAAAATAAAGTAAGGGGCAGGAACCTGCCAGCCCCCACCCCAGGTGTCCGCGGATGCCCGGCACCCCAAATCCCATAGAAAACGCGTTTCGCATGCGAATTAACTGCACTCGCACGCGAAACGCGTTCTGTATTTCCTGGGCCGGTTAGATCCCCAGCACCTGACCCACGTACTCTACGTCCTTATCGCCGCGGCCGGACAAGTTCACTACCACCGTCTGTGACTCATCCAAAGTAGCTGCCAACTTCATGGCGTACGCAACCGCGTGGGCAGATTCCAAAGCTGGAATGATCCCCTCGAAACGGCACAAATCCTGGAAAGCCTGCAGCGTCTCAGCATCGGTAACGGAAGCGTAGGTGACGCGCCCCGCCTCAGCCAAATGCGCGTGCTGCGGACCCACCCCGGGGTAATCCAGGCCCGAAGCGATCGAGTGTACTGGCGCTGGCTCACCAGCCTCATCTTGCAGCACTAGAGTGCGCATCCCGTGCAAAACGCCAGCAGTTCCAAGCGTCAAAGTCGCCGCATGCTGGCCAGATTCCAACCCCTTGCCAGCTGGTTCCACACCGTAAATCGCCACTGGATCAGCCAAGAATGCCTTAAATAAGCCCATTGCGTTCGAACCGCCCCCTACGCAAGCAACCAGCGCATCTGGCAAACGCCCTTCCTTATCAAGGTGCTGCTGGCGAGCTTCTTCACCAATAATCTGCTGGAAATCGCGCACCATCGTGGGGTAGGGGTGTGGGCCAACAACCGAGCCAATCGCAAAGAACATTTCGTGGTAATTTTCAGCGTAAGTTGCGAAAGCCGAGTCCACCGCTTCTTTCAGTGACTTTCCGCCTTCTTCCACGACAACTACCTTAGCGCCCAGTAGTTTCATGCGCATCACGTTCGCATGCTGCTTATCCACGTCAATACGTCCCATGTGGATTTCGCATTCTAAGCCCATCAGTGCCGCCGCAGTTGCCAGCGCCACGCCGTGCTGACCCGCACCGGTTTCTGCGATCAGCTTGCGCTTGCCCATCCGCTTGGCAAGCAGGGCTTCACCCAGGCAGTGGTTAATCTTGTGTGCACCCGAGTGGTTCAGATCTTCACGCTTAAGGTAAATCCGTGCCCCGTGCCCGGCTTCAGCCTGCGAACGCACATAGTCAGTCAGGTTATCGGCACGGTAGAGCAAGGAAGGGCGACCCACGTAAGCACGCAGCAGTTCGCGGTATTGGGCGATGAATTCCGGATCGTTGCGGGCTTCTTCATAAGCGGCTGCAACTTCGGCGATTGGCGCAACCAGAAACTCGGGCAGGTAAGAGCCGCCGTAAGTTCCGAAGTTGCCACTTGCGTCCGCATCAAAGGTGGCGGTTACATTCTTCCCGAGGGCGTTGGTGGGCGTGTTCATGTTTGCTCCTTGTATGTTCGATAACCCGTTGGGGAGCAACAAAAAAGCCGCCTCCATACGGGGCGGTTTACGTGCACAACAATAACCGCCCTTAGGCGGTCCACCAGAAACGGGTAATGCTGTGCATATTCATGGAAAACAATATATGCCCTTTTATGTAACTATGCAAGTTCGGTGACAACCTGAATAAAGTAATTATTTTTTTCCTAATTCATAGTATTGAAAGCTAACTTGTGGGTTTATGACCGCGATTCAGATAATGCGTCATATGCCACATTTCAAAATTGAGGTTGAATGAAAAGGCTCAAAATATAGGAAAACCAGTGGATTGGCAAACTTTCGGTAAAGTTGAAAGTGACCACAATCTGGGCAAACGATTTTCACAACGGTGAATATTAGATTAAAGTCAAAAGATAGTGTGAATTCGAGTGCGCAGTTTTGTGTGCTTGGATTTATTTCCCAGAAAGTAAAGAAACGTGGCTATTTACCACGGGGATTCCCCGGGTAGAGAATCACATGAGGTACAACCATGTTCTACTACCTAGCTCGGAGGCTCGCGAACTACGTGCTCCTCCTATTTGTCGCTGTCTCGTTGGCGTACTTAATTGCAGCGGTTTCGATGAACCCAAAGCACGCCTTCGATATCACCAATCCAACTTTGGACTGGGCAGCGATTGAGCGAACCCTGGTTTCTTACAACCTTTCAGATACCATTCCGTTGACACAACGCTACACTAATTGGCTGACCAGTATTTTCACTGAGTGGGACTGGGGTCGCGGACCTCGTGGCGAGTTTGTCAATGAAGAAATTGGGCGTCGCATGTGGGTATCTATCCGCCTGATTATCATCGGTTCTTTCGTAGGTATGGTCGGTGGCGTTTCGGTTGGCGCGTGGACTGCTACTAAGCAGTACACCTGGATTGACCGAACCATCACTTTGGTGGCTTTGATTGTGCTTTCTACTCCGGTAGTTGTTACTGCAACCTTGTTGCAGATTGGTGCAACTCAGTTTAACTTGGCTACGGGCACTAACTTCTTTGAATATATTGGTGAGACTGGTCAGATTGGTGACTACCCGGGGGCATGGATTGTTGACCGCGCGCAACACTTGTTGCTTCCGACGTTCGCAATGTCGCTTTCCGGTATCGCATCCTACTCCCGCTATCAGCGTAACTTGATGCTCGATACCTTGGGAGCTGACTATGTACGTACCGCGCGCGCTAAAGGGTTGCGTAAGTCTAAGGCTGTGGTACGCCATGCGCTGCGTACCTCTATGGTTCCAATGGCAACCTTCTTTGCTTTTGCTATTGCAGGCTTGTTCTTGGGGGCAACTATTACGGAATCTGTTTACGGCTGGCACGGCCTGGGCAAGTATTCGGTTAACTCCATCACTGGCCAGGACATTAACGCCACTGCTGCAGTTGTAGCTTTCTCTGGTGTTTCTACCCTTACTGGTGCACTCTTGTCCGATATTTTGATTGTCGTGGTTGACCCACGTGTTCGCGTGAGCTGAGGTGACTGATGGCTGAGAAGAAAACTGCTACTGAAGAAGTTGCTGAAGCGACGGTAGAAAAGAATGAAGCACACCTAAGCCGTGGGGCTTTGGTTCGTCGGCGCTTCTTTCGATCTACCACTGCAAAGGTCGGTTTATTCGGTTTCCTAACTATCGTCATGCTGGCTATCTTGGGTCCTATCTTGAGCCCTTGGGATTACGCAGAAGTTGATAACACCGCGTTTTTGAAGCCCCCATCAGCATCTCACCTTTTTGGTACAACTCAAGGTGGTCGTGACGTTTTTGCTTTGACCGTACAGGGTCTGCGCCAGTCGTTGATTATCGGTGTCTGTGTTTCTTTGATTCAGACTACTTTGGCTGCGATTATCGGCTCCACTGCAGCTTACTTCGGTAAGGTCGTAGACAAGGTAATTTTGTGGTTTATTGACCTTTTGCTGGTTATTCCTTCCTTCTTGCTGATTGCAACTATTTCTCAGCGTGCTGGTGGTGCGAAGGGGTCTATCTTCGTGTTTATTCTGTTGCTGTCAGCGTTCGGCTGGATGCTCTCTGCGCGTGTGGTTCGTTCCTTAACTATGTCGGTTAAGAGCTTGGATTATGTCACCGCGGCCCGTTACATGTCGGTGCCTTCATACGTAATCATTACTCGCCACATTATTCCTAACGTGGCTTCCTACCTGATCATCGACGCTGCGCTGGGTTTTGTTTCCGCAGTTATGGGTGAAACCGCACTGTCTTACTTCGGTTTCGGCGTGCAGGCACCTAACACTTCCTTGGGTGTGTTGATCGCAGAAGGTCAGTCTTTGACTACTACTTCGCCATGGATCTTCTTGGCTCCAGCTACTTTGCTGACCCTGTCCCTGGTGTTCGTTAACTTTATCGGTGATGGTCTGCGCGACGCGATTGACCCATCATCTAAGTCCGGAGGCAAAGCATGAGCAAAAAGAACAAAGTAGAGGAAACCAGCAAACTTGAGCTTCCTCAGCGCACCGAAGGTGTGCCAGTTCTGGAAGTAACTGACCTGAAGGTTACGTTCCCCTCTGAAGATGGCAAGGTCCACGCAGTTCGTGGCGTTAACTTTACAGTTAATGCCGGTGAAGTTCTGGGCATTGTAGGTGAATCCGGTTCTGGTAAGTCTGTTACCTCTATGGCCGTTATGGGTCTGCTGGATCAGTCTGCTTCTGTATCAGGCTCTGTGAAACTACACGGCGTTGAACTTCTGGATAAAGACGATAACTGGATGTCCAATGTACGTGGTATCAAACTGTCTATGGTTTTCCAGGATCCTTTGTCTGCATTAACTCCGGTTTACACTGTCGGTGACCAGATTGTTGAAGCTCTGCAGATCCACCAGGATATGTCTAAGGAAGCTGCCTACAAGCGGGCAGTTGAGTTACTTGGTGTGGTAGGTATTCCTAACCCTGAGATCCGTATTAAAGCGTTCCCGCACGAGTTCTCTGGTGGTATGCGCCAACGCGCGATGATTGCAATGGCAATTGCGAATGACCCGGACTTGATTATCGCCGATGAGCCAACTACGGCTCTGGATGTGACTATTCAGGCACAGATTCTGGAAGTTTTAAAGACGGCTCAGCGTGAAACCGGCGCTGCGGTAATCATGATTACCCACGACCTGGGGGTAGTTGCCGGCATGGCGGACCGCGTTGCAGTTATGTACGCAGGTCGTTGTGTGGAATCTGGTCCAGTCGATGACATCTTCTACCGTTCAACGATGCCTTACACCATTGGGTTGTTGGGCTCGTTGCCTCGTCCAGATATGTCTTCCAATGAAGCTTTGGCACCAGTTGAAGGTAACCCGCCTTCGATGTTAAAGAAGCCAACTGGCTGTCCGTTTGCACCTCGCTGTCCGTTGGCAGTTGACACCTGTTTGGACGGTGAGCCAGCTTTGGTACTGTCTCCAGAAGTAATTTCTAACGGAGACGCTACCCGTGTTGAAGATGAACATCGCGTAGCTTGTAAGCGAGCTGCAGAGATCGTTTCCAAACAGATGACCTATAAGGACATCTATCCTATTCCTGAGTTGATCTCTGAATCTACTTTGGATGCGGATCGTCTCAAGCGCGAAGAAGTTTTGCGTGTTGAAGGTTTGAAGAAGTACTTCCCTTTGATGAAGGGGGCTGTGTTCAAGCGACGCGTGGGTACCGTTCATGCGGTTGACGGTATTTCCTTGGATATTCGCGCCGGCGAAACCCTGGCGTTGGTAGGTGAATCAGGTTGTGGTAAAACCACGACTTTGCTTGAGATCCTTGACTTAAAGGATCCCGAGGGCGGCAATATTGTCGTTCTGGGGAAAGATACTGCCACAATGAAACGCGCGGACCGAAAGGAAATCCGTCAGGATCTGCAAGTTGTTTTCCAGGACCCAATGGCGTCCTTGGATCCGCGTCTGCCAATCTTCGATATTATTGCTGAGCCTTTGAAGTATAACGGCTACAACAAAGAGTACATCGCCGGTCGGGTTACTGAGTTGATTAAGCTGGTTGGGTTGGAACCTTCTCACTTGAACCGGTACCCACGACACTTCTCTGGTGGGCAGCGTCAACGTATCGGTATTGCCCGTGCTTTAGCTCTGCAACCTAAGCTGCTGGTTTTGGACGAACCAGTATCTGCACTGGATGTTTCTATTCAAGCTGGTGTGATTAACTTGCTTGAAGAACTACGTGCGAAGTTGGGTCTGTCTTACCTGTTTGTCGCTCACGACCTGTCTGTGGTTCGCCACATTGCAGACCGGGTTGCAGTTATGTACTTGGGTAGGATCGTAGAAATTGGCGATGTTGAGGAAGTTTTCGACCGTCCTCGCCACCCGTACACGCAGGCATTGCTTTCTGCGATTCCAATTCCTGACCCAGCGAAGGAACGTACTCGTGAACGCATCATTTTGCAAGGTGATTTGCCTTCACCTGCTAACCCTCCAACAGGTTGTCGCTTCCGCACTCGTTGCCAGAAGTTCTTGACACTTTCCGGTGAACAACAGGCACTGTGTTTGGAAACTATGCCAGACTTGCGTGATGTTGCTGTTGATCTGGACTCTAAGAATGCATGTCATTACCCAGAAGTTGTGACTGTGTTCTAAACATAGTAAGTTAATGCCCCGCTCAAAAGAGTGGGGCCTTAACTTTGCCTTGCGTGGCCGGCTCAGAAGATGGCTAACGCCTATGAAAGGTTTAGTGTTTGCAGATAGCTTCAGTGCTAACTCCGTAAAGTTAAGTACTGCCTAACGCTACCAAAAGATTGAAGCTTTCTTTACTGTTCTTAGGACTGTCGTAGATCCTTGCGTTAGGGCGGTTTAAATAGGCTAATATTCGTAATATGTTAGGGAAATGTTATAAATTCTCATTATTTGAGACCATTTATAAAGATTAGATAAAACTGCTCAATATTTCCCTACTTTGATTTCGCTTTTACGTTTTCTTTACGCTAGAGTAGTATTCAACTTCGGAATACAACATAAATATAGTTAGCTTCCGGAATGACCTAAAAGATAACTACTAGGAGGAAAACGTGCAGCGCTCAGCAAAGGCACTTGTAGCAGTTGCAGCAGTAGCAATGCTTGGATTGTCAGCATGTGGTGGCAACGTGGCAGAAGAAGCTGTTAACGCACCAAACCTGTCCGATATCAACCCTAAAGAACGTGATCAGATTGCGGACGGTGGCAACCTACGTATTGGGATTGGATCTTTCCCAATCCAGTGGAATGAAATGCACACCAACGGCAACCACAACGATACGAAAAACATTCTAGGTTGGATGGGCGTTCAGAACTTCTACCTGGATGATGCGGCAGTAGCAACCCCTAACCCAAACTTCCTGGAATCAGCAACCGTTACTGAGCCAGGTGTAACCCCTCAGGTAGTCACTCTGAAGCTGAACCCTAAGGCTAAGTGGAACAACGGCAACCCAATTACCTGGGAAGACTACGCAGCTACCATAAGCGCATGTAACGGTACCAATGAAGCATACGACTGTGCTGCCACCGACGGTTACGACCAGGTTGAAAAAGTTGAAAAGGGTGCCGACGAATTTGAAGTGAAAGTTACCTTCAAATCCACTTACCCAGACTGGACAGCTTTGCTTTCTGGCGTTTCCAACAAGGAAGCCGTTTCCGATCCTAAAGTATTCGCCGATGCGCAGGCAGACGGTGTAAACCCTGAATGGCTAACCGGCCCCTTCGCTTTGGATCGTGTAGACAAGGCAACACAGCGTGTTTACCTGAAGCGCAACCCAAACTGGTGGGGCGAAACCGCAAAGCTTGACACCGTCGAATTCCATGTATTAGAAGGCGACCTGCCAGCATCCGCATTCGGTAACAACGAAACCGACGTTGCGCGTACTCTGGTAACTGCAGACCAACTATCCAAGGCAAAGCAGCGTCCAGATCACCAGATCCGTAAGGCTGGCTCCCCACAGTGGCGCCACTTCACCTGGAACTCTCAGTCCGGCCTGTTGGCAGATCAGAAGCTCCGCCAGACCCTGGTTCGTGGCATCAACCGCGAAGCTATTGCTGAGTCCGACCTGGTAGGTCTGCCAGTTGAGCCAGCTAAACTGATGCTCGGTAACCACTTCTTCATGCCCGGTCAGGAAGGCTACAAGGATAACTCCGCTGACTACAAGTACGATCCAGAACGTGCAGCTAAAGAACTGGACGAAATGGGTTGGAAGCTGGAAGACGGTAAGAAGTTCCGCACTAAGGACGGTCAAGAACTGAAGATCGAATACTTGATGATGAACGGCGTTGTTACTTCTGAAAATGAAGGTAAGCTACTACAAGCTGACATGGAAAAGATCGGCGTTAACGTAGTCTTCAAGAACGCAGCATCACAAGACTTCGGTAAGATTCTTGAAGAACGCGCGTTCGGCATCATTGCCTTCACCTGGGTTGGTACCCCATACCCAATGAACAACATTGGTCAGATCTACGGTTGTAAGTCCGACTCCAACTTCTCCAACGTATGTAACGAAAAGATCGACGAACTACGCGCAAAGGCAGACGTTGAACTGGATAAGGCAAAGCGTATTGAATACGTGAACGAAGTAGACGCAGTTATCTGGGACGAAGTAATGACCCTGCCACTGTACCGTCGTATGGAGTTCACCGCTGTGCCAGAATCTCTGGCTAACTACGGCGCATTCGGTAACCGCTCCATCGTCTACGAAAACGTTGGTTACGTAAAGAAGTAATCCTGGATTGACCAGATACTGAAATATAATAAAGCACCCGCACAGGTTAAACTGTGCGGGTGCTTTGTCATTCGAAATGCAATACTTTACGAAGCAAAAAGTTAAAACCGCCGCCCTCGAAAAATATAAAAGAAAAATCACAAAACCTGGTGATTTCAAAAAGCAAAACCCAATGAACTCTAAATAAAAAGCAAAGTAGAGTTTCGATTCGATTAAGAAGAGTCCACATATAGAACTGCGCTCTCAGTTGAATAGCAAGTAGCGATAGGATAGAACAGACCTTAAGGTTAAGTTCCTCAGCTTTTCCTAAAGTGATTTTCAACAACCAAAACGGAGGAAAATAGTGAAGCGTACTTCATACGCGCTGGTAGCCACACTGGCTGCCGCAACTCTTGGACTATCTGCTTGTGGCGGGGGTGCAGTATCTCAAAATGCAGTAACCGACGCTCCAGCACTTTCTGATATCAACCCTAAAGACCGCTCTGAACTTGCAGACGGCGGTAAACTACGCGTCGGCATTAACGATATGCCAACCCAGTGGAACCCTGCTCACGCATCTGGCTCTAACAACAGCCTTACGCAAATCCTGAACTTCACGGCTCCTAGAAACTTCATTCTGGATGAGTCAGCAGTTGCAAAACCAAACCCAAACTATTTGGTTTCGGCTGAAGTTACCCCCGCTGATGTAACTCCTCAGGTAGTTACCTTCAAGCTAAATCCTAAGGCTAAGTGGAATAATGGTAAGCCAATCACTTGGAAAGACTACGAAGCCACTGTTAACGCTTGTAACGGCACAAATGAAGCATTTGACTGTGCATCTACTGACGGATTAAGCCTAATCGAAAAGGTTGAGAAGGGCGCCGACGAATTTGAAGTTAAGTTCACCTTCAAATCTACTTACCCAGACTGGGAGGCCGCACTTTCTAGCGTTAACAACGCAGAATCCGTAAGCGACCCTAAGGTATTTGCTGATGCGCAAGCAGATACGCTGAACGCTGATTGGCTAGCTGGACCATTCACTTTGGACCGCATTGATAAGACCACTCAGCGTGTTTACCTGAAGCGTAATCCAAACTGGTGGGGCGAAACCGCAAAGCTTGACACCGTCGAATTCCATGTTTTGGAAGGCGACTTGCTAGCTTCCGCATTCGGTAACTCTGAAACTGACGTTGCCAGCACCTTGGTAACTGCAGACCAGCTGGCAAAAGCTTCGCAGCGTCCAGATCACGTAATCCGCAAAGCTGGTTCCTCTCAGTGGCGTCACTTCACCTGGAACTCTAAGTCCGGTTTGCTTGCTGATAAGAAGCTCCGCCAGGCTTTGGTGCGTGGTATTAACCGTGAGGCTATTGCAGAATCTGACCTGGTAGGTCTGCCAGTTGAGCCAGCTAAGCTGATGCTGGGTAACCACTTCTTCTTGCCTGGTCAGGAAGGCTACAAGGATAACTCTGGTGATTACAAGTATGATCCAGAACGTGCAGCAAAAGAACTGGATGAACTGGGTTGGAAGCTGGAAGACGGTAAGAAGTTCCGTACTAAGGACGGTCAAGAACTGAAGATCGAGTACGCAATGATTACCGGTATTGTTACTTCTGAAAATGAAGGTAAGCTGCTACAGGCTGATATGGAAAAGATCGGCGTGAATGTAGTCTTCAAGAACATTGCAAGCTCTGAATTCTCTAACGTGCTGAAAGATCGTTCTTTCGGTGTGGTAGCTTTCACCTGGGTATCCACCGCTTACCCAATGAACAACATTGGTCAGATCTACGGCTGCAAGTCTTCCAACAACTACTCTGGCGTATGTTCTGAAAAGATTGAAGAGCTACGTGCAAAGGCAGACGTTGAACTGGATAAGGCAAAGCGCATTGAATTCGCAAACGCCGCGGATAAAGAAATTTGGGATGAAGTTATGACTCTTCCAATTTACCGTCGTATGGAATTCACTGCTGTGCCAAATAACTTGGCTAACTACGGTGCCTTCGGCAACCGTTCAATGGTTCCTGAAAACGTTGGTTACATTAAGTAACCTAAAGTAAACAGGTAAACGAAAGTCCTGCAAAAGATAGCTTCTTTTGCAGGACTTTCGTTATATGCGATTAGCTCAGTCAAGAATAACGCGAAGGTTCTGGTCATAAGAGCGTTGAAACCGCTCTGTTTTCCAAGAAGAGTGTCGAATGCGTACGTTGGCTTATTTAAGGAAATGACTGCCTCAGAGGTAGTTCAAGTGAAGCAGTTATTATATAGGATTTAGTGTTCGTGAAGTTCTGGGACTAAAATCTATCTGCATATTCTCAAGTAGAAAAAATAGCTGACGATAGTTGTCGTCGGTTGGGTTGGAAATATAACCCAAATAAAATAGATATAAAGAAAAGAGCATGAGAAAATGAAGACTCGCTTCATGAAGGCTACTGCGATTGCCGGCATGCTGGCTCTTGCCGCAAGCCCAGCTATTGCGAATGAAGCTAATCCGGTACCTGAACCAGCTCCCGGCAACGGAAACGGGGTAGCTGCAGATCAAGTGGCTCCGAAGCCACTTGCAGTAGTTCCTTTTAACGCCACTTCCGTAGGTCCCCAGGGTGAGCGGCAGTCTGGCACCCCCCTTATCAAACGGGAAGGGAAGACTATCTCTCCTTCTGCCGAGCACCCAGCAACCTTTGTTTCCCCATCTGGAGAAGATATTCCTGATAGAAAGATTCCGGCAAACAAAGGTGGGGAAGTCGTCGGAACCTACACTTTAGTTCCAGAAACCGGACAAGTTTTCTTTGACCCAACTCCTAATTTCGTGGGTACAGCCGATCCTGTAAGCGTGAAGTTACGCGACGAATTTAATCAATCCGCAATTGCCACATACACGCCAACCGTGGTGGCAACTCGTCTTGAAGTACAAAACGCTACTTCGGAAGGTGCCCCAGGGCAGCCACAGACTGGAAAGCCAACTTTCTCTTTCAACGGTCAGGCTGTTGAGCCAAGCGCAGCGCGCCCAGCAGCTCTTTTAGATGAAAAGAACGAACCTAAAGAAGATACTCAGATTCCGGCCACTAAGAACGGTAAAGCGATTGGTACGTACACTATTGTTCCTGCAACTGGCGTAGTTACTTTCCAGCCAAATGCCGACTTTGTGGGCGTTGCTGATCCAGCTAAAGTTCTGCTTCTAGATGAAGAAAACCGTTTCGGTATCGGCTTGTACACGCCTACTGTTCGTGGCAAGGTACAGGAACCAGAAGTAGATATGCAACCGGGTGATGATGTTCCGAAGCAGCCTGAGGTTGATCCGATGAAGCCTGATGTTCCGAAGGCTCCTGAGGCTGGTGCTCCTGGTGATGTTCCGAAGCAGCCTGAGGTTGATCCGATGAAGCCTGGTGGTGATGCTCCGAAGGCTCCGGAAGTGAAGCCTGATGTTCCGAAGGCTCCTGAGGCTGGTGCTCCTGGTGATGTTCCGAAGCAGCCTGAAGTTGATCCCATGAAGCCTGGTGGTGATGCTCCGAAGGCTCCGGAGATGAAACCAGAAATGAAACCTGACGCTCCTAAGGCTCCTAAGGCTCCAGAAAAGAAGCCTGAAGCTAAGGCAGAACTACCAAAAACTGGTACTGGTGAACTGCTAGCGTTAAGTGGTTTCGCCGGGCTACTTGCGCTGATCGGAACTGCTGCAGTTTCCTTGGGGCGTCGCTTCCGAAACTGAAATATAGCTACGCTTGCAAAGTAAACTTTCAAAGCTGTTTTACTTATAAAAGCACGGGATAATCCCGAGGGTAAAAAGGGGCGAGTTGCAAAGTCAGCTCGCCCCTTTTTTACTACCTATAACGGTTCCTATAAGCTACGAACTGGATACCCCTTTGAGGATAGAATAACAATACGAGATTAAGAATTTAGCGCCATGTTCCAAAATTTGTGTATGTTTATCGGTTTAGTGTCAGCGTGTGTCAATAAACTGGCGTGTCGTGGTTGGTTAAGAGGTTATTTTCGTGGGTTAAGTGCCTATAAGTGGGGCTTTGTCATTGGAAACTATTGTGTAGCTTGCGCGGGAGCGTAGTTTTAGCGTCCCTCGCTACCTTTAACGGGTTTAAACGCCTAAAATTGCGTGTTTTGGGGGTTTTAGCTAGCGCGCGAGGGAAACAAGGTGGTGGTGCGCTATTTATAACCCTAATGACCGCCTGTTGTTGGAGCAGGCGCGGGGGTTGGAGGTGGTGGCGCGCTACTTATAACCCAATGACCTTCAATATGGTCAGGTACGGGGCTAAAAGGTGGGGCTAATAAAACCGGAGGGAGCTAATAAAACCGGGGGAGTTAATAAGAACCGGGTTAAGTTAATAAAAGCGTGTTTATGGACTTAACCTTGGGTTTTATGGGCGTCGTTTGGAGATTCGTTTATGTATCGTAGGTGGTGGGTGGGGGAGTTTAAGTGCTTAAGTTCTTGGGGTTTGAAACTGTTGAATGTAGTGGGTGAAGTAGATGGTCCTGGTTGTTTCTGGCTTCAGGGATGACTGAACGTGG